>NZ_JAEBEI010000015.1:0-266734 GCF_046548775.1 Amycolatopsis sp. cmx-4-61 | reverse complement strand
GGCTCCGGCCGGCCCGGTGAACGCATCGGCGGCCGCAACGCCCGATCCGCCGCCCACTGCCGCCGCGCACCCACCGGCGCCTCCGGCAACTGCTTCCTACCGTGCCCCATCCCACACCTCCATGATCAAGGTGTTGCGACGACCAGTTGAATCCGCCATGTTCCAGCAGGTCAGAATGGTGGAGTACAGCGTGACGCCGTGCTCACGCGCCACCGCCTTCAGTCGCGCGGTGAGGCCGGGGCCGAGCGAGACGGGCACCCGCGCACCCCGGTGGTCCTGCCGGGCCGGGCGTGGCCGGTCGGTGGGCAGCTCCAGCACCGGCGGCACGCCGTCGAGCCGCTCCCGCCAGTAGGCCTCGTGCGGCGCCGGGCCGTCGCCGGCCAGCCAGTCCTGCTGCGCCAGTGCGTGTTCGCGGTAGGGCCGGGCGGGCGGCAGCTCCGGGTCGGTCCCGTTCGCTTCGGCGGCGTAGAGGGTGCCGAGCTCGCGCAGCAGCAGGGTGCGTGACCAGCCGTCGAAGACGAGGTGGTGCACGGTGATCAGCAGGACGTGGTCCTCGGCCGGGAACTGTCGGTGGTCCCCGGTAGCGTGGCGATCGGGGGGCGGCGCCCCGGCCACCAGCCGCGCCCGCGCCAGCGGCGCCCGCGTCAGGTCGAACGCCTCGGCCGGGTCGGTCCGCCGCAGTTCGGCCGCTTCGTCCGGTCCGGAAACCTCGGTGACGACGCAGGGGAACCCGTGCCCGGCGGGTTCGACGAGCTGCACCGGCTGCCCGTCTTCGACGACGATCCGGGTCCGCAGGGCCTCGTGGCGGTCGGCGAGGGCGTCGAAGGCCCGTTGCAGCGCCTCGCGGTCCAGCGGTCCCCGCAGGGCGAAGGCCATGGTCTCGTTGTAGGCCGGACCGGCCCCGGGCAGCTGGGAGACGGCCCAAAGGCGCTGTTGACCGGACGACAGCGGGGCGGACACTCGCATTGCGGGACGGCCTTTCCGGGCGGGGCGGGCGAACCGGTACTGCTTTGTGCCGTCGCAGCCGAGTCGGGGAAACGCTCTCTGTCTGTCGCGCCAGTTAACACCACACCATCGGGTAATGACGAGGGGCGACGGAAGTTTGCCCGGAAGTCCCCGGCCACTGCCCCGGTTCTTCCGGCACGCCGAATCCCCGGCGGGGACACCGGGGCTCCGGTCAGGGCGTGCCGGACGAGGCGTTCGGCGTGGACCCGCTCGTCACCGCCCTGCGCGGGGCAGGACGAGCAGCGTGATCGAATTCGCCGGGTACGTCGTGGTGACGCGCCCGCGCTGCACGGCCAGATCCGCGCCGCGCACGATCGAGGTGAGCGCGGCGGGGCCGTAGGTGAACCGCTGCGCCGTGCCGGTGCCGAAGCCGGCGATCGAGAGCGGCGAGGCGAGGTCGGTGCCCGTCTTGTTGACCACCATGAGGGTCACGGCACCGTCGCAGCGGCGCTGGGCGCCGTAGATCGCGAGCTGTCCCTGGTCGGTGCTGGTGGCCGACACGCTCACGTCGCCGAACTTGCCGCCGGTGCCGTCGTAGTTGCGGTACATCCGGAACGCGAAGGCGGCCGGGTCCGTGGGCTTGGGTTCGCCCCAGATGGTGGCGAGGTCGAGGCCTTCGCGGCCGAAGATGCCCAGGACGTCGGCTTCGGCCAGTGCGCCGTTGATGTCGTCCAGTGCGCCCCAGTTGTACTCGGTGACGGCGGTCTTGGTGCCGGGGTAGTACTGCGAGACCCACTGCTTCATCGTGCGGATGAACTGCAGCGGGGGAGCGTTGACCCCGCTCGGGCCGATCCAGGATTCCTCGACGTAGGACGGGTCCCACAGCGAGCGCGTCGACCGCAGCCGCCACGCGTTCGCCTCCGGGGTCCGGTCGCCGCTGATCTGGGGGTAGTAGTGCTGGTCGAAGTAGTCGAGGAGCCGCTTGCCGGCCGCGCCGCTCGCGTCCTTCATGTTCTTGAGGAACCACTGGGACAGGTTGAGCCCGCCGTGGGCGGCGGCGTCCGCGCCCGGCGCGCACCCGTCCGGCCCGGAGGCGACCCATTCGCAGTAGCCCCAGCCGGACGGGCCGAGGACCGCCGCGCGCGGATCGGCGGCTTTGACGGCCGCCGCGGTCGCCGTGCTCTTGGTGCCCAGCTCGTCGTCGGTCACCGGCTGCGGGTGCACGTCGCGGTGGGTGGAGCTCCACAGCACCGGCTCGTTGTCGAGTTCGTAGATCGGCACGCCGCCGCGGGCGGCCGGGCCGAACTGGTTCACCAGGTGCGACACCTCCGCGCCCGCGAACGACGCGTCCGCCGGGATCGAGGTGTCGGTGGGTTCGGCGCCGGTGAGGTTCGCGTTGTCCAGCCGTCCGTTGCCGCAGTTGGCGTCCCACTGGTCGAACGCGTCCTGGGCGGGGAAGCGGGTGGCGGGGAAGCCGCAGGCGTGCGGCGACGACGGCGAGTCCTTGGCCACCCAGCCGGACATCGGCAGGGTGACCACCTGCTTGATCCCGCGGTCCCGGTTGCGCTGGACGTACGCTTCCAGGGTGTTGTCCGGCCCGGCGACGATGTTTTCGAAGTACCAGTCGCTGCCGGTGTTGTAGGTGTGGTTGGTGAAGTTGTAGCGGCTGCTGGCGTTGCCGCCCCAGCGGGAGACGGGCGTACCGAGCTCGGCGACGAGCGCGGGGTCGCCGCCGTTCATCCCGTAGATGTCGGGACTGATGGAATGCCGGGCCGCGAAGAGGTCCACGGACAGGCCGACGCTGGCCGCGGAAACCGGGGGCGCCGCAACGACCTGCGCGGTCAGCAGCGCGGCCAGGAGACCCGCGCTCGCCGGTCCCGGCCTGAGGTGACGTCGTCGCTGGGCACCCATCGGAACTCCTGCCGTCGGCTTCTGGGAGCGCTCCCAAACGTTACCCGGCGTGGGCTGTCCGTCAATCGGGCGATCGGCGGTGCCGTGGTGCTCCACCCCGGCTCCCGGGGTGGCGTGTCGGCGCTCCGGCCGCGTTACTCCTGTTCCGCGGTCGCGGACAGGAAGGCCGCGAGGTCGTCGGTGAACCGCAGAAGCAGGTCGTAGAAGGTCCGGCGATCCGCGGGGGACCAGTTCGCCAGCGCGTCGCCGAACCAGCCGAGCAACGTGGTGACGTACCGGTCGGCGATCTCGGTGCCGTCCGGGGTCAGCTCGACCAGCCGGGCGCGCCGGTCGTCCGGGTCGGGCAGGCCGTGCACGAGCCGCCGTCGTTCCAGCACGTGCAGGTGCCGCGTGACGTGCGGGCCGGCGACCTGCATCCGGTCCGCGATTTCGCCGACGCGCATCGCTTTCCCGGCCGTGTACAGGGCGATGATGATCGACAGCCCGGGCCGGTCGAGGTCGGCCCCGATCCGCTTCATCGCCCGCTCGGCGAGGCCGCTGCGGTTCATCAGGGTGCCCAGCTGCAGGATCCGGGGCAGCACGGCACGCAGGTCGGACCCGTCGCCGGTGTCTGTGTCGCCCATCACACCTCTTAGATAGCTAACTTAGGTATATAGTTGGCCGGGTCGGGGTTGGCCACGGGGATTGTCGCACCCGGCTATTGGATACCTAACTTAGCTATTGGAGGGGTCGTGAAGAAGGTTCTCATCTCGGGCGCCAGCATCGCCGGTCCGGCACTGGCGTACTGGCTGCACCATTCCGGGTTCGCGGTCACCGTCGTCGAAAAGGCGCCCGGACTGCGGATCGGCGGTTATCCCATCGACATCCGCGGCACGGCCCTGGACGCCGTCGAACGGATGGGCATCCTGCCTCGCCTGCGTGAGCTGCACATCTCCACGCGACGGCTGACGTTCCTCGACGCCGACGGCGGCGAAGTGGCGTCCCTGGTCCCGGACGCGATCGTCGGCGGTGCCGACGGCGAAGACCTCGAGATCCGCCGCGGCGACCTGATCCGGACGCTGTACGACCTGGTGCGCGACGACGTCGAGGTCCGGTTCGGCGACACGGTCGAAACCCTGGCCGACCACGCCGGCGGTGTCGACGTCACCTTTCGCAGCGGCCGCCGGGAGACCTACGACCTGGTGATCGGCGCCGACGGCCTGCACTCCCGGACCCGGGAGCTCGTCTTCGGTGACGAGGCACCGTTCCACCACTACCTCGGCTACAGCTTCGCGGGGTTCACCCTGCCGAACGACTTCGGGCTCGTGCGCGAGGGACTGGCGTGGAGCACGCCCGGCAAGGGCGCGGCGCTGTACGCGGTCCTCGACAGCGAGCAGGTCCACGGTTTCCTGGTCTTCGCCCGGCCGGAGCCACCGCTCGAGGCGTTCCGGAACCCCGAGGCGCAGCGCGACCTGATCGCCCGCACCTTCGACGGCGAGGGCTGGGAGATCCCGCGCATGGTGGCGGCGATGCGCGCGGCCGACGACCTCTTTTTCGACGTCATCAGCCAGATCCGCATGCCGCGCTGGTCGGCGGGCCGCGTCGTCCTGGCCGGCGACGCCGCCCACGCGCCCTCGTTCCTGACCGGCCAGGGCACCAGCCTCGCCCTGGCGGGCGCGTACGTGCTCGGC
The DNA here is from genome assembly GCF_046548775.1 of Amycolatopsis sp. cmx-4-61. Taxonomy (NCBI): domain Bacteria; kingdom Bacillati; phylum Actinomycetota; class Actinomycetes; order Pseudonocardiales; family Pseudonocardiaceae; genus Amycolatopsis; species Amycolatopsis sp. cmx-4-61. The sequence goes on along the minus strand of NZ_JAEBEI010000015.1, from coordinate 262,208 downwards.
CACGCGCTGGCCACGATCCCGGACCACGCGGCGGCTTTCACGGCGTACGAGCACCGCCTGCGGGGCTTCGCCGAAGCCAACCAGGGCCTGGTCAACGAAGGCCAGGCGACGCTGTTCCCGGCCACGGCGGAAGCGCTCGAACGCCGCAACGCCGCGCTGCGGCAGCTCGAGACGGCCCCGCCGCGCACGCCGCGGCCCGAGCACTCCGCGCTGACGCTGCCGGACTTCCCCGTGCCGGCGCGGTGAGGCGGGTCCGTCCTGTCCGCGGAGAGGACCCGCCGCCCGCCGGGACGGGTCAGCTGCCCGGGTGGGTGAGCACCGGGAAGTACCGGTCGTGGACGCACAGCCCCGTCGACGCGTACATCAACAACGAATAGCCGATGCACTGGGTCGCCGGGCCGGTTTCCACCTGGGCCGACGCCTGGGCCGGGGCCTGGGCTGTGGTGCCGACGAGGACTCCGGTCGTCAACGCCAACGCACCCAGCGCGGTGATGATCCGTCGCATGGTGATCCTCCTGTGTCGTGAAGCCGGTTGCCGATGGCGGGAGGCTGCCCCGAATTCGGCCGGTCGAACGGCTTCGTCCTCGATGGCACCGGTCCGGGTGACCCCCACCGGTACCTCAGCGGCCACAACTCGAGGGGACCGGAGACCGGGAAACCACCAGTAGGCTGACGCGGGTGAGCACCCCGGAGCGGTCGGTGGGACGCCACCGCGCAACCCACGAGGAGGGGAATGAGCCCGGCACGGGAAACCATCGGGATCGGCATGGTGGGGCACGCCTTCATGGGGGCGGTGCACTCGCACGCCTGGCGCAGCGTGCACCGGTTCTTCGACCCGCCGCTGGTGCCGCGGCTCGCGGTGCTCGGCGGCCGCGACGAGCAGCGGGCCAGGGCGGCCGCCGAGCGGTTCGGCTGGGACGCCGTCGAGACGGACTGGCGGAAGCTGGTCGCCCGGGACGACGTGGGCCTGGTCGACGTCTGCACGCCGGGGGACAGCCACGCCGAGATCGCGATCGCCGCGCTCGAGGCCGGCAAGCACGTGCTCTGCGAAAAGCCGCTGGCCAACTCGGTCGAGGAAGCCGAAGCAATGGCCGAGGCGGCGCGGCGGGCCCGCGAGCGCGGGGTGCGGGCCATGGTCGCGTTCAACTACCGCCGGGTGCCCGCGCTCGCCCACGCCCGGAACCTGGTGGCGAGCGGGGCGCTCGGCGAGGTCCGGCACGTGCGGTCGGTGTACCTGCAGGACTGGCTGTCGGACGCGCGAGCGCCGATGACCTGGCGGCTGCGGCGCGAAAGCGCGGGTTCGGGTGCGCTGGGCGACCTCGGGGCGCACATCGTGGACGCGGCCCAGTTCGTCACCGGTGAGCTGATCACCGGCGTCTCGGCGCTGACGAACACCTTCGTCAAGCACCGGCCGGCCGAGTCCGGCGGGACGGACGAGGTGACGGTCGACGACACGGCGTTGTTCCTCGCCCGGCTGTCCGGGGGAGCGGTGGCGACCTTCGAGGCGACCCGGTTCGCGCTCGGCCGCAAGAACGCGATGCGGCTGGAGATCAACGGCTCGAAGGCCAGTCTGGCGTTCGACTTCGAGGCGATGAACGAACTCCAGTGGTACGAGGGCGCCGGGACCGAGGCCGGGTTCCGGCGGATCCTGGTCACCGAGCCGCAGCACCCGTACGTCGGCGCGTGGTGGCCGCCGGGGCACCTGCTCGGCTACGAGCACACGTTCACCCACGAGGTCGCCGACCTGCTCGGCGCCATCGGCGCGGGCACCGACCCCGAGCCGGGTTTCGACGACGGGCTGCGGGTCCAGCGGGTGCTGGCCGCGGTCGAGAAGAGCGCCGCCGCGGAAGCGCGCTGGACACCGGTGGAGGAGAAATGAGTCGTCCGGTCACGTTGTTCACCGGCCAATGGGCCGATCTGCCGTTCACCGAGGTCTGCGAACTGGCCGCGAAGTGGGGGTACGACGGGCTGGAGATCGCCTGTTCCGGTGACCACTTCGAGGTCGACCGGGCACTGTCCGAAGAGGACTACGTGCCGGGACGGCTGCGGCTGCTCGCCGAGCACGGCCTGAAGGTGTGGGCGATCTCGAACCACCTCGTCGGGCAGGCCGTCTGCGACGACCCGATCGACCACCGGCACCGGGCGATCCTGCCCTCCCGGATCTGGGGCGACGGCGAACCCGAGGGCGTCCGGCAGCGGGCGGCGGCGGAGATGGCCGACACCGCGCGCGCGGCGGCGAAGCTCGGCGTGGACACCGTCATCGGCTTCACCGGCTCGAAGATCTGGAAGTACGTGGCGATGTTCCCGCCGGTGTCGCGCGAGGAAATCGACGACGGTTACGCGGACTTCGCCCGTCGCTGGCACCCCATCCTCGACGTCTTCGACGAGGTGGGCGTCCGGTTCGCGCACGAGGTCCACCCGTCGGAGATCGCCTACGACCACTGGACGACCAAGCGCGCGCTGGAAGCCGTCGGGCACCGGCCGGCGTTCGGGCTGAACTGGGACCCGTCGCACTTCGTGTGGCAGGACCTCGACCCGGTCGGGTTCATCCTCGACTTCGCCGACCGCATCTACCACGTCGACTGCAAGGACACCCGCAAGCGCTTCGACGGCCGCAACGGACGGCTCGGTTCGCACCTGGCGTGGGCGGATCCGCGGCGCGGCTGGGACTTCGTCTCCGTCGGCCACGGCGACGTCCCGTGGGAGGACTGCTTCCGGGCCCTCAACTCGATCGGTTACGCCGGCCCGATCTCGGTGGAGTGGGAAGACGCCGGCATGGACCGGCTCCGTGGCGCGGCGGAGGCGGTGAAGTACCTGCGCGAGCACCTGTTCGACCGCCCGACGGCGGCTTTCGACGCGGCGTTCCGCAACCGGGACTGAGCGCGCTGGCGGGGGCGTCGGCCGTGGCCCGCTGACGAACCGCGCCGCGCAACGGCGGCGGTCCGAACTGGACTGATGGGGAGTCGTCCGAGGCGGGGCGTGCCGGCGCCCGTGCCCGCCGGGGGTTCAGACCTCCGAAGCCGATGAGTGCTCCGCGGCGAACCGGGCCAGTTCGGCGCGGTCGCGGACCGAAGTCTTCATCAGCAGGGCCGCCACGTGCTTCTCCACCGTGCGCGGGGAGATGTGCAGGCGCGCCGCCAGTGCCTTGTTGCTGAGCCGGAACGCCAGCAGCTCGAACACCTCGTACTCGCGCAGGGTCACGCCGATCGCGCGCAGGCTTTCGGGCACCCGCTCGGTCCCGGTGCGGCGCTGCTGCACCGAAGCCCCGGCCCGGCGCAGCAGCGCCCGGCACGCGCTGGCCACCGGGATCACGTCCGCGCCGTGGAAGTGGCTTTCGGCTTCGCGCAGCCATTCCGCCGGCTCGCCCCAGCCGTGGTCGACGGCGGGCTCGGCGGCCAGGCGCAGGCCCAGCGGGCGCGCGACGCCGAACGGGGCGGCCGCCTGGGCCGCCCGCCGCATCGCCGTGGCGGCCGCATCGGGCGCGTTGTCGCGGCCGTGCAGCACCGCTTCGGCCAGCAGCACGAACTGGCGGTTCCAGCGCATCCCGCCGACGGCTCCGGCGGCGATGCGCCGGTGGTCGTCCCAGGTCGCGTCGCCGGCGATGACGTCGAGCAGCAGCTTCAGGCCGTGGGTGCCGGCGAGGTGGAACGTGCTCTGCTGGCGCGCCTGGTCGGCGGCCAGGGTGTCCAGCTCGGCGCGCGCGGTGTCGCGATCTTCCTCCAGCAGCGAGCAGAAGACCTGGGCCAGGCCGCGGGCGAGCGGGGCCTCCGGGCCCGCGTCACCGCCGCTGCGGCGGAAGTCGCCGAGCGCGGTCTCCATCGCCCGCCGGTCGCCGCGGTGTCCCGCCAGCACGGCCTGCGCCATCTGCACGTACCGGGTGACGGCGTACAGCTTGATCCGCGACGCCTCGGCGTAGCAGGCGCCGAGCCGCTGTTCGGCCTCGGCGAACCGGCCGCACAGCACGGAATGCAGGCCCAGCACGGCGTCCGCGTTGTAGGCCAGGCTGATCCCGCCGGTGCGCAACGCCTCGGCGCGCGCGGTTTCCAGCCCGGACGGGTCGGCCTCCGCCAGCCAGGCGTTGCCGCCCAGCCCGACCAGCGCGTAGTTGCGCCAGTTCGTCAGCCCGTGCTCGGCGGCCTTGTCGAGCATCCGCCGGAAGCACTCGTCGGACTCCGCCATCTCGCGCTCGCGCACGACGAACCCGACCGCGTAGAGCGCCTGGCACGCCGTCGACGGCGAGCCGATCCGCTCCGCCCCGGCGACCGCGCGGCGGCCCAGTTCTTCGCTGCGGCGCACCCGGTCGGGCGCCGGACCGGACATCGACAGGTACGCGTCCACGGCGTCCACCGCCACGGACTCCTCGTCCAGCCCCGTCTCCGGCAGCAGCGCCCGGGCCGCGGCGACCTGCTCGAAACCCTCGGCCCAGCGGCCGGCGACCTGCGCCGCCCAGGCCAGGCGGACGTGGACGCGGATCTGGCGCGCGGAGTCGCGGCCGTCGGCCGGGCGCAGCGAGCGCGCGACCTTCACCGCGCGGTCGAACTGCCCGGCCTCCGCCAGCGCGAACAGCAGCAGCTCCAGCAGGTCCCGGTACCGGCCGGACTGCTCCGTGCCGCGGCCGGCGTCGTCGCCGAGCAGGTTGACGGCGTGCTCGAGCACGGCCACGGCCGATCCCGGCGCGCCTTCGCCCAGCGCGCGCTGGGCGGCCTCGCGGTACAGGTCGGCGGCGGCCCAGCGGTCGCCCGCCCCCAGCCGCAGCGACGCCGCCAGGCTGCACAGCTCGCCCGGCAGATCGGGGTGCAGCTCCACGACGGCGTCGGCCGCCTTCGCCGACAGGGTCACGCGCTCGGCCGGGTTGAGCAGGGTCAGCAGCGCCTCGGCGGTGAGCGGGTGCCGGAAGGCGTACCAGTCTTCGCCGCGCTCGTCGGCGGTGAGCAGCTGGGCGGCGACGGCGGACTGCAGGTGGCCGAAGAGGCTGTGGTCGTCGAGCTCGCTCACCCGCTGCACCACCGACAGCGGGAACCGGCGGCCGAGCACCGCGGCGATGGCCAGCAGCTGCTTGCCGCGTTCGCCGAGGCGGTCGGCGCGGCGGGTGATGATCGTGACGAGGGTGGCGGGGACGGCGCCGCGGCCGTGGCCGGTGAACCGCCAGCCCGCCGCGCCGTTCACCAGCTCACCCGACGCCACCATGCTGTGCAGCAGTTCCTCGACGACCAGGGGGTTGCCCGCGCTGTCGGCGAACAGGCGCTCGGCCACTTCGGACGGCACCTGGTCCGGCTCCGCGCCGAGCGACGACGCCACGACGTCCCGCACCTCGTCGGGTCCGAGGCTGTCCAGCGGCATGAGGAAGCCCTCGCCGCGCCGGGCGACGGCGTGGGCCGTCTCCAGCGCGGGGGAGGGTTCGGCGCGCAGCGTGGCCAGCACGACCACCGGCTGCGTGCGGACGTTGGCGGCCAGGTACTCCACCACGGCCAGGGTTTCCACGTCGGCGTCCTGCAGGTCGTCGACGACGAAGAGGCAGCCGCGGCCCGCCCCGGCCAGCCCGGTGAGCCGCAGCGTCGCCTCGGCGAGCACCACCAGCGACGAGTCGCCCGCGGTGTCCGCGCCGGTGGCCCAGTCGGGGATCAGCCTGCCCAGCACCGACCGGTACGGCCCGAGCTGTTCGACCAGCTCGCGGCCGCCGGTGCGGGCCAGGGACAGCAGTGCTTCGGTGAGCGCCCGGAACGGCACGGCGGGCCCGGTGGTGCTGCCGCGGCCGCGCAGCACCACCAGTCCCGCGTCCAGGGCGTGGCCGACCGCTTCGGCGGCGAGCCGGGTTTTGCCGATGCCGGGTTCCCCCGTGACGAAGACGGCCGATCCCGAAGAGCGGCGAGCGTCGTGCAACACCCGCTCGATCTCTTCGATCTCCGTTCCTCGGCCGACGAGAGCGGGGGCACGGGTGCGCATGCGCCAACCTTAGAGACCGCAGTCACGAATTCGGTGGTCTTCCGGTGGAGATTCCACTGTTCGGACGGAAAACTTGGGGTTGTTGTCACGCTTTGTGCCGTGCCGAGCACGTCACGCGTGCGTGTGGTTGCTCACCACGGTGCTGATGTCCATGGTGACGACCGCGGCACTGGCCACGCCGAGGGTGAGCCCGGCGAGAATCCCCGCGCGGACACCGATCTTGGTGCCGGCACCAGGGGTGGCTTCGCCCAGCGGGCTGTCCGCCTCCGCGCCGGCGGCGGTCTCGTCGAATTCGCCGGCGTTGGTGTCGTTGCGCATGTTCACTCCCGTGATGAGGTGTGTTCGGCGGTTATTTCCCCGTGCGATCCGCAGGCTCCAGCAAGAGAACCGACGGAACCTGTTCGGCAAAACCGACCCGCAACAACCCGAAACCGATACCCCCGGTTCCGGTCAGCAAGCCGGGACTCGCTACTCCGTGCGGCGTACCGCACTGGAGCCCGTGCCCTTCCACTGCGCCCACGAGGCGCGATGCCGCCCTCCGCAACGCGGAGACCGACGGTTCGTGACCCTGCCCGGCCAGCACCACGAGGGCTTCCAAGGTGCCCAGCTCGCCGTGGCAGAGGGATTGGTCGGTCGACGGCGGCCGGGCGGCCACCGCGGCCGAGAACGCGTCCGCCGTCCGGACGGCGGTGCCGGGCCGCGGCCCGGCCTGCCCCGGCGCGGCGGCCGCGGCGAGGACCCGGCCGGCCAGGCCCGAGCACCAGCCCAGGTCGCCGGCCACCGGCTCGGCCGTCCGGCCGCCCCGGCCGAGGGCCCAGTCGACGCCGGCCGCGCCCCAGAGGAAGCCGGGGTCGGCGGGCCGCGGGGCACCGGCCAGGCGCCGGGTGAGCGTGGCGGCCAGCGCGGCCGCTTCGGGCAGCCCGCTTTCGGCGTGCACGGCGTGCATCGCCGCGAGCGCGCCCGCGGTGCCTTCGCCGACGCCCACGGGCGCGGCCGCGTCGGCGGCGGCGGTCGCGGAGATCGCGGCCGGCAGGCAGGCGGCGAGGGCGCTGTCCCCGAGGAGGTTGGCCAGCCGGGCCAGTGCGTAACAGATCCCGCCGAGGCCGAAGAACCCCCCGGAACCGACTTCGCGGGCCAGTTCCGGGTGTTCGGCGAGGACCTCGACGAGCACCGGCAGCGTGCGCACGGCCTTCGCGGCCAGCTCGGAATACCGGGAGGTGCCGGTCAATTCGCCCAGCTGGGCCAGGAACAGCGCCGTGCCGCAGTAGCCCTCGGCGAGCCCGGCACCCATCGGCAGCACGAGCCAGTGCCGTCCGTCGAGCAGTTCCAGGCCGACCCAGTTGGCCCGCCCGGCGTCGTGGGCGGCGCGGGCGACGAGGTCGTCGCCGATCGCCGAGGCCAGCGCGAGCAGGTGCTGGCTGTCGGGCACGACGGCGGCGACCGCGCCGGGCAGCGGGGACCCCGCGCCGTGGCGGACCTCGGGGCGGCGGGTGGCCAGCGTGGCCTCCACGAACCACTCCTGCTCGCGCAGGTCCTCGTCGCACAGCTGGGCGATCTTCGCGCGGGCCTGGTCGAGCCCGCTCGCGGCCAGCAGGCCGTGCAGCACCACACCGGTGCCGGCGGTGACGTCGACCGAGCCCGCCGCGGCGGTGAACACCGGGACGTCCCCGTCGCACAGCTCGGTGACCTCGTGCGGCGCGAGCGCGGGCAGGTGGGCCTTCGCGTGGTCCTCGGCGAGCGAGGCGAACGCTCCGGGCCGGGCGGCCCCGGCGGCGAGGTGCGCGGGGTGCGTCGACTCGGCCAGCATGGTCGCGTAGACCTGCGTCGGCCGCAGCACCAGGCGGATCTCCTCGCCGGCGAACGCCGCCAGCGCACCACCGAGCAGCTCGGCGCGGCGGTCGACCAGTGACTCGTAGGCGGCGCGGAAGCCGCTCAGCAGGCTCTGGCGGTACATCCCGGCGTCGACCTCGGCCCCGGCGAGCACCGGACGGTTCGTGCCGCCGGCGTAGGGAAGCGGCCCGCGGGCCAGGCGCATGTCGTCGGTTCCGGCGCCGGTCCAGTGCGGCACCTGCCCGGGGCTCTGCTCGCCGTTGCCGCCGCCGAACGCCGAGACGTCGAGGGCGCCGTGCTCGCCGAGCATCAGCGTGGGCAGCAGGGCGGTGCGGGCCACCGAGCGGTGCAGCGCGGCGGCGGCGGGGTCGGGGCCGTTGCGGGTCAGCGCGGTGAACGCGGGGTGGAACAGCGTTTCGACGTCCACCAGCATCGGCTGGTCACCGCAGGCGATCAGGTTTTCGCAGTGCATGTCGGTGGCGTCGAGCGCGTAGAGCAGGGCCAGCAGCGCGCCTTGACGGCGGTAGAAGAGCTCGACGCCGGCCTGGTCGGCGCACGGCCGCGCGGGCACGTACTCGGCCCAGCCGTAGCCGTCGCGGGCGAGCACGCCCACCGGGCGCGGCGCGAGCCCGGGCCGTTCCTCGGCGAACCAGCGCAGCAGGTCGCCCCACCGGGCGAGCAGGCCGAGCGGGCGCGGCTTGTAGACGAGCTGCCGTCCGTCGGCGAAGCCGAGCACGGCGACCGCGCGGCCGCCGGAGTGCACGTCCCCGGCGCCCAGGGTGAGGTCGGTGAGCTCGGCGGCGCTGCCCGCCAGCAGGCCGGCGCGCAGGGCGCCCCGGTCGGCGGCGAACCGCGTGAGCAGCTCGGCGACGGCGTCGGCGGTGCGCAGGCAGGTCCGGGCGAGCAGCCGGGCCAGCACGGGGTGGCGGCCCAGGACGCCGGTGAGGTACCCGCGGCCGCCGAGGAGGCGCAGGAAGTCGACGAAGCGGTCGCGCCCGGTGGCCCCGCGCAGCAGGCCGGCCTTCTTCGCCGAGTGCAGTTCGAGCACGAAGGTCCGGGCGGCGAGCGCCGTGAGCTGCCCGCAGAGCCAGGTTTCGACACCGGGCCACACGCGCTCGGCGGCGGGGGTTCGCTGCAGCAGCAGCTCCCGGGTGGCGGCGGCGAACGGCAGCACCGCGTGGCGGAAGACGCGGTCGCCGTCGGCGTCGACGGGAGCGGGCCAGTCACCGTCGGCGGGCAGCGAGGCCAGCACCTCGTCCGCGAGCACCGCCCAGGCGGGCCGGTCGCCACCGGCCTCGCCGGGAAGGCGAGCGGCGGTCCACCAGGCCGGTGCCTCGTGGGGGGCCTGCTCGGGACGCTCGACTGTCTGGCTCACGCCGAAAAGATTCGCACTGCGGGAGATGCGCGTACATGGGTACTCGCTACCCAGATTGGCGGCCCCTTGCTCCGGGTAGGGGAAGGGGATCGCTCAGTTCCGCGGTGGGTGCGGTGGCGGGCGCGGGGGGTTCTGGCAGGTCAGGGGGTTGGCTCGGGGGTTCGGGCGGGGTGGCTGCGTAGCCGGTGGGAGCGGGTTTTGGGGGTTCGGGTGGCTGGGTGGGTACGCCCGGCGGGGTGAGTGCGGGCCGGGATCGCCGGGTGCCTCGTTCGTGCGGCAAGTCCGGTTGCGCCCGATCGGCGCGCGGTCACGGCGTCCCCGCGGCCGCCCGGGTACCGAGCCCGGCCGGCGTGCGCCGGCGCACCGTCGCCACCGGCACGGTCGTGGCCAGCGCCGCCACGTGGCCGTCCGGCGCCGCCAGCGGCCGGAGGTGCACCGGGTCGCGCGGCCAGCCCGGTACGTCCGAGAGGGCCAGCGACCCCCGCACGTCCACCCGGGCCGGGGCCGCGGCCAGGCCCAGTCCCGCCAGCTTCATCGCCGCCTCCTTGCGCGTCCAGGCCGTCAGCAGGCGACCGGCCCGCTCCGCCGGGGCCGCCGAAAACTCCCGGTGCTCGGCCGCCGACAGCACCACCCCCGCCAGCCCGGCGGGGTCGGCCGCCGCGGCCGGGTCCTCGATGTCGGCGCCGATCCGGCCCCGCTCCGCCGTCGTGAGCAGCAGCCACCGCCCGGTGTGCGACACCGAGAACGCGGGGGCTCCCGTCAGCCGCGGCCGGCCGTGGCCGGGGTCGCCGCAGTGCTCGCACGACCGGTCGACCGCCACCTCCGCCGGTGGGACGCCGACCGCGGCCGCGCCCCAGAGGCGTTGCAGCGCACGGGAAGTCACGAACACGTCCCCGGCCGGCGTCGCCGCCAGCCGGGCGGCGCGGGCGCGTTCCGCTTCCGAGAGCAACCCGAGCCACGACGGCCGCGGGCGGATCGGCACGAGCCAGACGTCGACGATCATGGCGCCTGCGGCAGCAGCAGGGCCGCCCGCGGCGCGGGCAGCTCGTCCGACGGCGAGCCCAGCTCCGCCAGCAGGTGCGCGACCGCCGCGGCGAGCTGGTCGTCCTCGCCCGGCAACAGCCGGTCCGGGGCGGGCACGACCGCCAGATCGGGCTCCACGCCGTGGTTCTCCAGCGAGGCACCCACGTCGCCGAACCGGTAGCGGAACTCCGGCTGAGTGGTGACCGTGCCGTCCACCAGCCGGTGCCGCGGCCAGGTCGCGATCACCCCGCCCCAGCTGCGCCTGCCGATCAGCGGGCCCAGCCCGAGCGCGCGGAACACGTGGGCGAAGATCTCGCCGTCGGAGCCGGTGTGCTCGTTCAGCAGCGTCGCCATCGGGCCGCGCGGCGACTCCGTCGGGTACGGCGCCGTCCCGCTCCACCGGCCGTGCTCGGTGCCGGTGCGGCGCCGGGCGAGCCGGTCGAGCAGCAGCGGTGACACGTGCCCGCCGGTGTTGAACCGGACGTCCACGATCAGGCCGTCGCGGTCCAGTTCGGTGAGGAACCCGCGGACGAAGTCGGCGTAGCCGCTGCGCGTCATGTCGGGTACGTGCAGGTAGCCCAGCCGTTCGCCCGACACCGCCCGCACGTACGCGCGGTTGCCCTCGGCCCAGTCCAGGTACCGCGCCCGTGCCTCGCTCGCGCACGCCCGCACCACCACACGGTGCTCGGCGCCGCCGCGCCGCACGGTCAGCTCGACCTCGCGGTCGGCCTGGCCGACCAGGAGCTCGCCGGGACCCGGCGGCCCGACCCGGCGGCCGTTGACCGCGACCACGGCGTCGCCCGCGCGGATGTCCGCGCCGAGCCGGGCGCACGGCGAGCCGGCCTTCGGGTTCCACGGGTCGCCCCGCAGGATCCGCGCGATCCGCCACTGCGAGCCGTCGCCGGCGGTGTCCCAGTCGACGCCGAGGAAGCCCTGCGCCTCGTCCGGTCCGGCGCGGTACTCGCCGCCGCGCTCGAACGCGTGCGAGGTGCCGAGCTCGCCGTGCAGCTCCCAGATCAGGTCCGACAGCTCGGCGCGGCACGACACCAGCTCCGCCAGCGGCGCGTACCGGTCGTAGACGGCGTCCCAGTCGAGGCCGGACATCCGCGCGTCCCAGTAGCCTTCGCGCTGCAGCCGCCACGCCTCGCGGAACATCTGCCGCCACTCGGCGGACGGGTCGAACGGGACCTTGACGCGCCCGAGGTCGACCCAGCCGGTGGCCGGGCCCGGCTCCTCGCCGTCGGGCGGGTCGCCGGCGGCATCGGCGCGCAGCACCCGCAGCCGGCTGTCGGTGCGGTGCAGCACGACGTCGCCGCGCACGTCCAGCTCGTCGACCGCGCCGAGGCAGCCGGCGGTGACCCGGCCGGTGCCGAGGTCCACCAGCGACACCGTGCCCTCGCCGCCGGAGTCCGGGTGTGCCGGGTCGGGCGCGGCGAGCGGCACCGACAGCAGCAGCACCCGGCCGGGCAGCGGGGCGATGTCGCTGTAGCGGCCTTCGGGCACGGGGAACGCCGCCACCCGCCGGGAAATCCCGTCCAGGTCGACCGCCACCCGGCCGTCGCCGCGCGCGGCGGGCCGCGCCTGCCCGGGCACGGCGGCCCGTGGCTCGAACGGCGACTCCTCGTCCGCCCGCAGCGTGATCAGGTACGGCCGCGAGCCGAACGGGAACCCGACGTCGAACTGCACCTGGTCCAGCTCGGGCGTGAGGTCGCGCTGGCCGAGGAAGTACAGGTACCGCCCGGAGGGGTCGAACGCCGGGCGCGCGTCCCGCACCACCGGCTCGGTCACCCGGTGGGTCCGCCCGGTCGTGGTGTCGGCGAGCTTGATCGACGACGTGCGCGGCGACTCCGGGAACGTGTAGGCCAGCCAGCGGCCGTCGGGCGACCAAGCGAGATCCTCGATGCGCTCGTGCCGGCTCGCGTCGAGCAGCCGGGGCCGGGGCAGCACGTCGGCGGTGTCCACGAGCCACACGCGCTGGCGGCTGGTCGCGAAGGCGACGAGCCCGGACGCCGGGGAGGCGGTCAGCTCGGTGATGTGCCCGACGCCGCCCGCGACGAGCACCGGGGCGTCCTCGCCGCCCTCGGCGTCCATCAGCACGATCCGCTCGTCCGGGCTCTCGTCGGCGGCGACGGCGACGAGCTGCCGCCCGCCGGCCAGCCAGCGCAGCAGGCGGTAGCGCACGCCGTCGGCGCTGCCGTGGCCGCGGACCGGCCCGGACCAGTGCGCGAAGGTGAACGCCTTGCCGCGGGCGGTCACCGCGAGCCGGGTGCCGTCGGGGGACAGCCGTGCGCCGTCGAGGTACTCACCCGCCGGGGCGAAGCGGCGGCCGCGCTGCGGGGCCGCGCCGCCCAGGTCGACCTCCACCGGCCGCGCGCCGCGCGTGTCGAGCAGGTGCAGCCGGGCGCCCGCGGCGTAGACCAGCCGGGTGCCGTCGGTGCTGAGCCCGCGCGCGTAGTGGTCGTGGTGGTCGGTGTGGCAGCGCAGGTCGGTGCCGTCGGGCAGGCACGAATAGACGTTGCCGATGCCCTCGTGGTCGCTGATGAAGTGGACGCGGCCGCCGGCCCAGCAGGGGTCGGCGACGTTCCCCGGCAGCGCCACCAGCCGCGTGAACGGCCCGGCTTCCTGCTCGGCGAACCACAGTTCGCCGGTGCCGCCGCCGCGGTAGCGCTTCCACCGCGCGGGATCCGCGGTGTTGCGGCCGACCACAACCCCGCCGACGCCGCCGAAGGCGATCGTGTCGGCCGGGCCGAGCCGCAGCGGCCGCGCGGGACCGCCGGACGGGGGCACGGAGAACAGGCGCGCGCCGAAGCCGGCCGGCTGTTCGGCGTCGGTCGCGTAGAGGACCTCGCCGGTGTGCGGGTGCCAGCCGACGGTGACGCAGCGGCCGGCCTGGAAGGTCAGCCGCCGGGGCGGGCCGCCCTGGGCGGGCATGACGTACACCTCGGCCGGGCCGTCGTAGGTGCCGACGAAGGCGATCTCCGTGCCGTCCGGGGAGATCCGCGGCCGCCGGGCCTCGCCCGGGCCCGCGGTCAGGCGGTGCGCCCGGCCGCCGGCGGCGGGCACCGACCACAGATCGTCCTCGCAGGCGAAGTACAGGGTGCCGCCGGAGACCGCGGGGGTCCGCAGGTACCCGGCCCGCCCGGTCACGACCGGGCCTCGATGCGCGCGCGGATCCGCTCGGCCAGCGCCCGGCGGCGTTCCTCCGCGGACGCCTCGTGCTGCTGGATGTCCTCGTCGGACAAGGTCCAGTAGCACGCCGTCCGCCATTCCCCGACGGTGTAGGAGTCCCGCTCGCACCGGACCTGGTGCTGGGCTTCGAGCGCCTCGGCGGACAGGAACATGGTGTTGTGCGTGAGGACCTGGTTGATGATGACGCGCATGTTCAGCTCGTCGCGCAGGTGCTTGTGCACCGCGTAGACGGCGAACGCGCCGAGCCCGCGGTCGCGCGGGAGCACGCCGAAGGACAGCTCGCAGCACTGCGCGCGCCAGTCGATCGAGGTGATCCACGCGAACCCCATCACGCGGTCGTGCGGGCCGCAGACGGTGAAGATCCGCTTGGTGCGCTGTTCCTCGGTGATGGTGCGCAGCTGGCGGGCCTGCAGGCCGTCGTCGTCCGAGCCGACGGCGAAGTCGGTGAGGTTCGCCGTGAACCGGGCCTCGCGCAGCAGTTCCGTGCGCAGCGGGACGTCGTCTTCGGTGAAGTGCCGGACGGTCACGATCGGCATGGCTCCTCCTTCACCAGGACCAGCACGTCGTGGAACGCGTGGCCGGCGTAGTGGTGACCGGGCAGCACGCCGCTGCGGGCGAACCCGGCCCCGAGGAAGGCGGCGGCACCGCTCTCGGGGACCAGCGCGACGAACGACGTCCGCCGCTGGTAGGTGGTGAGGTGCCCGAGCAGCGCGCGCACCGGCTCGGGACCGGCGGACGTGCTGGAGACGTACGCCTGGCGCGGCTGCGCCCCGTTCGGCACGCAGCCGACCAGCGCGCCGCCCGCGGCGTACACCTGGGCCTCGCGGCGGGTGAGCTCGCGCACGAGCAGGGCGTCGTTCTGGGTCACCGGGTCGATGCCGAGGAACCCGCGCGCGGCGGTCCCCGCGCGCCGCAGCCCCCGGACGGCCTCGGCGGGCGAGAGCGGCCTCAGTTCAGTCATGGCGGGTCGTCCCCCAGATCTCCCGTGCGGCGGGTGCGCCGTCGAACCAGGTGGCGGCCGGGACGACCGCTTCGCGCCGGAACCCGGCGGCGGCCAGCGCGCCCGAGCCGGGCGCCGCGGCCGGGGTGACCCAGCCGTGTAGGCGCCGCAGGTTCAGGCCGGTGAAGCCGTGCGCCACGACCGCTTCGAGCAGGGCGTCCACCTCGGACAATCCACTGTGGACGCCGATCTCGACGCGGGCCCGCCGGTGCACCCAATCGATCCCGGTGTAGCGGACGAAGGCGCCGTCGGCGACGCACAGTTCTTCGTCGGGCCCGGCGGGCGGCGGGACCTGCGTCGGTTCGGCCAGCACCGGCCACTCCTCGATCGGCAGGCCCAGCAGCTCGCCGGCGAGCCACGGGCCGGTCAGCAGCTCGCGGTCGGTGCCGCGGTATCCGCGCAGTTTCATGACTCCGCCCAGACCTGGGAGAAGAAGACCGTGCCGCGGCGACGGCCTTCGTGGGTGGTCACGCCGGCGAGCGTGCCCTCTTCGGTGAGCCCGGCGGACCGCGCGAAGGCCAGGCCCGCCGGGTCGAACTCGGGGAACCGGACCGACAGCCGCACCACCTCGCGGCGCCACCGCAGGGCCCGCACGATCTCGCGGTAGGCGGCGTGCCACCAGTGCGTGGGGAGGTCGGAGCGCAGGCGCAGGTCCAGGACGTAGTGGCAGCCGTGCTCGCTGCCTTCGTGCTCGAGCGCGTAGAGGCCGACGGGCTCACCGTCGGCGCAGAGCACGCGCGTGTCGTCGCCGAGGAGCCGGTCGATCTCCGCTTCCGGCCGCGTGTCGGGCCGGTCGGTGCGGAAGAAGAAGCCGGGGTCGGCGAACAGCGCGAGCACGGCGGACCGGTCGGCCGCCGCGCAGGCGCGGGCCGACCAGCGCGGCAGCACGGAGTCCACCGGCGCGGCAACGGCCGGCGCGGCGGGCGCGATCGAGGTCATGGCCCCTCCCGGGCTGGTGGAACGCGGTATTGGTCACTTCACGGGAAAGTGCTGCCCCTCGGGCGCCGCGGAGGGCACTTTCACTGAAAGTGACCGCTCGTCGGGGGCGGCGGTGCCGCGGGAGCGGCACCGGCCGGCGGGGTGCCGGCGGCGGTGCCGCGCCCGTGGTGGCCGCGAGACCGGCACTTCCCGGTGGGGAAGCGCCGGGTCCGGCGGGATGGCGGCGCAGCGAGCGACGCCATCCCGCCGTCGCGTCACGCCTCCTTGGAAGCGACCTTCGAGGCCTCCTTGGACGCCTCCTTGGAGGCCTCCTTGCTGGCGACCTTGCTGGCGACCTTCGAAGCGACCTTGCTGGCGACCTTGCTGGCGACCTTCGAAGCTTCCTTCGACATGGAGCTACCTCATTCCTTTGGTGGGATTCCCCGCGGATCCGGTCCGCAATTCCTGCGTTCCGAGCGGGGCCAACCCAGATTCACCGAAGAACCGTTGCGGGTCAAGGAGAACTCCGCCGCCCGCGGTGTCATGTTCGTGCCACGGAGAACGTGCCACCGCCGAGGGCTAACCATTTTCGCCGGGGCCGCCCACTATCGGCGTACGACGATTCACGGTTGGAGGCCCCGGATGCCCGAGGCGAAGAGCGCGAACCTCTGCTGGGGACAGCACCACCACCTGCTGCGGTACCTGCGGGTGCCGGCGCCGTCCCGGCACGAGGCGCACATCGGCACCAGTTACCCGCTGCCCGCGGGCTGCACGGTCGCGGCCGTCCGCGCCGCCCTGACGCACCTGGTGCGCCGGCACGAAGTCCTGCGCACGGTCTACGACCTCACCGGCACCGCCGCCGACGGCCGCGCCTGGCCGCGCCAGGTCGTGCAGCCGCCGGCACCGCAGCCGGTGCTCGAGGCGACCACGGAGGACGACGGCACCCCGGCGCCCGTGGCCGTCATCGCCGACCTCACCCGCACGCCGTTCGACCTGGCCCGCGACTGGCCGCTGCGGGCCTGCGTGGTGACCACCGGCGGCCGCCTGGTCCGGCTGCACCTGGTCTTCAACCACCTGGCCTTCGACGACGTCGCCCTCGACCGCCTGGCCGCCGAGCTCGACGAGCTCCTGGCCGCGCGCACCGAGGGCCGGCCCGCCGTGCTCACCCCGGTCGAGGACCAGCCGGTGGACCTCGCGCGGTTCGAGGAGAGCCGCACCGAGGCCGACATCGAACCCGCCCTGGCTCACTGGCACGAGATCGTCGAGAAGCTTCCCTCGGACGTCTTTTCCGCACGCCGCAGGGCTTCCGAGGCCGCGCACAGCGCCTCCTTCACCGTCCCGACGCTGTTGTCGGCCGCCCGGGCGATCGCCGCGCGCGAACACGTGTGGCCCTCGGCCGTGCACCTCGCCGCCTATGCCGTCACCCTCGCCGCCTACACCGGCGAAACGCTGGTCGCCCACCGGATGTACACCAGCCAGCGGGACGCCAGCGGCTTCGGCGGCGCCGTCACGTGCCTGTCCTACCCGACGCCGGTGCTCGCCGACCTCGGCGGCGACCCGCGGTTCTCCGCCGTGGTCGAGGCGTCCGCCACCCGCGTGAGCCAGGCGATGGCGAACGCGCACGTGCCCTACGACCGCGTGTACGAGCTGGTCGCCGAGGAAAGCGCGCGGCGTGGGACGCAGGTGCGGGTGGTCGCGGAGCTGAACTTCCTCGACAACGCACCGCGCTCGTGCCGGGCCAAGCGCGACCGGTACGCGGTCAACGCCGCCCCCGCCGACTGGGCGCTCGCCGGTTCGGACAGCTACCTGCGCGTCTACGAATGGGCCGACGGCATCACCCTCGCCCTGCAGGCACTGGACGCCGTGATGGACGCGGACGCCGTCGAGCGGTTCCTGCGCGGGTACGCCCGGCTCGTCGAGGCCCACCGCGACCCCGGTACCGACCTGCGGGTCAGCGAGGCCGCCAGGCTCATCGGCTTCACCCCGCCCGAGCCGCGGCGGACCCGGTCCGAAGCCGACGCCGAACGAACCGGAACCGCGCCCGCCGAACGGGTCCTCACCGAGGTCGTGGCCGAGGTCAACGGCCTCGACGACGTCGACCCGGCCCGCAGTTACCTCGGCGCGGGCGGGCGCGTGCTGCGCCTGCCCCGCGTCGTCGAAGCCCTGCACGAGCGCGGCTGGTCGGCCGGGCTCGTGCCGTTCACCACCGCCCGCCCCCTGTCCGCGCTCGCGCACGAACTCGTGCCGGCGCGCGGCTGAGCCGGAAGAAGAGGAGGAAACCCATGTCCCTGCTCGAAGCACCCCGCCTGGAACGGGTGGCGTCGTTCGTGCCGGAGACGAGCCTGCCGGTCGCGGACCTGGCCGGCCCGCTCGGCCTCGACGCGACGCAGCTGCGCTTCTTCACCCGCTTCCTCGGGCTCGACCGCGTCGCCGTCGCCGACGGCCTCGACCTGGCCGACCTGCTGGCGGGCGCCGGGGAGCGCGTGCTCGCCGGAACGGACCGCGACTCGGTCCGCTTCCTCGTCCACGCGCACACCATGCAGCACGTCGCCGTCGCCACGCCCGGTCTCCTGGAGGACGTGCGCACGCGGCTGCGGCTGGCCCGCGCGACCGCGTTCAGCCTGTCGCACCTCAACTGCGTGGTCGGCATCCACGCCCTGCACGTCGCGCGGTCGCTGCTGGCGACCGCGGCGCCGGGGGACCGGGTGCTCGTGCTGACCGGCGACAAGGTGCTGATGCACGAGGCCCGGCTGATCCGCGACACCACCATCCAGGGTGACGGCGCCGCCGCGGTGCTGCTCGGCCCGGACCCGCGCGGCGACCGCGTCCTCGGGCGCGCGCTGACCGTGCTGGGCGAGTTCTACCGCGGCATCGACTGCGACGAGGCGCTGCAGCTGCAGTACAAGCACGTCTACCCGGACGCGCTCGCGCAGGTCATGCAGGACGCGCTCGACGACGCCCGGGTCGATGCCGTGGACATCGCCGCCATCCTGCCGCACAACGTCAACAAGCTGTCGTGGAAACGCATCACCGGCGCGCTGGGCGTGCCGCGGGACCGCGTGTTCCTCGACAACGTCGGGAAGTACGCCCACTGCTACAGCTCCGACCCGTTCATCAACCTGGCGGCGGCGCGCGCGGACGGGCGGGTCGATCCGGGGGACCTCGTGCTGCTGGCTTCGGCCGGCCTCGGGGCGACCTTCGCGGCGGCCGTCGTCGAGATCGGAGAAGGGAACCAGAGATGAATTTCGTGGCACGGCTGAAGAAGGACCTCACCGGCGACGCCGGTGCGCGGTTCGTCTTCGTCAACAACTTCGAGGTGGAGCGCAGCTGGGCGGTGGGCGAGCCGAAACTGCCCGGCGCCGGCATCTCGTTCGCGGGGGCCACGGTCAACCGCATGGAGGAGATGGGTGCGCTGCTGGCCGGCGAGGGCGACCTGGTGGTGCTCAAGGCACCCATGGACCCCGCGTTCGCCGGGTACCTCGCCCGGATCGGCGCGGCCGACGGCTCGACGCTGATCGCCGAGCACAACGACCCCGACGCGATGGTGACCGAGGACGCGCTGAACTCACCGGAGCTGCTGGGCAAGCTGCGGGAGCTGGCCGACGGCAACACCTACCTGATGCCGCTGGGCATCTCGGCGTCGGAGGAGGCCCTGGCCAAGGAGTCCGGGCTGCCGCTGGCCGGTTCCACCGCGCAGATCTGCAAGGCGGTCAACGGCAAGGTGTTCAGCCGCGGCCTGGTCGACTCCCTCGGCCTGCGCCAGGTGCCCGGCCGGGTGGTGCACACGGTCGGGGAGCTGCGCGAGGCCCTCACCGCGCAGCTGGCCCTGGGCGGCCGGGTCGTGGTCAAGGAGTCGCTCGGCGTCTCCGGGCGCGGCATGGTCGTCGTCGAGGACGAGCGCGGCGCGAACCGCCTGCTGCGCCTGATCGAGCGGCGCGGTGCCGACGCGCCCGCGAACCTGGTCGTCGAGTCCTGGATCGAGCACGCCCAGGACCTCAACTACCAGTTCGTCGTCTCCCGCACCGGCGGCGTCCGGTTCGAGACGGTCAAGGCGGCCGTGCTGAAGAACGGCGTCCACCAGGGCCACCGCTTCCCGGTCGAGCTGCCGCCGGTCGCGGCCCGCGAGCTGGCCGAAGCCGTCGAGAAGATCGGGCGCGCACTGCACGACGAAGGCTTCTTCGGGATGGTCGGCGTCGACGCGATGCTCGCCGCCGACGGCACGCTCTACCCGTGCCTGGAGATCAACGCCCGGTTCAACATGTCGACCTACCAGAGCCGGATCGCGGAGAAGTTCATCCCCGAGGGCCGGCACGCCATCGCCGCGACCTTCTCGCTGAAGGTCCAGCGGGAGCACACCTTCGCCGAGGTGGAAAGCGCACTCGGCGATCTGTTCTTCACCGGCGCCGGCGACACCGGCGTGCTGGTCAACAACTTCGCGACGCTCAACGCCGCGTTCACCGGCGAAGGCTCCTTCCACGGCCGTCTCTACGCGATCTGCGTCGGGGACTCGCCCGAGGAAGCCCTCGCCGTCCGGACCGAAGCCGAGCGCCGCCTCGCGGAAATGGCAGGGACCGAGGCATGACCGACATCGACTACCAGGACCTGGCCGCGCGCTTCGGCACGCCGCTCTACGTCTACGACGGCGACGTCCTGCACGACACGATCACCGGCCTGCGCGCGGTGCTGCACCCGGCGATCGAGGTCTTCTACTCGCTGAAGGCCAACCCGAACATCAGCGTCTTCGCCGCCCTGCACGCCGGTGGCGCGCGGGCCGAGGTGTCGTCCATTGTGGAGCTGCAGACCGTGCTGCAGGCCGGGGCGCGGCCCGGCGACATCATCTTCCTCGGCCCCGGCAAGAGCGAGCAGGAACTGCGGGCCTGCCTGGAAACCGGCGTCTACGCGATCGTCTGCGAGTCCTTCGCCGAGCTGGACGACATCGAACGGCTCGGCGCCGAGCTCGGGAAGCAGCAGCGGGTGCTGCTGCGGATCAACCCGACCTGCGCGATCAGCGGGTCCCGGCTGACCATGGGCGGCAAGCCCCGCCAGTTCGGCATCGACGAGGCCCAGGTCCTCGCGGCCGGGCCGCGGCTGGCCGGATACCGCCACGCCGACGTCGCCGGCATCCAGGTCTACATGGGCACGCGCATCCTCGACGCCGACGTCATCGGCAAGAACACGCGCTACGCCCTCGACCTGGCCGAGCGGGTGGTCGCCGAGACCGGGATCCGGCTGGAAGCCGTCGACATCGGCGGCGGCCTCGGCGTCGCCTACTTCGAAGGCGAGGACGACCTCGAAGCGGCCGACGTGGCCGCCGAGATCAACCCCATGCTCGAGGAGTTCCACCGGAAGCACCCGGCGACGCGACTGATCATGGAGTCCGGCCGGTTCCTGGCCGGCCGCGCCGGGGTCTACGTGCTCGGCGTCCGGTACGTCAAGGAGTCGATGGGGGAGCGGTTCGCGATCGCGGACGGCGGCACCCACCACCACATGGCCGCCGTCGGCATCGGGTCGTTCGTCAAGCGGAACTTCCCGGCCGTGCTGCTCACCCCGCGCGCGGCCGGCGAGGACACCGACGACACCGTCGAGCCGGGCCCGTGGACCGTCACCGGCCCCCTGTGCACGCCCAACGACACCCTGCTCAAGCAGGTGAAACTGCCCGACCTGCGCCCCGGCGACCTGGTCGGCGTCCTGAACTCCGGCGCCTACGGGCCGTCGGCCTCGCCCGGGCTGTTCCTCAGCCACGGGTTCCCCGCCGAGGTGCTCGTGCGCGGGGGTGCGGCCTTCCTGGTCCGCGACCGCGACGAGCCCGCGGACCTGCTGCGCAAGCAGCACCTGCACCAGCCCCTTACCGACAGCATGGGAAGTGAGCCGAGATGAACCGCACCGAGATCGTCGCCCACCTGGAGATCGCCCTGTCCGCCGTGCTCAACAAGGAGATCGGCGGCGTCACCCCGGAGCTGCGCCTGTTCGAGGACCTGGCGCTCGACTCCACCAGCGTCATCGAGCTGCTGATGAGCCTCGAGGACACGATCGGCCTCGAGATCGACCCGGACGAGCTGGGGCCGGAGGTCTTCCGCACGGTCGGCAGCCTGACCGACTACATCGAGTCGGCCTTCGCCAGGGCCGCCGCGGCGGTCTGAGCCATGTCCCTGCAAACCCTTGCGCCCCCCGGGCGGGCCGCGGGGCCCCCACGCCCGGCCGGGGTGCACCTGACCGGCGTCACGCACCGGGTGTTCACCGAACGCGCCAAGCCGGTGTTCGGGATGCGCCCGGAGCTGGCCCGGCTGATGGTCGAGACCTTCGGCGCCGCAGCCGACCAGGAGGACTTCCTGGCCCGCACCGGCAACGGGTTCATCGAGATGACCGAGGCCCTGCTGGCGGAGGCGGACACTCCGCTGCCGCCGCTCGACGCGGTGGTGCTCGCCTACCACTCGCCCGACCTGTACCACTCCGAAGTCGCCGGCTGCTACCTCGCCGGACGCCTGCCCGGCAACCCGGAACCGTGCTCGGTCGCCGGGCCCGGTCCGGGGGCGGCGTTCACCGCGCTGCGCCTGCTGGACGGCATGTGCCGGCTCGGCGAGGCGACGCAGGCGGCACTGCTGGTGTACGACCAGAACGCCGTCCTGTGGGACAGCGGCCACCCCGCCACGCACCGGCCCGACGCGGCGGTGCTGCTGCAGGCCGGCGCGACCGGCGACGTCGCCGTGACCGAGCTGGAGGAGGTGCGGCTCGGCGGGACCGGGCCGCACACCGCCACCCTCGCCCTGGCCGACGTGCTCTACCGGCACCCGGGTGTGGACGTGCTGGCCGGCGCCGGGCTGGCCAAGCGGCTCGCCGGCACCCCGTACGCCGGCCGCGTCGAACCGGTGCCGGACCTGTGGTGCACGGGTGTGTGGGCGGGGCTCGCGCGCCGGTGGCCGCTCGAGGAACCGGTGCTGCTGGCCGACTTCGAACCCGCGGGCGGCACGTTCTGCAGTTGCCTGCTCGTGCCGGGGAGGGAGCACTGATGGGCGCGCCGGCTTCCGCCCGTGCGCGAAGGGTCGACACGCGTGATCACAGAGTCGACACGCGTGATCAGAGGGTCGACACGCGTGATCAGGGAGTCGACACGCGTGGGCTGAGGAGGGAGTGCTGATGGACACGGGGCTGTCCCGGGTCGCCGTGCGGCTGCCCGGCCGCGTCGAGCCCGTCGACGACGTGCTCGTGCGGTCGGGCGCCAAACCCCTGGAGCGGCGCATGTTCGGCCGCATCTACGGCCTGCGCGACAGCCCGGTGCTCGCGCCGGGCGAACGGATGGCGGACCACCTGGCCGAGGCCGGGCGGACCGCGCTCGGCGGCGGCCGGGCGAGCCTGGTGCTCTACGGCCACACGCTGCTCATCGCCGAGCTGGACCTGTGCGGGCAGTTCCCGGACCGGCTGCGCGACGCGCTCGGGCTGCCGGGCGTCCCGTTCTTCGGGGTGTCGCACGTCAACTGCACGTCGGTGCTGCGCTCGGTCGAGCTGGCCCGGCGCTACCTGAGCCGGCCCGGCGCGGCCCCGGACGACCGGGTGCTCGTGCTCGGCGGCGACCAGGGCAGCGCGAGCGACCGCGGCCGCTACATCCCGGGCACCACCATCGCGGGTGACACGGCCGCGGCGCTCGTGGTGTCCCGCGGCCCGGCGCGCTACCGCTACCTCGGCGGCGCGAGCACCCGCGACACGCGGTTCCACCGCAGCCTGCGGATGACCAAGGAGGAGTTCACGCTCTTCGGCAAGGTGTGCTGCGAGCAGGCGGTGGCGGTCGTGGGCGCCGCGGCCCGGGACGCCGGCCTCACGTTGTCCGATGTGGACTGGGTGCTGCCGGACCTGTCCAACCGGATGTTCTGGCGCACCTTCAGCGGGCTGTCCGGCTTCCCGTTCGACCGGATCCCCCTGGACCTGGTCGCCGAGCGGGGGCACAACTTCGGGGTGGACTCCCTGCTCGCCCTGCAGCACGCCGACGCGGCCGGCCGGCTGCGTCCCGGACAGCGCTGCGCCCTGGTCTCCGTGGGCCAGGGTGCCTATTTCCAGTCGGTGATCGTCGAGGTCGTGGAGGAGAAGTGACCACCAGCCTGCTCGAATGCGAGCGGACCGCACGCAGTGCCGGCCTCGCCGCCGGTCTCGCGCGGGCCCTGCCCGCCACCCCGGCCGACCGGCTGGCCCCCGGCCGGTACGCGGCCGTGCCCGCCGGTGCGGTGCCCGAAGGCGCCGAAGTGCGCACGCACAGCCTGGCCGATCGCGAGGACATCGTCTTCCTCGCCTGTCCGGGCCGTCCCCGCGAAGAGCGGGACGCCCACGAACTGGCCGAAGTCGGCCGGCACCTGGCCGCCGTGCGCCTCGGCGTGCTGCGCTCGGTGCTCGACCACGTCGTCGAGCACCTGTCGAACCGGACCTCCGGCGACGAACCGCTGATCCGCAAGCAGCTGATCGTGGGCGCGATCGGCGACGTGCTGGCCGCGGTGGAACGGCTGCGTGCCCAGGTGCGCTCGCAGCGGCACCCGGTCGCCGTGGCCGACGTCCACCGCGAGCTGGACGAGCTGGGCTGGCGGGTGGCCCAGCACCTCGGTGCCTCGGGCTTCCTGGCCACCTCACCCGCGCGGTCGCTCTACGTCTCGGCCCTGGTGGCCGGCACCTGGGTGGACCGGGAACCGGAAGGAGAACCGGCATGATCGAGCTGAGCGACCGCGTCCGCGCGGTCCGCGACCTGAGCCGGGAGGCGGCCGTCGACCTGCGGGCGCGGGCCCTGGCCATCGACACCGACCCGGACGCGATGGAGGAGCACTACAACTCGCCCGTGTTCGAGATGGTCCGGCAGGCCGACACGCCGCCGCAGTACCGCGAGTCGCTGCCGTCGACGCCGTTGCTGCGGGCGATGGAGCGCGGGTCGTGCCTGGAGAACGTGGCCGGGCTGATCGAGCTGGCCCGCGGCGACGTCGGAGCCATCCTGGCCTGCCCGTCACCCGGCCTGGCCGGGGTGTTCGTCGAGCTGCTCGGCACGCCCGAGCAGCAGGAGTGGTTCTTCACCCGGATGCACGGCGGCCGCCGCTGGTCGTTCTTCGCGATGACCGAAGAGGGCCGCGGCAACGACGCGACGGCGATGGAGACCCGCTTCGACCGCGACGGCGAGGGCTGGCGGCTCACCGGCGCCAAGTGCTACGTCGGCAACGCCGCGCGCGGCACCGTCGGCGTGGTGTTCGGCCGCACCGGCCGCGGCGCGCTGTCGATCCGCGCGGCGCTGGTCGAGGTCCCCGCGCCCGGCTGGCACGGCGAAAAGCTCGAGATGATCGGCCTGCGCGGCGCCTACATCAGCCGGCTGTCCTTCGCCGACGTCGAAATCCCGCCCGGCCGGATGCTCGGCGACCACCTGCCGGCGACGCGGCGGGGGATCTTCGCCGCCATCACGACGTTCAACCACATGCGGGTGCGGATCGCCGCGTCCGCCGTGGGCACGGCGCTGGCGATGGTCGAGTACGTCCTGGAGCACCGCAAGAACGCCCCGGGCGGCCAGCTCGCCCTGGCGCGGGCCGAAGCGGGCCGCGAGCTGGTGTACGAAGCCGCGGCGCGGATCGACCGCGACCCCGAGCGCGGCTACCTCTCCAGCGCCGCGAAGCTCGGCGCGGTCCGCCTGGCGGTGGACACGGCGCACTGGGCGTCGGCCGCGCTCGGCCCGGCCGGCCTCGTCGAGCACCCGCTGCTGGAGAAGTGGACGCGGGACGTGCCCGCGTTCGAGTTCATGGAGGGCACCAGCAACATCCACCGCCTCCACGTGGCGCGCGGGTACCAGGCGGGAGACGCCGATGCCTGACCTGGGGATTGACACGATCGCGTTCGCCGCCGCGCGGCGCGAGGAGTACGTGCCGCTGTCGGCGTTGCCCGGCGCGGCCGACCTGGTGCCGCCCGAGCGGCTGGCCGCCGCCGGGATCCCGTTGTCCCGCTTGATGGTCCGGATCCCGGAGGACGACGACGTCGACGTCACCGCGCAGGTGCTCGCGGCCCTGGGGCCGCCCGCGGTGCCGCAGCCGCTGTTCTTCGTACGGTCGGGCCCGCTGCGCGACCCGAACGTGGCCGCGCTGGCCGGGCTGGTGCACCGCAGCGGCTGGGCGGGCGAGGACGTCGGCCTCACGCACCTGGACGAGCTCGGCGGCACGGCGGTCTTCGGGCTGCTGGAGTGGGCGGTCGAGACGGAGGCGACGGCGGTGATCTGCGACGAACCGCTGTTCGCCGACGCGGCGGCCGGCCACCCGCGGTTCGCCGCGGTCGGCGTCCGGCTGCGACGTGGTTCCTCGGCGCTGGTGGTTTCCGGCTGTGGGGAAGGAAAACCCGCACTCGCCGGCGACCACCGGTTCGCCGGCCGCGGCCCGTGCGACGCGTGGCTGGCGTTCTGCGCGGCCCTGGCCGAAGGCGTGGTCGCCGACGGCCACCGCGTCCTGCTGCACACGCGCGGGCCGCTGCGCGAAGGCTGGCTTTCGCTGCTCGCGCTCGACGTCGCCGCGCTGCGGCTGGTGCCCGCCGCCACCGCGAGCCTGCTCGGGGGGCGGAGTGGATGAGAATCGGCGTGGACCTGATGTCGATCCCGCGGTTCGCGGAGGTCGCGGCGCACCCCCGGTACCGGACGCTGGTCTTCACCCCGGTGGAGCTGGAACAGGCCGCCCGGATGGGTGCCGAACGGTCCCTGGAACGGCTGGCCGGGCGGTTTTCCGTCAAGGAGGCCACGTGCAAGATGCTGGGCCGGGGTTTCGGCCAGGGCCTGCGCTGGCGTGACATCGAGGTCACCAACGACGACTGGGGAGCGCCGCTGGTGACCCTGGGCGGCGGCGCGGCGGAGATCGCGGACGAGGCGGGCCTCGAGGAGATCGTGGTGACGCTGAGCCACCAGGCCGACCTGGTGGTCGCGGTCGCGGCGGCGGGGTGCGCCCGGCCGCCCCGCCCGTTCCGCCGCGCGGCCGCGCCTCCTCTCGCCGCGCCGGTCCCCGCCCGGTTCGACGAACTGGCGGCCCTGGCCGCCGACCTGTTCTCGGTGCCCGCCACCGAAGTGGCCACCGCGGAGTCCTTCGCGGGCGATCTGGGGGTCACGTCGGTGGTGGTGATCGAGCTGCTCGCCCGGATCGAGCACCGGTACGGCATCCGCGTTCCGGAGGCCGGCATCTACCGGATGACCGACCTGCGGCGGACCTACGGGGTCGTGGCGGAGGCCGCCGGCTGGTAGGGCGGGCAGAGAGAAGGGGCCTTCCGCAAGCGGAAGGCCCCTTCTCGGCTGCAACGGCCCCAAGCGCCCCAAGGTGGCCTTCGGTGCGTGAGACGCACCCAAGGTGGCCTTGGGTGCGTGAGACGCAACCAATGTGGCCTTCGGTGCGTGAGACGCACCCAATGTGGCCTTCGGTGCGTGTGACGCACCCAATGTGGCCTTCGGTGCGTCAGACGCAACCAAGGCCGCCTTGGGGCGCTCGGGCCGGGGCGCGGGGTCAGGCGAGGGTGAAGCGGGAGGCCGCCTGAACGCCCGCCTGGAAGCGGGAGACCGCGTCGAGGTTCTGCAGCATCGCGGCGATGTGCCGGCGGCACGTCCGCACCGACATCCCGAGCCGGCGTGCCACGACCTCGTCCGTCAGCCCCTGGGCCATCAGGCGGGCGATCGTCTGCTGCAGGTCGTGGGCGATCTCGCCGCTGTAGCCCTGGTCCTCGGCCGAAAACGGCGTCGCGCCGTCCCACAGCTGGTCGAACAGGCCCAGCAGGAACCGCACCATGCCCTGGTCGCGGACCCGGCGGGCCGAAAGGTCGTCGACGTCCAGCGTGACGGCCAGGGAACGATCGAACACCACCGCCGCCTGCGGGACCCGGCTCAGCGTGCGGATGTCCGCTCCGCGGCCCGCGAGCTGGGTCAGCCGCGCCCGGGCCGCGTACCCCGCGCGGCTGCGGTGCGGGCACACCACCCGGACGCCGACACCTTCGCCCAGCACCGAATAGCACGCGTCCAGCAGCTCGTCCACCAGGTCGTCGGCCGCTTCGCCCGGGTGGAGGACCACCAGCTCGTCGCGGCAGACCTCGGCCGCCAGCTTGATCAGGCCGCGGATCTCGGCGATGCCCTCCAAGCGGTCGAGCGTGCCCGCGGCGCCGGCCGGGGCCCGGGTGATGCCGTCGATGCGCTCGCGCAGGCGGTCGGCCATCTCGCGCCGTTCGTACATCGCGCGTTCCAGCGGCGTCACGACCAGCTCCGCGGCCGCCTCGGGTTCGCGGGGGACCAGCGCGCCGTCGACCGCCCGCAGCAGGTGCAGCTGCACGAGGCGGGCCGCGGCCGCCTGGACCGTGTCCGCGGGCAGACCGAGGTGCGCCGCGGCGGTGTCCACGGACGAGATCCGGCCGCAGCGGGTCGCGTAGCGGTACAGCTCGGCTTCGGGGTCCGGCTCGGGCACGGAGAACGCCCCGGGCGGCGGGAGTGTGGCCGTCGACATCGTGCCTCCAAGGACTCGGCTTCTCCGGTTCACCGTCGCAGCCGGTCTTCTCGGTGCACTCTCACGCCGCTCTCGCCCGGCGGTGGCGCGATGAGAGCGGCGTGAGAGCCCGATGAGTCCGGCCGGTGGTGTCCTCGGGAGGACACGGTTGACCGCCGAAAGCGAAACAGGGTGACGAAATGCCTGACACTTCTCCCATCCCGCAAGGGTTCCTCGAAATCCTGATCGCGCACCTGCCCTACGCGCTCGGGGACCGGATCGCCGAGGACGACGACCTCGCCGCGCTGGGGCTCGACTCGATGGGCGTCGTGCAGCTCGTCACCGACCTGGAGGAGACCTTCGGCTTCGAGCTGCCGGACGAGCTGCTCACCGAGGACACCTTCGCCACCGCGGGCACCCTGTGGGCCGCCGTCGCGGAGTTCGTCGTGCCGGAGCCCGCCGATGTCTGAGGCGGCCGCCCCGGTGCGGCTCGACCGGCTCCTCACCCGGGGGGCGCCCGGCGATCCGGCCTTGACCCACAAGGACCGCACGCTGACCTACGCCGAGCTCCAGGACCAGGTCGCGCGCGTCGCCCAGGGCCTGCACCGGCTCGGGGTGCGCCGCGGCGACCGGGTGGCGGTGTACGCGGAGAAGCGCCTGGAAACCGTCGTCGCGCTCTTCGCGGCCGCCGCCGCGGGCGCGGTGCTGGTACCGCTGAACCCGCTGTTCAAAGCCCGGCACATCGCCCACGTCGCCACCGACTGCACCCCGGCGGTCGTGCTCACGACCACCGAGCGCCTGGCGACGGTCCGCGAAGCGCTGCCCGAGTCGACCCCCGTCGTGGTGTTCGGACAGCCCGGATGGGACGCGCTGACCGCGGCCGAGCCGGTCGCGGTGCCCGGCGCCGGCGCGGTGATCGACCAGGACCCGGCCGCCATCATGTACACCTCCGGCAGCACCGGCGGCCCCAAGGGTGTCGTGCTGTCCCACCGCAACCTGCTCGCCGGCGCCGCGAGCGTGGCGGAATACCTCGGCCACACCCGCGACGACGTCGTGCTCGCCGCCCTGCCGCTCAGCTTCGACGCCGGGTTCAGCCAGCTCACCACCGCGTTCGCCGCCGGTGCGCACGTCGTGCTCGTGAACTACCTGCTGCCCAAGGAGATCGTGCGGCTCTGCGCGCGGCACGGCGTCACGGCGCTGACCTGCGTGCCGCCGCTGTGGCTCCAGCTGGTGACGCAGGAGTGGCCCGCCGAGGCGACCGCCCGGCTGCGGTACTTCGCCAACACCGGTGGCCGCATGCCGCGCGCCACCCTGACGCGCCTGCGCGAGATCTTCCCGGAGGCGCAACCGTTCCTGATGTACGGCCTCACCGAAGCGTTCCGCTCCACCTACCTCGACCCGGCCGAGGCCGACCGCCGTCCCGGCTCGATCGGGAAGGCGATCCCGAACGCCGAAGTCCTCGTGCTGCGGCCCGACGGAACGCCCTGCCCGCCCGGCGAGCACGGCGAGCTGGTGCACCGCGGCGCGCTCGTGGCGCTCGGCTACTGGAACGACCCCGGGCGCACGGCGGAACGGTTCCGCCCGGTGCCGGGTCCGGACGGCCTGGTGCGTCCGGAGATCGCCGTCTGGTCGGGGGACACCGTCTACCGCGACGAGGACGGCTTCCTGTACTTCGTCGGCCGGACCGACGAGATGATCAAGACGTCGGGCTATCGCGTGAGCCCCGCCGAGGTCGAAGAGGCCGTGTACGCGACGGGCCTGGTGGGGGAGGCGGCCGCGTTCGGCGTGCCGGATCCGGTGCTGGGCCACCGGATCGTGCTGGCCGTCGCCCCCGAGGTCGACGCCGAGGCGGTTTCCCGGGCGCTGGCCAGGGAACTGCCCGCGTACATGCTGCCGCGCCACGTCGAGGTGCTGCCGAAGCTGCCCCGGTCGGTGAACGGCAAGTTCGACCGCGTCGCGCTGCGCGAGACGTTGACCGCGGTGCCCGCCGGCACCGAATGACGGCAGTTACCTGCCACCGCGGGAGTGTCTCTTTCCCGTGGTCCCCGTGCGACAGTCCAGTTGCCGTGAATCGCAAGGAGCGATCCCTATGTTGCAAGCAATCGACCTCCGCAAACGCTACGACGAAGTGCAGGCCCTCGACGGCTTCAGCCTCGAGGTCGCCCCGGGTGAGATCGTCGGGCTGGTCGGCCACAACGGCGCCGGCAAGACCACGTTCGTCGAGATGGTGTCCGGGCTGCTGCGCCCGGACAGCGGAACCGTGCTCGTCGACGGCGAATCGCCGACGCGTGCCCGCGACCGCATCGGCATCTCCCCGCAGCACATCGCCCTCTACCGCCCCCTGACCGTGCGCGAGCACCTGGAGCTGTACGGCCGCCTGGCCGGCCTGCGCCGGGCCGCGCTGCGCTCGGCCATCGACGACCTCACGGCCGCGCTGCGGCTGGAGAGCTTCCTGAACCGCACCTGCGGGCTGCTCTCGGGCGGCCAGCAGCGGCGGGCGCAGGCCGCGACGGCGCTGGTGCACCGGCCGGCGCTGCTGCTGCTCGACGAACCGACCGCCGGTGCCGACCCCGAGACCCGTCAGGCGCTGCTCGACGTGGTCAAGCAACGAGCAGGCGAGGGAGCCGCAGTGGTCTACACCACGCACTACCTGACCGAACTGACCGACCTGCAGGCCACCATCGCGGTGGCCGCCGAGGGCCGGGTGATCGCGCGCGGCGCCGCGGACGAGCTCCTGTCGGGCCTGCCCGGCGAGGTCCGCGTGCGCACCGCCGACGAGCAGCTGACCGTCTCGACCACCGACCCGACCGGCACGCTGCTGGAGCTGCTGCCGAAGGTGGAGCGGCCCGTCGAGTCCGTCGAACTGCGCAACCCCAGCCTGGACGACCTCTACCACTCCCTGGCGGTGACGACCGATGTCGACGCGCACTGATTCCCTGTCCCGGGCCGGCGCCCTCGTCCGCTACAACGCCATCCTGCGCCTGCGCGACCCCTCGCAGCTGATCAGCTACCTGATCACGCCGATGATCTTCATGGTGCTGTTCCAGCCGCTGTACGTGAAGGCGCTGGGCACCGGCGCGGTCGAGGCCGTGACCGGGCAGCTGGTGATGTTCTCCGTGTTCGCGATGGCGATCGTGGGCAACGCGATCTTCGTCGAACGCGAGTGGCGCACCTGGGACCGGCTGCGCGCCAGCCGGGCCGCCCGCGCGGAACTGCTGATCGGCAAGGCGATCCCGGTGTTCGTCGTGCTGCTGATCCAGCAGGGCGTGCTCATCATCTACGGCTGGCTCGTGGTCGGGATGCCGTTCCCGGTCTCGCCCGGGCTGGTGTTCGGCGCGATGTGCCTGTGGGGCTTCATGCTACTGGCCATGGGCGCGGCTCTGTCCACAGTGGTCCGCAGCCGCGGTGACCTGATCGTCGCCGTCGACCTCGGCGCGATCACCATCAGCTCACTGGGCGGCTCGCTGCTGCCGGTGTCGCTGATGCCGTCGTGGGCGCAGGCGATCGCGCCGTTCTCCCCGGGGTACTGGGGGCTGTCGCTGATCCGCGCGGCCATGGCGGGCAACGCCGAGGCGATGCTGCGCCCGGCGTTGATCGTCCTCGGGATCGGCGTGGCCACCGGCGCGTTCGCCACCTACCGGCTCGCCCACGGCTGGGGCCGCAGCCACCTGCTCTGACGTCACCGAAAGGACCCTGCCATGACGGAACCGGCACCCGAACCGGCCGTGGCGCTCGTCGGAATGGCGGGCCGGTTCCCCGGCGCCGCCGACGTCGAGCAGCTGCGCCGCAACCTCGCGGCCGGGCGCCCCGGCCTGCGGGAACTGACCGACGAAGAGCTCGCCGCCGCGGGCGTGGACCCGGCCACCCCGGGCCACGTCCGCGTCGGCGGGCCGGTCGCCGGCGGCGTCGAGACCTTCGACGCCGCCGCCTTCGGGCTCAGCGCACGCGAGGCGGAAACCCTGGAACCGCACCACCGGCTGCTGCTCGAATGCTCGTGGGAGGCGCTGGAACGGGCCGGGTACCGGCCGACCGACCCCGGCCTGCCCGTCGGGCTGTTCGCCGGCTGCGCGTTCCCCGACTACCTGACCCGCAACCTCGCCGGCCTCGCCGCGGAACCGGGCGGCAAACCCCTGCTTTCCGCGGGTGTCGAGCGCGACTCGCTGACGTCGCTCGTGTCGTACAAGCTGGGCCTGCGCGGCCCGGCGATCACCGTGCAGACGTACTGCTCCACCTCGCTGGTCGCGGTGCACCTGGCCTGCCAGAGCCTCCTGACCTACGAGTGCGACCTCGCCCTGGCCGGCGGCGCCGCGCTGCCGCTGCCGCAGACCGGCGGCCACGCTTTCGAAGAGGGCGGCATCCTGTCACCCGACGGCCGGGTGCGGGCCCTCGACGCCGACGCGAACGGCACCGTGATGGGTTCCGGTGCCGCCGTCGTCGCCCTGAAACGCCTGGAGGACGCCCTCGCCGACGGCGACGTCGTGCACGCGGTGCTCCTCGGCTCCGCGGTCAACAACGACGGCCGCGACCGCGCCGGCTACCCCGCCCCCGGCGTCGCCGGGCAGGCCGCGGTGGTCGACACCGCACTGGCCGTGGCCGGGGTGAAACCCGAGACGGTCGGGTACGTCGAGTGTCACGCCGTCGGGACGCCGCTCGGCGACTCGATCGAGCTGGCCGCGCTGAGCCGCGTCTTCGGGCCCGGCCGCGCGGCCCCGTGCGTGCTCAGCTCGGTCAAGCCCAGCATCGGGCACCTGGACCGCGCGTCCGGCGTCACCTCGCTCATCCGGGCGGCGCTGAACCTGCGTGACGGCGTCCTGCCGGGCACGGCCGGGTTCCGCACGCCCAACCCGGCGATGGCCGACCGGTTCACCGTGCTGCCGGCGGATCGGCCGTGGCCCGCCGACGGGACACCGCGCCGCGCGGGGGTCAGCTCGTTCGGCGTCGGGGGGACGAACGCGCACGTCGTCCTCGAGGAGCCCCCACCTCGGCTGCCTCGGCCGTCGGGTGGTTCCCACTTGCTGACGTTCTCCGCCGGTGACGCCGCCGCCCTCGACCAGGTGACCGCCCGGCTGCGCGCCCACCTGGCGTCGCACCCGGACGTGGATCCCGGCGACGTCGCCTTCACGCTGCAGGTCTCGCGCGGCCACTTCGCGCTGCGGCGGGCGGTGGTGGTCCGGGACGTGCCGGACGCGGTGGCGGCGCTGGCCGACCCCGGACGCTGGATCGACGGCGAAACGCGCCGCCGGGACCCGCGGTTCCGCTTGGTCGCGGGCACCGGCTCGGACTGGGCTTCGACGGCTTCGGCCGTCCACCGCCTGCTCGCCGGGGAGGACGTCCCCGAGCCCGCCCCGACCCGCGCCGGCGCGCTGTCGGCGTTGACCGCCGGGCTGACCCGGCTCGGGATCCGGCTGGACGAGAACGCCTCGGACGAGCTGGTCCTCGACGGCGGCGCGGCCTCCGGGGACTTGCTCGAGATGCTGGCCCGGCTGTGGCTCGCGGGTTGCACCGTGGACTGGGCGGCCCTGCACCGCGGCGCCGCCCGGCGGGTCGAGCTGCCGCCGTACCCCTTCCAGCGCAAGCGGTTCTGGGTCGAGTCGGCCGAAGCGCCGCGGCCGGTCGCCCACGTGCCGTCGTGGCGGCTCGACCCGCAGCCGCTGGCCGGCCTGGAGCGCCGGGCGCGGGCGGCGGGGCCGTGGCTGGTGTTCGCCGCGGATCCGGTCGGCGAGGCGCTGGCTTCCCGCATCACCCTGGCGGGCGGCGAAGTGACCACCGTGCGGCCGGGGCCCGGGTTCGCGTTCCTGGACACCGGTGACTTCGTCGTCGGGCCGGGCGACCTGCCCGCGTTGTTGCGGGCGCTCGTCGTGGTTCCGCGAACGGTCGTGCACGGGTTCGCGCTGGGCGGCTCGCCCGGGGACGTCTCGGAGGCAGCCGGGTTGTGGCCCGGAATGGTCACGCTGACCTCCGGCGCGGTCGGCGTGCTGGGCCCCGACCTGACCACGCCGTCGCACGCGGGGCTGACGGCGCTGACCGCGCGGCACGTCGATGTCGGCGCGGACGCGTCTGTCGACCAGGTGCTGGCGGCGGTGCTGCGGGCGGAGACCCCGCTGGCGGTGCGCGGCGACCAGTCGTGGCGGCCGCACCACGAGCCGTACTCGCCGGCGGGGCACGCGGACGCCGCGGTGTACCGAGCCGCAGACGGGCCGGCCAGGGTGGGGGAGCCCGCCGGTGCCGTCCTGCCCGACCTGGGCGGACGGCGGGGGATTCTCGTCGTCCGGCCGGACGCGGCCGGGCGTGAGCTGGCGGCCGAGGCCCGGGTGGCCCGGCTCGCCGGCCGCGGGCTGTGGACCACGGTGGTGTCCGCGTCGGACCCCGCTCCGGAGATCCTCGGCGCGGTGGCCGCGGCGGACCACCTGACCGAGGTCGTGCTCTCCGGGGTGCCGCTGACCCGGCCGGTGCCGGCCGCCGAGTCCACCGAGTCCGCCGAGTCCACCGAGTCCACCGAAGCGTCGGCTTCGGTCCGGCCGCGGCCGGCGCTGGGCACGCCGTTCGTCGAGCCGGAGCCGGGCCTCGAGCAGGAGGTGGCGGCCCGCTGGGCCGCCGCACTGGGCTACGCGGAGATCGGCGCGGACGACAACTTCTTCGAGCTGGGCGGCCGTTCCGCGGGCGCGGTCCGCATCGCCGCCCACTGGAACCTCCCCGCGACGGCGGTGGTCGAGCTCCCGACGGTCCGCCTGCTCGCCGCCCGCATCGCCGAGCGTTCCTGACCCATAGCGAAAGGGCCCCTTCCCGGGATTCGGGAAGGGGCCCTTTCGCTATGGGTGATGGGCCCGCCGCCAGGGGTATTGGCGGCGGACCCACCACGTTCCGGGTGTTCAGCACCCCGATCGACGGGGCTTCACACGCGATCAAGCGGGAATCTCACGTGATTGAGCGGGCATCACCCGTGCTTGGCGGGGCATCACCGCGATGCCCCGCCAAGCACGCGTGGTGCCCGGGTCAGGACCAGGGGCGGAGGGCGGCGGCCAGGTGCGTGAGGGTCACGTCCTCCTGCTCCAAGACCGCGAAGTGGCCGCCGTCCAGGACGTGGCCGCGGAAGGGGCGGACCGTCTGCTCCCGCCAGGCCAGCACCGACTCCACGCTCGCGCGGACGTCCGACGTGCTCGCCAGGGCCGTGACCGGCAACTCGAGCGGCGGGCCGGGGGTGTAGGCGTAGGTGTTCTTGACCGTCAGGTCCGCCCGGATCGGGGGCAGGATGAGCCGCAGGACGCGGGGGTCGTTCAGGAACACCTCCGGCGTCCCGCCCAGGCTCCGCAGCAGCGCCACGATCTCCGCGTCGCCCATGCCGGCCACGATCGGGTCGTCCGGCGTGAGCCACTGCGGGGCCGGGCAGCCCGACACGACCAGGTGCACCGGCAGTTCGGCGCCGCGGCGCGCGATCTCCCGCACCAGCTCGAACCCGACCAGCGCCCCCAGGCTGTGGCCGTAGACCGCGTAAGGCGAGTCGTCCGACAGCACGAAGTCCGCCAGGTCCGCGACGAGCGCGGACATCGCCGTGTGCGGGGTGTCCCGCTGCCGCGTCTCGCGGCCGGGCGGCTGGACCGGGCACACCGTCACCCCGGGCAGCCGCCCGATCCACGAGCGGAACGCCGACGCCGAGCCGCCCGCGTGCGGCAGGCAGTACAGCCGCACGTTCCCCGCGGTCACGGGGAACGGCAGCCAGCGGCTTGCGACGGCCGTCGTCACGACTCCACCTCGAGCGTCACGTACGCCGGCGGCTCCTGGACGGCCGAAAGGTCCGCCGCCAGGACCACGTGCGAGCCCTCGCGCGAAACCTCGCGGAACCCGCTGAACGCGTAGGTGATCTGCATCATCCGGTTCCGGCCGGTCTCGACGAAGTCCGCGCGCAGCCCGGCGCCCGCCGCCCGCGCCAACCCCATCACGTGGCCCAGCAGCACCGTGCCGACCCCCCGCGACATCACGCGGCACGACATCAGCATCATGTTGAGCTTCCAGTCCGGCGTGCCCTTTTCCAGCAGCGCCAGGCCGATCTTGCCGTAGGAGCCGAACTTGTCCGTCAGCGACGCGACGAGCAGCACGTGGTCCTCCGACGACCGCAGCGCGTCGAGCTCGTCGTAGGAGTACGTCCGCCCGGTGGAGTTGAGCTGGTTGGTGCGGATCGTCAGCTCCTCGGCCCGCTGCAGGTCCTCCCGCTTGGCCGGCGCGATGGTGAACCGCAGGTCCAGCGACGCCAGGAAGTCCTCTCCGGTGCCGGAGAAATCCGCCTCGACGTCGTCGCGCGCGAGCTGGCTGAAGTACATCCCCCGCCGCTGCGCCGACTCGTCGGTGACGAACCGCGGCGCGAACTCCGGGCGCCGCAGCACTTCGTCGGCCTCCAGGATGTCCACTGTGGTCACCTGCGGCAGCGCGAAGGAAACCTCGGCCCGCTCGAACTCCTGGTCGTCGACGAACGCGAACGCGTCCAGCCCGAGGTTGAGCTTCTGCGCGATCTGGCCGATCGACACCGACTTCGCGTTCCACGAGATGCGCGGGAACAGGAAGTACTCGTCCAGGCCGAACTCGCGCAGCTTCGCCATCGCGGCGTCGTGGTCGTTCTTGCTGGCGACCGAGTGCAGCACGCCCATCGCGTCGAGGCGCTTGACGTGCTCGACGACCCACGGCCGCAGCCGGACGTCGCCGTCCTCGAGCAGGACCCCGTCCCAGACGGTGTTGTCGAGGTCCCACACCACGCACTTGATCTTGCCCTGCACCGGTTTGGCGGCCACGGGTGCCGGGGAAACGAGACTGGTCACGGTACCTGCTTCCGGTAGGCCTCGGCGGCGATGGTCATCCGCTGGATTTCGGTGCTGCCCTCGATGATCTCCATGACCTTCGAGTCCCGGTAGAACCGGGCGACGGGGTAGTCCCCGCTGCAGCCGTTGGCGCCGTGCACCTGCACGGCCTCCGACGCGTGCTTCGCGGCCGCGACCGAGGCGAAGTACTTCGCCACCCAGGTGGCCATGATCGTGGCCGAGTCGCCCCGGTCCTTGAGCCGGCCGGCCTCGGCCAGCAGCAGCCGGGCCGCCCGGACGTCGGTGACCATGTCCGACAGCTTCGCCTGGATCAGCGGCAGGTCCTTGAGCGGCTGCCCGCCGACCGTCCGCTTGGTCGTGTAGTCCGCGCACGCGTCGGCGCACGCCTGGATGATGCCCACCGACCCGGCCGCCACGCTGTAGCGGCCGAGGTCGAGCGTGCCGGTGAGGACCATGCCGGACGCGAACCCGCTCGGCCCGAGCAGCGCGTCGGCGCCCAGCCGGACGCCGTCGAACTCGATGGACGCCAGCATCGACGAGCGCGTCCCGAGGATGTCGTCGATCGGGGTGACCGTCACGCCGGGCGCGTCGCGCGGCACGAGCAGCGCGATCGTGCTGGCCGGGCCCTTCGCGAAGACGAGGAACAGGTCCGCGCGCTGGCCGTTGGTGGTCCACTTCTTGAGGCCGTCGAGCCGCCAGCCGGCCCCGTCCGGGGTGGCCGTGGTGGTGATCGCGGCCGTGTCGCTGCCCGCGCCGGGCTCGGACAGGCAGAACGCGCCGAGGACGCGCCCGCTCGCCAGCTCCGGGCCCCAGCGGTGTTGCTGCGCCTCGGTGCCGAAGCGCAGCAACGCCCAGGAGAGCATGGTGTGCACGGTCAGCAGGCTGCGCACCGACGAGCAGCCGCGGCCGACCTCCTCGTGGATCTCGCCGAGGGTGACCATGTCGAGGCCGAAACCGCCGAGCGCGGGCGGCAGGAACGGCGCCCACAGCCCGGCCTCGGCGATCTTGTCCAGCAGGTCCTCGGGGATCCGCCCGGCCTTGTCCCAGGCGTCGGCGTGGGGCACGACGTGCTCGTCCACGAAGGCCCGCGCGGCCTCGCGGCCGGGCGCGCGGACCGCTGCCAGTACCTCCGGCACGGCTCAGCCCACCGTCGCGGCCGGGCGGAGGCGGCCGACCAGCTCGGTCATCGCCGCCGCGGTGCGGAAGTTGTCGATCCGCAGCTCCTCGTTCGGGATGGTGACACCGAACGTCTTTTCCAGGTGCATCACCAGCTCCATGGCGAACAGGGAGTTGATGTAGCCGAGCGAGAAGATGTCCTCGGTCTCGGTGATCTCCGCCTGCGGGAAGCGGCCGGTGATGAAGGCGAGGATGTCGCCGGTGGTCTCGGACATGGTCGTTCTCCTTCTGGTTCGAAAGGGGTCAGCTGTAGGTGTAGAAGCCGCGGCCGCTCTTGCGGCCGTGCAGGCCGGCGTCGGTCATCTGCTTGAGCAGCGGGCAGGGGCGGTACTTCGAGTCGGCGTAGTGCTCGTAGAGCACCTCGACGCTGTAGAGGATCGTGTCGACGCCGATCAGGTCGGCGGTCTCCAGCGGGCCCATCGGGTGGCCGAAGCAGCCGCGGAACACCTCGTCGACCGACTCGGCGGTGGCGACGCCCTCGTGCACCAGGTAGGCGGCCTCGTTGACGGTCAGCATGAGCACGCGGTTGGACACGAAGCCCGACGCGTCCTTCACGTCGACCCAGCGCTTGCCGATGCTGGTCAGCAGCTCGCGGGTGCGCAGGATGGTCTCCGGCGTGGTGTGGAAGCCGGGGATCAGCTCGACGACGGGCTTCTGCGGCACCGGGTTCATGAAGTGCACGCCGATGACGCGGCCCGGGTTCTTCCCGACCGACGCGATCCGGGTGATCGGCACGGCGGAGGTGTTGGCGATGATCACCGTGTCCGGACCGCAGACCTCGTCGAGCTCGGCGTGCACCGCGGCCTTGATGGCCCAGTCCTCGGTGACGTTCTCGACCAGGATCTCGGTCTTGTCCAGCGCGGCCAGGCCGACCGCGGTGGTGATCCGGGCGAGGATCTCGTCCGCGTCGAGCGCGGGGCCGCCCATGAGCCGGCTGAGCCGGCAGTTGCGCGTGATCGCGGCCCGCGCCTCCTCGAGGATGCGCTCGTCCTTGTCGACGAGCACGACCTCGTGGCCGGCGGCGGCGAAGTCCTGGGCGACGCCGATGCCCATGACGCCGGCGCCCACCACTCCCGTGACTGCCATGACTGTTCCCTTTCTGTGGACGGACTGCTGGTT
The DNA here is from genome assembly GCF_046548775.1 of Amycolatopsis sp. cmx-4-61. NCBI lineage: Bacteria > Bacillati > Actinomycetota > Actinomycetes > Pseudonocardiales > Pseudonocardiaceae > Amycolatopsis > Amycolatopsis sp. cmx-4-61. Next base: position 223,385 of record NZ_JAEBEI010000015.1, on the reverse strand, counting down.
TCAGGCCCGGCGCCGTCGGGCGGCCGCGGCCTTGATGCCGGAGCGGCGCAGCTGTCCCTGCGCGCTGCTGTCGGGTGCGGGTTCGGGGGTCCCGGGGTCGCCGGCGGCGATCTTCGCGAGCGCGGCGACGGTCGGGGCCTCGTGGATGATGTGCGGCGGCAGCTCGGCGTCCGGGAACGCGGTGCGCAGCGTCGCCAGCAGCGAGATGCCGAGCAGGGACGTGCCGCCGAGCTCGAAGAAGTTGTCGGCCACACCGACGCGGTCCAGGCGCAGCATTTCGCACCACGCCTCCGCGACGGCCCGTTCGACGTCGCCCTCGGGCTCTTGGAACGGGGTGACCAGCTCCGGGCGCGGGTGGCGGTCGCCCGTCGAGCCGCCGTGGGCGGCCGAGGTGACCGCGTCGACGCTGAAGCGGGCCGCCACGGCGGTCACCGCGTCCAGGTCCTGTGTGGACACCACCACGTGCGGTTCGCCCGAGGCCAGTGCCCGCAGCAGCGTGCGCCAGCCCTGTTCGAAGTCGATGCCGAACTTGGCGCGGTGCTCGCGGAAGTAGGTCTGGATGTCCTCCTCGTACCCGGACAGCCCCTCGTCCCAGGCGTTCCAGGTCCACTCGCCCCACGAAATCGACACCGTGCGGCCGCCGTGACGGGCGGCGTAGGCGTCGAGCCACGCGTTGCCGGCGCAGTAGTCGACCTGGCCGGGACCGCCGCCGGTGACCGAGGTGATCGAGGAGAACAGCGCCACGAAGTCGAGGTCCAGGCCGTCGGTGGCCGCGCTGAGCGCCCGGGAGCCGGGCAGCTTCGGAGCGAGCACCTGGTCGGCGTCGCCGGGCTGCTTGAACTGCATCAGCCCGGTGCCCGGCACACCCGCGGTGTGCAGGATGCCGTGCAGCGCCCCGAACCGCTCGACGGCCACGGCGACCGCGCGTCGCACGTCGGTCTCTTCGGCGACGTCGCCTTCGACGACCACCACCTCGCCGCCGAGGGCCTCGATCTCCCGCACGCGGTCGACGCGGTCGCGGATCGTGCCGGGCACCTCGTCGGTGCCGTCGGCGATCCCGGCCCAGCGCTCGCGCGGCGGCAGGCCGCGGCGGCCGAAGAGCACCAGTTTCGCGTGGCTGTCGCGGGCCAGGCGCTCGGCCATCGCCAGCCCGATCCCGCCGAGGCCGCCGGTGATCAGGTAGACGCCCTGGTCGCGCAGCACGCCCTTCGCCTGCTCGATCGGCTGCGGGGACAGGACTTCGTAGCCCGGCAGCCAGCGCCGCGAACCGCGCAGCGCGACCGTGCGGCCGGGCGCCGGGCGGTGCAGCTCGGCGACCACCGCGGCGGCACCGGCGGCCGCGTCGACGTCGATCAGCCGCGTCTGCACCCCGGGGTACTCCATCGGGATGACCAGGTTGGGCCCGGTGAGCGTAGCCGCGTCGGGCCGCAGCTCGCCGTCGTGCAGGACGCGCTGGGTGCCGGTGGCGGCGAGGTCGAGCGTCCAGCCGCCCATCCCGAGCTCACCGGCGGCGCGGGCCAGCGCGACCAGCGTGTGCAGGCCGAGGGACAGGGAGTCGTCGTCGAGGTTCCACAGGTGCACGACCCGGTCGAGCCGGGTGCCGCCGCGCTTGAGGTCGCGCAGCAGCTTCAGCAGGTCGTCGACGTCGCCGGGGCGGACGGTGGCGTCCGGGCCCGGCCGGTACCCCGCGCCCGGCCGGACCACGGTCACCGGGTCGCCGGTGCGGCGGATCCCGTCGAGGACGTCCTCGGCCAGGCCGGGACGGGCGAACACCAGCCAGGACGCCGGCTGCGGCGCGGCGGGCGCGGCCGAGGTCTGGCGCCACACGGGCAGGCTGAGCCACTGCTCTTCCGGCAGCAGCGGGATCCGGTCGAACTCCTCCAGGGGGCCGTCTGTGCCGGGCGTTTCGAGCCGGGTGCTGCCGGCCGCGGCCGGCTTCGCCTCGATCCAGTAGCGCTGCCGCTGGAAGGGGTACGTCGGCAGCGGCACGCGGCCCGGGGCGGTCCCGCGGTAGACCGGCGTCGCCGTGCCCCGCCCGTGGTAGGCCGACCAGTCGAGGTCGGCGCCGAGCAGCCACAGCCGGGCGAGGCCGTCGGTGAGGACCTCGTCGGCGGGCCGCGGGTCGTCGGCGGCGGGGAGCGTGGCGGTGATCAGCGGCCAGCGGGTCGCCGGGCTCAGCCCCCGCAGCAGGGCGCCGAGCGACGGGCCGGGGCCGATCTCGACGACGGCCAGGTGCTCGTCGGCCAGGAGCTCGGTGGCCGCGTCGGCGAACCGGACGGGTTCGCACATGTGCCGTGCCCAGTAGCCGGGGTCGGTGACCAGCTCGGCGGTCGCGTGACCGCCGGTGACGTTCGACAGGTAGGGCAGCTCGGGTGCGCTGAGCGTGACGTTCGCGGCGATCCACGCGGTGAGCTCGGCCGCCGCGGGCGCCAGCATCCGCGAGTGGAAGGCGTGGCTGGTGCGCAGCGGGCGGCACGGGACGTCGGCGGTCCGCAGATCCTGCGCGAGCTGCTCGACCGCCGTGCCCGGCCCGGCCACCACGACCAGCTCGGGCCCGTTCACGGCGGCGACGTCGAGGCCACGGGCGGCGAGCCCGAACCGCGCCTCCAGGTCGGCGGCGGACAGCGGGACGGCGGCCATCGAACCACCCGGCAGGGCGGCGATGAGCTCGGCACGCTTGGCGACCAGCGCGAGGGCGTCCTCGAGCGAAAGGACCCCGGCGAGGCAGGCGGTGACGTATTCGCCGAGGCTGTAGCCGAGCATCGCGGCGGGCCGCAGCCCCCAGTCCATGAGCGTCCGGGCCAGGGCGTAGTCCACGGCGAACATCAGCGGCTGCGCCAGTTCGGTGCGCTGAAGCCGTTCGGCCCGCGGGTCCTCGTCGCCGCCACGGCCGAGCAGCGCGGCCAGGCTCGGCCCGCCGCCGCGCTCGCCGGTGACGAGGTCGCCGTCGAGGTGCACGAGGCAGTCGTCGAGATGGGCACGGAAGACCGGCTCGCGCCGGTACAGCTCGCCGACCAGGCCGGGGTACTGCTCGCCGACCCCGGCGAAGAGGAACGCCACCGGCCGGCCCTGCACGGATTCCACGCGAGTCGCGGGAGCGCCGGTCAGGGCCGCGGCCGCACCGTCCACATCGGACGCCACGACGACCCGCCGGTGCTCGAACGTCTTGCGCCCCTCCTGCAGGGTGAACGCGACGTCCGCGAGCCGCACGTCCGGGGTGCCGGCGAGGTGCTCGCCGAGGCGCCGGGCCGCGGCGTCGGCCGCGTCCGCGGTGCGGGCCGACACCGGCAGCACCTGGTAGCGGCGTTCGGTGTCCGGGTCGCCCGGGGGCAGCGCGGGCCGGTCCGGCGGCTGTTCGACGACGACGTGCACGTTGGTGCCTCCCATGCCCAGCGAGTTCAGCCCGGCGATCCGCGGACGGCCGCCGTCGGTGCTCCACGGCGCCAGCTCGGCGGCCACCCGGAACGGGCTGTGCGCGAAGTCGATCTCCGGGTTCGGCGCGGTGTAGTGCAGCGTCGGCGGGATCAGGCCCTCGCGGACCACCAGCGACGCCTTGATCAGCCCGGCCGTGCCCGCGGCGCGGTCGAGGTGCCCGACGTTCGGCTTCACCGAGCCCAGGGCGCAGTACTGCTTCTCGGCCGTCTCCCCGAACGCGCGGGTCAACGCGGCGACCTCGATCGGGTCGCCCAGCTCGGTCGCGGTCCCGTGCGCTTCGACATATCCGACGTCTTCGGCGGCGACGCGCGCGTCGGCCATCGCGTCGGCGATCACCCGGGACTGGCCACCCACGCTCGGCGCGGTGTAGCCGACCTTGAGGGCGCCGTCGTTGTTCATCGCCGAGCCGCGGATCACCGACCAGATGTGGTCGCCGTCGCGCAGGGCGGCACCGAGCTTCTTGAGCACGACGACGGTGGCGCCGTCGCCGAACATGCTGCCGTGGGCCTGGGCGTCGAAGGTGCGCACGTGCCCGTCCGGCGACTCCTGGCCGCCGGGGGAGTGCAGGTGCCCGATCCGGTCGGGCACCCGGACCGAGACGCCGCCGGCCAGGGCCATCTCGCAGTCGCCCGCCCGCAGGCTGCGCATCGCGGTGTGCACCGCGACCAGCGACGTCGAGCAGAACGTCTGCACCGCCATGCTCGGGCCGCGCAGGTCGAACAGGTAGGACACGGTGGTGGTGAGCGCGTCCTTGTCGTTGCCCATCACCAGCTCGTAGATGCTGGCGTCGGCGTCGGAGGTGAACTGCCCGGCGATGCCGAGCAGGTACGTCGAAAGGTTGCAGCCGCCGAACACGCCGACCCGGCCGCGCTCGTCGCCGGCCCGGGCGTACCCGGCCCCCTCCAGGGCTTCCCAGCAGACCTCGAGGAACAGCCGCTGCTGCGGGTCGGTCAGCGCCGCCATGCGCGGGCTGAGGCCGAAGAACGCGGCGTCGAAGCCGGTGACGTCGTCGAGCACCGGCCGGGCCGGCACGTACGCCGGGTCGCGGACCTGGGCCGGGTCGACCCCGGCGGCGATGAGCTCGTCGGGGCTGAAGAAGGTGATCGACTCGACGCCGTCGCAGAGGTTGCGCCAGAACTCGTCGACCGTGCCCGCGCCGGGGAACCGGCCGGCCATGCCGACGATGGCGATGTGCCGGTCGAGCTCGTCGTCGTCCGGGTCCGCGACGACGACCGGTTTCGCGGGGGCCACGACCGGTGCTTGTTCGTCGAGGGTGGCGGCGAGCGCCTGGACGGTCGGCAGCTCGAACAGGGTGACGGTGGGGATCGCGACCCCGAAGCGTTCCTTGACCAGCGCGAGCATCTGGAGTGCGAGCAGCGAGTTGCCGTTGAGGTCGAAGAAGTTGTCCCGGGTGCCGACCGGTTCGACACCGAGCACGGCCGACCAGACCTCGGCCAGCCCGCGTTCCGTGGCGGTCATCGGCGGGGTGTACGGCTGGGGCAGGTCGGGCCGCGGGAAGCGGTCGGCGGTGGTCTGCTTCGTGGGCATCGCCGCGCCGGGAAGGCGCTCGTCGAGCCCGCCGGCGGCGACGATCACGGCGGGGCCCGCGTGGGCGGTGAGCCGGTCGAACGCCGTCAGGGCCTGTGCGCGGGTCATGGCGTGCTTGGCCATGGAGGCGCCGAGCCGGGAGTCGAGCCGTTCGAGGGTGCCCGGCCAGGTGTCCCAGGCCGCGGCGAGCCAGCCGGGACGGCCGTGGGCCTCGGCCAGCAGCGCCGCGTTGGCGGCGGCGTAGCTGCCGAACGTGACGCCGCCGAGCAGCGCCGACGTCGAGGAGAACAGCAGTGTCCACTCGGGACGGTCGGCGGCGGGCAGCTCGGCCAGGGCCGCGCCCAGTACCCGCGCGCCCCCGACCTTGGCGGCGAAGTGCCGGGCGATCCCCGCTTCGTCCACTTCGGACAGCGAGCGGAAGCCGGCCGGATCGGAGTCCGCGGCCGCGTGCACGATGCCGTCGAAGCGCTCGGTGAGCAGCTCCCGCACCGCGGCCGGGTCGCCGACGTCCACGCGAGGGGCGTGCACGTCGGCGCCCAGCGCGCGCAGCCGGGCCACGGCGGCGTCGGTGCCGCCGCTGCGGCTGGCGAGCACCAGGCGGCGGGCGCCGCGGGTGACGAGGTGCTCGGCGACGGTGAGTCCGACGCCGCTCAGACCGCCGGTGATGAGGTAGCTGCCGCCCTTGCGGATCGCGGGCGGGGCAGCGGGTTCGGCCGGGCGGTATTCGGGGACGAGCCGCTGGTCGCCGCGGTAGGCGACCAGCGGCGTGCCGGGCGAGCGCAGTTCGGCGGCCAGCACGGCCGCGGCTTCGGCCGCGCTGTGGGCCGCGTCGAGGTCGACGGCGCCCGCGTCGAGGTTGAGGTGCTCCTGGTTCGCGACGACCGGCAGCACGGCCACCGCCGCCTGGGCCGGGCGCACCTGGCCCGGCCCGGCCGCCTGGCCCGCGCGGGTGGCGACGAGCACCCGGACCGCGCGCGACCCGTCACCGGCCGCCGTGGCGAGGGTGCGGGACACCGCGTGCACCGCGGCCACATCCTCGTCCACGTCGAGCACGGACAGGTCGACCACGGTGTCCGCTTCGGCCACGTCGACCACGCCGCCGAGCAGCGAGGTGAGCGCCTCCGCGACGCCGCCGGTGTCCGGCAGGATCGCGACGCGGCCGGTGGTGCCGGCGGCGGGCGCGGGCTGCGGCCGCCACGACGGCGTCAGCAGCTGCACGTGCTCGTCGGCTTCGGCCGTGAGCCGCGGGACCTCGGGGGTGACCGTGCCGGGGGCGTCGATCCAGTAGCGCTCGCGCTGGAACGGGTACCCCGGCAGGCCGACGCGCCGCGCCTCGCGGCCGCCGCGGACACCGGTCCAGTCGAGGTCGGCACCGGCCAGCCACAGCCGGCCGGCCGCCTCGGCCAGCGCGGCCGTTGCCGCCGTCGGGTCGTCGGCGCCGGGCAGCGTCGGGATCACCGACGCCCAGCGCTTCGGCGCGCACGCCCGGTGCCCGCGCACCATCGCGCCCAGCGAACGGCCGGGGCCGAGCTCCAGCAGCGCGGTGTCCTCGTCGGCCAGCAGCGTGGCCAGTGCGTCGTCGAACCGGACCGGCGCGCACATGTGCTCGGCCCAGTACGCCGGGTCGGTCGCCTGCGCGGCCGTGATCAGCTCGCCCGTCACGTTGGACACGTACGGGATGGTGGGCGCGTCGAGCGTGACGTTCGCGGACACCCAGGTCGTCAGCTCGTCGCGCAGCGGAGCGAGCTGCCGGGAGTGGAAGGCGTGCGTGGTGGCCAGCGGGCGGCACGGCACGTCCTCGGCGGCCAGCGCCGCGCGAAGTTCGGCGATCGCCTCGGCGGGGCCGGACACGACGGTCAGCTGCGGGCCGTTGAGCGCGGCGATGTCGAGTTCCGTGCCCGCGATCCGCAGGCCCACCTCGGCGGCGGGCAGCGGCACGGCCGCCATCGCCCCGCCGGGCAGTGCGGCGATCAGCTTCGCGCGGTGCGCCACCAGCTTGAGGGCGTCCTCGAGGGTGAGCACCCCGGCCAGGCAGGCGGCGACGTACTCGCCGAGGCTGTAGCCGACCAGGACGGACGGTTTGACACCCCACGAGCGCACGAGCTGCGCCAGTGCGTACTCGACGGCGAACAGCGCCGGGTGCAGCACGTCGGTGCGGTCGCCCGCGCGCTCGCTGCCGGAGCTGCGGCCCAGCAACGCCGCCAGCCCGCCCGAGCCTTCGCGTTCGCCGAGCATCTCCGCGAGGAAGTCCGTGTCCAGCAGCGCGCGGCAGCGGTCCAGCTCGGCGCGGAACACCGGTGCCGTCTCGTACAGCTCGGCGGCCAGGCCCGGGTACTGCTCGCCGGTGCCCGCGATGAGGAACCCGACCCGGCGGCCGGTGCCGGCGTCGCTCGAGGCCGACACGGCCCCTTCCCGCAGCGACTGCGCCGCCTCGGCCGCCGAACCGGCCACCAGCATCCGCCGGTGCCCGAACGTCGTGCGTCCGCTTTGGAGCGTGTGGGCGACGTCGGCGAGCGCGTCACCGGACGTCGCCAGGTGCGCGGCGAGGTTCGCGGTGGCCGCGTCGGCGGCGGCGGCCGAACGGGCCGACCACACCAGCAGCTCCGGCCCGGTCGTCGCGGTCGGCACCGGCAGCGGGGCCTCTTCCAGCACGACGTGGGCGTTCGTGCCGCCGATGCCGAACGCGCTGACGCCGGCGCGGCGCGGGGTGTCCGTGCGCGGCCACGGCGTGCGCTCGGTGACCACGGTCAGCTCGGCGTCCCCCGCGGTGAGCTGCGGATTCGGCGTGCCGAGGTTGCGCGTCGGCGGAATCTCCTCGTGGTGCAGCGCGAGCGCGGCCTTGATCAGGTTCGTCACACCGGCGGCGCGGTCGAGGTGCCCGACGTTCGTCTTCACCGAGCCGATCCGCACCGACCGGCCCGCGAAGACCTGCTGCAGCGCGGCGATCTCGGCGGCGTCGCCGAGCGCGGTGCCGGTGCCGTGCGCCTCGACGTACCCGATGTCCTGCGGCTCCAGCCCGGCGGCGGCGAGGGCCTCGGCGATCACCGTGGCCTGCCCCTCGACGCCGGGCGCGGTGAAGCCGACCTTGCGGCCGGCGTCGTTGTTGACCGCCCAGCCGCGCAGCACCGCGTACACCCGGTCGCCGTCGGCGAGCGCGTCCTCCAGCCGGCGCAGCGCGACCACGCCTACTCCGCCGCCGAGCGGGGCACCGAGGCCCGCGGCGTCGAACGCGCGGCACTCGCCGTCCGGCGGCGCGATGCCACCCTGCTGGTAGAGGTAGCCGACGCGGTGCGGCACGCCGATCGACACGCCACCGGCCAGTGCGACGTCGCATTCGAAGTTCGCCAGGCTGCTCGCCGCGACGGACACCGCGACCAGCGACGTCGAGCAGGCGCTCTGGATGCTGAACGCGGGCCCGGCCAGGCCGAGCGTGTGCGAGACCCGGGTGGCCAGGGTGTCCTTGTCGTTGCCGAGGGCGATGGCGATCTCGCCCATCTCGCGGGCCGCGTTCGCCGGGGTGAGGTTGTGGGTCAGGTAGGTGCTCCACGCGCAGCCGGCGAACACCCCGATGGCGCCGTCGAAGCGCGCCGGGTCGCAGGCCGCGTCCTCCAGGGCGTGCTGGCTGTGCTCCAGGAAGAGCCGGTGCTGCGGGTCGAGGATCTGGGCCTCCTTCGGGTTGATCCCGAAGAAACCCGCGTCGAAGTCCTCGACGCCGTGCACGACGGCGCCGGCCTTGACGTAGGCGGGGTCGCCGAGCCGGTCGGCGGGCACGCCCGCGGCGAGGAGCTCTTCGTCGGTGAAGCGGGTGATGCCGGAGCGGCCGGCGCGCACGGTCTCCCAGAACGCGCTGACGTCGTCGGCGCCCGGGAAGCGGCCGGCCATGCCGACCACGGCGATGTCCGTGGGCGAGATTTCGCTGCTGGTGTCGGTCACGGTGTCCCTCATTTCCGGGTGCCGGCCAGGCGGCGGCGCTGGCCCCGCGCGGATCCGGTGGTGGCCGCCCGCGGGGCGGGGGCGTCGGTGTCGGTCAGTGCGGCGGCGAACGCGGCCACGGTGGGGTGGCCGAAGAGGACGGCGGGGGCGATCGGGCGGCCGAGGCGCTTTTCCAGCGCGGCCACCATGGCCATGCCGACCAGGGAGTTGCCGCCGAGGTCGAAGAACGGGTCGTGCGCGCCGACGGCGTCGATGCCGAGGAACTCGCCCCAGACGCCGGCGATGTCGGTCTCGAGCTCGCCGCGCGGGGCGGCGTACTCGGTGCGCAATGGTGGCCTCGGGTAACGCGTCTTCGCGGCCGGTGCGGCCTCGACCAAGCCGCCGAGGTCGTTGAGCTCGGCCAGCTCGCGGCGGGCGCTCGGCAGGTCCTGGCGCAGGGCCACGACCGTGCCGCGGAAGCCGTGGCCGACGAGCCGGTCCAGCACCGCGCAGCCCGCTTCGGCGGTGAAGCCGTAGCGGCGGCGGTAGGCGAGGCGGGCTTCGCCGGTGGCCGCGTCGGCCCAGGAGTCGTGCTGCCAGTGTCCCCAGGCGACGGTGACGACCTGGGTGTCCGCTGTGGACAGGGCGGCGCCGTGGGCGTCGAGGACGCTGTTGGCCGCGCAGTAGTCGGCTTCGCCGATGCCGCCGACGACCGTGACGATCGAGGAGAACAGCACCAGCCGCCGGGGCCGGGCGCCGAGGAGCGGGCCGACCGCGTTCACCTTCGGGGCGAGGGTGCGGTGCATGTCCTCGGCGGTGCGGCGCTGGGCGAGGCCGCCGCCGGGCAGGCCGGCGGCGTGCACGATCGAGTCGAACTCGCCGAGCCTTCGTTTGGCCTCGGCCAGGGCTTCGGCCAGTTGTGCCGGGTCGCCCGCGTCGGCGGTGAGGACCAGCACCTCGGCTGGTTCCAAGGCGTTGAGGTCGCCTTCGTCCGCCTCGCCGGTCCGGCTGACCAGGGCGAGTTTGCGGGCCCCGTGGCGGACGAGGTGCTTCGCGACGATCATGCCGAGGCCGCGGGTGCCGCCGGTGATGACGTGCGTGCCGCCCCAGTCGGGCGTGACGTCGTCGAGGGTGAGCTCGGTGTACTCCTGGAGGCGCCGGCGTCCGCCGCGCCAGCCCGCGAGCACGGGTTCGTGGGCCGCCTCTTCGGGCCACGGCCGGGCGAGTTCTTCGAGCAGGTGGGTGGCGGGGGTGCCGGGTTCGACGTCGACACCGCGCCACCGCAGGCCCGGGTACTCGGCGCGGACGCCGCGGCCGAGGCCGTGCACTCCGGCGGCGTCGGGGTCGGTGAGGTCGCCGCCGGTGATCTCGGCCGCGCCGGTCGTGACGGTGAGCAGCCGGACGTCGTGACCCTGCAGGGCCTGGACGGTCCGCACGAGGTCGTCGAAGCCGCCGTCGTGGACGACGTGGAGCGGCGGGGGGAGCTGGGCCGGGTCGGTGCCGACGGCCATCCCGGCTTTCGCGGCCAGCGCGGCGAGGGCGCGGTTGGTTGTGATCAGCGAGCCGCGCGGGGTGGTCGCCGGCCGGGTCGGGTCGAGCCGCCAGACCGGGGCGTAGAGCCGGCCTTCTTCGTCGACCGGTCCGGCTTGCGTGCGGGTGGCTTGGGGCCAGAACTTCGTGCGCTGGAAGGGGTAGCCGGGGAGGCTGACCGTTCGGCCGTCCCGTTGCAGGCTCGCGAAGTCGACGGCGACACCCAGTTCCCACAGCCGCGCGAGGGTTTCGAGGAAGGCGGTGCCTTCGGCCGGCCGGTTCTCGACGGGCCAGGGCGCGGGGAGGGTGCCGAGGACGGTGGGCCGCGTGTCGGCGAGGTTCTGGCGGACCAGGCCGCCGAGCGTCTGCCCCGGGCCGAGCTCGACGTAGGCGTCGACGTCCTCGCCGGCACAGTGCCGGACGCCGTCGGCGAACCGCACCGGGCGGCAGAGGTGACCGGCCCAGTACTGCGGGTCGATGGCTTCGGCGTCGGAGAGGACGGTCCCGGTCGCGTTCGAGACGATCGGGATCCGCGGGGCCTGCCGGGGCACGGAGGCGACGAGCGCGGCGAGTTCGTCGCGGGCGGGTTCGAGGAGGGTGGAGTGGAACGGGTGGGCCGAGCGCAGGGCCCGCGCGGCGAGTCCGGCCGCTTTCAGGTGCGCGGCCGCGGCTTCGACGTCTTCGGGGGATCCACTGAGGACGGTCATCTGCGGGCCGTTGAGCGCGGCCACGTCGGTGGTGGTGTGTCTCAGCGCATCGGCGACCTGGTCCGCGGAGGCGGCGACGGCGAGCATCCGCCCGGCGGGCGCGCGGCCGATCAGGCGGGCCCGTCCGGTGACGACGTGCAGGGCGTCGGCCAGGGTGAAGACCCCGGCGAGGCAGGCGGCGACGTACTCGCCGAGGCTGTAGCCGACGAGCAGATCGGGCTTGACGCCCCGGTCGGCGAGCAGTTGCGCGAGGGCGTACTCGACGGTGAAGAGGAGCGGGTGCGCGACTTCGGCGCGGTCGAGGAGCTCATCGGCGGGGCCGGCGCCGAAGAAGGACGCTTCGGTGGCTCGCGGCTCCGCGAAGAAGGCGCCCCGCAGATCGATCCCGCACCGCTCGGCGGCGATGGTGCAGCACTCGTCCACGGCTCGGGCGAACACGGGTTCGTCCCGGTAGAGCTGGGTGGCGAGGCCGCGGTACTGGTCCCCGACCCCGGGGAGCAGGAAGGCGACTTTCGGCGAGCCGGGCTTGCGGTGCACGCCGGGGGTTTCGGCCGCGGCGGTCAGCTGCCGGGCGGCATCGCCGAGGCTGGTGGCCACGACGGCCCGCCGGTGGTCCAGGTGCGCCCGCCCCTCGCGCAGGGTGTGCGCGAGATCGGCCAGCGGGATTCCGGTGTTTTCCCCGAGCCGGGCGAGCTGCGCCTGCAACGCGGTTTCCGACGCGGCCGAGACGGGGATCAGCTCCGCGACCGGCTCCGCGCTTTCCGCCCGGGCCGAGGCCGGGGGTGCCGCCTCCAGCACCAGGTGGGCGTTCGTGCCCGACCAGCCGAACGAACTCACCCCCGCCACCGGAGGGCGTCCGTCATCCGGCAGGGAAGTGAGCGCGGCCGACGGGCGGACCGCCGGGCTCGCCAGGACCTGCTCCGCCGGGTCGGTCATGTGCAGGTTCGGCGGCACTTCACCGTTCTCCAGCACCAGGACGGTCTTGATCAGCCCCGCGATCCCGGCCGCCGTGTGGGTGTGGCCGATGTTCGTCTTCACGGCCCCGACCGTGAGCGGCCGGGAAGCCGGACGCTCGCCGAACACGTCGCCCAGTGCGCCCAGCTCGATCTCGTCGCCCAGCGGGGTGCCCGACCCGTGCGCCTCCAGGAAGTCCACGTCACCCGGGGCGGCCCCGGCGTCGGCCAGGGCGCGGCGGATCACGTCGACCTGGGCGCTGCGGTTGGGGGCCGTCAGGCCGTTGCTGCGGCCGTCCTGGTTCACCGCCGACCCGCGGATCACCGCGCGGACGCGGTGGCCGTCGCGCAGGGCGTCGGACAGGCGGGCCAGCACGACCATCCCGCCGCCCTCGCCCATCATGTAGCCGTCCGCGCTCGTGTCGAACGTGTGGCAGCGGTCGGTCGGGGACAGCAGCGCGTTGCGGCTGCTGTAGACGTACAGGAACGGGTGCAGGGCCAGGAATCCGCCGCCGGCCAGGGCGTAGTCGCATTCACCCGCCCGCAGCGCGCGGGCCGCCAGGTGCACCGCGACCAGCGTCGACGAACACGCCGTGTCCAGCGAGAACGCCGGCCCGCGCAGGTCGAAGTGGTACGCCAGCCGCCCGGCGACGACGCTCGCGAGGCTGCCCTGGCCCATGTACGGGTCGGCGTACACGCCGAGGCCTTCGCGCTCGGCCTCCACCTGGCCGTACTGGAACGCGTCGGAGAACCCGAGCAGCACGCCGGTGCGGCTGCCGCGCAGCCGCGGCGCCGGGGTGCCCGCGTCGTCCATCGCCTCCCACGCCAGCTCCATCAGCAGCCGCTGCTGCGGGTCCATCCGCAGCGCTTCCTGCGGGGCGTAGCCGAAGAACCCGGCGTCCCAGCCGTCCACTTCGGACAGGAACGCGCCGCGGCGGCCGGTGGTGCCGGGCACGTGGTCGAACCGGCCGGCCGGGACGTCGCCGACTTCCGCGGCCCGCCCTTCGCGCAGCAGCTGCCAGTACGATTCGACGTCCGGGGCGCCCGGGAACCGGCAGGACATGCCGATCACGGCGATGGGCTCGCTCTCGCGGGCCTCGTACTCGGCCAGCCGGCGGCGCGCGCCCGCGAGCTCGACCGTCGCCCGCTTCAGGTAGTCGCGAAGCTTGTCTTCGCCGGTCATGATCGAACCCCTATCCGTTCGCAAAAGATCACAGCTTGTCGATGAAGGCGAAGAGCTCGTCGTCCGAAGCGAGGTCGAGCGACGGCGAGCCGCCGAGCCCGTCCAGGGCCTCCCGCAGCACCTCCGCCAGGCGCACGCGGTCCTCGCCGCCGGCGCCGGGCAGCACTTCGCCGAGCGCCTCGCGCAGCCGCTGCGCGGGGTCCGGCGGCGGCGGGAGCAGCTCGCCGAGCAGGTGCTCGGCCAGCAGCTCGACGGTCGGGTGGTTGAACAGCAGCGACGCGGGCAGCCGCAGCCCGGTGCCGGCCCCGATGCGGTTGCGCAGCTCCACCGAGGTCAGGGAGTCGATCCCCAGTTCGCTGAACGGCTTCGCGACCTCGACCGACGCCGGCGACCGGTGCCCCAGCGCCGTCGCCACCTCGGTGCGGACGAAGCCGGTCACCGTCGCGGCGGCGGTTTCCCGGTCCAGCCCGGCGAGCTGCCCGGCCAGGCCGGCCGCCACCGGAGCGGCCGGGACCGCGCGGCGCACCGGCACGAGACTCCGCAGCACCGCGGGGATGTCGTCGGCCGCCCGCAGGGCCGCGGTGTCCCAGCCGGCCGCCACCACCGTGCCGGACAGCCCGAGTGCGGCGTCGAACGCGGCGAGCCCCTGCGCCTCGGTGATCGGCCGGACGCCGGTCAGGCGCGCCCGGTCGGTGGTGGTCATCGCGGCGGTCATCCCGGTCGCCGTGTCCCACAGGCCCCACGCGATCGACACGCCGGGCAGCCCGCGCGCCGCCCGGTGCTCGGCCAGCGCGTCGAGGGCCGCGTTCGCGGCGGCGTAGTTCGCCTGGCCGCGGTTGCCGAGCACCCCGGCGATCGAGGAGAACAGCACGAACGCCGCGAGCGGCTGGTCTTCGGTGAGCTCGTGCAGCAGCCAGGCGGCGTCGCGCTTGGGCCGCAGGACGGTGTCCAGCCGGTCGCGGGTCAGCCCGGTGATGGTCGAGTCGTCGAGGACGCCGGCCGCGTGCACCACCCCGGTGAGCGTCTCCCCGGCCAGGACGGCCGACAGAGCGGCGCGGTCGGCGACGTCGGCCGCCACCACCCGGACGCGGGCGTCGAGCCCGGCCAGCCGGGCCGGGACGGCACCGCCGCGGCGCGAGACCAGCAGCAGGTCGCGGACGCCGTGCGTGGTCACCAGCCGCTCGGCCACCAGCGCGCCGAGCCCGCCGGTGCCGCCGGTCACCAGCACCGTGCCGTCGCCGAAGTCCACTGTGGAGGGTTCGGCGGCGCACCGCGCCAGCCGGGGCACGAGCACCGCGCCGTCCCGGACGGCGAACTGCGGCTCTTCGGCGTCCAGCGCCGCGGACAGCGGGGCGCCGGGCCGGGCGCCGGCGAGGGCGAAGCGGCCGGGGTGCTCGGCGATCGCCGAGCGCACCAGCCCCCACACCGGCGCGCCTGCGGGCGAGCCCGGGTCCTGCAGGAACACCAGTTTCGAGCCGTCGCAGCGCTCGTCGAGCAGCCAGCGCTGCACGAGGTCCAGCACCGCCGGCAGCTCGTGCGCGGTGGTGAGCACGACGGGCGGGACGACCTCGGGCAGCTCCGTGCCGATCACGGTCCACTCGCGGTCGGTACCGCCACCCACCGAAGCCGGCGTCCACTCCACTCGGTGGAGCTCCGCGGTGGCGACGGTCTCGGCGGCGGGCCGCAGCAGCAGCGACTCGACGCCGCCGAGCGGGGTGCCGGCGGTGTCGTAGAGCGTGACTTCGACGCCGGTGGTGGCCGAGCCGGACAGCCGGGCCCGCACCGAACCCGGCAGCGGCGACGAGATCCGCAGCCCGCCGAAGGAGAACGGCAGCAGCAGGTCGGTGCCGTCGAGGACGAGCGCGTGCAGCACCGCGTCGAGCACCGCGGGGTGGGCGGTGAACTCGCCCTCCGCGGGCAGTTCGACCTCGGCGTAGCGGTCTTCGCCGTCGCGCCACAGCGCGGTGAGGCCCTGGAACGCCGGCCCGTATTCGTAGCCGCGTTCGGCGAGCCGCGGGTAGGCGCCGTCGAGGTCGACCCGCTCGGCCCCGGCGGGCGGCCAGACCGGCAGGGGAGTGCCGGGCCGCTGCTCCGGGCTCACCGTGCCGGTCGCGTGCCGGGTCCACGAGCCGCCGGAGAGTCGCGAGTGGACGGTCAGCGGGCGGCGGCCGCGGTCGTCCGCGCCGCCGAGGCCGACCTGGACCTCGACGACCCCCGAGGCGGGCAGCACCAGGGGCGCTTCCAGCGTCAGGTCCTCGACGCTCCCGCCGTCCGCGGCTTCGAGGGCCAGTTCGGCGAACCCGGTGCCGGGGAACAGGACCGTGCCGCGGACCGCGTGCCCGGCCAGCCACGGGAGCGAGGTGAGCGAGAGCTTCCCGGTGGCCACCAGGCCGTCGCCGTCGGCGACCGGCGTGGGGGCGCCGAGCAGGCCGCCGGAGGCGTCGGTGAGCCAGTAGCGCTGCCGGTCGAACGCCGAGGTCGGGACGTCCGGGTGGCGGGTGACCGGGCCGAGCAGCCGCGGCCAGTCCACGGCGGCGCCCCGCACGTGCGCGGCGGCGAGGGCGAGCAGGAACCGGCGGTACCCGCCCTCCCCGCGGCGCAGGGTGCCGACGGCGGTGCCGTCGATGCCCGCGTCGGCCAGGATCTCCTGGACGGCGCCCGCGAGGATGGGGTGCGGGCTGACCTCGACGAACAGCGGCCGCCGGTAGCCGGCGAAGGCGCGGACGGCCGTGTCGAACTCGACGGGCTCGGCGAGGTTGCGGTACCAGTAGCCCGCGGTCAGCTCCGAGCCCGGCAGGAAGCCGCCGGTGCAGGAGGAGCAGATCGTGGTCGCGGTGTCGGCGGGTGCGAGCTCGCCGATCTCGGTGAGCAGGGCCTCCCGGACGGCCTCGACGTGCGGTGTGTGCGCCGCGTACGCCACCGGCGTGCGCCGGATCTGGACGTCGGCGCAGGTGGCGGCGAACTCCTCGATGGCGGCCAGGTCGCCGCCGACGACGGTGCCGGTGGGGCCGTTGTCGACGGCCGGCCACAGGCGCCCTGCCCACGGCGCGAGCCGCTCCCGCACCTGCGCGACCGGCAGGCCGACGGCGAGGATGCCGCCGGTGCCGTCCAGCTCGGCGGTGAGGAGCCGGCTGCGCACGGCGATGATCCGGGCGGCGTCGGCGAGCGGGAGCGCCCCGGCGACGACGGCCGCGGCCAGCTCGCCTTGGGAGTGGCCGACCACCGCGGCCGGAGCGACCCCGGCGGCCTGCCACAGTCCGGCGAGGGCGACCATGACGGCGAACAGCACCGGCTGCACGACGTCGGTCCCCTCCAGGCCCGGCGCGCCGTCCGCGCCGGTGAGCACATCGAGCACCGACCAGCCGGTGTGCGGCCGCAGGGCCTCGGCGGCGTCGGTGAGCAGCCGCGCGAAGCCCGCATCGGTGGCGAGCAGTTCGGCGGCCATGCCCGGCCATTGGGCGCCCTGGCCGGGGAAGACGAAGACCGGCTGCGTGTCGCCCGCGGCGGTGCCGGTGACGAGCGCGGGGTGCGGGGCACCCTCGGCGAGAGCGGTGAGGGCGGCGGCCAGTTCGGCCCGGTCATCGGCGACGACGACGGCCCGGAAGGCCCCCGGACGGCGCCGGGCGAGGATCGCGGCGGTGGCGGCGATGTCGCGGTCGGCCGCGGTTTCGGCGTAGGCACGCAGCCGGGCGGCTTGGGCGCGGAGGGCGGTGCCGGTGTGGGCGTGCACGGCCCAGACCAACGGCTTGGCAGGCGCAGGCGCATCGGTGGATGCGGCCTCGGGTCTGGTGTGCATGGTGGTGCGGGGATGGTGTGGCTCGGCGGGCGCGGCTCCGGGCGGAACGTGGGCGGGCCGCGATTCGGCAGGCGCGGACGCGGATCCTTCGGCGGGCGCGGCTTCGAGCGGGACGTGGGCGGGCCGCGGTTCGGCAGGCGTCGACGCGGGCTCCTCGGCGGGCACCGACTCCAGCAGCACGTGCGCGTTGGTCCCGCTGATGCCGAAGCTCGACACCGCCGCCCGGCGTGGGCGCCCGAGCTCGGGCCACGGCTGTGCGGCCGACAGCACCTCGACGCGGCCGCTCGCCCAGTCCACGTGCGGGCTCGGCACCTCGGCGTGCAGGGTCCGCGGGATCGTGTCGTGCCGCAGCGCCTCGACCATCTTGATCACGCCGGCGACCCCCGCCGCCGCCTGGGTGTGGCCGATGTTGGACTTCAGCGAACCCAGCCACAGCGGCGTTTCGCGGTCCTGCCCGTACGTGGCCAGCAGCGCGTGCGCCTCGATCGGGTCACCGAGCGCGGTGCCGGTGCCGTGCGCCTCGACCACGTCGACGTCCTGTGTGGACAGTCCCGCCGCCCGCAGTGCCCGGCGGATCACCTGCTGCTGCGCCTGGCCGTTGGGGGCGGTCAGACCGTTGCTGGCGCCGTCGGAGCCGGTTGCGCCGCCGCGCAGCACCGCCAGGACCGGGTGGCCGTGGCGGCGGGCGTCCGACAGGCGTTCCAGCACGAGCATGCCCGCGCCCTCGGCGAACGCCGTGCCGTCGGCGTCGGCGGAGAACGCCTTCGCGCGGCCGTCGGCGGACAGCCCGTTCTGGCGGGTGAAGTCCACCAGGTTGCCGGGGGCGGCCATCACCGTGACACCGCCGGCGAGGGCCAGCGAGCAGTCGCCGCGGTGCAGCGCGTCGGCCGCCAGCTGGATCGCGACCAGCGACGAGGAGCACGCCGTGTCGACGGTGAGCGCCGGCCCGCGCAGCCCGTAGGTGTAGGCGATCCGGCCCGAGGCGACGCTCGGGGAAGTGCCGGTGAGGCGGTGGCCGTCGACGAGCCCGGTCGGCTCGTGCAGCCGCGGGCCGTAGTCCATGGCCATCGCGCCGACGAACACGCCGGTGTCGGTCCCGGCCAGCGAACCCGGCTCGAGCCCGGCCCGCTCGATCGCCTCGTGGCTGATCTCCAACAGCACCCGCTGCTGCGGGTCCATCGCGAGGGCTTCGCGGGGGCTCAGGCCGAAGAAGGCGGGGTCGAACCGGTCGGCGTCGTGGAGGAACCCGCCGAAGCGGGTGGCGCACGAGCCCGGCCCGGCCTCGCCGAGGAGCGTGTCGAGGTCCCAGCCGCGGTTCGCGGGCAGTTCGGTGACGGCCTCGCCGCCGGTGGACACCAGGTCCCACAGTTCGGCGGGGGAGGTGATGCCGCCGGGGAAGCGGCAGCCCATCGCGACGATCGCGATCGGATCTCCTTGCCGCGGCCCGGCTTCCGCCACCACGGGGGCACCCGGCTTCCGCAGGTGCGCGACGAGGTGGTTCGGGGTCGGGAAGTCGAACAGCAGCGTGGTCGGCAGCTTCAGCCCGGTGGCGGCCTGCAGCCGGGTGCGCAGTTCCACCACGCTCACCGAGTCGAACCCGAGGTCCTTGAACGTCGACGCGGGGTCGATGCCGCCGGTGTCCGCGTGGCCCAGGACCGCCGCCGCGGTGGCGAGCACCAGGTCCGCGACCTGCGTCGGGTCGACGGCCACCGGCGTGGCGGCCACCTCTTCGCCGAGCCAGTGCCGGGTCCGCTGGAAGGCGTACGTCGGCAGGTCGACGAGCCGGTCGCCCGGTACTTCCCACCGCACCCCGGCTCCGGCGGCGAACGCCTCGGCGAAGCTGCGGCGCAGGCGGTCGCCGCCGCCGTCGTCCCGGCGGAGTGTGCCGACCACGGCAACGGTCCGGTCGTGCGCTTCGGCGGTCTCCTCGATGCTGCCCAGCAGCACCGGGTGCGGGCTGCACTCGACGAACCGCGCGCCGCCGGCGACCAGGGCCCCGGCGGTCGCCGCGGCGAACCGGACCGGACGGCGCAGGCTTTCGAACCAGTATTCGGCGTCCAGTCCGGCGGTGTCGAAGGGCTCGCCGGTGAGCGCGGAAACGAACGTGACCGAAGTGGACACCGGACGCACCGGGGCCAGCAGGCGCAGGATCTCCGCCCGCAGCGGGTCCACCGCCGCCGAGTGCGACGCGTAGTCGACCGGCAGGATCTTCGCGCGGTGACCGGCCTCGGTGAGCGTGGTGTGCAGCCCGGCCAGGGCAGCCGACGGCCCGGACAGCACCACCGACCGCGTCCCGTTCACCGCGGCCACCGACACCCCGGCGGGCAGCAGCGGGCGGACGACGTCCTCGGGCACGCCGGCCGACATCATCCCGCCGCCGCGCGGCATCCCGGCGATCACGCGGCTGCGCAGGGCGACCACGCGGGCGCCGTCGGCCAGCGACAGCGCGCCGACCGCGGTGGCGGCGGCGATCTCGCCCTGCGAGTGCCCGACCACGATCGACGGCGTCAGCCCGGCGGCGCGCCAGACCTCCGCCAGCGAGACCATGACCGCCCACAGCGCGGGCTGCACGACGTCGACGCGGTCGAGGTCGGCGGTGCCGGCGCGCAGGTCGCCGAGCAGGTCGTAGCCGACGAACTCGGCCAGCGCGGCCGAGCACTCGGCCAGCCGGCGGGCGAACACCGGCGAGTCGCGCAGCAGCGCGCGGGCCATCTCCGGCCACTGCGATCCCTGCCCGGGGAACACGAGGACGTCGGTGCCGTCGGTGCCGTTGACGGTCCGCCCGGTCACGACGTTCTCCGAGGGTGTCCCGGCCGCCAGCGAGGCCAGGTCGTCGAACACGACCGCGCGGTGCTCGAAGAGGTCCCGAGTGCGCAGCAGTGACCGGGCGACATCGCCGTGGGTCAGTTCGGGGTGCTCGGCCAGGTGGCCGGCGAGCGCGCGGGCCTGGGCGCGCAGGGCCGCGGCCGACCGGGCCGACACCACCAGCGGGACCTCGTCGGCGGTGACGTCCTCGGGCCGGGGGACCACGGGGGCCTCGGCCACGACGAGGTGGCAGTTGGTGCCGCCGACGCCGAACGAGCTCACGCCGGCGACGAGCCGGTCCTGCGGCCGCGGCCAGTCCCGGCCCTCCCGGACCACTTCGAGGTTGAGCGTCCCGAACGGGATGGCCGGGTTCGGCGTGGCGAAGTTCAGGCTCGGCGTGAGACGGCGTTCCTGCAGGCACACCAGGACCTTAAGCAGCCCGGCGATGCCGGCGGCGCCTTCGAGGTGGCCGACCACGGTCTTCACCGACCCGACCTGCAGCGGCCCGGGACGGTCGCCGGCGAACGCCGCCCCGAGGGCCGCCGCCTCGATCGGGTCGCCGACCGGGGTGCCGGTGCCGTGCAGCTCGACGTACTGGACGTCGGCCGGCGTCACACCGGCATCGGCGCACGCCAGGCGGATGACCTCGGTCTGCGCCTCGGCCCGCGGCACGGTGAGGCCCGCGCCGCCGCCGTCGTTGTTCACCGCGCCACCCAGCAGGACCGCGTGCACCCGGTCGCCGTCGGCGAGCGCGGCGCTCAGCGGCTTGAGGACGACCAGGCCGCCGCCTTCGCCGCGGACGTACCCGTCGGCGCGGCTGTCGAAGGTGTGGCAGCGGCCCTGCGGGGACAGCGCGCCGAAGCGGTCCACGGTCTCGGTGCCCGCGGCCAGGAGGTTGAGGTTGACCCCGCCGGCGAGCGCGACGGCCGCGGTGCCGCGGCGCAGCTGCTCGGCCGCCAGGTGCACCGCCACCAGCGACGACGACTGTCCGGAGTCGACGGTCAGGCTCGGGCCGCGCAGCCCGAGCACGTAGGAGACGCGGTTCGCGATGAGGCTGCGGTGGGTGCCGGTGAGCGTGTGCGGCCCCGCGCCGAGGCGGTCGTGCAGCAGGGCGTAGTCGCCGGCGATCGCGCCGACCACCACCGCGGTGCCGCTGCCGCGCAGCGTTCCGGGCGCGATCCGCGCGTCCTCGCAGGCCTCCCACGCCAGCTCCAGCACCAGCCGCTGCTGGGGGTCCATCGCCGCCGCTTCGCGCGGGGAGATCCCGAAGAAGGGCGCATCGAAACCGTCCACATCGGACACGAAGCCGCCGCGCCCGGTCCCGTCGCCGTCCGGCCACCGGCCCGGCGGGACGTCGCCGACGGCCGCACGGCCCTCGGCCAGCAGCCGGCGCAGCGACGCCGGGCCGGGGGCGCCGGGCAGCCGGCAGGACATGCCGACCACCGCGATCGGCTCACCGGGAGCAGGCAGGGAAGACATAGTTCACCCATCGTCGGAAGGGATCGCGGAAATCGGGGAAAGCGTCGTGCTGACCGAATTGCGCCGGGTCCCGGTAATTCCGGGGCAGCGCCGGTGGATTCCGATCGTGCGGGCTGCGCACCCCGTTCGTCAAGGGGTGTTCCCACCGCGGCCGGTGGCAGGCAGGCGACGGCAGGAAGCTGCCACCGCCAGCGGGCCACCCGGCTGGAGCAGCGGGGGTGGGTGACTGCGCCGAACGGTGTGGTCAATTGCCGTGACCTGCGAAAACGAGTGTCCCATCCGGACCGGTTGGTGTCACCGGAGTGACCGGCCGGACACGGCAGGTACACCTGGGTGCCCCCGTCCCCACGGCCGCGCCGAATCTGGGTGAGGACTACCCATGCCCGGGTGGGTGGGTAGTTGCTTCAGTGGTCCCCGTACCGCCGGCGGAACTGCCGGTGGTGCTTTTCCCGGTTGTCATTTCCCGTGCTCGAAGAAAAGGAAAGCGATGGCGAACACGACGGAAGCCGCGGCGGCGCCGTTCGGCCGCGCCGGCGGTGTGCTCACCGTGGGCGGCGTGCCCGTGGACCGGCTCGCGGCGCGGGTCGGCACCACCCCCTTCTTCGCCTACGACCGCTCGCTGGTCACGACCCGCGTCGAGCGGGTGCGGGCCGCGCTGCCCGACGGCGTCGAGCTGAGCTACGCGGTCAAGGCCAACCCGATGCCCGCGCTGCTGCACCACCTGAGCGGGATCGTCGACGGGCTCGACGTCGCCTCCGCCGGGGAACTGCGGCAGGCGCTCGACACGACCGTCCCGCCGGAACGGATCAGCTTCGCCGGGCCCGGCAAGACCGCGGCCGAGCTGGCCCGGGCGGTCGCCGCCGGTGTCACGGTCGAGCTGGAGTCCACGACCGAGCTGGCCCGCGTGCGGGAAGCGGGCGACCGCCTCGGCCTCACCCCGCGCGTGGCGCTGCGCGTGAACCCCGACTTCGCCGTGCGCGGGTCCGGCATGCGCCTGGGCGGCGGCCCGCAGCAGTTCGGCATCGACGCCGAGCGCGTCCCCGCCGTGCTCGCCGAGGTCGGCGCCGCGGGCCTGGACTTCCAGGGCTTCCACGTCTTCGCCGGCTCCCAGAACCTGCGCGCCGAGAGCCTCTACGAGGCCCAGCGCGCGACGGTCGACCTGGTGCTGCAACTCGCGGAGTCCGCGCCCGGCCCGGTGCGGTCGGTCAACCTCGGCGGCGGCTTCGGCATCCCCTACACCGCCCGCGACACCGCACTGGACCTCGACGAGGTCGGCGAGAACCTGGCGAAGCTGCTGGACGTCTCGCTGCGGCCCGCGCTGCCCGAGGCGCGGGTGGTGATCGAGCTCGGCCGCTACCTCGTCGGCGAGGCCGGGGTGTACCTCACCCGCGTGGTCGACCGGAAGGTCTCCCGCGGCACGACGTTCCTCGTCGTCGACGGCGGCCTGCACCACCAGCTGGCCGCGTCCGGCAACTTCGGCCAGGCCATCCGGCGCAACTACCCCCTGGCCCTGGCCTCGGCGCCCGGCGGTCCCGAAGAGACGGTGACCGTGGTCGGCTGCCTGTGCACCCCGCTCGACCTCCTCGGCGACCGGGTTTCCCTGCCCGGCGCGGCGATCGGCGACCTGATCGCGATCTTCCAGGCCGGCGCCTACGGCCTGACCGCCAGCCCCACCGCCTTCCTCGGGCACCCGGCGCCGCCCGAAGTCCTCGTCTGACCCCGGAGGGAACACCGTGCAGACCACCGTGCCGACCGCCGGAGCCCCCGTGCTCCGCGCCGCAGTGACAACCGGGGCTCCGCCCCGGGCCGGGGGCTCCGCCACCCGGAACCCCCGCCACGAAGGCGGTGCCGACCCCGGCTTCCGCGTGCTCGGCCTGCTGCAGGTCCGCGGCACCGAGCCGGTCGTCGTCACCGCCCGCCGCCAGCAGGTGGTGCTCGCGCTGCTGCTGCTCAACGGCAACCGCGTGGTGCCCGTGGAAGTGCTGCTCGACGCGCTGTGGGGCGCCGAGCCGCCCGCGACGGCCCGGGCGCAGGTCCAGACCTGTGTGTCGGCCCTGCGGCGCGCGCTGGCGAAAGCCGGCCTCGGGGAACGGATCTCGGCGCGCGGCAGCGGGTACTGCTTCGACCTGGCCCCGGGGGAGCTGGACCTGCACGAGTTCGAGACGCTGGTGGCGCGCGGGCGGGCCGCGCGGCGGCCGGAGGAGGCACGCGCCGCCTTCCGCGAGGCGCTCGCGCTGTGGCGCGGGGAACCGCTCACCGGCATCGACAGCGGGGTCGTGCGCGCCCACCAGGTCCGGATCGCGCAGCGGCGGGTCGAGGTGCTCGAGGACTGCCTCGACGCCGAACTGGCCCTGGGCCTGCACCGCGAGGTCGTCGGCGAGATCTCGGTGCTGACCGAGGAACACCCGCTGCGCGAGCGGTTCGTGCTGCAGCTGATGACCGCGCTGCACCGGTGCGGCCGCCGGGTCGAGGCGCTCGCCGCCTACCGGGCCGTGCGCCGCCGCTTCGTCGACGAACTGGGCCTCGAGCCCGGTGCCGCCCTGCGCGAACTGCACCAGGACATCCTCGCCGGGGCGGGCGAAGCGCCGGCGAGCGCCCGCGCGGTCCCGCGGATGCTGCCCGCGCGCCTGCCGTACTTCACCGGGCACGAGCGCCTCCTGGCGGGGCTGCGGCGCGGGCTCACCGACGACGGCCCCGGCGCCGCGGTGGTCACGGTCCTGACCGGCCGCGGCGGGGCCGGCAAGTCCGCGGTGGCGGCGGAGGCCGCGCACCGCGCCGCGGCCTCGTTCCCCGACGGCGTGCTCTACGCCCGGCTCGCCGAGGAGGACGCGGGCGAGGTGCTGGCGCGTTTCCTGCACGCACTGGGCGTACCGGCCGCGGAGATCCCCGACGAGCTGGACGGCCGCGCCGCGCTGTACCGCAGCGTCCTCGCCGGGCGCCGGGTCCTGACCGTGCTGGAGGACGCGGCGAGCCTCGCCCGCGTCACGCCGTTCGTCGCGGACGCCCAGGGCTGCCGGCTGCTCGTCACCACGCACGCCCGCGTGCCCTCGCTGCCGGGGGTCGCGGTGGCCGAGCTCGACGTGCTGGACGGCGCGGAGGGCGTCGAGCTGCTGTCCGCGCTGGTCGGCGAAGACCGCGTGACGGCGGAGCTGTCGGACGCGGTGGAGCTGGTCGAGCTCTGCGGCGGCCTGCCACTGGCGGTGACGGCGGCCGCCACGCACGTCGCGGCGCGGCCGGGCCGCACGCTGGCGCAGGCCGTGGCGCGGCTGCGGGCCGAAGGCGACCGGATCGGCAGGCTCGGCGCGGGTGTCCGCGCCGCCGTCGGCCGCGGCCTGGCGGAGCTGCCCGCCCCGGCGCAGGATCTCTTCGCGCGGCTGGCCCTGCTCCCGGCGGGCAGCTGGGCGGCCTGGGCCGCGACGGCCCTCGCCGACCTCGGCCCGGCCGAAGCGGCCGACGCGCTCGAGGCGCTGGTCGACGCGCGGCTCGTCGACGTCGCCGGCGCCCGCTACCGGCTGCCGTCGCTGACCCGGCTGCTCGCCCTGGAACTGCTGGCGGCGCAACCACAACCGGCGCGCGCGGCGGCCGCCCGGCGGCTCTTCGGCGGGTGGCTGTCCTTGACCGACGCCGTCCGGGGGGTCGCGGACGGCGGCGTGCCGCGGACCGCGGTGGTGGCCGAGCTCGGCGACCCGGGCACCTGGTACGACCGCGAGTCCGCCGGCCTGCTGGCCGCGGTGCGCCAAGCCGCCGACGCCGGGGAACCGGAGTACTGCGCGGAACTCGCGCTGGCGGTGGCCGAGCTGGCCGGTGACCGCGGCCGGTACGCGGACTGGCGGGAGAGCGCCGAAACGGCGTTGCGCGCGGTGGCCCCGACGGGCGACCGCCGGACGGAGGCCGCGCTCGAACAGTCCCTCGGCGAACTGGCGGTCCGGGAAAGCCGGTTCGCCGACGCGGCGGGCCGCATCACCCGCGCGCTGACCGCCGGCGAGCAGGCCGGTGGCGTGAGCTGGGACGAACTGGTCCGCCAGGTCCTGGCCGGGGTCGACCGGGCGCGAGCCGCGGTGGCGGCCTCCGCGCCGGTGCAGCTGACACCGTCGTCGCTGGATCCCGTGCCGGGCAACCGCACGGCTTCACCGCGGCTCACGGTGGGACGCAACCAGTTCGAGCTGGCGGCCGACCGCGCGCAGCCCGACGGCGCACCGAGGTCGGCAGGCCGCGCCGGGCACCGCCGGTTGCCGCGCCCGCGCCCGATTTCGTGGCGGCGGGAGTCGGAATACCCCGAGGAAGCCTGACCCCATCCGGAAAGGAATGCTCATGACCATCGGTGCCGCCCTGCCCGCCGGCGACCTGACCGGGGCCGCCAACAGCGTCGAAGCGCTGCTCGCCCAGACCCGGGAAGCCGCCGCCGCCGGCCTGCGTTCGGTGTGGTTTTCCCAGCTGTTCGACCACGACGCCCTCACGCTCGCCGCGTTGGCCGGGCGCGAGGTGCCCGAAGTGGCCGTCGGCACCGCCGTCGTGCCCCTCTACCCGCGGCACCCGCTCCACCTCGCGGCCCAGGCGCAGACGGTGCAGGCCGCGACCGGCGGGCGGTTCACCCTGGGCCTCGGCCTGGGCGTGCAGAGCCTGCTGGAACCGGCGTTCGGCTTCGAATACCCGCCCCCGATCACGTCCCTGCGCGAATCCCTGACGGTGCTGCGCGACATCTTCGAGGGCCGCCCGCCGGCGTTCGACGGCGAGACGTTGACGGCGTGCCCACCGCTGCCCACGACCGTCCCCGGCGGCGGCGACGTCCCGATCGTGGTCGCGGCGATGGGCCGGCAGGCCCTGCGCGTGGCGGGCGAGCTGGCCGACGGCACGCTCCCGTTCCTGGCCGGTCCCCGCGCCCTCGCGGAGCACATCGTGCCCACGCTCACGAAGGCCGCGGCGGACGCCGGCCGCCCGGAACCCCGGGTGATCGCGGCGGTCCCGGCGGTGGTGACCGACGACGTCGAGACGGTCCGGCAGATCGCGGCGGTCCACCTGGGGTACTACGGCGACATCCCGTCCTATCGGCGCATTCTGGAGATCGAGGGGGTGGCGCACGCCGCCGACCTGGCGTTGGTCGGCGACGAGCGCGTGGTGGCGGCGGGCTTGCGCCGGTATTTCGACGCCGGTGCCACGGAGGTGGTCCTGATCCAGTCCGGGATGCGCTCACCCCGCGAACGCCTGCGCACCTGGCAGCTCGCCGGATCACTGCAGCACTGACTCAGGCGACTTCGTTCAGCTTGCCCGTCGCCACGTCGAACACGAAGCCGCGGACCGAGTCCTTCTTCGGGATGAACGGGCTGTTCCTGATCCGCGCGATCGACTGGCGGACGTCGTCGTCGAGGTCGGCGAACGCCTCCGCCGCCCACGGGGGCTTGATGCCCACTTCGTCCTTGATGGACTGCTTGAAGGCGTCGTCGGTGAAGGTGAGCATGCCGCAGTCGGTGTGGTGGATCAGGATGATCTCCTCGGTGCCCAGCAGCCGCTGGCTGATGGCCAGGGAGCGGATCTCGTCCTCGGTCACCACGCCGCCGGCGTTGCGGATGACGTGGGCCTCGCCCTCCTGGAGGCCGAGGACGCCGTAGACGTTGATGCGCGCGTCCATGCAGGCGAGCACGGCGACGTGCTTGGCGGGCGGCAGCGGCAGCGGCCCGGAGAACCGGGCGGCGTAGGCGGCGTTGTTGGCCAGGAGCTCGTCGGTGACGGACATGCCGATCCTTCCGGTGGGCGAATGTGCTTGAGCCGAGTGGACCCGCCCGCGCCGCGACGGCGCAAGCGCGCCCACGGGGTGGACACGCGCTACGGCAGTGCCAAGTGCTCGCGCAGTGTCGTGCCCTGGTACTCGGTCCGGTAGACGCCGCGGTCCTGCAGCTCGGGGACCAGCCGGTCGACGATGTCGTCGAGGGCCGCCGGGACCAGGTGCGGGCTGATGTTGAACCCGTCCACCGCGCGGGTGCGGACGTACCGCGCCCACTCGTCCGCGACCTGCCCGGGCGTGCCAACGAAACCGTGCTGCCGCGGCTGGACCTCGAGGACCAGCTCGTGGATCGACAGCTTCTTCGCCTCGGCCAGCTCCCGCCACCGCCGGATCCGCTCCAGCTTGCCCGTCCGGTCCTCGATCGAGATCGTCCCGCGGGACGGGTCGAGTTCGCCTTCGGCGGGTTCGACGTCCGGCAGCGGGCCGTGCGGGTCGTAGGCCGACAGGTCCCGGCCCCAGTACTGCTCCAGGAAGGCCAGCGCCCGCTGCGGGGTGAGCTGACGCCGCCGGATGTCCTCCGCGCGCTCGGCCGCGTGGGCCGGGGTGTCGCCGAGGACCACCGTCGCGCCGGGCAGGATGCGGACGGCGTCGGCGGGCCGGCCGTGGCGGGCGAGCCGGGCACGCAGGTCCTCGGCGTAGGCGAGGGCCTTGTCGTAGGCGGTGTTCGCGGAGAAGACGACGTCGGCGTACTTCGCCGCCAGCTCGCGGCCGCCGGGGGAGTCGCCGGCCTGGAACAGCACCGGACGGCCCTGCGGGCTCGGCGGCACGGTCGGGGCCGCGCGCAGGTTGACCAGATCGGTGTGCCGGTCCACCAGCCCGCCGCCGGACCACAGCGCGAGCGCGGCCTCGACGAACTGCTCGGCCCGCTCGTACCGGCGTTCGTGGGCCAGCCAGCCGCCGCGCCGGAAGTTGGCGCCGGTCCAGGCGTTGTCGGTGGTGACGATGTTCCAGCCCGCCCGGCCACCGGAGAGGAAGTCCAAAGAGGACAGCCGCCGGGCGAGGTCGGCGGGGAAGTTGTAGGTCGTGTTCTGGGTCGCCACCAGCCCGATCCGCGTGGTCGCGGCGGCCAGCGCGCTCAGCTGCGTGATCGCGTCCGGCCGCCCGGCGACGTCGAGGGCGTGCACGCGGCCGCGGTTCTCCCGCACCCGCAGGCCTTCGCCGAGGAAGAAGGCGTCGAACAGGCCGCGTTCGAGGGTCCGGGCCACCGAGACGTAGGTTTCGATCGCGGTGTGGTCCGCGTTCGACGGGTCGTCCCACAGGAACTGCGGGCCGACGCCGGTGTAGAAGACGCCGAGGTGCAGCCGCGCGGTCATGCCGCACCTCCGGTGGCGAACCGGCTCACCGGGCGGGCCAGCCCGAGTGACTCCCGCAGCGTGGCGCCCGGTTCCGGCGAGGTCAGCAGGCCTTCGGCGCGCAGAGCCGGCAGGACCTCCCCGGCCAGGACCGGCAGGTCCGCCGCCGTCGCGGCCGGGTGCAGCCGGACGCCGTCGACGCTGGTCGCCAGCCAGCCCAGCAGCTCCGTCAAGCCCGGCGCGGAGCCGGTGTAGCGCAACCGGTCCTGCTGCGGCCGTCGCCCGGCCGGCGCGTCGAGGACCACGTCGACCTCCGCGAAGACCAGGGCGGCCCCGGTGTCGCGGGCGCGCCGGGCGCGGTTGCGGACGTCGTCGAGGCCGGCGCCGCCCACGAGCACGATGTCCGGGCGGGCGGCCTCGGCCAGTGCGTCGGACGCGAGCACGACCGGACGGCCCTGCGGGGGCCGTGGGGTGATCAACGGGCCCTTGACCGAGAACCGCGTCCCGGTGAAGTCGACGTGGTGGACCCGGTCCGGGTCGAGGTACCGGCCGGTGGCGACGTCCTTGATGACGGCGTCGTCGTCCCAGGAGTCCCACAGCCGGCGCACGACTTCGACCACCTCGGCGACCTCGTGGTGCAGCGCGTCCGGGTCGAGCCGCGAGCCGCCGACGGTGGCCAGCGCCTCGGCCGAGCCGTCGGCCCCGACCACCCACGCGGCGCGCCCGTGCGAAGCGTGGTCGAGGGCGGCCAGCTGCGCGGCCAGGTGGAACGGCTCGGCCGTGGTGACGTTCGACGCCGGGGCGAGCCCGAGGCGATCGGTCAGCGTGGCCACGTAGGCCGCCCGGCTGGTGGCGTCCAGCCGCGGGCCGCCGAGCGGCGAGTCGTCGAAGGTGGCGAAGGTGAACCCGGCCCGTTCGGCGGCCGTGACGGTGCCCGCCAGCGCGCCGGGGGACAGCTCGCCGTCCAGCTCCACGGCGACGTGCAGGCTGTGCGAAGTCATGGCTCCACAGCTATCCGGCGCGCCACCGCGGTGCACCCGAGTTCAGGATGTGGACGCCGCGCTCGGTGCCGGAGCCCGAAACGCTTGCGTGTCAAGGGCGTCTCGGCGTGGTGCCAGTGGCTGGGACGCCGGTTCGCACTGTGGGACGGGGTCCGGCGCATGGCTAGCGTCGCGTTCCGAAAGCTGCAACCGCTCCCCGCTGGAGGCCGTCCGGTGTCCCCTCTTTCCCGTGCCCGCTACGCCGCGGCCCTGCTCGTCCTGCCCGTGCTGCTGACCGCCTGCTCGGCAGCGGGCGGTGAATCCGCGGCCGACGCGGGCCCGCCCAGGCCCGGCGGCACGCTGCGCCTGGGCATCTCGTCGGCGCCCGACTGCATCGACCCGCAGCAGACCGCCACGAACGCGTCGATCAACGTCGCCCGCCAGCTCGCCGACTCGCTCACCGACCAGGACCCGAAGACCGGCGAGATCAAGCCGTGGCTGGCGGAGAAGTGGGAGACCAACGCCGATTCCACGGCGTTCACCTTCCACCTGCGCTCCGGCGCGACGTTCTCCGACGGCAGCCCGGTCGACGCGGCCGCCGTGAAGGCGAGCTTCGACGGCATCAAGGCCCTGGGCACGAAGGCTCAGCTCGGCTTCGGTTACCTGGCCGCATACAAGGGCTCGGCGGTCGTCGACCCGCGGACCGTCCGCCTCGACTTCTCCGCGCCCAGCGCGCAGTTCCTGCAGGCGAGTTCGACCGTCTCCCTGGGCGTCCTGGCGCCCGCGGCGTACCGGAAGACGCCGGAACAGCGCTGCCAGGGCAACGGCCTGATCGGCTCCGGGCCGTTCGTGTTCGAGAGCCAGAAGCAGAACCAGGAGATCGTGCTGGCCAAGCGCACGGGCTACAGCTGGGGCTCGGCGCTGTTCAAGCACCAGGGCGAGGCCTACCTGGACAAGATCGACTACAAGATCGTGCCCGAGCCCGGCGTCCGCACCGGCAGCCTCGCCTCCGGCCAGCTCGACGCCGCGACCGACATCCAGCCGGTCGACGAGCCGCAGTTCACCGGCAACGGCTTCACCGAAAACATCCGGCCCAATCCCGGTGTCGTGTTCAACCTGCACGCCAACACCACCCGCGGGGTGCTCGCCGACGAGAAGGTGCGCCAGGCCGTGCTCAAGGGGGTCGACCGCACCGAGGTGGTGAACACCGTGCTGACGCCCAGCTACAAGGCCGCCACGAGCATCCTCGGCTCGGCGACCCCGCTGGTCGGCGATCTCTCGCGGCAGCTGGCGTACGACCAGAAGGGCGCCGCGGCGCTGCTGGACGCCGACGGCTGGGTGCCCGGCCCCGACGGCATCCGCGCCAAGAACGGCCAGAAGCTGAGTGCCGCGGTGGTGTTCTCACCGGTGTTCAACCAGAACCGCAGCGTGCTCGAGCTGGTGCAGCAGCAGCTCCGCAAGATCGGCTTCGACCTGCGCATCGAGCAGCACACCACGGCCGAGACCACGCAGATCCAGCTCAGCGGGAACTACGACTTCCTCTGGTACAACGTGACCCGCGCCGACCCGGACATCCTGCGCAGCCAGTTCTCCACCAAGGCCGGCAACCGCAGCAAGCTCACCCCGGGCAACCCGCTCGACGCCGCGCTGGACGCCCAGTCGTCCACTGTGGACCTCGCCAAGCGGAAGCCGTCGGCCGACGAGGCGCAGAGGCTCATCGTCGAGCACGCCTACGCGATCCCGGTGTTCGAACTGACCCAGGTCGTCGCGCTCAGCTCCAAGGCGCACGGCGTCGACTTCGAGGCGTCGTCACGGCTGCAGCTGTTCGACGCGTGGCTGTCGTGAGCCGTTACCTGCTCCGCCGCGTCGGGCAGGCGGTGTTCGTGCTGTGGGCGGCGTTCACGCTGTCGTTCCTGATCCTCTACCTGCTGCCGGGGGACGCCGTTTCCGCGAAGCTCGCCAGTGGCGAGGCGGGCTCGTCGGCGACGCCCCAGCAGCTCGCCGCCGCCCGCGCGGAGTACGGTCTCGACTCGCCGCTGCCTCTGCAGTACCTGAAGCGCCTGGTGTCGGCGTTGCACGGGGACTTCGGGCGCAGCGTCGCGACCGGCGACGACGCGACGCACATGGTCCTCACGGCCCTGCCGCCGACGCTCGCGGTCACCGGACTGGCCCTGGTGTTCGCGGTGGCTTTCGGCGGCGGGACGGCGTTCCTCGGCACCTTCACGCGGTTCCGCTGGCTGCGCCAGGCCCTGCTGTCCCTGCCGTCGCTGGCGATCTCGCTGCCGCCGTTCTGGGTGGGACTGCTGCTGATCCAGTTCTTCTCGTTCCGCCTGCGGCTGCTGCCGGCGCTGGGCACGCAGGGCTTCTCCGCGCTGATCCTGCCCGCCGTCACGCTGGCCCTGCCGACCGGCGCGATCATCGGGCAGGTACTGGCGAAGAGCCTCGCCACCCAGCAGGAGCAGCCGTACGCGGAGATCGCCGCGGCGAAGGGGGCGAGCCGCTGGCGCGTCCACTTCGGACACCTCCTGCGCAACGCCGCCGTGCCGGCGCTGACCGTCGCCGGCGTGGTGGCGGGCAACCTCGTCGCGGGTTCGGTGATCACCGAAACGGTGTTCTCGCGCGACGGCGTCGGCCGGATCACCGCGGCCGCCGTCACCGCGCAGGACGTCCCGGTGGTGCAGGCGGTGATCGTGCTGGCCGCGCTCGTGTTCGTGGTGCTCAACCTGGCCGTCGACCTGCTCTACCCGCTGCTCGACCCGCGCATCGCGCGCACCCCGGAGGCGGTGCCCCATGGCTGACCTGACCCTCGCGAGGCCGCACTTTCCCGTAAGAGTGCCGCCCGGGCTGGTGGTGGCGGGCGCGGTGCTGGCGTTCGTGCTGCTCGCGGCCTTCGTGCCGGCCCTGCTGACCGGGTACGACCCGATCGCCGGTGTCCCGGCCGAGCGGCTGCACGGCCCGTCGCCGCGGCACCTGTTCGGCACCGACGAAACGGGCCGCGACGTCTACGCGCGGGTGATCCACGGCGCATCGCTGTCGCTGCGGGCCACCGCGATCGCCGTCGTCGTGGCGCTGCTGGCCGGTTCGGCGCTCGGCCTGCTGGCCGGGTTCCGCGGCGGCCGGATCGACACGGTGCTCATGCGGGTCGTCGACGTCTTCCTGGCCATCCCGCCGATCCTGCTGTCGCTGGCCCTGGTCACGGCGCTGGGGTTCGGCACGACCAACGTGGCGATCGCCGTCGGGATCGCCAACCTCGCCTCCTTCGCGCGGGTCATGCGCGCGGAGGTGCTCCGGGTGCGCACCGGCGTGTTCGTCGAGGCCGCCCGCGCCGGGGGAGTGCGCTGGTCCG
Source organism: Amycolatopsis sp. cmx-4-61 (assembly GCF_046548775.1). NCBI lineage: Bacteria > Bacillati > Actinomycetota > Actinomycetes > Pseudonocardiales > Pseudonocardiaceae > Amycolatopsis > Amycolatopsis sp. cmx-4-61. The sequence continues at coordinate 190,640 of NZ_JAEBEI010000015.1, read as the reverse complement.
GGGTCCTGCTCCGGCACGTGCTGCCCAACGCGGCCGGCCCGGTGCTCGCGCTGGCCACGCTCACCCTCGGCACGGCGGTGCTCGAGGTGTCCGCGCTGAGCTTCCTCGGCTTCGGCGCGACCCCGCCCACCCCGGAGTGGGGCGCGCTCGTCGCGGGCGGACGCAGTTTCCTGGCCACCGCGTGGTGGATGACGACGTTCCCGGGACTGACGGTCGCGGCGGTGGTCCTCGCCGCCAACCGGCTGTCCCGGGCGCTGGACGGAGGTGGACGATGACCCTGCTGCGGATCTCCGGGTTGGCGGTGTCCTACCAGGGGGTGCCGGCCGTGCGTGACGTCGGCCTGCACGTCGACGCGGGCGAAGTGGTCGCCGTCGTCGGTGAGTCGGGCTCGGGCAAGTCGACCACGGCCCACGCGGCCATCGGCCTGCTCCCGCGCGGCGGGCGCGTCGACGGCGGCTCGATCACCTTCGCCGGCCGGGACCTGCTCGCGCTGTCGGACAAGCAGTGGCGCCGGGTCCGCGGGCGCGAGATCGCGCTGGTGCCGCAGGACCCGGCGGTGTCGCTGAACCCGGTGCACCGGATCGGCGACCAGGTGGCCGAGGTGCTGAAGATCCACGGCCTCGCGGACCGGCGGACCGCGTCCCGGCAGGCCGTCGAGCTGCTGGACCGGGCGGGGGTGCCCGACCCGGCGCTGCGGGCGCGGCAGTACCCGCACCAGCTGTCGGGCGGCCTGCGGCAGCGGGTGCTGATCGCGTCGGCGCTGGCGGGGCGGCCGAAGCTGATCATCGCGGACGAGCCGACCTCGGCCCTGGACGTCACCGTGCAGCAGCGGATCCTCGACCACCTGACGGCGCTGGCGGCCGAATCGGGGACGGCGATCCTGCTGATCACGCACGACCTCGGCGTCGCGGCCGACCGGGCGTCGCGGATCGTGGTGCTCTCGCAGGGTTCGGTCGTCGAAGCGGGCCCGTCGGTCGTCAGCGCACCGACGCACCCGTACACCCGGCAGCTGCTCGCCGCCGCGCCCAGCATGACGAGCGCAGTGCGTCCCGCGGCGCCGCCGGCCGAGCCGCTGGTCTCGGTGCGGGACCTGGCGAAGACGTTCGACGGCGGGATCCGCGCGGTCGGCGGCGTGTCGTTCGACATCCCGCGCGGGCAGACCCTGGCGCTGGTCGGCGAGTCCGGCTCGGGCAAGTCGACGACGGCGCGGATGGTGCTGCGGCTCGAGACGCCGTCGGCGGGCTCGGTGTCGTTCGACGGCCGGGACATCACCGCGCTGGCCGGCGACGGGCTGCGCCGGCTGCGGCGGCGGATGCAGATCGTCTACCAGAACCCGTACGCGTCCCTGAACCCGAAGTTCTCCATCGAGGACGTCGTCGCCGAACCGTTGCGGGCGTTCGGGGTGCCGGACCGCCGGGCGCGCGTCGCCGAGCTGCTGGAGCAGGTGGCGCTGCCGGCGTCGGTGGCCCGCCGGAAGCCGGCGGAGCTCTCCGGTGGCCAGCGGCAGCGGGTGGCGATCGCGCGGGCCCTGGCGCTGCACCCGGACCTGGTGGTGTGCGACGAACCGGTGTCGGCGCTGGACGTCTCGGTGCAGGCCCAGATCCTGCGCCTGCTGGCCGATCTGCAGGCTTCGCTGGGCCTGTCGTACCTGTTCATTTCGCACGACCTGGCGGTGGTCCGGCAGCTCGCCGACCACGTCGGCGTCATGCGGGCGGGGGAACTGGTGGAACTCGGCCCGGCGGCCCGGGTCCTGGGACAACCGGAGGCGGAGTACACGAAGGAACTGCTGGCGGCGATTCCCGGCCGCCGGGCGGTTTCCCAGCCCGTGGATGCTTTTGCCGAGCCGTGAGGCCATGCCCCATTCTCCGGTCATGACCCAGCTCCACGAACCACTGAAATTCGCCTATTGGGTGCCGAACGTCAGCGGCGGGCTCGTCACCAGCGACATCGAACAGCGCACCGATTGGGGGTACGAATACAACCGGGATCTCGCGGTCATCGCCGAGAACAACGGCTTCGAATACGCCCTCACCCAGGTGCGCTACACCGCCAGTTACGGCGCCGCCTACCAACACGAATCGACCGGGTTCAGCCTCGCGCTGCTGCTGGCGACGCAGCGGCTGAAGGTGATCGCGGCCGTGCACCCCGGGTTGTGGCAGCCCGGGGTGCTGGCCAAGTTCCTCGCGAGCGCGGACGTCCTGTCCGGCGGCCGGGTCGCGGTGAACGTCGTCAGCGGCTGGTTCAAGGACGAGTTCACCGGGCTCGGCGAACCGTGGCTGGAGCACGACGAACGCTACCGCCGGTCCGAAGAGTTCATCCGGGTGCTCAAGGAACTGTGGACGAACGACCACGCCGAGTTCTCCGGCGACTTCTACCGGATCCACGACTTCGACATCAAGCCCAAGCCCCTTTCGGGTGACGGCCGTCCGCATCCCGAGATTTTCCAGGGCGGGAACTCCACGGCCGCCCGCAAGCTGGCCGGCCGCGTTTCCGACTGGTACTTCAGCAACGGCAAGGATTACGACGGCTTCAGCGAGCAGGTCGCGGAAGTCCGCGGGTACGCCGCCGAGAACGGCCACGCCGTCCGATTCGGCCTGAACGGATTCGTGATCGCCCGCGAAACCGAAGCCGAAGCGCGGGACGTGCTGCGCGAGATCGTCGCCAAGGCCAACGTGGAAGCGGTGGAGGGCTTCCGGTCGGCGGTGCAGCAGGCGGGCAACTCGACGGCGGACAAGAAGGGGATGTGGGCGGATTCGGAGTTCGCCGACCTCGTCCAGTACAACGACGGGTTCCGCACCCGGCTCATCGGCACCCCGGAACAGATCGCCGAGCGCGCCATCGAATACAAGCGCCGCGGCGCGAGCCTGCTGCTGCTCGGCTTCCTGCACTTCCAGGAGGACGTCGAGTACTTCGGCAAGCACGTGCTGCCGATCATCCGGGAACTCGAGAAGGACATCGACCGCAGCGCCGCAACGCCCGAACCCGTGGGGAGCCGAGCATGACCGACTGGATCGAACGCGCCCGTGAGGTGGCCGCCAAGCTCGCCGTCGACGCCGTCGAGCGCGACCGCCGGGGCGAGACCCCGTACCAGGAAGTCCGGCTGCTGAAGGACACCGGACTGGTGACCCTCCTCGGCCCGGCCGAGCACGGCGGCGGCGGGCAGACGTGGGAAACCGCGTACCGGGTGATCCGCGAGGTCGCCAAGGCCGACGGTTCGATCGGGCAGCTGCTGGGCTACCACTACCTGTGGGCCTGGGCGGCGCGCCTGGTGGCCACGGACGAGCAGGTGGCCGCGGTCGAAGAGCTGTACACGACGGGCAACCTGTTCTTCGGCGGCGCGGTGAACCCGCGCGACTCCGACCTGACGATCACCGAGGACGGCGACGAGATCGTCTACAACGGGCACAAGTCGTTCTCCACCGGGGGCAAGGTCTCCGACCTGACGGTGCTGGAAGGTGTCCTGGCGGGGACCGAGGACCACATCTTCGCCATCGTCCCGTCGCAGCAGGAGGGCATCACCTTCCACGACGACTGGGACAACATCGGCCAGCGGCTCACCGAGTCCGGCAGCGTGACGATCACCGACGTCCGGGTGCCGTGGGCGTCGGCGGCCGGGTACGTCGACCGGAAGTTCCGGCCGCTCGTGTACAACACCCTCAACGTCCCGGCGATCCAGCTCGTCTTCACCAACTTCTACCTCGGCATCGCGCAGGGCGCACTGGAGACCGCGCTCGCCTACACGCGGGACCACACCCGCGCCTGGCCCTACGGCGGCGACGACAAGCAGGCCGCGGCCGAGGAGTGGTACATCCTCGACGGCTACGGTGACCTGCAGGCCAAGCTGTGGGCGGTGGAGGCACTGGCCGACAAGGCGGGCGCGGCGATCTCCCGTGTGCTGCACGCCCCGCGCGAAGAGCTGACGCCGGAAGCGCGCGGCGAGGTGGCGGTGCTGATCGCCGCGGCCAAGCAGCGCGCGGTGGACACCGGCCTGGAGATCGGGACGAAGATCTTCGAGCTGACCGGGGCCCGGGCGAGCGCGTCGAAGTACGGCTTGGACCGGTTCTGGCGCAACCTGCGGACGCACTCGCTGCACGACCCGCTGCCGTACAAGCGCCGCGAGGTGGGTGCCTACGCCCTGCTCGGCGAGTACCCGACGCCGACCTGGTACACCTGAGTTCAGGCCGGGACGAGCGCGAGCCGGCCGAAGACTCCGCCGGCGTCGAGCTGCCGGTGGGCGAGGGAGGCGTGCGCCAGCGGCAGCACGTCGTGGACAACGGTGTCCACCTCGCCCCGTCCCGCGGCGGCCAGCAGCTCGGCGGCGGCCGTGCGCCGGTCCTCTGTGGACACAGTGTCGGCGCTGAACGTGGCGAACGTCAGCGACTTCCGGAAGGCGGCGAACATCTCCGCGGCCAGCCGGGCCGGGGGCGGGCCCGCGACCGCGCCCACCGCGACCAGCCGCCCGTTGGGGTTGAGCCGGGAGAGGAACGCGGGCAGCTGCTCCCCGGCGACGATGTCGATGACCACGTCGTAGCCTGTGGATCCTTCGCCGGAGCGGTCCAGGACTTCGGTGGCGCCGAGGGCGCGCAGGCGGGCACCGCGCTCGGCCGACGACGTCGTGACCGCGACCGCGCGGGCGCCGCCGCGCGCCGCGAGCTGGACCGCCATCACGCCGATGCCGCCCGCGGCGCCCCGCACCAGCACCGATTCACCGGGCGCGAAGCGGGCGTGCCGGAGGCCGAAGCGGGCCACCACGCCGGAGCCGGCGACCGTCACCGCGTCGACCGGCGACACCTCCGGCGGTAGCGGCACGAGCGTCGTGGCCGGTGCGAGCGCCTGCTCGGCGTACCCGCCGCCGAGACCGGTGAGGGCCCAGACGCGGGCCCCGGCCCACGACGCGTCGACGCCGTCGCCGAGCGCGGTGACCACGCCGGCGACCTCGCCGCCGGGGACGTGGCCCGCTTCGAAGCCGAAGGCGGCGAGGTCGCCGCGGCGGATGAGGGCGTCGACGCCGCCGACGCCGATCGCCTCGGTGGTGATCACCACCTCCCCGGCGGCCGGACGCGGATCGGGGCGGTCGACGACGGCCAGGCCGCCGGGATCGCCGAACGTGCGGATTTCCACTGCTTTCACGGTCATCTCCCTGGAGTTCGGTGCGGCCGCGACGGTAACGGACGCCCCCGTCCGGTTCGGCTAAAGTGAGACGGTGACCGATCGTTTGCCTCGGATCCGGCGTTCGGACGCCCGGGACAACCGCGAGCGCCTCCTCGAAGCGGCCCGGGCCGTGTTCGCCGCCGAAGGCCTTGCCGCGCCGATGCGGGAGGTCGCCCGCCAGGCGGGCGTCGGCCCGGCGACGCTCTACCGCCACTTCCCGGCGAAGGAGCAGCTGTTCGCCGAGGCGTTCGAGGAGCAGCTGCGCGCCTGCTACGCGGTCGTCGAGGACGGCCTCGCGGACCCGGACCCCTGGCACGGGCTGTGCACGGTGCTCGAGCGGCTGGGGGAGCTGTACGCCCGCGACCGCGGGATCACGGCGGCACTGGTGTCGGCGTTCCCCCGCGCGATCGACTTCACGGCCGAGCGCGAACGGGCGCTGAAGTCGCTCGCCGAGCTGGTGCGCCAGGCCAAGAAGGCCGGCCGGGTGCGCCCGGAGACGACCGTGGACGACGTGGTCCTGATCCTGATGGCGGCCGGCGGCATCCAGGCCGCCTCCCCGGCGGCCCGGGTGGCGGCGGCCCGGCGGTTCACGACGATCGCGCTCAACGGGCTTCGAGCCGTCCCGGGATGAGGACGGCTCCGGCGGCCGTGGTGGTGGTGCTCAGCGGGAGCCGGGCCGTCGCGGGGTGAGGACGGTTTCGGCGGCCGTGGTGGTGGTGCTCAGCGGGAGCCGAGCCGTCGCGGGGTGAGCACCGCGTCCGCCACCGTGAGCAGAGTCGCGACCGGGTCGTCCCCGAGCGGGTAGACCCCCACCTGGTCGGCGCCCGCGTCCAGGTGCGCCGTGAGGCCGGCCGCCACGGCCTCCGGCGTGCCGTGCGCCACCAGGGCGTCGATCAGGCGATCGCTGCCCGCCTCGGCGAGGTCCTCGGCCGTGAAACCCAGCCGGCGGAGGTTGCTCGCGTAGTTCGTCACGCCCAGCGCCGTCCCGGGCGGGGCCGAGCGGGCGATCGCCCGCGCCCGGCCGGCGTCCGGTTCCACCAGGGCGAAGTGACCCGGCAGCACCAGCTTGCCCGGGCCGAGGGCCGCCCGGGCGCGCCGGGTGTGCTCGGTGGTGATCATGCACGGGACCGTCCCGGCCGTGCGCGCCGCGGCCAGGCGCAGCATCCGCGGCCCGAGCGCGGCCAGCACGATCCGGGGTGCGGGCACGCCGTCGCGGGTCAAGGTGTCCACATAGGACACCAGCGTGTCGTACGGCGAAGCGTATTCGGTGTGCACTTCGCGGTGTCCGATGCCGACGCCGAGCAGGAAGCGGCCGGGGTGGCTCGCCTCGATCCGGTGGTAGGAGGCCGCCACCGTGGCCGCGTCGGCGGTCCACGCGTTCACCACGCTCGTCCCCACCACCAGCCGGGTGGTCGCGTCGAGCAGCGCTTCGGCGAGCTTCAGGTCGGCCGGGGGAGAGGCGTCGAGCCACAGCGTGCCGTAGCCGGCGTGCTCGAGGGCGACGGCGGCGTCCGGGGTCACTTGGTGTTCGCGCAGGTGGGCGCCGAGCAGTCCGAGATCCATGCCGCGAGTGCACCAGTCCCGCGGTCCGGGAACCAGGACCGATTCCGCCGGGCAGCGATACCTTCGCGGCATCGTCGCAGGAAAGGAGCGGGCCGGTGGAACTGCGGGCGCTGCGGTACTTCGTCACGGTCGCCGACGAGCTGCACTTCGGCCGCGCCGCCGAGCGGCTGCACATCGCCCAGCCGGCGGTCAGCAGGCAGATCGCCGCGCTGGAACGCGAATTGGGCGTCCGGCTGTTCGACCGGTCCCCGCGCCGGGTGCGGCTCACCGAAGCCGGGCGGCGCGTGCTCGGCACGGCCCGGGAGGCGCTCGCGGCCGTCGACCGGGTCCGGACCGCGGCGCACGCGGGCGTGCTGCGGATCGGGACGGGCACCGGGCAGTTCGCCGCGCGGCTGGAACGCGGGATCGACGCGCTGCGCGAGCGGGCGCCGGGTTTCGACGTCGTGCTCCTCGACCTGCCGCCGGCCGCGCGCCTGAACGCCGTGCGGCAGGGGGACGCCGATCTCGCGCTGGTCAGGGGCGTGCAGGCGGCGCCGGGGCTGCGGGTGCTGCCGGCCTGGACGGAGCCGGTCTTCGCGGTCGTGTCGGCGCGGCACCCCGCCGCGGACCGCCCGGTCGTCGGGGTCGCCGACCTCGCGGGTGGCGAACTGCGGATCCCGTCGGGTGACGCCGTCACCCTGCGGGCGGCCGGGATCGAGGGCCGCGCGGGCCGCCCGGCGGGCACGGCCCGCGACACCGTCGTCGAGGTCGGCTCGGACCCGCGCGGCTGGACGGTGCTGCCCGCCGATCAGGTCGCCGAGATCCGGTCGGCCCGGGTGCGGGCGATCCCCCTGGAACCGCCGGCGACGGTCACCGGCAGCGTCGTCGTGCCGGTGGAACTGCCGGGCGAGTGCGCCACCGCCCACATCGCGGCCTTCGGGGACTGACCCGGGCGACTCAAGTGGGACAGTGTCCCGTATGGTAATCGGGACAACGTCCCACTTGAGGAGTCGAGTTCCCATGGCGATCACTTACGTGCTGGTCCACGGCGCGTGGCACACCGGGCAGTGCTGGGCGAAGGTCGTGTCCCGGCTGGCGGCGAGCGGGCGGCGGGTGTTCACCCCGACGCTCACCGGCTACGGCGAAACCCGGCACCTGCTGAGCCCGGACGTGGGCCTCCGCACGCACACCGCCGACGTCGTCCGGTTGCTGGTGGAAGCGGACCTGCACGACGTCGTCCTGGTCGGGCACAGCTACGCGGGCCTGGTGATCTCCGCGGTGGCCAACGAGGTGCCGGAGCGGATCGCGCGGCTGGTGTACCTCGACGCGATGGTGCCCGCGGACGGCGAGAACGCCCTCGACGTCATGCCGATCAGCCGGAGCATGCTCGGCACCGGCTGGCGGATCCCGCCGCTGCCCGAACTGCCCGCGCCCTTCGGCCTGTTCGGGGTCACCGATCCCGGCGACGTCGCCTGGCTGCGGACCATGCTGTCCGACCAGTCGCAGCGGTGCCTCGAAGAGCCGGTCGCCCAGGACAACCCGGCGCTGCGTGCGATCCCGCGGACCCACATCCACTGCACGGTCAAGCCGGCCGGCTTCGACCGGCGCCCGGTACCCGCCGTGCAGCCGAACGGCGAGCCGGCGGACGTGCGCGAGCTGGCCACCGGGCACGACTGCATGATCACCGCGCCCGCCGAGCTGGCCGGGTTGCTGCTGGACGTCGGGGAACCGGTAAGGGCCGGTAGCATGCGGTCGTGAGCGGATCCCGGACGGCGGCAGGAAAACCGCCGCAGCGCGCGGACGCGCGGCGCAACGCCGGGAACGTCCTGGAAGCCGCGGCCGCGGTGTTCGTGACGTCCGGCGTCGAGGCGCCGATCCGGGAGATCGCCGCCCGGGCCGGGGTGGGGACGGCGACCATCTACCGCCACTACCCGACCCGGGCCGACCTGATCCTCGCGGTGTACCGGCTGCAGGTCGAGGCCCTGGCCGAAGCCGGCCCCGCGTTGCTGGCGGCGGAACCGGGACCGCACCAGGCGCTGGTGAAGTGGATCGACCGGTTCGTCGACTTCGTCATCACCAAGCAGGGCCTGGCGTCGGTGCTGCAGTCCGACGAACCCTGCTACGACCCGCTGCACGCCTACTTCCTCGAACGCCTCGGCCCGGTCTGCACCCGGTTGCTGGACGCGGCGGCCGCGGCCGGGGAGATCGTGCCGGGCCAGGACGCGTACGAGCTCATGCGCGGCGTCGGCAGCCTCTGCGCGGGTGCGGGAACGGCGGCGCCCTACGACGCGCGGCACCTGGTGAACCTGCTGGTCAACGGCCTGCGCCGGTCAGACCCGCGATAGCAGGAACCGCTGGTTGGCCCCGCTGCCGGCGGCGTACTGGGAAATCCGGGCGCCGTCGGCGGTCGAAGCAGCCCAGACGTCCATCGCGAGACCGCTGGCCCGGTTGACCAGGCTCACCACGCCACCACCCTCGTCGGTGACCTTCCACTGCTGGGTCGTCGCGCCGGTGTCGGGTTGCTGGGTGATGTCCGCGCCCGAGGCCGAGCTCGCGACCTGCAGGACCAGCCCGCTGTGCCGGGCCCGGACGCGGTGGTAGCCGCCGTCGGAGGCGAGGAAGTCGAACTGCTGGTTGAGCCCGCTGCCGGACTGCCACTGGATCAGCGCCGCCCCGGCGGCGGTCGAGGCGCCGCTGATGTCGGCCGACTTGCCGCTGTGCTGGGCGACGAGCCGGTAGTTCACCCCGGGTTCCACCACCGGCGGCGGCCCGCCCAGTGACGTCGCGCGGTAGGTGTGGCCGGCCTGGCCCGTGAACCGGACCAGGTCCGCCTCGACGGTCACCGGCTGCACCTTGGCGCCGCTCGTGGTGTCCAGGACCTCGTAGGCCGTGGTGAACAGCCGGCTGCGGACCTGGACGTCGCCGTCGCGGTCGGGTGTGACGGTCAGCTGCGTCGCCGCGCCGCCGCTCCAGGCCGCGCCGACGGTGTGGCCGCCGCGGCCGCGCAGCCCGGTGACGCTGCCCGCCGGCCACGCGGGCGGCAGGGCGGGCAGGACGTGCAGCTCGCCGTTGTGGCTGTGCAGCAGCATCTCCGCGATGCCGGACGTCGCACCGAAGTTGCCGTCGATCTGGAACGGCGGGTGCAGGTCGAACATGTTGGGCGCCAGCCGGTCGGTTCGCACGAGCAGCCGCAGCAGGTCGTGCGCTTTGCTGCCCTCCTCCATCCGCGCCCAGTAGTTGATCTTCCAGGCCAGTGACCAGCCGGTGCCGTCGTCCCCCCGCAGCTCGAGCGTCCTGCGGGCCGCGGTGAACAGCGGCGGCGTGCCGCGCTTGGTGATCTGGTTGCTGGGGTAGAGGCCGTACAGGTGCGAAATGTGCCGGTGGGTCTGCTCGGTCTCGACCCAGTCGTAGAGCCATTCCTGGATGTTGCCGCGCGAGCCGACCTTCATCGGCGCCAGCCGCTGCCGGGCCGCCTTCACCTGGTCGGCGAAGGCGGCGTCCACGCCGAGCACCTGGCACGCGCCCACACAGCCGTCGAACAGGTCGCGCAGGATCTGCATGTCCATCGTCGGCCCGGCGCACACGGACGCGTTCGCGTGGTGGTTCAGCTCGGGGGAGTTCGACGGGTTGGTGACCAGGTAACCCAGCGAGGGTTCGGTCACCAGCGTGTCGAGGAAGAACTGGGCGGCGCCCTTCATGAGCGGGTACCGGGTGCGCAGGAACCCGACGTCGCCGGTGAACCGGTAGTGGTCCCAGATCATGGTGGCCAGCCACGCCCCGCCGGTCTGCCACATCCCGGCCTGCGCGAAGTCCACAATGGAGGATCCGCGCCACCCGTCGGTGTTGTGGTGGGTGACCCAGCCCCGGGCGCCGTACTCGACCTGCGCGGTGCGGGCCCCGGTCACCGAGAGGTCGGCGATCATGGCGAACACCGGCTCGTAGCACTCGGGGAGGTTGGTGACGTCGGCCGGCCAGTAGTTCATCGGCAGGTTGGCGTTGAGCGTGTACTTCGACTCCCACGACGGGTTCAGGCTGTCGTTCCAGATGCCCTGCAGGTTGGCCGGCTGGGTGCCCGGCCGGGACGAGGAGATCAGCAGGTAGCGGCCGAACTGGAAGAGCAGCGCGGCGAACTGCGGGTCGCTGACGCTGTTGTGCTGGGCGATCCGGACGTCGGTCGGCTGGTCGGCTGCCGCGGTGCGGCCGAGGTCGAGCGTGGTCCGCCCGAACAGCGCCTGGTAGTCGGCCACGTGCCGGCTGCGCAGCGAGTCGTGGGAAAGCGCCTGGGCGGCGGCCAGCCGCGCTCGCGCGATGCCCTGGTAGTCCCCGTTCACCGTGCGGTAGTCGACGTAGCTGGTGCCGACCGTGACCAGCAGCGTCACGGCGTCGGCGCCGGACACCCGCAGCGTGCCGCCCGAGCTGCTGGTGGTCCCGCCCTCGGCGGTGACGCCGGCGAGGGCGAGGAACCGGACCGAGCCGGCGATGCCGCGGCTGTCCGAAGAAACGCCGTCCAGCGCGATCGTGGTGCCGTTCGGGCTGGACGCCGTCGCCCGCTGCGGCGTGTCGAACGACGCGGAGAACGAGACCGAACCGGGTGTCTCGGCCGTCAGCCGCACGACGATCACCTGGTCGACCGCGCTGGCGAACACCTCGCGCCGGTACCGGACGTTGTTCACGACGTAGGTGACGACCGTCGTGGCGGTCGTCAGGTCGAGCCACCGCTGGTACGAGGAAGCGCTGCCGCCGGGGAGTGCGAGGCTGAGCGTGCCGACCGGCTGGTACGGCTGCTGCGCGGCCGGGGTGCCGAGCATCTTCTGGTCGATCAGCGACTGTGCCTGCGTCCACTGGTTGGCGAACACCAGCTGCCGGATCTGGGAAAGGGCCCCCGCGCCCTGGGTGTTGCTGTAGTCGTGGGGGCCACCCGCCCAGATCGTGTCCTCGTTGAGCTGCAGGCGTTCGGTGTCGGTGTTGCCGAACACCATGGCGCCCAGCCTGCCGTTCCCGATCGGCAGCGCGCGCAACCACTCGGTACCGGCCGGCTTGTCGTACCACAGCGCCAGGTCGTTCACCGCCCGCACGTCCGCGGGTGCGGCCGAGCCGGTCCGTGCGGTCGCCGTCCACGCGAGGGGCACCAGCGCGGCACCCAGCCGGATCGCCTGCCGTCGGGTCAGGTCGGGCATCGTCGTTCTCCGTCCTCAGGCGCGCTGGAGCTGGAAGCGCTGGTTGGCGTTGCCCGACGGGGCGTACTGGGAGATCCGGGCACCGTCGGCGGTCGAGGCACCCCAGACGTCCATCGCGAGGCCACTGGCCCGGTTGACCAGGCTGACCGCGCCGCCGCCGGAGTCGGTGACCTTCCACTGCTGCGTGGCCGCGTCGGTGTCGGGTTGCTGGGTGATGTCCGCGCCGGAGGCCGAGCTCGCGACCTGCAGGACGAGGCCGCTGTGGCGGGCGCGGACCCGGTAGTAGCCGTCGGCGGAGGCGAGGAAGTCGAACTGCTGGTTGGCCGCGGTGTGCGAGGTCCACTGGATCAGCGCGGCGCCCGCGGAGGTGGACGCGCCGCTGATGTCGGCGGACTTGCCGCTGTGCGCGGCGACCAGTGCGTAGTTCACGCCGACCTGCACCGGCGAGGTGGGCGGGTTCGGGTCGCTGCCGCCGCCGAACTGGCTGAAGAACTTCCAGATCTCGGTCTTCGTCCAGCTCCGCGCGCCACTCTCGCAGCCGGTGCAGCCGTCCACCGGGCCCTGCTGGTGGCCGCCGTCGAACGGGGCCCAGACCACCGGGTAGCCGGTCCGGCAGCCCGAGTAGACGGTCAGGTAGTGCGTCTTGCTGCCCGCGGCGGGTTCCGGGGCGTTCTGCGGGGTGCAGCCGTTGTTGCGGACGAAGGTGTCCCGCAACCCGCGGCCGGCACCGATGTTGTCCGAGACGCCGTGGATCCCCAGGTACGCGATGGGCTGGGTGCCACCGCTGCACCCGCTGATGGCGCCGGGGGCGGCGATCGCGGCGACCGCGCGGAAGACGTCGGCCCGGGCGCACGCGAGCGCGTAGCTCATCGCGCCGCCGTAGCTGAAGCCGACCGAGAACAGCTGCGTCGTGTCGACGCAGAGGTCGTTCTCGATCAGCCGGACCATGTCGTCGGTGAAGGTGACGTCCTCGCCGCCGGAATTGCCCCAGCCGTTGTTCAGGCCCTGCGGCGCCACGAAGATCGTGGAGTTGCCCGACTGCGACTGCATGCCGTAGTAGGCCCAGGCGTAGCCGTCGGTGCCGCCGGAGGAGACCTGCTCGGCGGTGCCGCCCAGCCAGTGGTAGCCGAACGCCAGCCGGTGCGGCGTGCTGCTGTCGTAGGTGGGCGGCAGTTGCAGGATGAAGCTGCGGCTCTTGCCGTTGCTCTGGATCGTGTGCCTGCCGGTGGTGAGCGTGGGGTTCTTCCCGCAGCCGGAACTCGGCGCGGCCGCTTGGGCCGCCGGGGTTGTGGTGGCTGAGGTGACTGCGGTGGCTGAGGTGGCTGCGGTGGCTGAGGTGGCTGCGGTGGCGCCCTGCGGAGCGCCGCACACCGCCAGCACGAGCAATGCGGCTGTTGCGACGAGCCGGAACGGCGATCTGGGCGTGCGCATGCGAACCCCTTCGGCCGACAGGGAAATCCTCGGTCCCCCGGCGCGAGACGGCTGCTCAAGGGCAAGGGGGTTGTAGCACGGATTTCGAATGGACGTCCAGCCGGAAATGAAAGTTTCAGTTCCGCTGTCGGCGCGGTAAATGATTTCGTGAAAGTTCTGCGAAAACGTTTTCAGGCTGATCTGGTGCGCGCCGGGCGGGCCGGGGGAGGCCCCGGTGTGCCAGGATGGTGACAAGGCGGTTTGTTAGCGCTAACATGTTGCCGCCGTCCTTCCGTTCACCGACGATCGGAGCACCTGGTGACCTCATCCTTCAGCCGGCGGCGGTTGCTGCAAGCCGCCGGAGCCACCGCCCTCGCCTCCGCCGCCGGATCCGCCGTCGGCTGGGCCCCGGCCGCTTCGGCGGCGACCGCGGCCGCCGCCGCCGTCGGGCCGGTGCGTCCGGACGCCGGGGTGTCCGCGTTCCCGTTCGACCTCGGCCAGGTAGGGCTGACCGCGAGCCGGTGGCTGGACAACCAGAACCGGACGCAGAACTACCTGCGGTTCGTCGACGTCAACCGGCTGCTCTACAACTTCCGCGCCAACCACCGGCTCTCCACGGCCGGCGCGGCCACCAACGGCGGCTGGGACGCGCCGAACTTCCCGTTCCGCAGCCACGTGCAGGGGCACTTCCTCTCGGCGTGGGCCCAGCTGTGGGCCGTCGCCGACGACACCACGTGCCGCGACAAGGCCACGACGATGGTGGCCGAGCTGGCCAAGTGCCAGGCCAACAACAGCGCCGCCGGGTTCGCCGCGGGATACCTGTCGGGCTTCCCCGAGTCCGACTTCGACAACCTCGAGGCCGGGCGGCTGTCGAACGGCAACGTCCCGTACTACTGCGTCCACAAGACGATGGCCGGCCTGCTCGACGTGTGGCGGTACATCGGCAGCACGCAGGCCCGTGACGTGCTGCTCAACCTGGCCGGCTGGGTCGACCGCCGGACCGCGCGGCTGAGCTCGAGCCAGATGCAGTCGGTGCTGAACACCGAGTTCGGCGGCATGAACGCGGTGCTCACCGACCTCTACCAGTACACCGGCGACGCGCGGTGGCTGACCGCCGCGCAGCGGTTCGACCACGCCGCGGTGTTCGACCCGCTGGCCGCCAACCGCGACCAGCTCAACGGCCTGCACGCCAACACGCAGATCCCCAAGTGGATCGGCGCCGCGCGCGAGTACAAGGCCACCGGCACCACCCGCTACCGCGACATCGCCACGAACGCCTGGAACATCACCGTCGGCGCGCACACCTACGCCATCGGCGGCAACAGCCAGGCCGAGCACTTCCGCGCGCCCAACGCCATCGCCGGCTACCTCAACCAGGACACGTGCGAGAGCTGCAACACCTACAACATGCTCAAGCTGACCCGGGAACTGGTCGCGCTGTACCCCGACCGCGCCGACCTGGCCGACTACTACGAGCGGGCCCTGCTGAACCAGATGATCGGCCAGCAGAACCCGGCCGACAGCCATGGCCACATCACGTACTTCAGCTCGCTCAACCCGGGCGGCCGCCGCGGCCTCGGCCCCGCCTGGGGCGGCGGCACGTGGAGCACCGACTACAACTCGTTCTGGTGCTGCCAGGGCAGCGGCCTGGAGACCCAGACGAAGCTGGCGGACTCGATCTACTTCTACGCCGACACCACGCTGATCGTGAACCAGTTCCTGCCCTCGGTGCTCAACTGGACCCAGCGCGGTATCACGGTCACCCAGACCACGTCGTTCCCGGCGAGCGACACGACCACGCTGACCGTGACCGGCAGCGTGAGCGGGACCTGGGCGATGCGGATCCGCATCCCGGGCTGGACGACCGGGGCGACGATCAGCGTCAACGGCGTCGCGCAGAACGTGACCGCCACCCCCGGCAGCTACGCGACCCTGTCCCGCTCCTGGGCTTCCGGCGACACCGTCACCGTCCGGCTGCCGATGAAGGTGGGGCTGAAGGCCGCCAACGACAACGCGAACGTCGCGGCGGTCACCTACGGTCCGGTGGTGCTGGCGGGCAACTACGGCAACAGCACGCTCAGCGCGCTGCCGTCGCTGAACGCGAGCTCGGTCACCCGGACCAGCAGCAGCGCGCTGACCTTCAGCGCCACGGCGAACGGCGCCGCGGTGAACCTGGTGCCGTTCTACGACGCCCAGGGCTTCAACTACACCGTCTACTGGAACACCGGCGGCTCCGGCGGGACGACCTACCGGCTGGTCAACGCGGGCAGCGGGCTGGTGCTGGGCGTCGAGAACATGTCCACCGCCGACGGCGGCCGCGCTCTGCAGTGGTCGGACAGCGGTACCGCCGACCACAACTGGGAGCTGGTCACCGACGGCAGCGCCGTCCGGTTCCGCAACGCCAACAGCGGCAAGGTGCTCGGCGTCCAGGACATGTCGACGGCCGACGGCGCCCGCGTCCTCCAGTGGTCGGACAACGGCACCGCCGACCACCGGTGGACGCTCGTCGACCAGGGCGACGGCACGTCGAAGATCCGCAACGTCAACAGCGGCAAGCTGCTGACGATCGAGAACGGCTCGACCGCGGCCGGGGCGTACGCCCTGCAGGGCCCGGACAACGGCGCCGCGGCCAACCGGTGGCGGCTCGTGCGCAACGGCTGACGTCCCGTCCGGCTTTGCTCGGGACTTCGAAGAGGACGTAACCGGTGAAGAACAGGCCTGCGCCGAGGCCGAAGGCTTCCGGTGGTTTGCGTGGTCCTGGTTCGGCTTCCGGTTTTGCTTACCCGCACTGGGTTCTGCTACCCCGAATTGCCATTGTGACTACGGCCGGCGACACCGGGTCAAGGCGGGAAAGCGTGCCTTGACCCGGTGTCGCCGGCCGTGTTCTGGCTTCGGATCGGGTTGCGGGGAGGTGTGGGGTTCTCTTGTTGTCCCGTTCGTTGTCATCCCGCGGTTTTATGTTGGCGGTGTGTAGCGGCCGTCGATGGCCGTCCAGCCTCCGTCTACCATCAAGGTCGAGCCCGTTACGTACGTTGCTGCGTCCGATGCCAGGTACACCACTGCTCCGGCCAGCTCTGCCGGCTGGGCCCATCTGGCCAGGGCGCCCTTCGTCGCGTACGCGTTGTACCAGTCCGGGTTCTGCTTGATCTGTTCGGTCAGCGGGGTTTCCACCACTCCGGGGGCGATCGCGTTCACCCTTACGCCTGCCTCGCCGAACTCCGCCGCC
Organism: Amycolatopsis sp. cmx-4-61; assembly: GCF_046548775.1. Taxonomy (NCBI): domain Bacteria; kingdom Bacillati; phylum Actinomycetota; class Actinomycetes; order Pseudonocardiales; family Pseudonocardiaceae; genus Amycolatopsis; species Amycolatopsis sp. cmx-4-61. The sequence continues at coordinate 174,134 of NZ_JAEBEI010000015.1, read as the reverse complement.
GCCGTCTTTACCAGCTGGATCGCTCCCGCCTTCGTTGCCGCGTACACCGCTTGGCCCGGCTCGACCACGAAACCGCGGACCGACGAGAACACGATGATGCTTCCCTGTCCTCTTCGGACCATTCGGCGGCCGAATGCCTGCAGCACCGTGAACGTCGCTTTCAGGTTGAGGGCGACCACCCGGTCGAACTCCGCCGGGGTGTAGTCGAGAATCCTCTTGCGGACGTTCGTCGCCGCCGTCAGGACCAGTACGTCGAGGTCGCCCAGTGCTTCGGCCGCCTGCTCGACCGCTTCCGCGTCCGTGATGTCCAGGACCCGTCCGTCTCCGCCGGTCTCGGCCGCCGTCGACTCGGCCGTGGCCGGGTCCTTGTCCAGGCACGTCACCTCGGCGCCGTGGGCCGCCAGGGCCAGTGCTGCTTCGCGGCCGATGCCGCCCGCGCCGATCAGGGCCGCTCGCTTGCCTTCCAGGCGGAACAATCCTGCGTAGCCGGTCATGGTTTCGCTCATTCCGGCCGGATGACGGCCATGCGGGTGACGGTCAGTTCTTCGATCGCGAACCGCGGGCCCTCGCGGCCGATGCCCGAGTCCTTCACCCCGCCGTACGGCATGATGTCCGACCGGAAGCCCGGGGCCTCGTTCACGATCACGCCGCCGACCTCCAGCTCCTCGACCGCCGCGAACGCGGCCGCCAGCGAGCGGGTGTACACGCTGGCGTGCAGGCCGTAGCGGGAGCGGTTGACCAGCTCGAACGCCGCGGGCAGGTCCGGGACCGACCGGATGGCCACGACCGGGGCGAAGATCTCCTCGCACCACGCCTCCGCTTCCTCGGGGACGTCGAGCAGGAGCGTCGGCTCGATCGTGCGCCCGGCCAGGTGGCCGCCCGCCAGCAGCTTCGCGCCCGCCTGCTCGGCGCGCTCGATCCTGGCCAGTGCGCGGCGGGTGCTGGCTTCGTCGATCAGGGGCGCCACCCGGGTCGCCGGGTCGCGGGGGTCTCCGGTGGTGAGCTCGCCGATGCGGGCGGTCAGCTTGCCGACGAACTCCTCGCGCACCGGCTCGCAGACGATCACGCGCTGAACCGCGATGCACGCCTGGCCGTTGAAGTAGAACCCGCCGCGGAGGACCGCGTCGGCCGCCTGGTCCAGGTCGGCGTCGGCCGCCACGACCAGGGCCGCGTTCGAGCCCAGTTCCAGGAGCACCTTGCGGGGTGCCGCGTCCTTCGCGATCCGGTGGCCGACCGCCGCCGAGCCGGTGAACGAAACCGCCGCCACGCGCGGGTCGGTGACGAGCGTGCGCCCGACCTCGGCGTCGCCCGTGACGACCTGGACGATCTCCGGCGGTGCCCCGTGCCGCTCGGCCGCCTCCCGCACGAGCTCCGCCAGCCACAGCGCCGACAACGGCGTCGCCGGGGCCGGCTTGCAGATCACCGGGCAGCCGGCGGCGATCGACGGCGCGATCTTGTGGCTGGCCAGCAGCAGAGGCGCGTTGAACCCCGCGATGCCGACCACCAGGCCGATCGGTTTGCGCGTCCAGTAGCCGACCAGCCCGGCGCCGGACTCCTGGACGTCCAGCGGCACGGTCTCGCCGTGGATGTGCGCGACCTCCTCCGCCGTCGCCGACCACGTGAACAGCGTCCGCGACAGCTCCAACGCGCAGTCGGCGCGGGTCTTCCCGGTTTCGGCGACCAGCAGCTCGGTGAACTCCGCCGACCGCGCGCGGACGGCGGCCTCGACGTCGAGCAGGATCGAGCGGCGGGCGGCCGAGGTCAGCGCGCCGGCCCGCTTGACCACCGCCGCGCCCGCGTCGAGGGCGGCGACCGCGTGCTCGACCGAGCCGACCGGGGCGTCCGCCACCACCGACCCGTCGTAGGGGAACACCACCGGGGCCGAGCCGGTGCCGGTGACCCACCCCGGCCCGATCGGCAGCCCGGATCGCAACGCCGGGACGGTGAAGCCCGTCATCAGCAACCTCCTTGGACGCCGTTGGTCAGGTAGTACCAGAAGGCTCGCGACCGTCGAGACGATCAGCTGGTCGGACCAGCGGGTCTTGCCGGCGTTCGCCCGGGCCCGCCGCGCGACCGCCGGTCAGCCCGGGTTGGCGTCGGAGTACTTGACGGTGATGTTCTTGAAGCCGAGCGACTGCAGCAGCCCGGTCAGCATCGTCCGGGTGTTCCGCTCGGCGTCGGCCACCAGCGAGCTCTTCGCGGCGGCGGCTTGGATCTGCTTCTGCGCGAGCTCGTACAACGCCTGCTGCGAGTTGGGGTTGCCGCTGAGGAACTCGCCGATGCGCGTGAAGAGGCCCTGCTGCTGGGCGTACACATGGGACTCGTGCACGTCGAGGGTCGCCGGCTCCAGCTGGGCGTGGCCCAGGGTGATCGTGGCGGACTGGCGGTCGTCGGAGACCTGGACCGCGTCGCCCTTCAGGCGGGAGAAGTCCACGTAGGCGTTGTCCGTGCCGACGCCGATGAAGAGCGTGTTGCTGCCCGCGAGGAAGCTGGGCAGGATGGAGCTGGTGGTGATGTCGACGACCACCTGGAACGAACCGCTCGCCGCCTCGTAGCGCGAGAGCTCGACGATCGACTGCAGCAGCACCGGACCGGAGTGCTCTTCGGTCCGTTCGGCGAACGGGTTGCGCCATTGGGGTAACAGGTGAACCGCCGAAGCGACGAGTACCGCGGCGATCAGCACCACCACAGCCACAGCGAACGCGACGAGCCGTTTGCCCCAAGCACCCATGACCGGACGAATACCCAAACGGCCACCCGGCCAATCGAGCGGTACGGTGGGTCCGGCTTCGACGAGGGAGCGGGCGTGCCGGGCCGCCTAGCTCCGGGTTCGCCGCTTGCCGACGGCGGTGTCCCGGTACTTCAGGATTCCTTCCACCCCGCGGAGGAACGTGGCGCAGATCGGCGCCGGGTCGGTGAGGCAGCCCGCCGCCATGGCGCCGTCGCGGAGCATGACGAAGTGGCGGGCCGCCGGTTCGGGAGCGGGCTCGCCCGCTGCGGCGAGGAGTTCCGTGACGGTGTCCAGGAACCACTGCCGGTGCGCGAGAACGGCTCGGTGGACCGGGTGGGCCGGATCGGGGTACTCCGCGGCGGCGTTGAGGAACGCGCAGCCCCGGAACTCCGGCGAGCGGATGCCGTCGGCGATCGTCTCGGCCACCGCGAGGACGGCGTCCTCGGGTGGACCGCCGGCCGTCTCCGCGCGGGCCGCGTCCACCTGGGCGCGGATGGCGTTGTCCGCTTCGGTCAGGTAGGCGACGAGCAGGTCGTCCTTGCTGGGGAAGTGCCGGTAGAGCGTGGCCCGGGTGACGCCCGCGCCGGCGATGACCCGGTCGATCCCGACCGAGTGCAGGCCTTCCGCGTAGAACAGCCCGCTCGCGGTGGCCAGCAGTCGTGCGCGTGCTTCGGACACTCGAGGTCCACCTCCCGTGGTTCGTGCCTTCAAGCCTAGCAGATAGAACGGTCGGTCTTGACGGCGGCGGAGCGGCCCTGTCATAGTCGGCGGAACGAGACAGATCGTTCTATCTATCGGGAGAGTGCATGACCACGAACACCACTCCGGCCGCCGGTGTCGCGCAGACCCTGCGGCGGCTCTACTTCGCCCGGTTCGGGTTCGCCCTGGTCTGGGCGGGATTCCTGGTCGCCACGGCGGCGAGCCTCGGCCCGGTGAGCATCGCGTTGCTGGTGCTGTACCCGCTGTTCGACGTGGTCGCCGCCGTGCTCGACGCGCGTTCGGCGAAGGCGGGCAAGCCGATCGCGGCGCTCTACGTGAACGTCGCGATCAGCCTGCTCGCCGCGGCCGGCCTGGCGGTGGCCGCCTCGTCCGGGATCCCCGGCGTCCTGCGCGTGTGGGGCACCTGGGCGATCGTGGCCGGCGTTGCCCAGCTCGTCGTCGGAGCCGCCCGGCGCGGCATGGGCGGCCAGTGGCCGATGATCCTCAGCGGCGCGATCTCCGTGCTGGCCGGTACTTCCTTCATCATCCAGGCCACAATGGACGGTGCGTCGCTTCGGTCACTCGCCGGTTACGCCACGCTGGGCGGGATCTTCTTCCTCGTCTCCGCGCTGCGGCTGGGCCGCCGCCGCGCTCAGGAGCAGTAGGTCCCGTTGAGCGCCGGCTGCAGGAACGGCGGCGTGCCGCCGTTGTAGGTCGCGTTGTAGCCGAGCGTGGTGGTCGCGCCCGTGCCCAGGTTGCCGTTCCACGACGCGCTGTCCACCTTGACGACGTCGCCGGTGTCGCTCCAGGTCCCGTTCCAGCCCTGGGTGACGGTCACGCCGGGCGCGGAGAACGTCAGCGTCCAGCTGCTGAGGGCGGCACCGCGGTTCTGGATGACGATCTCGCCGGTGTAGCCGGTCGGCCAGCTGCTGACCACCCGGTGGGTGACCGTGCAGCCGCCGGTCGGCTGCGGGGTCGTGGTGGTCGGGGAAGTGGGCGTGGTCGTGGTGGTCGGCGTGGTGGGGGTCGTCGGGGTGGTGGGCGTGGTCGGCGTGGTGGGCGTGGTGGTCTGGACCGGACCGGCCGCGACGGCGAGGTCGTAGGCCCGCTGCGGCACGAACTGGCCGGCCGTGGCGATGCAGCCGTCCGCCTCGCCCGGCGGCTTGATCCAGAGGAACGCGTCGATCTGGCTGTCGCCGGTCTGGTTGGTGCTCGGGATGCCGATCGCCCGCCCGGCGGGGTCGCACCACTCGCTGCCCTGCGGCCCGTTTCCGTTGCGGCTGGTGTCGACCACGGCCTTCAGCCGCGAGTCGCCGAGCTGGTTGAGGATCGCCTTGTCGTAGGCGACCTCGTCCGCGGTCGAGCGGTAGTTGGACACGTTGGTGGAGATGCCGTCGGCGCTGTTGGAGATGTCGGCGGCGCGCAGCCGCGAGGCGGCCTCGCTCGCCGAAAGCCAGGCGGAGTGCCCGATGTCGAAGTACACCTTGGCCTGCGAGGAACCGGCTTTGAGCTTCTTGCCCGCGTACGCGATCGACGCCGTCGTCTGGCGCTGCTGGTCGCTGCTCTGGCAGTTCGTCATCTGCGGGAGCACGTCGGGCTCGAGGATGATGGCCGCGGGACGTCCCGCGAGGCCGGCCGCCACCTGGTCGATCCAGGCGCGGTAGGCGTCTTGGGACGGCGCGCCGCCGCTGCTCGCGCCGCCGCAGTCGCGGTTCGGGATGTCGTAGACGACCAGGATCGGGATCTTGCCGGCGGCGGCCGCCGCGCCCGTGTAGGCGTCCACTTCGCCGCGGACCGTGGACGTGTTCGTGGTGGTGAACCACCTCGCCTGCGGGACCGACGCGATGCGGTCCCGGATGACCGCCGCGCGCGAGTCGCCGGGGTTCGCGGCGACCCACTTGGCCGCGTTGGTGCCCGGGTCGACGTAGTACGCCGAGTCGGCGGCCTGCGCGCCGGCCCACGTGGTCGCGGCGACGACGCCGGTCGCGGCCACCGCGGCGAGTCCACCGGCTGCCACTGTCCTGCTTCGCATGCACCTTCTCCTTTGAACGGTGGTGGCGCCGGATACGGCGTTTCTGGGAGCGCTCCCAGCAATCGAAGACTGTAGCCGGGGACGGCGGCTCGGGAAAGGGGCGGCGGCCGGGTTTTCGCCCCGAGCCGAGAAAATTACATTTGCCGCCGACGCCGGTGGGCAACCGGGGAAGGCCGCTGAACTGCGGCGATTGTCGTTCCGTGCGGCGAGGAACGGGGAGTTTCGTAAACTGCACCGCACCCCGGAGCCGACAGTTGTTCGGCGACGGCCCGGCTGTTAGCGTTAACGCCCGGTGTGTTCGCCATCGACGAAGATGGGTTCTCGCAGGCCGTTTCCCTCTTCGCTGAGCGACCGATCGTTTCGCCGGCCATCCCGAGACTTTCGCGGGGTGCCGCCTTCGTCGGAAGTGAGGACCAGCATGCTTCGGAGTGCGAGAGCCGCGTTGGCGGCGGTGGCCGCGGTCGTCCTGGCGGCGGCCGGTGTCGCCGTCGCCGCGACGCCGGCCCAGGCCGCCACCTCGATCACGATCAACGGCAGTTCGGGCGGGCGCACGTTCGACGGCGTCGGCGCCGTCAGCGGCGGTGGTGGCAACAGCCGCCTGCTGATCGACTACCCCGAGCCGCAGCGCGGCCAGATCCTCGACTACCTCTTCAAGCCCGGCTACGGGGCCGCCCTGCAGATCCTCAAGGTCGAAATGGGCGGGGACACCAACTCCACCAGCGGCGCGGAGCCCAGCCACGCCCACTTCCGCGGCGATCTCGACTGCAACCGCGGGTACGAGTGGTGGATCATGGAACAGGCGAAGGCGCGCAATCCCGGCATCAGGCTCGTCGGCCTGCCGTGGGGCGCGCCGGGCTGGATCGGCAACGGCACCTTCTTCTCCAACGACCTCACCGACTACTACCTGTCGTGGCTGGGGTGCGCGAAGCAGCACGGGCTGACCATCGACTACCTCACGAGCGTCCAGAACGAAAAGCAGTGGAGCGCCGACTGGACCGTCACCCTGCGGAACGCGCTCAACGCCAACGGGTACAGCGCCGTGAAGATCATCTCCGGTGACTCGTGGCCGGGGGACTGGGGCCCGGCGAGCGCGATCTCGACGAACACCGCCTACCGCAACGCGACCGATGTGCTCAGCGCCCACTACACCTGCGGCTACCTCAGCGCGCAGACGTCCTGCAGCGTCCCGGCCAACGTCACGAACACCGGGAAGACGCTGTGGTCGAGCGAAAACGGCTCCCAGGACTACAACGACGGCGCCAAGCCGCTGGCCCGCGGGATCAACCGCGTCTACCTCGACGGCAAGATGACCGCCTACCTCAACTGGGACCTGATCGCCGCCGTCACCCCGAACATCCCCTGGCCGACCGTGGGGCTGATCCTCGCCAACCAGCCGTGGTCGGGCTACTACTCGGTCGGCAAGGACGCGTGGGCGCTGGCGCACACGACGCAGTTCACCGCGCCGGGCTGGAAGTACCTCGACGCCTCCAGCGGTTACCTCGGCGGGAACCGCGCCAACGGCAGCTACGTCTCGCTGAAGTCGCCGGACAGCGCCGACTACAGCACGGTCATCGAGACGATGGACGCCACTTCGGCCCAGACGCTGAACCTCAACGTCACCGGCGGCCTGTCCACCGGCCAGGTGCACGTGTGGGCGACCAACCTGAACTCGAACAACCCGGCGGACCACTTCGTGCACAGCACCGACGTGACGCCGTCCGGCGGCGCGTTCTCCCTGACCGTCCAGCCCGGCTACCTCTACACCCTCACGACCACCACCGGACAGGGCAAGGGCACCGCGGTCAGCCCGCCCCAGGGGTCGCTGAACCTGCCCTATAGCGACGACTTCGACGGGTACGCGAAGGGCAAGGAAGCCAAGTACCTGATGGACATGGAGGGCGCGTTCGAGACCGCCGCCTGCGGCGCCGGCCGCGCGGGCACGTGCGTGCGCCAGGCGGCTCCGCAGAAGGCGATCCCCTGGAAGAAGCCGACCGATCCGTACGCGTTGCTGGGCAACGTGGCCTGGAGCAACTACACGCTCAGCACGGACGTGCTGCTCGAGAAGTCCGGGTACGTCGAGCTGCTCGGCCGCGTCGGCTCGCAGGACACCGGCAACCAGGGGGCGGTGAACGCCTACTACCTCCGGGTGAGTGACACGGGGGCCTGGTCCATCCGGCGCAACAACACGAGCCAGCAGATCACGACGCTGCGCAGCGGCACGACCGCCGCGCTCGGCACCGGCAGCTGGCACAAGCTGTCCCTCGGCTTCTCCGGCAGCACCATCACCGCCTCCGTCGACGGCACCGTGGTCGGCACGGTCACCGACAGCACCTTCCCGGCCGGCCAGGTCGGGATCGGCACGGCCACGGGGGAGACCGCGCAGTTCGACAACCTCGCCGTCGCCGGCTCGGGCGGCGGGTCGACCTCGGTGCTGCGCAACACCGCGGCCGGCCGCTGCCTGGACGTCCCCAACGTGTCGCAGACCAACGGCACCCAGGTGTCGCTGTGGGACTGCAACGGCGGCAGCAACCAGCAGTGGACGCTCACCTCCGGGAAGCAGCTGCAGGTGTACGGCAGCAAGTGCCTCGACGCCGAGGGGGCGGGCACGACCGCCGGGACCCGGGCGATCATCTGGGACTGCACCGGCGGGACCAACCAGCAGTGGAACGCCGCCGCCGACGGGACGATCACCGGTGTCCAATCCGGACTGTGCCTCACCCCGGCCGGCAACGGCACGGCCAACAGCACGCCGGTGACGCTGCAGGCCTGCACCGGCGGCACCGCGCAGAAGTGGACCCGGAGCTAGCGCCCATCCCGGACGAAGGGAGTTCACCGATGAGGACACGCTGGAACCGGCTGTGGCCGGCCGTGGTGATCGCCGCGGGCGCCGTGGCCGGCTCGGCCACGACGGCGCAGGCCGCCACCGAAGGACCGTGTGACATCTACGCGGCGGGCGGCACGCCGTGCGTCGCCGCGCATTCGACGACCCGGGCGTTGTACGGCGCGTACAACGGCTCTCTCTACCAGGTGCGGCGGGCGTCGGACAGCACGACGCGGGACATCGGCGTCTTGAGCGCGGGCGGGGTCGCGAACGCGGCGGCCCAGGATTCGTTCTGCGCCGGGACGACGTGTCTGATCACCGTCATCTACGACCAGTCCGGCCGCGGCAACCACCTGACCCAGGCCCCGCCGGGCGGCTTTTCCGGCCCGGCGCCCGGCGGGTACGACAACCTGGCCAGCGCGACGGCGGCCCCGACGACCGTCGGGGGCCAGAAGGCCTACGGCGTCTACGTCGCTCCGGGAACGGGTTACCGCAACAACAACACCAACGGGATCGCCACCGGTGACCAGCCGGAAGGCATGTACGCGATCTTCGACGGCACGCACTACAACGGTGGCTGCTGCTTCGACTACGGCAACGCCGAGCGCAACAGCCGCGACAACGGCAACGGCACCATGGAAGCGATCTACTTCGGCAACATCAAGGTCTGGGGCTACGGTGCCGGAAACGGCCCGTGGATCATGGCGGACCTGGAGAACGGCCTGTTCTCCGGCGTCAACCAGCACTACAACGCCAACGACCCGAGCATCAGCCACCGGTACCTGACCGCGATCATCAAGGGCGGTCCGAACCGCTGGGCCATCCGCGGCGGCAACGCCCAGTCCGGCGGCGTGTCGACGTTCTACGACGGCGTGCGCCCGAACGTCTCGGGCTACAACCCGATGCGCAAGGAAGGCGCCATCATCCTCGGTACGGGCGGCGACAACAGCATCGGGTCCGCCGGCACGTTCTACGAAGGCGTCATGACGTCCGGCTACCCGTCGGACGCCACCGAGAACGCCGTCCAGGCCAACATCGTGGCGGCCGGGTACGGCACCGGCGGCAGCAGCACGGGCACGGGCCCGCTGCACGCGGTCGGCGCCGGCAAGTGCCTCTCCGCCCCGAACTCCACCCAGGGCACGCAGCTGCAGATCGCCGGCTGCACCGGCCAGCCGAACCAGGCCTGGACGCGCACGTCGGACGGCAGGCTGACGGCCACGCTCGGCGGGGCGACCCTCTGCCTGGACGCCTCCGGCCAGGGCACGAGCGCGGGCACGAAGGTGGTGACCTGGCCGTGCAACGGGCAGGCCAACCAGCAGTGGAACTTCAACGCCAACGGCACGGTGACGGGTGCCCCGTCCGGGCTGTGCCTGGACGTGACGGGTGCGTCGACCGCCGATGGCGCCCCGGTCGAGCTGTGGACCTGCAACGGCGGCAGCAACCAGCAGTGGACGCTGGGCTGACCCCGCGGGGAGCCTGGCCCGCTTCGCCGCCCTGACGTGCCGGGCGCCGAAGCGGGCCAGGCCGGACCCGCCACGGTGAGGTCACCGTGCTTTCGCGGTGTCCCGCCACCAGTGGCGGGACACCGCGGGTGAGCGACCCGCAGGCTCGCTGAACACGGCCCTCCCGGGACACCCGGCCCCGGGAGGGCCGCTCACCGCCGGCGGGCTTCGTCCAGACGCCGGGCTTCGGCCGCCTGCTCGAACGGCGTGTCGCCCGCCGGGTGACGGTCGCCCAACGCGGCGAACAGGGCCGCCACCTTCGCCGAGTCGTGGTGGTCGGCGAGTTCGGCCAGTGCGGGGTCGGTGGCCGCCAGCACCTCGCGGAACCGGAGCTCGGCCAGCGGGCCGAGCCGGTCGTAGATCTGCAGGAACACCTTCTGCGCCCGGTCGCGCGCCCAGCCGGCCGGCAGGAGCTCGGCGGGCAGGTCGGGGTCGGTCTCCGGGAAGCGGCGCCAGTCCACCCGCAGCTCGGTGCGGGTGCGCAACGCCTGCGCCGGGCTGATCAGGCCCGCGTCCAAGCCGGTCAGCACCTCCTCGTAGCGCTCGACGAACTGCTCGTACTCCCCGGCCAGCGGCTCGAGGTCGAAGGCCGTGGCCGCCGCGGCCGATCCGGGTACCTCGGTCGCGCGGAACACCGTCGCACTCCCCAGGCCGAGCTCGCGCAGGGCCTCCAGGGCCGGCTCGGCGAGGTCGTGCGGGCTGACCCAGACCCCGTCGTAGAGCGCGGCGAAGCGCAGGACCCGCAGCCGTGACCGCAGCGCCGTGCGCAGCCCGCGGTCCTGCTCCGGCACGGAGAAGGTCACCACCGTCCACTGACCGTCCCAGTCCGGCGCGGTCGTGCCGAAGGTCAGCATCCGGTGGGTGCGCTCGATGATCACCTCGGACGTCCGGGCGGGGATGCCGTAGGCCGTGGTCCGGCCGCTGCGCGAGACGGTCAGCAAGCCGCGGCCGGCGAGCCGGCGAATCGCCGCCCGCGCGCTCGCCGGGCTGATGTCGAACTCGCCGAGCAGCTCGACCAGGGCGGCCGAGGGAATGTGCTCGTCGCGCCAGTACCAGAAGTCGCCGAGCAGTGAGGTGAGCAGCAGCTGCGGCTCGGCTCCCTGGCGGTCGCGGGGCAGCGGGCCCGTCGTCATCGCGCTCCTGCCTCTCCCGGGGTCGGTCCCGGCGGCCGGTCCGCCGCGGGGGTCCATGGTGGCAGTTCCGGGCGGGCGGCCGAACCGAGGGGTTGAATCACGCGACACATCATGCGACGATCGGCGCCCAGATAGCAACCAATCGTTCTCCCAGGTTTCCTCGCCGTCCCTCTCGGGCGGCCTCCGCAGGAAGAAAACGACATGGGTTCCTCACTTCGTCAATGGCGTCGAAGCGCGCTCGCCGTGGCCGCCGCGGGCCTCGCCCTGGCCGGGTGCACCGTCGACGACGGGGCGGCGTCCGCCCCCTCCGCCGCCGCCCTCACCGCCGTCCCGGCGCTGCACGACCAGCTGCCGCAGGCGGTCAAGGACGCCGGCGTCCTCCGGTTCGCCGGGGACTCGCACCCCCCGTACCGCACGGTCGGCCCGGACGGCAAGACCGTCACCGGCATCGACCACGACTTCCAGCAGGCGCTCGGCCAGCTCCTGGGCGTGCGCACGGAAACCACCATCGTCAGCGGGCTCCCGGCCGCGCTGCAGGGCATGCTGAGCGGCCGCTACGACGCCTTCAACGGCCCGGTCAAAGCCACCGCGGAACGCGAGAAGCAGTTCGACACCGTCACGTGGATGACCACCCGCACGTCCTACGTGGTCCCCGCCGGGTCCACCGCGAACATCAAGCAGGCCGCCGACCTGTGCGGGAAGCGCGTCGCTCTCGTCACGGCCAGTGTCGTCGAAGAACAGCTCGCGAAGCTGTCCGCCTACTGTGAGCGCTCACAGAAGCCGGCCGTGCAGGTGGTCGGGCTGGACGACACGAACGCCACCCTGCTGGCCGCGAAGTCCGGCCGCGCCGAGGCCGCCGGGATGACCCAGGCCGCCGCGATCGACGTCACGACGCAGCAGAAGGGCCAGTACGAATACGTGACGCAGACCGAGGAACAGGGCGCCACGAAGGACAACCTGGCCCTCTACACGCCGAAGTCCGCCAAGCTCGGCCCGGTGCTGCAGAAGGCGTTCGAGGAGCTGTTCCGCAACGGCACCTACCAGCGGATCATGCACCAGTGGGGCCTGGACGAAGTGACCGTCCCGCAGCCGGTGTTCGACGCGGCGTCCGCGAAGTGACCGCGATGTCCACTGTGGAGGAGACGGCGACGGCCACGGACGACGTGGCCGGAGCCCGCGGCCGCTTCCGGCCGCTGCGCTGGCTGTTCGTGCTCCTGCTGGCCGTGCTGACCGCCCAGCTGGTCGTCTTCCTCGTCGGCAACGACCGGTTCCAGTGGGACGTCGTGGCGAAGTACCTCTTCGAGAAGAGTGTCATGGCCGGCCTGGGCACCACGGTGCTGCTCGCGGCGGCGGCGATGGTGCTCGGATCCCTGGCGGGCGGCGTGGTGGCGGCGATGCAGCTGAGCGGGTTCGCGCCCGCCCGGTGGGTCGCGACGCTGTGGGTGGGCCTGTTCCGCGGCATCCCGCCGCTGGTGCAGCTGATCTTCTGGTTCAACCTCGCCTACCTGCTGCCGAAGCTTTCGCTCGGCATCCCGTTCGGCCCGGTCTTCGGGACGTGGGACGCCAACACCGTCATCACGCCGCTGACGGCCGCGGTGATCGGGCTGTCGCTGGTCGAATCGGCCTACCTGGCGGAGATCTTCCGCGCCGGGGTCGTGTCGGTCGACCCCGGCCAGCGCGACGCCGCCCGCGCGATGGGCTACCCGCCGGGCCAGACGCTGCTGCGGATCGTGCTGCCGCAGGCCATGCGCGTGATCATCCCGCCCGCGGGCAGCCAGTTCATCAACGTGCTGAAGGGAACCGCGCTCGTGTCGGTCATCGCCATGTCCGACCTGCTGCACTCGGTGCAGGTGATCTACAACCGCACCTACGAAATCGTGCCGATGCTGCTGGTCGCGTGCTTCTGGTACCTCGTCGTGGTCACCGTGCTGACCGCCGCGCAGCGCCGGCTGGAACGCCACTTCTCGCGCGGCCACCGGAGCGCCCGATGAGCGCGCCGGTCCTGCGCCTGGACGGCGCCCGCAAGCAGTTCGGCCCGGTGACCGCGCTCGCGGGGGTCAGCCTCGACGTGCACGAGGGCGAGACCGTCGTGGTGATCGGGCCGTCGGGGTCCGGCAAGTCGACGCTCGTCCGCTGCGCCCACCAGCTGGAACCCCTCGACGGCGGCGCGATGTACCTCGACGGCGAACTGCTGGGCCACCGGCGCACCCCGGGCGGCCTGCGCGCGCTGACCGAACGGAAGATCGCGGCCCAGCGGCGCCGGATGAGCATGGTGTTCCAGCAGTTCAACCTGTTCCCGCAGTTCACCGTGCTGCGCAACGTGACCGACGCGGCGATCCGCGTGCACGGCCGCGATCGGCCTGCGGTCGAGCGGGAAGCCCGGGAACTGCTGGCACGCATCGGCCTGGCCGGGCGCGAGGACCACTACCCGCGGCAGCTTTCCGGCGGCCAGCAGCAACGGGTCGCCATCGCGCGGGCCGTGCTGGTGCGGCCGCGGATCATGCTGTTCGACGAACCCACCAGCGCCCTCGACCCGGAGCTGGTCGACGAGGTGCTGGCCGTGCTCCGCGACCTCGCCGCGGCCGGGACGACGATGGTCGTCGTCACCCACGAGATGGCCTTCGCCCGCGAAGCGGCCGACCGGTGCGTGTTCATGGAGGCGGGCCGGATCGTCGAAGAGGGGCCGCCGGACGAGTTGTTCGCCCGGCCCCGGACCGACCGGCTGCGCGCCTTCCTGTCCCGTCATCTGTCCGAAAAGGAGGGTGTTTCGTGATCACCGTCGGCGCCGTCGGCGACCTCATCCTGGACGAGCCCGGGCCGGAGTCCTTCCTCGCCCCGGCCGCGCCGGTGCTGCGCGGGCTGGACCTCGCGATCGGGCACGTCGAAGTCCCGCACTCGACCACGACGGTCCAGCGCAGCACCGACGTCCCGGCGCCCCCCGCCGACCCGGCGGCGCTCAAAGCGGTGGCCGACGCCGGGTTCGCCGTCGTCACCCTGGCCGGCAACCACATCTGCGACGCCGGCGACGAGGGGCTCGCCGACACGATCGCGCACGCCCGGGCCGCGGGCATGGCGACCGCCGGGGCGGGGGCCGACCTCGCCGAAGCCCGGCGCCCGGCGATCGTCGAGCGCGGTGGCCTGCGCATCGGCGTGCTGTCGTACAACTGCGTCGGCCCGCGCGACTCGTGGGCCACGTCCCGCAAGCCCGGCTGCGCCTACGTCCACGTGCTCACCCACTACGAGCTGGACCACGCGAGCCCGGGCGGGCCGCCGAAGATCTACACCTTCGCCGACCCGGACAGCCTGGCGGCGATGGCCGAGGACGTGCGCCGGCTGCGGGCCGAGGCCGACGTCGTGCTCGTCTCGCTGCACAAGGGCGTCGGCCACACGCCGGTGGTCGTCGCGATGTACGAGAGCCCGGTGGCGCGCGCGGCGATCGACGCCGGGGCCGACGCGGTGTTCTCCCACCACCCGCACATCATGCGCGGCGTCGAAGTCCACCGGGGACGGCCGATCTTCCACGGCCTCGGCAACTTCGCCACCGTCACCCACGCCCTGACCCCGGGGGCGGGCGTGGGCGCGGACGAGCTGCGCGCGTGGGCCGAGCGGCGGACGAAGCTGTACGGCTTCGCGCCCGACCCGGACATGCCGTTCTTCCCGTTCCACCCCGAAAGCCGCAACACTGCCATCGCCTTCTGCCGCTTCGACGGCTCCGGGCTGCGCGAGGCCGGGTTCGTCCCGTGCTGGATCGACGACCGCGGCCGTCCGGTCCCGGCCGGCGGCACCGAACGCGGCGAAGCCGTCACGAACTACGTCGAGCACATCACCCGCGGGGCCCGGCTCAACGGCCGGTTCACCACCCGCGGCCGCGAAGTGCTCGTCGATCTCACCGAGGGGGTTACCGCATGACCGACCAGCCACTGGCCGGCCGCACCGTCATCGACCTGACCACCGCGCTCGCCGGGCCGTACGCGACCCTGCTGCTCGCCGGGCTCGGCGCGACCGTGATCAAGGTCGAAAACCCCGCCACGGGCGGGGACTCCTCGCGCAACAACGCGCCCTACGTCGGCCGCGACGGGCTGAACCTCGCCCGCCGGCACGACGACGACCTCTCGGTGTCGATGCTGCTGCGGGGCCGCAACAAGCTCAGCGTCACCCTCGACCTGAAGAACCCGCGCTCGCACGCGGTGTTCACCGACCTGGTCCGCGACGCCGACGTGCTGGTCGAGAACTACAGCCCGGGCGTCACCGAGCGGCTCGGCATCTCCTACGACCGGGTGCGGGAGATCAACCCCCGGCTCGTCTACACCTCGATCAGCGGCTTCGGCGCCCAGGGCGGGCCGGGGTCCGGCAAGGCGATGGACTCGATCATCCAGGCGCTGAGCGGCGTGATGATGACCGCGGGCGAGCCCGACGAGGGCCCGGTCCGCTTCGGGCTGCCGATCGGCGACCTGCTCGCCCCGCTGTTCGCCGTGGTCGGCACGGTGTCCGCGCTGCTGCAGGCCGAACACACCGGCGAGGGCCAGCACGTGGACGTGTCGATGCTCGGCGCGCTGACTTCGCTGGTCGCCTGCGAGCCGTTCGACGCCTTCGACGCGGTCGGCCTGCCGCAGCGCACCGGCTCGATGGTGCCGCGGCTGGCGCCGTTCGGGATCCTGCCCGCCGCCGACGGGTACGTCGCCCTGTGCGCCCCGACCGACGCCTTCGCCCACGGCGTGCTCCGCGCCATCGGGCGCCCGGAACTGGCCGAGGACGACCGTTACCGCACGCGTGACCAGCGGGTCCGCGCCGCGGACGAGCTGCACGGGCTCATCCGCGAGTGGTGCCGGGAACGGCCCCTGGCCGAGATCCTCGCCGCGTTCACCGCCGAAGGCGTGCCCGCGGCCGAGGTCCGCGAACCGCGCGAGGCCGTCCGCGACCCGCTGGTGCTCGCGCGCGAGGAGGTCGTGCCGCTGCGGCACCCGCGCCACGGCGAGGTGGCCGACCTGGCCGGGACCGGGGTGCCGATCCGGTTCTCCGGCGCCCGCGTCGCCCTCGACCGGCCGGCACCCGGGCTGGGGGAGCACAACGAGCACGTCTACCGCGAGCTGCTCGGCTACACCGAACAGCAGCTCGCGGACCTCGTCGCGGAGGCGGTGATTTGAGCGCGCCGGTCGTCGGGTACGTCGGCGCGGACGTCCCGGTCGAGCTGATCACCGCGGCGGGGCTGCGGCCGCTGCGGCTGGCCGGGAAGCCGGGGGAAGACCACACCGCGGGCGACCGCTACCTCGGCCGCGGCGTCGACCCGGTCGCCCGGTCCATCCTGACGCGCATCCTCGCCGGGGACTACGGCCCGCTCGAAGCCATCGTGGTCTCCCGCGACTGCGAAGCGTCGTTGCGGCTGTTCTACGCCCTGCGCGAGCTGCACCGGGTCGAGCCGGAGCTGGGGTTGCCGCCGGTGCGGCTGGTGGACGTCCTGCACCTGCCGCACCACACGACCACCCGGTACGTCCACGCGAAGCTCGCCCAGCTGCGGGAGTGGCTGGGGCAGTGGCGGCCGATCGGGGACGACGACCTCGCCGCGGCGATCACCGCGCACGACGACCTGCGGCGCTCGCTCGCGCGGCTCGCTCTGCTGCGGCGGGCGAACCGGCTGAGCGGCACCCGGTTCCTGCAGGTCGTCGCCGCGACCACCGCGCTGCCGGTCGCCGAAGCCACGACGTTCGTCGACCGGCTGCTCACCGAAGAGCTGCCCGAGGTCCACGGGACGCGGCTGTTCCTCACTGGCAGTTCCCACGACGCCCCGGGCGTGTACGAGACGTTGGAGCGCCACGGCTTCCTCGTCGTGGGCGAGGACCACGACTGGGGCGAGCTGCTGTTCGCGCGCACCTGCGCGGCGCCGACGGAACTCGCGCTCGCCGAGCGCTACCAGCACAACGGACCGTCCGCGCCCCGCGCGTCCATCCGGCAGCGTGCCGCGCACACCGCCGCGGCCGCCCGCGAGTGCGGTGCGGAGGTCCTGTTGTCCTACGCGCGCGTCCACGACGACGCCCCGCCGTGGGACTTCCCGGAGCAGCGGGCCGCGAGCGGGCTGCCGTCGGTGCTGGCCGAGCGCCAGCCGTACGGCGAGCTGACCGCCGAGGCGCTGGCGGCGCTGGTCCCGGCGGGAGCCGCGGCATGACCGCCCGGCTGGCCTCGGCGACCACCGCGACCGCCTACCAGCGCGAGTGGTTCGCCCGGATCCGGGCCGCCGGCGCACCCCTGGCGCTGGTGAACGCCGACGCGCCGCAGGAGATCTTCCGCGCGATGGACATCCCGTACGTCGTCAACCAGTGGTGGGCGTCGATCGTGGCGGCGAAACGGCAGACCCAGCGCTACCTCGGCCTGCTGCGCGACCGCGGCTACCCGGACTACATCGAGCAGTACAGCGCGACGTCGCTGGCGTCGGCGTTCGAGGACGATCCCGGGCAGGCACCGTGGGGCGGGCTGCCGAAGCCGTCGATCGTGCTCGGCGAAACCACCGGCGACGCGGCCCGCAAGATCTTCGACGTCTGGGACGACCGGCCCGGCGTCACCTACTACCCGCTGGAGAGCGCGGCGGAGAACGCCGTCCCCGAGCGGTGGTGGGAGCTGATGCCGCACCGCTGGGAGGAGGCCGTCGGCAGCGACCGGCTCGACCTGCTGACCGGGGAGCTGACCGGGCTCATCCGGTTCCTCGAGCAGACCACCGGCCGGGTGTTCTCCGAGACGCGGTTCCGCGAGGTGCTGGACCTGGTCAACGAGCAGCAGGAGTGGAACCGCCGCACCCGCGACCTGATCGCCGCCGCCCGGCCGTGCCCGATCGCCGTCACCGACGGCATCCCGAGCGTCATGGTGCCGCAGTGGCACCGCGGCACCGAAT
Organism: Amycolatopsis sp. cmx-4-61; assembly: GCF_046548775.1. Taxonomy (NCBI): domain Bacteria; kingdom Bacillati; phylum Actinomycetota; class Actinomycetes; order Pseudonocardiales; family Pseudonocardiaceae; genus Amycolatopsis; species Amycolatopsis sp. cmx-4-61. The sequence continues at coordinate 156,336 of NZ_JAEBEI010000015.1, read as the reverse complement.
GGGCCCGCGACGCCGCGCGCGCGTTCCACGACGAGGTGCGCGACCGGATCGACGCCGGTGTCGCCGTGTGCCCGGACGAGCGGCTGCGGCTGATGTGGGTCGGCCGCGGGCTCTGGTTCGACCTCGAGTTCTACCGGCGGTTCCAGGAGTCGCACGGCGCGGTGTTCGTGTGGTCGATGTACCTCGCGATCGCCGCGGACGGCTACCTGCGCTACGGCGACGACCCGCTGCGTGCCCTGGCCGCCCGCTTCGCCGCGTTCGGCGACCAGCTCTACACCCCGCCGTGGTCGGCCGAGTGGTACGTCAAGGAGGCCCGGCACCACGGCGTCGACGGCGTCGTCCACCTCGTTTCCGACGACGCGCGCGGCAGCTACTTCACCACCCGGGCCCTGCGTGCCGCGGGGATCCCGGTGCTGGAACTGCACGCGGACAACGTCGACGCCCGCACGGGCGACGACCTGACCGCGCGGATGACCGAATGGCTCGACTCCTTGGCCTGACCGTCCGGAAAGGAATCCTGTGCGATCTTCACTTCGCCGAAGAAGCCGAAGTGCGATCCTCGCGACCGCCGCCCTGGGACTGACCGGGTGCACGGTGGGCGCCGGTTCGCCGCCGCTGGCCACCGGGACGAACCTGGCGGTGGTGCAGTCCCTGCACGACGCGCTGCCGCAGGCGGTCAAGGACGCCGGGGTGCTCCGGTTCGCCGGTGACTCCCACCCGCCCTACCGCACGGTCGCCGCCGACGGGACGGTCACCGGCATCGACGCCGACTTCCAGGCCGCCATCGGCCAGGTGCTCGGCGTCAAGACGCAGACCGTCGTCGTCGCCGGGCTCCCGGCCGCGCTGCAGGGCATGCTGAGCGGCCGCTACGACGCGTTCAACGGCCCGGTCAAGGCGACGGCCGAGCGCGAGCGGCAGTTCGACACGATCACCTGGATGACGACCCGCACGGCCTACCTGTTCCCCGTCGAGTCGACGGCCGGGATCACCCGGGCCGAGGACCTCTGCGGCAAACGCGTCGCGGTGGTGACCGCCAGCGTCGTCGAGGACCAGCTGAACAAGCTTTCCCGCTTCTGCACGGAGAACAAGCGCCCGGCGCCCCGGACCGTCGGCGTCGACGACACCGACGCCACGCTGCTGGCCACGCGCTCGGGCCGGGCGGACGCCGCGGGCATGACCGAGGCGGCGGCGATCGACGTCACCCAGCGGCAGGGCGGGACCAAGTACGTCACCCAGACCGAAGCGCAGGGGGCGACGAAGGACAACCTCGCGTTGTACGTGCCCAAGGCCTCGAAACTGGGGCCGGTCCTGCAGGCGGTGTTCGAAGAGCTGTTCCGCGACGGCACCTACGTGGGCATCATGTCCCGCTGGGGGCTCAACCAGGTTTCGGTCCCGGCGCCGGTCTTCGACGCGGCCACACGCGGGTGACGCGATCAACCGTCCAGAAAGGACATTTCATGGGAAGAGCTTTCCTCAAACCCGCTCTCGTCGCCGTGGCGACGGCCTTGGTCGCGGTGACGGCGGCCGTCGTCCCCGGCCCGTCCGAAGTGGACGCTGCGGCGCCGCCCGCTCCACCCGCGCCGCCCGCGTCCACGGTGTTCCACCCGGTGGTCCGCGAACCCGCCGCCAAGACGGGGCCGTACGCCGCCGAGTACACCGTCTACCGGCCCGCGGACCTGGACACGCTGCACGGCCGCTTGCCGGTCGTCGTGTTCGGCAACGGGGCCTGCCGGCACATCAGCAACGACGAGCTGCTGACCCTGGAAACGCTGCTCGCCGCGCACGGGTTCGTCGTCGTGGCCGTCGGCGGGTTCGACGAGCCCGCCCTGACCGAGAACGGCAGCCCGCAACCGGGAGTGATCACCGACGCGATCACCTGGGCCGAACGGGAGAACGACCGCCGGGGGAGCGCCCTGCGGAACAAGCTCGACCCGCGGCGGATCGGTGTCGCCGGCCACTCGTGCGGTGGTCTCGAAGCCCTCGTCGCCGGCGCGGACCCGCGGGTGAAGTCGGTGCTGTCGCTCGACAGCGGGTTCTTCGCCGACGGCACGCTCGGCTACGGCCGGGAGAACCTGCGGAAGCTGCACACGCCCGTGCTCTTCGCCGACGGCGGCCCGAACGACGTCGCCTACGCCAACAGCGGGGAGAACTACGACCTCGTGACCGTGCCCGCGGTCCGCGCGACCAACCCGGCCGCGGGCCACACCGGCTTCGTCTACGGCCAGCGCGACGGCAACCCCGACCCGAGCGTCCGCGAAGAAGCCGTCCGGGTGCTGGTCGCCTGGTTCGACTTCACGCTCAACGGCAACCGCACCGCGCGCGGCTACTTCCTCGGTGCGGGCTGTGGCCTCTGCGCCACACCCGGCTGGACCGTCACCAGCAAGAACTTCTGACAGGAGCCTTTCATGGGGAGCAGGATCACCCTTCTGGCCGCGGTCGCCGTCCTCGCCGCCGCGTTTCCCGCGACCGCGGGCGCCGCGGACGCCGGGGCGGCGTGCCCGGACCCGGCCGCGGCCGCGAGGTGCACCGGCGGGCAGCTGGCCGACGGCACGCCGTACACCTTCGCCAAGCCCGCCCGGTGGAACGGGGCCGTGCTGGTCGACCTCGACTTCGCCGCCGGCGGCCTCGCGAGCCCGCTCACGGCGAGCCTGCTGGAGCGGGGTTACGCGGTGGGCGGGACCACGCGCACGGTCAGCAGCTGGAACATCGCGCGGGCCATCGGCAACCAGGCCGAAGCGCTCGGCCGCTTCGAAACCGCGTTCGGCCGGGCCCGGTACGCGATCGCGGAGGGCCGGTCGATGGGCGGGATGGTCGCCGCCGGTGTCGCGCAGGTGTACCCGGACCGGTTCGACGCGGCGATCCCGATGTGCGGCGGCCTCGGCGGCGCGGTGGGGCAGTGGAACCAGAAGCTGGACACGGTGTTCACGCTGAAGACATTGCTGTTCCGCGACTCGGCCCTGCCGGTGACCGGCATCCCGGCCGACGTCCCGGGCACGCAGCAGCAGTGGCTGTCGGCGGTGGCGTCGGCCCAGGACACGCCGGCGGGCCGGGCGCGCATCGCGCTGGCGGCGGCGATCGGGCAGCTGCCGGGCTGGGGCCTGGCCCCGGACGGCTCGCCGACGCCGGTGCCGGACGGCCGGGACGTCGACGGCGTCGAGCGGGGCATGTTCCTCGCGCTGGCGGGCGGCCCCCTGCCGTACCTCGGGCAGGCGGTCAGCAGCCGCCGGGCGATCGAGCAGCTGGCGGGCGGCAACCCGTCCTGGAACACGGGCGTGGACTACGCACAGCAGTTCGCGTCGGCGGCACCGGAGCAGCGGAACGCCGTACGCCGGCTGTACGAGCGCGCGGGCCTCGACCTGCGCGCGGACTTCGGCCGGCTGGCCGCGGCACCCCGTGTCTCCGCCGACCCGGCCGCGGTCCGCTACCTGGAGCGCGGCATCGTCTTCACCGGTGACCTCCGGATCCCGGTGCTGACGGTCAACGGCACCGGCGACCAGATCTCGACGGTGGCCCAGCAGCAGTCGTACGGCTCCCTGGTGCGCCGGGCGGGCCACGAGCCCCTGCTCCGGCAGACGTACGTGCAGACGGCGGGCCACTGCACGTACACGACGGGCGAACAGCAGGCGGCGGTCGACCGGATGCTGACGCGCCTGCGGACCGGGCACTGGCCGGACACCGCCCCGCGGACGATGAACACCCTGTCCGCCGCGGTGGACGGGGCGGCGGGACGGTATCTGGGCTACGTCCCGCCGCCTTTCAACCGGATGTACCCGGCCGGGCACTGAGCCCGGGGTGATGGAAGGGGCATCACGCGTGATTGGAGGGTCGACACGCGTGATGGGAGGGTCGACACGCGTGATGGGAGGGTCGACACGGCGAAGCCTTGGCGCGTCGACCCTCCCACCGGGCCCGGCGTGATCGAAGGGGCATCGCCGGTGGTCAGCGGGTGGTGCGGTTCCAGATGACCACCGGCGGGGCGTCCGGGTAGTTCGTGTCGTGGGCGATGACCCGGTCCACCTTCGGGTTGTGGCGGAGGATCGGGAACTCGTCCATGTCGAACACGTTGTTGGGACGGCGGGAGCTCAGCTCGTCGCCCTGGTTCGGCCAGCCGCTGGACTTGCCCGGCGTGTTCGGCAGGGCGATGTGGACGTCGCCTTCCGCGTTGTGCGCCAGCGCCTTCGACGCGTCCTTCCACACCTTCTCGCCGTTCGGGTGGTTGTCGGAGAACTTCGGCATCTCGACTTGGTTGTCCTTCAGGAGGCCTTCGAGCGTGTTGCCGCCGTTCTTCTTCGCCAGGTTGATCGCCGGGTCCTCGATCGAACCGTGGTACTTCGCGTCCGAAATCTTGGCGCCGGTGACGGGGTCGACCTGCGCGTCCTTGATGTGGCCGCCCGACCAGAACCACGACTTGTCCTTGCCCGGCGCCATCATCTCGTCCCACTCCTTCGAGAACTTGGCGTACTGCTCGTCGGTCATGTTGTGCGGGCGGATCTTGCCGTCCGGGTCGCGGAACTCCGCCAGCCCGTCCGGCTTCTTCGCCCCCGGCGGGAGCTTGCCCGCGTCGCCGCCGCCCGCCGGGCTGTCCGGCGCCTTCGGCCCACCCGTCTTGCCGCACGGGCTCTGCACCAGGCCGAGCGGGTCGCTCTGCAGGTGCGGCTGCCCGACGTAGGCGACCGGGTCCGGCGCCGCGGCCAGGCCGAGCGGGTCCTGGCTCAGGTACCGGCCCGTCCGCGGGTCGTAGTAGCGGTAGACGTTGTAGTGCAAGCCGGTCTCGGCGTCGCGGTACTGGCCGGGAAAGGCCAGCGGCATCGGCGCGGTGCCGGACGTCGACGGCAGCAGCTCGCCCCAGAAGCTCGTGCGCGCCTGCCACTCGACCCGGCCGTCCGCGCCCAGCAGCTCGGTCGGCGTACCGGCCGGGGACGTCACCACCGTGTGGAACCGCACTTCGGCTCCGCGCTGCTCGACCTGGACCACCGGACGGCCGTCGGCCGGGTGCCGCTCCCACGTCAGCACGCGCGAGGACCCGTCGTCGGCCACCTCGACCTCCTCGACGAGCTCGGCGCCGCTCCAGACGAACCACGTCTCGGCGGTCTGCCGCGGTGCGCCGTCGTCGCCGAGTTCCCAGCGCCGCTTGGCGAACCGGCGGCCCAGCGGGTCGTAGCGGTAGGTCCAGAACGACTCGTCCGGGGCGATGACGGCCACCAGCCGGTCCAGTTCGTCCCAGACGAACCGCCACTCCTCCTCCCCGGCCGCGGTCGCGCGCACCCGGCTGGTCACCCGGCCCTGCGGGTCGACGCCGTACCGCGTCCCGGCCGGTGGCGTCAGGCGCCCCGCCGCGTCGTAGCCGAAGCGTTCGACGCCGTCGGGCGCGTGCACCTGATCGACGCGGCCCGCCGCGTCGAACCCGAACCGGACCGGCCGCGGGTCGTCGATCGCGGCGAGCCTGCCGTCCGGGGTGTACGCGTAGCTGCGCCGGCCGACGCCGGTGATCGCCTGCTCGCCGAGCCGGTCGGCGGCGTCGAAGACCTGCCGCAGCACCTCCGAGCCGTCGACCGAACGAGCGGTCTCGCGGCCGGCTTCGTCGTATTCGAACGCGACCTCGTGGCCCGCGACGCGAAGCGCCACCGGGAGCTCGCCGTCGTACCGCCACTCACTGTCCACACCGGACAAGGTGGTGCGGTGGACACCTGCGGCGTCGTAGGTCCAGCGCACGCCGACGCCGTTGACGGTCTCCTCACGCACCCGCCCCCGTTCGTCACGCACGATCTGGAGGACCGATTCGTTGTTGACGGCGTACTCGAGCTGCCCCAGCTCGTCGTAGGCGTACCCGGTGACCCCGCTCGCGGTGCGCCGTTCGACGACGTTCCCGAGCGCGTCGTAGCGGTACTCGGTGACTTCGCCGAGGCCGTTGGTCATCCGGCGCAGCTGCCCGGCCTCGTCGTAGGCGTAGGTCAGCCGGCGGCCGTCGAAGTCGGATTCCTCGACCAGCCGCCCGGCCGGGTCGTAGGTGTAGCGCCAGGTTTGGCCGCGCGGGTTGGTGACGGCGAGCAGCCGCAGCTCGGCGTCGTAGCGGTACGCCGTGCGCGCGCCGGCCGCGTCGAACTCCTCGATCGGCAGGCCGAACGGGCCGTACGTGCGGCGGGTCGTCCGCCCGGCCGCGTCACGGTGCTCGACGACGCGGCCTTCGCCGTCGTGGCGCCAGCTTTCCCGCTCGCCGTGCGGGCCGGTCCGCCAGGCGCGCTGTCCTTCGGCCGTCCAGCCCAGCCGGGCCGCGCCGCCGGACGCGGTGTGCACCAGCCGGGGCCGCCCGAACGGGTCGCGGTCGCCCGGCCGCACCGCCGCCGTGAGCACCGGTTCCTCGCCGAAGGAGTCCGCCGGGCCGTCGACGCGCAGGCGGGTCGAGACGCCCGGGAGGGCAGCGTACGGATCGGACGCGGCGGTCACGACCCGGGCGTCACCGGCGCGCAGCTCCACCTCGCCGGTCGCGGTGGGCGCCAGCCGCACCACCGAGCCGTCCGGGCGCGTCACCGTCGTCAGCACGCCGTTTTCGTAGCCGTAGAAGGTGATCCGGCCCAGCTCGTCGGCCTGCGACAGCAGGTCGTCGTAGCGGGTCCACGAGTACCGGCGCGTGTGCCCGAGCGGATCGGTCCGCTCGACGAGCTGGCCGGCCTCGTTCATCCGGTACGTCCAGGTGTGGCCGAGCGCGTCGGTGTGTCGGGTGGTCCGGGTCGCGGTGTCGTAGGCGAAGGTGCCGTTGAGGTAGCGCTCGGCGCCGACGCTGCGGACGCAGCGGCCCTCGGCGTCGTAGACGTACCGGTACCAGGTGCCGGTGCGGTCCTGCCAGCCGACGATCCGGTCGTCGACGTCGTAGTCGAGGTTCACCGGGCGGCCGGCGAACCCGGCGACCTGCGTCAGCTGCCCGAGCCGGTTGTAGCCGTACCGGACGACCGGCGCGCCCCCGGGCACGCCGAGCGCGGTGATCCGGCCGCCGCCGGCTTCGAAGCTGATCTCGGTGCCGTCGTCCCGGCGCAGCAGCCGCGGCGCACCGCTTTCGGCGTACTCGATCGTGGTGCGGGAGCCGCCCTGTTCGATGGCCGCGAGCGGCCGCACCCGGCCGGGGCCGTCGGCGAACACCAGCTCGCGTGCGCCCGTCGACAGCCGGTAGCCCCCGGCGATCCGGCGCAGCGGGTGGCGCGGGCCTTCGAGCGGCAGCACGGGCCGGTCGCCGTCCGGCCGCGGGTACACCAGAACCATGCCGTCTTCGGCGAAGAACCGCAGGTGCTGGCGGTCGGCCTCCAGCCGCTGGTCCACTGTGGACGCCCAGGAGCGGCCGAACCACCGGCCGGCGCGGTAGGCCGACAGGTGCGTGCGGGAGAGCACCAGGTCGCCCGCGTCGCCGGGCAGGGTCAGGTCGACCTGCTTCAGCACGACCTCGCCGGTGGCGACGTCCACCGGGTCGGAGACGCAGACCTTCTTGTCGTCCGGCACCGCACGGTCGCGCGGGCCGTCCCCCTTCGGGTCGCCCTTCGGCTTGCCACCGCCGTCGGCGCCGCCCTTCGGCGTGCCGCCCGGCGGTGTGTCGCCCTTCGGCGGTGGCGGCGTGTCGGCGGGCGGGTCGCTCTTCGGCGGCGGGTCCGTCTTGGGCGGGGGATCGGTCTTGGGGGGCGGATCCGCCTTCGCGCCCGCCGCGCTGGTGCTGTCGTCGCCCTTCGGGGGCGGATCGGTCTTGGGCGGCGGGTCCGTCTTCGGCGGGTCGGTCTTCGGGGGCGGTGCGTCCGGACCGCCCTTGCCTTTCGGGCCACCGATGTCCTTCGGGCCGCTCTTGATGTCGGCGTGCTTCGGCGGCGGCGCGGTCTTGCCCGGCTTGATGTTCTTCAGCGCCTTCGCCGCGTCCGCGAACAGGTCTCCGGCTCGCTTGAGCAGCGGGATCAGCGCCTTCAACGCCGTGACCAGCCGCTTCACCAGGTCCGCGATCTTCGACGCGGTCTTCGCCACCGCGTTGATGACCTGCGGGACCACCCAGGTCAGGCCGATACCCAGGGTGAACACCACCTGCAGCGCCCAGCTGATCAGGTGCCCGACCAACTCGGCGATGATGTCCCGCACCAGCGCCCGGACGGCCGCGACGACCTCGCCGGCGGTCTTCACGCCGCTGGACGCGCCTTCACAGCCCTTCTGGGCGGTCTCCAGCAGCGTGACGGTGTCCTGGGCGCGCTGCCGGTAGGTGTCCGCGGCGGTGCCGGTCCACGAGGAGACGTCGGCCTGGACCATCCCGGTCAGGTCCTGGCCGACGCTGCCCAGCTCGGTGGCGATGTTCTTCCACGTCTCCGACTGCGCGGCGATCTCGTCGGCGTTGCCGGTCAGCCCGTTGAGCGCTTCCTTCAACGGACCCACGTGCTCGATCAGCCAGCCGACCCCGGCCGCGAGGATCGCGCCGAAGGGGTCCATCGCCATCGACAACGCGTCCAGCGCCGTCCCGACGGCACCCAGCGCCACCGAGGCCCAGTCGCCGCTTTCGATGGCCGATTTGAGGTCGTTCGCCGACTCCAGCAGCGAGACGCCCGAATACGCCTTCGTCGAGTCCTTGGTCTCCGCCACCAACGGGTTCGCCACTGTTGACCTTCTTTTCACCTGAAGTTCAGGCAAAATTAGCAGCGCTGGTCGCCGGGACACCTCAGCCGCGATCCGGCTGCCCGAAAATTCCCCGATCGATGTCCGCGGCGGGCAACGGCCCGGTGTGGAGGTGATCACCACCGGAGCGGGCGGACGAGTGGGCGGTTCGCACCTCTCGTCCGGCCCTGGTCCGCTCCTAGAGTCACTCGCGACCAGCAGCCACCGACCGGAAGAGGCGCCATGGACGGGCTGATGCAGCCGCGGCCGCTCACCCTCGCCCACATCCTGGAGCGGGCCGAGCGGCTCTACGCGCACAAGGAGGTCGTCACGGCGGCGGGCGAGCGGCTCACCTACGCCGAGGTGGCCGCCGGGACCCGGCGCCTCGCCACGGCCCTCGACGCCCTCGGCGTCCCGCCCGGTGCCCGGGTCGCGACCTTCGCGGGCAACCACCGGCGCCACCTCGAGCTGTACCTGGCCGTCCCGGTCACCAAGCGGGTGCTGCACCCGATCAACATCCGGCTGACGGCGGAGCACCTCGAGTACATCGTCGAGCACGCCGAGGACGACGTGGTGTTCGTCGATCGCGCGCTGCTCCCGCGGATCTGGCCGAGCGCCGCCCGGCTGCCGCGGGTGCGCCACTGGGTGGTGCTGCCCGACGACAGCGGCGAGCCGATCCCGGCGGACCCCCGCGTCCGGCACTACGACGAACTGGTCGCCGCGGCCGAGCCCCACCCCGGTTCGTTCGAGGACACGTTCACGCTCGCGGACGAGCACCTCGCGTCCGGGCTCTGCTACACCTCGGGGACGACCGGGCCGCCCAAGGGCGTGCTCTACAGCCACCGGTCGACCGTCCTGCACTGCCTGGGGACGCTGGCCGCGGGCCTCGTCGGCCTCTGCGAAAGCGACGTGGTGCTGCCGATCGTGCCGATGTTCCACGCCAACGCCTGGGGCCTGCCCTACGGCGCGATGATGACGGGCGCGTCGCTGGTGCTGCCCGGTCCGTCCGCGGACCCGGACCACCTGCTGCGGCTGATGGCCGCCGAACGCGTGACGGTCGCCGGTGCCGTCCCCACGGTGTGGACGAGCATGGCGCCGGGGCTGGGCGACCACGACCTGAGCGCCACCCGGTTCCTGCTCGGCGGCGGGTCGGCCGTCCCGCCGGCGTTGTCGGAGACCTACCGCGCCGCGATCGGCGTGCCCATCACGCATTCCTGGGGGATGACGGAGGTCAGCCCGGTCGGGGCGATCGGTGGTACGCGCACCCAGCACCGCGGCACGTCCGAAGCGGACCAGGTGGCCGTCCGGGCCGCGCAGGGCCAGCCGCTGCCCCTGGTGAACGTGCGGATCGTCGACGTCGAGACGGGCCGGGAGCTGCCCCGGGACGGCGACGCGGTCGGCGAGCTGCAGGTCGCCGGCCCCTGGGTGGCCGGCGGTTACTACCGGGTGGGCGCCGACGGCAGCTTCACCGCCGACGGCTGGCTGCGCACCGGCGACCTGGCCACCATCGACGCCGACGGCTACCTGCGGCTGGTCGACCGGATGAAGGACCTGATCAAGTCCGGCGGCGAGTGGATCTCCTCGGTCGAGCTGGAGGGCGCGATCGTGGCCCACCCCGACGTCCTCGAAGCGGCGGTGATCGCGCGCCCGGACCCGCGGTGGATGGAACGCCCGGTGGCGTACGTGGTACTGCGCGAGGGCAGCCGAACCACGGCCGAAGAGCTCCTGGCGCACCTCACGCCGAGGGTCGCGAAGTGGTGGCTGCCCGACGAATTCGTCTTCGTCACGGCCCTGCCGAAGACGGGCACGGGTAAGATTTCGAAGACGGCCCTGCGGGATTCGGTGCGGGCCGGCTGACCCTCAGGACGTGCTCGCCCGCAGCCGGTGCAGCCGGAGGCCCAGCTGCAGCTCCAGGTCGTCGTCCCGGCGCCAGTCGCCGCCGAGGACCGTGCCGGCCCGGTCGAGGCGCTTCAGCAGCGTATTGACGTGCAGGTGCAGCGCGCGGGCGGTCGCGGCGACGTTGGCGCGGTGGACGTAGTACGCGCCGAGCGTGCCGACCAGGTCGGTGCCCCGCCGCCGGTCGTACTCGAGCAGCGGGCCGATCGAGCCGGCCAGGAACCGGTCGAGCTCGCCGGCCCGTTCGGGGTCGAAGACCATGGCGTACAGGGCGTATTGCCGCGTGGTCGCGCCCCCGTCGGTGTGCCCGAGCGCGCGCAGCACCGCCCCGCAGCGCCCGGCCAGGGAGAACGCCCGCGACCAGTCGTGGCCGGCCGCGCGTTCCCCGACGACGACCACCGGGCCGCCCAGCGCCCGCCGGAGTCTCGTGTGGACTTCCGCGACGGTCGCCTCGGCGTCGGCGCCGGGGAGGATCGTCGTGGCCCGGCCCAGGTGCTCGCCGGCCAGCCCGGCGCGCTCGCGGGCGATGTCGTGCAGGTGCCGCGCGAGGTCGCCCGGCGCGACCGCGGGGGAGTCCGCGACCAGCACCAGGTCCAGGCGGTCGACGTCGATGTTGCGGGCCCGGGCGCGGGCGCGCTGGGCCGGGCCGATCCCCGGACTGCCGACCATGAGCTCGGTCAGCAGCTCCCCGCTCAGCCGCTCACCGGCTTCCGCGACGGCCTGCTCCTTGAGGATGAGCAGCCCGAGGATGTGCGTGGCGCGCTCGAGGGTCCGCAGGTCCGTGTCGTCGCCGGTGCCCGACGGCCGGGTCCACACCAGCGCGCCGAGGTAGCTGTCGCCCGCCTGGACGGCCGCGACGCTGCGGTCCGTCCCGTCGGCGCCGGCCGACGTCGTGCAGCGGCCGGTGCGGCGGGCGTCCGCGACCGCACCCGCCAGGTCCGTCCCCAGTGGACTCCCGGTCCGGTCGACGAGCGTGACGCGGCCGCCCAGCTGCTCGGCGAGGTGCTGCGCGACGTCGCCCGGGGTCCCGCCGCCCAGCACGACCCCGGTCAGGGCCTCGTGGATCGCCTGCGCCCGCTCGATCTTCCCGTACGCGACCCGCACTTCCCGCAACGCCGTGCGGCTCGCTTCGTAGAGCCGGGCGTTGTCGAGAGCGACCGCGGCGTGATCGGCGAACGCGTTGAGCAGCGCGATCTCCTCCGCCTGGAAGGACCGTGCGGAGCGGTCCGCGGCGAACAGCGCACCGACCGCTTCGCCGCGGATCACCAGCGGCACCCCGAGCAGCGCCACCAGGTCCTCGGTCACGACGAGGCGGTCGAAGTTGGGGTCGTGCTGGATGAGCGTCGAGGTGGCGTAGTCGCGCACCCAGTGCGGGCTCTTGGTGGCCAGCACCTTGCCGCCGAGGCCCACGGTGGCCGGGATGGTCGCCGCGAGGAACTCCGCGGAGATCGTGCCCTCCGACGCGCGGGCCGACAGCCGGCCGTCCGCGCCGACCAGCGAGAGGTAGGTGAAGTCCGTGCCGATCAGGTCGTGGGCGTGGTGGACGATCGACCGCAGGACCTCGTCGAGCTCGCCCAGGGCGGTGAGCGACTTGACGGTGGCGTACAACGACGCCAGTTCACGCTGCCGGCGCGGTTCGGCCGCACTGGTCACGGGGCTGTCCTCCTCGGGCACCGGGTGGGCGAAAGACCCACCGCCGCGGCGGGAGGAGTGGGTGGTCCACACCTCAGATCGCAGCGTAACGGCGCCCTACCATCACCGCCAGCACCTGCCTGACCTCCTCGACGAAGGCGGCACCATGGCCATTCCGCTCACCCAACCCGAAGGGCAGTCCGGCACTGGCTTGCCCGCGGCCCCGCGCCGGGCCTTCCGCAAACTGCTGGCGGCCGGGCTCATCGGCAGCTCGATCGAGTGGTACGACTTCTTCCTCTACGGCACCGCGGCCGCGCTCGTGTTCCCCAAGGTGTTCTTCCCGCACGCCTCCGCGCTGACCGGGACCCTGCTGGCCTTCAGCACGTTCTGGGCCGGGTTCGTGGCGCGGCCGGTCGGCGGCGTGCTGGCCGGGCACCTGGGGGACAAGTACGGGCGCAAGCCGGTGGTCGTCGCCTGCCTGGCGCTCATGGGGGCCGCGACCTTCCTGATCGGCTGCCTGCCGAGCGCGGCGAGCGTCGGCGCGCTCGCCCCGACGCTGCTGGTCGTCCTGCGGTTCGTCCAGGGTCTCGCGGCCGGCGGGCAGTGGGGCGGCATCGTGCTGCTGCTGACCGAATCCGCCAGTCCCAAGCGGCGCGGGTTCGCCGGGACCTTCGGGCAGACCAGCGTGCCGGTGGCGGTGGTCCTGTCCAACCTGATCTTCGTCGCGGCCAGCGGCCTGATGCCCGACGCCGCGTTCCTGAGCTGGGGCTGGCGCATCCCGTTCCTGCTCAGCGTCGTGATGTTCGGTGTGGTGCTGTACATCCAGGCGAAGGTGGAGGACACGCCGGAGTTCCGGCAGCTGCAGGAACGAGTGGCGGACCAGGACGGCCCGGTGGTCCGGGCGCCCCTCGCGCAGGTGCTGCGGAGCAAGTGGGGGACCATCCTGCTCGGCTGCGGCCTGCTCTCGGCCACCAACAGCCTGTTCTACGTCAGCATTTCCGGCCTGCTGAGCTACGGCACCGGCACGCTCAAGCTCCAGCGTGACTCGCTGCTCGCCGTCGTGCTGCTCAGTTCCGCGGCGATGCTCGCCACCATTCCGTGGTCCGGGCACCTCTCGGACAGGGTGGGCCGCCGTCCGCTGATCCTCATCGGCGGGCTGGGCGTCGCCGGCTGGGCGTTCCCGTACTTCGGCCTGGTCGGCACCGCGTCGCTGCCGCTGATCTTCGTCGCGGTCGCGGTGGGGTTCGTGTTCCAGTGCCTCACCTACGGCCCGATCGCCAGCTTCCTCGGCGAGCTGTTCGCGCCCGACGTCCGCTACTCCGGCGCGTCCCTGGCCTACCAGCTGTCCGCGATCGTCGTCAGCGGCGGGACGCCGTTCCTGATGACCGCGCTGATCGCCGGGACCGGGAGCACGTGGCCGGTCGCGCTCTACATCACGCTGATGGGGCTGATCACCTTCGCCAGCGCGTGGTTCCTGCCCGAGACCAACCCGCCCGAAGTCCGGGCCGACCCGGACGCCGTACCGGGCGCACACCTCCACGGAAAGGGGTCGCGATGAGGAAGCTCGTGGTGTGGGCCGCCGTGGTGCTGGCGGCCAGCGTCCCGCAGCCCGCCGCCGCGTCGCCCGCGGGTCCGGCGTGCGCCGGGCTGGCCGGGCTGCGGATCCCGGCGTCGGTGCTGAGCCTGCCGACGTCCGGCGGGGTCGTCACGGCGGCTTCTTCCGTGCCCGGCGACTACTGCCGGGTCGACGCCGACCTCTTCCCGGTCGACCCGGCCGCGCCCGCCATCAAGCTGCGGGTCGCCCTGCCCCGCGCGTGGAACCACAAGGCGCTGATGTTCGGCGGCGGCGGGTACGACGGGACCATCCCCGACCTGACGGCGAACGTGCCGTTCGGTCCCGCCGACCGGCCGGCCCCGCTCGCCCGCGGGTACGCGACCTTCGCGAGCGACTCCGGCCACCAGCAGAATCCCGCACGGCCGCCGTCACTGGACGGGTCGTTCGGGCTGAACGACGAAGCCCTGAAGAACTTCGCCGCCGGGGACGCCCTGAAGAAGACGCGGGACGCGAGCCTGTTCCTGATCCGGCGCGCCTACGCGGCGACGCCGACCGAGGTGTTCTTCGCCGGCGGGTCGACCGGCGGCCGGGAGGCGCTCGTCGTCGCCCAGCGGTGGCCGTCCGCCTTCGACGGCGTGATTTCCGCATACCCGGCCTGGAACAACCTGGCCGAGCTCCTCGACCTGGGCTACCTCACGCAGGTCCTGTCCCGGCCGGGCGCGTTCCCCGATCCGGCGAAGCAGACGCTCCTCTACGACAGTGTCATCAAGGCGTGCGACGGACTGGACGGGGTCACCGACAAAGTCGTCTCGAACCCGGGAGGGTGCCGGTTCGACCCCCGCGCGCTGCGCTGCCCGGGTGGGACCGACACGGGCCCGGCGTGCCTGTCGGACGCCCAGATCGGGGCCGTGACGGCGATGTCGTCGCCGTTCCGGTGGCCCTACCGGATCGCCAGCGGGGAAACCCGGTACCCGGGCTTCCCGTTCCTGTCGGGAGCGGACATGCGGACGCCGTTCCTCGGTTTCGGCACCACCGCACCGGCCGATCCGATGCCCGTGACCAGCGGCTACGGCATGCAGTACTGGGACCAGTGGGTCAAGTACTTCCTGACCCGGGATCCGGGCCACTCCGCGCTGGACGTCGACCCGCGGCACCCCGGCCGGTGGCTCGCCCGGATCAGCGCCCTGTCGGCGGTCCAGGACCGCAACGACGCGGACCTGCGCCCGTTCGCCCGCGCCGGCGGCAAGCTGATCCTGCTCCACGGCGCCGCGGACGAGCTGGTCTCCCCGTACTCGACGAGCGACTACTACGAGCGGGTCCGCGCGGTGGCCGGGCCGCGGGCGACCGATGCCTTCCTGCGCTACTACGTCGTGCCGGGCGCCAACCACGCCAACTTCGGGACGCCGGCGTTCGCGGCCGGCTGGGACTCGCTGTCGGCGCTCGAGCGGTGGGTCGACACCGGCCGGGCGCCGGTGCACCCGGTCGTCGCCGACCTGGCCCACCCGCGCACCCGGCCGCTGTGCGCCTACCCGGAGTGGCCCCGCTACCGCGGGGGTGACCCGGACAGCGCGGCGAGTTTCCGCTGCGTGCGGTGAAGGAAAGTGTCCCGCCGGCGGGGGGCCGGCGGGACAGTCTCCTCGGTCAGCCGATGGCGACGGTGAAGATGTGCATCGCCGCGGTGCCCATGTTCGCGCCGTCGCTGACGTCCGGCAGCGTCAGGTACCGGACCGTCTTCCCGGGCTGCAGCGGGATCGGGGCGTAGTACAGGCTCACCTGCTGCTTGAGCTGCCCGCTGCTGTTGTTGAGGTACGGCAGCGTGGTGAGGACGTCGCCGCCGGTGGCCGCGTTGGACCACCAGTCCGCGAAGCTCACCGAGTGCGACTCGGTCGTCCCGTCGGTGTAGGTCACCGTCGCCGTGCCGCTCGGGCTGCCGTAGTCGCCCGCGCCGATGAGGCCGAGGGTGTGGCCGGACCCGGAGATGGCGATGGTCTGCCCGCCGGCGGAGCTGCCCGCGACGACGTTGTCCGGGCTGCCCGGAGGGACGTCCGGCCAGGTGAACGTCAGCCCGTCGTGGGTGAACGTGGCTCCCGGCGTGAGGCTCGGCGTCGCCGCGGCCAGCGCCTGCGCGGAGTAGCTGGCGTTGCCGCCGTCGAAGTTGCCCGCGCCCGGGGTGGCGTCGTCGCTGACGCCGACGTTGTTGTACGCCGCCGCGAACGACGGGTACGGCGGGTGCGGCAGCAGCACGGTGGTCGCGTCCACCGACGACCCGCGGCCGTTGGCCGACGTGAACGTGGCCTGCGCCGAGACGTCGAACTTGCCGGGTTCCGCCGACGCGGGCACGCCGATCTCCCACGTGGTGCGGACGGTCTGCCCGGCGGGCACGGTGACGAACGTCGAAGGCGAAGTGGCCTTCACGGTCCAGCCGGCGGGCACGCTCAGCGTCATCGCCACGTCCCGCAGCGGCCGGGCACCGGCCGGGTTCGGCAGCGTCGTGGTGGCGGAGTAGGTCGTGCCGGCCTGCACCTGGGCCGGTGCGGTGAGCGTGAACGGCTGCTCGACCACCACCGGCGTCGTGCCGGTGACGCCGTCGACCGTGACGCTGATGGTCGCGACGCCGGGCGCCACCATGGTCACCCGGCCGGTCCGGCTGACCTGGGCCACTCGCGGATCGCTGCTGCGGTAGCCGATCCGGGCCCGGGAGAGGTCGACGAACGACTGGTCGTCGTGCACGGCTTCGACGACGTGGTCGGCGGGCGCGTGCTGGGCCGCCTGGGCGGTGTCGTCGGCGATCCACGGGTTCTTGCCGGTGAGGTCCAGGCTCTGGCCCGGCGTGAACACGACCTGGCCGGGCTGCACGGTCACGTACCGCGTCTTCGGCGCAAGAGCCCCGGTGACGGCGACCGTCGCGGTGCCGGCCAGGTGGGCGGAGTCCGCGCCCACGCCGAACCGGTAGGGGCCGGGGTACACCACTTCGCGGCGCTGGCCCTCGTTCCAGAACGCCAGCTCGGCGATCCGCACCGGGATGGCCAGGTGCTGGGTCCGGCCGGGGGCGAGCACGTCGGTCTTCTCGAAGCCGGCCAGGCGCTGCCGCGGCAGTTCCACCCCCGGCACGCCGAACGCGGTGGCCGCGTACAGCTGGGCGACGGTGGCCCCGGGCGTGCGGCCCGTGTTGGTCACGTCGACGTGCACGGTGATCCGTCCGTTCGCGTCGACGGCCCGGGTGTCGGCGTGCACGTGGGAGTAGGTGAAGTTCGTGTAGGACAGGCCGTAGCCGAACGGGTAGGCCGGCGTGCCGGTGAAGTACTGGTAGGTGCGGCCGAGACCGCCGGTCTGCGACGGCGTCAGCCCGTAGTTCTTCATGGCGGGCAGCTGCGAGTCGTCGGCGTACCAGGTGAAGTTCAGGTGCCCGCTCGGGTTCTGCTTGCCGAACAGCACCTCGGCCAGCGCGGTGCCCTGGCTTTCGCCGTTGTACGAGCTGAACACGACGCCCGGGATCCCGGCGGCGTGGCCGAGGGAAACGGCGCCGCCCGCCTGCACGGCGAGTGCGGTCCGCGGGTTGCCGGCCGCCTTGACCTGGTCGATCAGCGAGTCGTAGTTGCCCGGCAGGGCGATGCTGGTGCGGTCGCGGCCCTCGGTGGCCACGTTCCCGTCGGTCCCGGCGAACACGACGACCAGGTCGGCCGTCTTCATCGCGGCCAGGGTCCCGGCCGAGCAGCTCGCGGCCGTGGTGGTGCCGGTGGAGGTGCCGCACGCGTCGAACGTGACCGTGGCGTCCGGGCGGGCGGCCTTGACCGCGGACGTGATGCCCTGCACCGCGCTCACCTGCAGCGCGGGTTCGCCGGAGTAGCCGCCGAGGGTGACCTTGCCGGCGAGATCGCCGACGACGACCACGCTGCCGAGCTTCGCCGGGTCGGCGGGCAGCAGCGGCGCGCCGGTGCCGGCGACCGGGTCGTTCTTCAGCAGCACCAGCGAGTTCGCGGCGACCTTCTCCGCCAGTGCCTGGTGCTCGGCGCTCTGGATCGTGTCCTTGGTGATCTTCGTGTACGCCACGCGGTCCGGCGGGTCGAACTCGCCGGTCTGCATGCGGACGGTGAACACGTGCACCAGCGCGGTGTCCAGCACGCCTTCGGACAGCACCCCGGCCTTGATGGCCTCCTGGATGTTGGCCACGGTGGCTTCCGAGCCGGTGCAGTTGAGCTGCGTGCCCGCGCGCAGCGCGTACGCCTGGCCACCGGCGGCGCCGGAAACCTGTTGCCCGGTCGCGGTGTTCGTCCACTGCGTCGCCGCACCCGCGGTCGACGTGGTCCAGCCCGGCGGCGCCCAGTTGTGGCTGCCCGGTGCGTAGACGTCGCCGACCGCGCCGCAGTCGGACGTGATGTAGCCGTCGAAGCCGTAGGTGCGCTGGGCGATGGCGTTCGCCGTGTACGTGTCGGCGGGCGACGGCGTGCCGTTGATCGCGTTGTACGACGTCATCAGGCCGGACACGTGCGCGTCCTGGATCAGGTGCCGGAACTGCCGGGTGTAGTAGTCACGGATGTTGGCCTCGGTCGTGTCCGAGGAGTCCGCGTGCCGGTCGTTCTCGACATCGTTGAGCGCGTAGTGCTTCGCGGTGGCCGCGACCTTGAGGTACGGCGTCTGCGGCCGGCCCGAGGCGCTCTGGCCCTGGTAGCCGTTGACGAACGCGCCGGCCATCTTCGCGACCAGGTACGGGTCTTCGCCGAAGCCCTCGTCGGTGCGGCCCCAGCGCGGGTCGCGGTCGAGGTTCACCGTCGGCGCCCAGTAGGTCAGCGAGCCGTAGTTGTTCTTGTCCGGGCCGATGTTGTTCTGCGCGACGCCCCACAGCGACTTGTCCAGCATGCCGCGGGCTTCGTCGGAGATCGCGGTCGTCTCCTGGTGGATCAGCTCCGGGTCCCACGACATCGTGCTCGCGAGGTTCGTCGGGAAGCTCGTGGCGTGGACGCCGCCGCTCGCCGTGCCGTGGTCGGTGTTCGCGCCGAGCGTGTTCAGGCCGTGCTGGCCCTCGCTCCAGTAGGTGTACTGCTGCACGCCGAGCCGCGGGATGGCCGGCGCGCTGTTCGTGCGCAGCTGCAGCACCTTCTCGGGCAGAGTCATCCGGGCGACGAGGTCGGCCGCCCGTTCGGCGAAGCTGTAGTGCGTGTCGCGGTAGACCGGCAGCTGGGCCGCCGGTGCGGGGGCCGCCGAGGCGGCCGGGACGAGCGTGGCCGCGGTCATCGTCACGGCTAGCAGGGGCGCGGCAGTCAGCCGCACCCGTCGCCGGCCGGGGAAGCGCAAGGACATCGGATCTCCGTCGCAGAAGTCGATGGGCTGGGTGCTCCGGCCGTGCCAGGG
This sequence comes from Amycolatopsis sp. cmx-4-61, assembly GCF_046548775.1. NCBI lineage: Bacteria > Bacillati > Actinomycetota > Actinomycetes > Pseudonocardiales > Pseudonocardiaceae > Amycolatopsis > Amycolatopsis sp. cmx-4-61. The sequence continues at coordinate 137,294 of NZ_JAEBEI010000015.1, read as the reverse complement.
GACTGGCGCGCCGCCGGCCGAGGAGGAACCGCCGGTTCGCAGGCTGGTCCGTCACCATCGTTCGCAAGGCATCCGGTTCTGGCAAGCGATTCACGGCCCCCGCGCCGTCCCCGCTGGCCGGAGCCCGGCGGCGGCTGAAAGTTTCACGGGCGGAGGAGCAGGACCACCGGCACCGCGGCCGGTGCGCTCGTCTTCGACGGGCTCCACCCGGCTGCCCGCCGGATCGGTCGCGGTCGCCTTCAGGGACACCGTCTTCGCCCCCGCCGGGTGCACCAGGAGCGCGCCCCGGTCCGTGAAGGGCACCGCGCGCCATTCCTGGACGCACGGGGGAAGCCGACGCCGAACTTCTCCTGCTCCTTCACCGATCTCGACCGGCGTCGCGACTTCGGCGGCGAGGCCACGACGGCCCGCGTGCCGAAGGGGCGGTTCTTCCTCCGGGCCACCACCTGGACCGCTCGACGTTTCGGCCAGGGCGGGGGGTGAGGAGTCCGAAAGTCGATCGAAACTTTTTGCGTGGCGCTCCGGCGGCGTGCTCTGCTGCTGGTAACGGGGGAATTTCACCGAAGGAGACCACGGATGGCGGAAAGTTCGTCGGACCTGCGCCCCAGGCGCTGGTGGCGGTCGACGACCACTCGAGTACTGGCGGGCGTGGCGACCGTGGCCGCGACCGCAACCGTCCTGGTGGCGGCGCCCGGCGCGGACGCCGCGGCGAGCACGCTGGGTGCCGCGGCCGCGCAGTCGGGCCGGTACTTCGGCACCGCGATCGCCGCCGGACGGCTCGGCGACTCGGCCTACACCACCATCGCGGCACGCGAGTTCAACATGGTGACGCCCGAGAACGAAATGAAGCCGGACGCGACCGAGCCCAACCAGAACCAGTTCAACTTCTCGTCGGGCGACCAGGTCTACAACTGGGCGGTCAGCCACGGCGCGCGCGTCCGGGGGCACACGCTCGCCTGGCACGCGCAGCAACCCGGCTGGATGCAGAGCATGAGCGGCAGCAACCTGCGCAACGCCATGATCAACCACATCCAGAAGGTGATGGCCCACTACCAGGGCAAGCTGGCCTACTGGGACGTCGTCAACGAAGCCTTCAACGAAGACGGCAGCCGCCGTCAGTCGAACCTGCAGAGCACCGGCAACGACTGGATCGAGGTCGCGTTCCGGACCGCCCGCGCGGCCGACCCGTCGGTCAAGCTCTGCTACAACGACTACAACATCGACAACTGGAGCTACGCCAAGACCCAGGGCGTCTACCGGATGATCCAGGACTTCAAGTCCCGCGGCGTGCCGATCGACTGCGTCGGCCTGCAGGCCCACTTCACCGGCGGCAGCTCGGTGCCGGGCAACTTCCAGCAGACGATCTCCAGCTTCGCGGCGCTCGGCGTCGACGTGGCGCTGACCGAGGTCGACGTCACGAACGCGAACACCTCGCAGTACTCGGCGCTGACCCAGGCGTGCATGAACGTCGCGCGCTGCGTCGGCATCACCGTGTGGGGTGTGCGGGACAGCGATTCCTGGCGCTCCAGCGAAAGCCCGCTGCTGTTCGACGGCGGCGGCAACAAGAAGGCCGCCTACAACTCGGTGCTGAACGCGCTCAACGCCGGCGGCACGACCGCGACACCGACCACCACCCCGACGGGTCCGACGACCACGACGACGACACCGACGGGGCCCACGACCACGACGACGACACCGGGCGGCGGCAGTTGCACCGCAACGCTTTCGGCCGGGCAGTCGTGGGGTGACCGGTACAACCTGAACGTCGCGGTGAGCGGCTCGTCCTCGTGGACGGTCACGATGAACGTGCCCAGCCCCGAGCGGATCAGCACGACGTGGAACATCAACGCCACCTGGCCCAGCAGCCAGGTGCTGGTCGCGACACCCAACGGCAGTGGCAACAACTGGGGTGTCACCATCATGACCAACGGGAACTGGACCTGGCCCAGCGTCAGCTGCAGCGCCTCCTGATCGGTCCGTAGTGCGTGAAGGCCACCTCGGGGTTCCCCCGAGGTGGCCTTCACGGCGTTTCGCCGTGCACCATCAGGGCCAGCCGGCAGCACAGCTGGTGGCGGTCGTCCTCGAGGGACGCGCCGGTGAGCTGCTCCAGTTTGCGCAGCCGGTTGAGCACGGTGTTGCGGTGGCAGTACAGCAGTTCCCCGGCGCGGGTGGCGGACCGGTCCGCGCGGAACCAGGCCCGCAGCGTGTCCAGCAGCACGGCCCGTTCGTCGGCCTCGAGGTCGAGGACGCGGCCCAGGGTCCGGGCCGCCAGGCGGTGGGCGAGCCGCGGGCTGGCGGCGACGAGGGCCTCGGGCAGCCGGTCGTCGAGCACGGCGAGGCCCGGCACCTCGGGTGCCTGCGTGTGCAGCGCGATTTCCGCCTGCCGGTAGGCGATGCCGATCTCGGCCAGCCCGTCGACCTCGCCGGACAGGCCGGCGCGGTGGTGCAGGTGCGGTGCCAGCACGCCGGCCAGCCGGCCGGCGGTGACGCCGCCCAGCTCGGCCAGCCACACCACCCGGTCCCGGTAGGGCGCCGCGACCACCCGCACCCCGAGCGCGGCCAGCTCGGGCCCGGGCGGGGCCACGTCTTCGGCCGTCAGGTCGCAGGCCACCAGGACCACGGCGTACCGGCCGTGCCCGGGCAGGCGCAGGTCGGCCTCGACGTCGGCGGCCACGGCCGGGTCGGCACCCCGGCCTTCGACGAGCACCCGGACCAGCCGCTCCCGGCGCCGGTCGGCCCGCGCCTGCAGCCGGCTCTCCCTCGACCGGTACCCCTCGACCATCGCCGTCGAGACGCGGTCGGTCGCCTGCCACAGCACCATCACGCTGTCGACGAACTCGGTGAGCTCGGCCGGTGACCGGCGCCGGGCCGCGGCCAGCAGCATCTCCCACAGCAGCTCGGTGCCCAGCCGGAACAGGTGCAGCACCGCCTCCAGGGGGACGCCCTGTTCGGCGCGGCGGCGGCCGGTGGTCACCGGGGCCGAGAGCCAGTCGGCCCGCGTGTCGAACCCCTCGGTCATCAGGACCAGCGCGCTGCGGGCGTTGTCCATGAACGACTGCCGCATGTCCGCGGGCGCCACCCGGTCTCCGCGCGCGTAGAACGCCTTCTCCTCGACCGCACCCCGCTCGGTCAGCCGGTCGGCGAACGACGGCAGCTCGGTGAGGACGACGGCGGCCACCTCGCGGATGACCTTCCTGGACGCGTGCGGATGCCCCGGCATCCGCCGACCCTAGCCCGCCGGGGGTGGGCAGGTGCCGCGAATCGGTTGTGCGCGGCGCACATCGGGGCCGGGCCCGGCCCGGTCCGTCAGCCGTCGGTCAGCGCGCGCCGCCAGCCTGCTCGTCGTGGCCCTGCCGGCCCGGTTTCCCCGCCCCAGCACCGTGAGAGGTGACCCGTGAGCCCGTCCGACGACATCGAGCGCACCCTGGCCCAGCTGATCGCCAAGGTGTCCGGCACCGACCCCGTGGCGCTGTCCACCGGACGCCCGCTGACCGGGCTGTCGCTGCGCGACGAACTGGACATCGATTCCCTGGCCATGGTGGAGCTGACCGACGAGATCGAGCTCAGCTACGGCCTGACGATCCCCGAGGACGGCCTGCACCGGCTGCGGACCTTCGGCGACGTCGCCGAGTACCTGCGCGCCGCGGCGTGAACGGGCCGCCCCGCAACGACGTCGAGGTCGTCGTCACCGGCGTCGGCGCGACCACGCCACTGGGTGGTGACGTGCCCGCCACCTGGCGGGGGCTGCTCGACGGCCGCACCGGAACGTCCACACTGGACACCGAATGGACGCGGGCACACGCGTTCCCGGTGCGCATCGCGGCGCGGCTGGCCGTCGAACCCGGCGAAGAGCTGGACCACGTCGAGCTCAAGCGCATGGACCGCGCCGAACAGCTGGCCGTGCTCGCCTCCCGGCAGGCGTGCCGGGACGCGGGCCTGGCCGGCGACACGGTGGACCCCGTGCGCTGCGGCGTGGTGATCGGCACCGGCATCGGCGGCGCCACGACGCTGGTGACGCAGCACGACGCCCTGCGCGAGCGGGGGCTGCGGGCGGTGTCGCCCCAGCTGATCCCGATGATCATGCCCAACGGGCCGGCCGCGCTGGTCGGGCTGGCGCTCAAGGCACGCGCGGGGGTGCACGCCCCGATGTCGGCCTGCGCGTCCGGGGCCGAGGCGATCGCCTGGGCGTGGCGGATGATCGTGGCGGGGGAGGCCGACGTCGTCGTCGCGGGCGGCACGGACGCGTGCATCACGCCCGCCATCATGGCCGGGTTCACGCGGGCGCGGTCGATGAGCACGCGCAACGACACTCCGGAGACGGCCTCCCGCCCGTTCGACGCGGACCGCGACGGGTTCGTGCTGGGGGAGGGCGCCGGCATCGTCGTGCTGGAGCGCGCGGACTTCGCCGCGGCTCGCGGCGCGAAGGCGTACGCCAGGCTCGCGGGCGCGGGCATGAGCAACGACGCCCACCACATCACCGCGCCGGACCCGGACGGCGCCGGGCAGTGCGCCGCCATCACCGCCTCGTTGCACCGCGCGGGCCTCGCGGCCGCCGACATCGGCCACGTGAACGCACACGCGACGTCGACCCCGCTGGGCGACCTGACCGAGAGCGCCACGATCCGGCGCGTCCTCGGCGACGGCCCGGTCGTCACCGCGCCGAAGGGGGCGCTGGGTCACCTGCTCGGCGGCTCCGGCGCGGTGGAGGCGATCGCGACCGTCCTGTCCGTCCGCGACGGCCTGGTTCCGCCCACGGCCAACCTCGAAACGCTCGACGACCGCATCGGCCTCGACGTCGTGACGGGCGAACCCCGCCGCGTCACGCTCACAGCGGCGGTCAGCAACTCGTTCGGCTTCGGCGGGCACAACGTGACCCTGGCGTTCGCCGGTGTCTAGAAAGGACGGTTCCATGCACGTGGCGATCGGCGGCGTGGCCGCCCACCTGCCCCCGGCGCTGGTCGGCGACCGGGAGATCGAGCAGCGCATCGCGCGCGAAAGCCCGGGGTTCACCCCGCGGCCGGGAGCCATCCGGAAACTCAGCGGGATCCGGACGCGGCACCGCGCCGCCGAGGGCGAGCTCGCCTCCGACCTCGCCGTGGCCGCGGCCGCGAAACTGCTGTCCGGCGCCGGGCTGGGGGCGGCCGAAGTGGACCTGCTCCTGTTCGCCTCCGCGTCCCAGGACCTCGTCGAGCCGGCCACCGCGCACGTCGTCGCCGCGAAGCTCGGGGCGTCCTGCCCGGTGTTCGACGTCAAGAACGCCTGCAACAGCTTCCTCAACGGCGTGCAGGTCGCCGAGGCGCTCATCCGCTCCGGGCAGTACCGCCGCGTCCTGGTCTGCACCGGCGAGACCGGTTCCCGGGTGGTCCGGTGGCCGGTCGCGGACCGCGCGCAGTTCGTCGACTCGCTCGCCGGGTACACCCTGTCCGACGCCGGGGCCGCGATGCTGCTGGAGGCCTCGGCCGCGCCGGGGATCTTCCACCGCGAGTTCTCGGCGGATTCCTCGCGCTGGAACGTCAGCTCGATTCCCGGGCACGGCGGCGCGAACTCCCGCGACCCGCGCACGGACGGCTACCTCCGGGGCGACGGCCGCACGCTGATGGAGTCGGTCGTGCGCGGCATCCGGCCGCAGCTGGACGCCGCGCTCGCCCGGACCGGCCTGAGCCGGGACGACTTCGCGCTCTTCTGCGTGCACCAGGTCGGCGTTTCGCACCTGCGCGTGTTCCTCGACTGCAGCGGGGTGCCCGAAGACAAGCTCGTCGTGACGATCGCCGACCACGGCAACGTCGCTTCCTGCAGCCTGCCGTTGCAGCTGAGCCTCGCGCTCGAGTCGGGCCGGTGCGGTCCCGGCGACAAGGTGGCGTTGATCGGGCTGGCCGGCGGCGTCAGCATCGGCACCGTGTTCGCGGAGCTGCCGTCATGACCGGCCGCCTGTGGGTCGTCATCCCCGCCCACAACGAGGAAAAGTGGATCGAGGGGCCGCTGCGCTCGCTCGCCGCCCAGCGCCACCGTGACTTCACCGTGCTGGTGGTGGACAACGCGAGCACGGACGCCACGGGCGACGTCGTCCGCGCGTTCGCCGCCGCGCACCCGGAGATGGACGTACGGGTGATCGGCGAGCCGCAGAAGGGGACCGGGGCCGCCTGCGACACCGGCGTGCGCCACGCCATCGCGAACGGCGCCACCCACCTGGCCCGGACCGACGCCGACTGCCTCGTTGCTCCACAGTGGACCGAGGCCGTCATGCGGGGCTTCGCGGCCGGGCTGGAACTGATCGGGGGCCGGTTCAAGGCCCGCACCGACGACTTCGCCGTACCACGGACCGAGCGGGCCGTGCTGGCGTTCCTGGTGGCGTTCGGCGGGTACACCGCGCGCTTCCGCCGCGCCAACCGCGGGCCGGCGTACCTCGGGCCGTACCTGCTGTGCGCGGGCGGGAACACGGCCATCACGGCCGGCCTGTACGAGCGGTGCGGCGGCTACCCCCGCTCGTGCATCGAGGAGGACCACGAGGACCGCACACTGGTCAACCGCGTCCGGTGCGTCACCCGGGCCTACGGCAGGCGCCGGGACATGGTCGTGTACTGGTCGCAGCGGCGGACGAAGGCGTGGGGCATCCGCAACACCTTCGCCTGGTACACGAGCCACGGCTACCGCGGCGAACCGGTGGACGTCCGATGAGGGCGGGCGGGCACGAACTGCGGCTGCAGCTGGCGGCGCACCCGCTCGTGTACCCGGTCGTCCGCTTCCTCGGCCGGCTCGGCCCGGCGGTGCGGGTGCCCGGGCTCGGGGTCGTCGTCAACGACGCCTCGGTGGCCAGGGAAGTCCTGACCGACACCGGCACCTTCCGCAGCGGCGGCGGGACCGAGGCGGACCTGTGGACGCCGGTCTTCGGCCCGTCCATGCTGGTCAACATGGACGGGCCCGCGCACCGGGCGATGCGGCGCAAGCTCGCCGAGTTCTTCACGCCGTCCTACGTCCGCCGGCTGATCGAGGCGGCCTGCACCGAACCGCTGGCCCGCGCGGCCGAGACGCTGCGCAGCGGCCGCCCGGTGGACGTCGTGCGGACGACGAAGATCGTCGCCGGGGCGGTGACGAGCGCGCTGGTCGGGTTCACCGTGACCGGGTCCACGGCGGAGCGCGAGGCGGCGTACCTGCGGATGACCGGCCAGGCCGCGGCGATCATCGGGCTGGTCAAGCTGGGCAGGCTCAGCCTGACGGCCCAGCAGGTTGCCCGGGCCCGGGCGATCGTCGCGGAAATCGGCGTCACGACGGCACTCGCCTGGGAAAAGGGGGACGAGACCACCGCGGTCGGCCGGATGCGCCGGTTCGGGCTCACCGAAGCCGAGGCCCGGGGACTCGCGTCGGCGTTCCTGATCGCGGGCACCGAGACGATCACCAGCCTGCTGCCCCGGACGGTCGCGCTGCTGCACGACCACGGCGAGCTGGCCGGCGTCGCCGCGGCGTACCGCGACGGCGACCCGGGACCGGCCGAGGCCGCGATCCACGAGACCGCTCGCCTGATCACGCCGGCTTCGATCATCCTGCGCAACGCCGTCCGGCCGGGGCGGATCGGCGGGGTGGCCGTCCGGGCCGGCGACCGGGTCGTCTTGTCGACCGTCAACTGCGCCCGGGCGCCCGGCGGGTTCGACCTCGCCCGCGCGCACCCGCCGGAGCTGCGGCGGCTGTGGTTCGGGGCCGGCCCGCACTTCTGCCTCGGCTACCCGCTGGCCATGGCCGAGATCCACGCCGTCCTCGGCGCCCTGTCCGGTGCGGGACCGCTGCGGATCACCGCCCGCCGGGCCGCACCCGGAGTGCTCTTCCCCGCTTACCGGCGCCTGGAGGTCAGCCGCGCATGAACGACTTCGTGACCCGGTTCCTGGACACGGCGGGCGAGCGCCCCGGCGAGGTGGCCGTCATCGACCCGGACGGCCGGACGACGACCTTCGGCGACCTGCGGCGCCTCGTCCTGGCGGTCGGCGCCGGGCTGCGGGCCGACGGTCTCGAGCCCGGTGACGGCGTGCTGTTCGCCGTCCGGAATTCGGTGACGGCGGTCGGCCTGTTCCTGGGGGCGCTGCAGGCCGGTGCGGTGCTCATCGCGGCGGACACGGCCGTCGGCCCGGCCCTGGTGTCCGCGCGGCTGCGGGCCTGCCGCCCGCGCCGGCTGATCGCGGAGTCGCTGTTCTACCCGACCAGCGTGGTCGGGCCGGTCCGCGCCTTCTGCCGCCGCCGCGGCTGGTCCGTGCCGGATCTGCGGCAGCCGATCGGCGACCCCGGCATCCGGCACGTCCACATCGGACCGCGCCTGCCGGGGGTGCCGCGCTCGGCGTTGTCGTTGAAGCAGCTTCTCGGCCGTCCGACGGCGAGCTTTCCCGAACGGGACCCGGACGCGCCGGCGCTGGTCGTGTTCACCTCCGGCACGACGGAGGAGCCGAAGGGTGTCGTGCATTCACTGCGAACGCTCACCGCGGCGGTCACGATGCTGGGGGAGCACCTGCCCTTCGCGCCCGGCGACGTGATGCACGCCGACGGCATCATGGCGGGCCTGCCCGCCCTGCTCGGCGGGGCGACGCTGTCCCTGCCGAAGCCGTCCGCCCCGCCCGGACGGTTCGCGAAGGACCTCGCGGACCGGCGGGTGACCCACGCCTACGGCGTGCCGGTGCACCTGGCCGAGGTGTTCGGCGTCCGCCCGCGGTGGCCCGGGCACGTCCGCCACCTGGTGCTGGGGTCCGCGCCCGCGGCCCCGGCCGTGCTGCGGCAGGCGCTGGCCGCGGTCCCCGGCGGCCAGGTGCTCTCGATCTACGCGATGACCGAGGCGATCCCGCTCGCGGTCGCCCGCGCCGAAGACAAGCTGGCGCACGTCGAGCGGGGCCGGCCCGGCGATCTGCTCGGGACGCCGTCCCGCGGGGTGACCGCCCGCATCGCCGCCGACGGCGAACTGCTGGTGTCCGGGCCCAACACCTGCCTCGGCTACCTCGGCGCGCCGCCGCTGACCGAGCTCGCCACCGGTGATCTCGCCCGGCTGGACGGCGACGGCCGGATCGTCATGACCGGCCGCAAGAAGGACATGCTGATCCGGGGGTCCCACAACATCTACCCGGGGCTGTACGAGCCGTCGATCGCGCTGCTGGCGGGCGTCCGGGAGGCGGCGATGGTCGGGACGCCGGATCCGGTGACCGAGGACGAAACCGTGGTGCTCGCGGTCGTGGCCGATCCGGCGGCCGACCCGGCCCGCCTCGTCCGGCGGCTGCGCCGGCAGCTGCCCGGGCTGATCGACGCCGAAGCCGTGCCCGACCGGATCGTCGTCCTGCCGGAGCTGCCGCGCTCGGGCCGGTCCCGCAAGCTCGACCGGGGCCGCCTGCGCGAGCTGGTGACCGTGAGCCGGCCGTGAGCCGGCCGTGAGGCTCGCGGTGACCGGCGCGACCGGCTTCGTCGGCGGCGCGGTCTGCCGGGCCGCCGTGGCCGAGGGCTGGCAGGTCACGGCGTTCGGCCGGCGCGCCGAAGCGGACCCACGGCACATCGGCGGGGCCGCGTACCGGTCGTGGGACATCGGGGCGGGCCGGCTGGCCGACCCGCCCGCCGTCGACGCGGTGGTGCACTGCGCGGCGTCGGCGACCGACACGGGGGTGGCCCACGAGGTCTGGCGGACGAACCTGCTCGGCACCCACCACGTGCTGGTGACGTTCCCGGTCTGCCGGCTCGTCCACGTCAGCAGCGCCAGCGTGTACGACCCGCACCGGCCGACCGTGCGCGCGAAGGAGCACGAGGCGCCGGTGGACCGGTACCTGAACGCGTACGCGGCCGCCAAGGCGGCGGCCGAGCAACTGGTGCTGTCCATCGCCCGGGACCCGGTCGTCCTGCGGCCCCACGCGGTGTACGGCGCCGGCGACACGACGCTGCTCCCGCGGCTGCTGAAGAACGTGCGGGGCGGTCTGCTGCCGGTCCCCGGCACGGGGAAGGTGCTGACCAGCATGACCCACGTGGACAGCCTGGCCCGCGCCTGCCTGCTGGCGGCGGTGGCCGAGAAGGCGTGGCCGAGTGTGTATAACGTCGCAGACAGCGCCCCGGTGACGATCGACTGGGCGTTGCGTGGCCTGCTGGCCTCGGCGGGCGTCCGGGCGCGCCCGGTCCACCTCCCGGCCCGGCTGCTGACGCCCCTGGCCCGCGTGTTCCCGGGCGGGCGGCTGAACCGGTACGTGATCAGCCAGTTCGCGCTGGAACGCACCCTGGACATCACCGCGGCGATCGACCGGCTGGGCTTCGAGCCGGTCCCCACGGCGTTCCCGGCCGGGTGAGGGTGGCGGGGGAGTGGTCGGTCACGCGACGGCGAGGTCCTCCGGCGGCGCCCACAGCGGTACCCCGTCCCCGCGCTCGGGGTGCAGCCAGTGCAGCCGCGCGGCGACGTCGTCGGCCACCGCCAGGAACGCCCGGACGCTCTCCGGCTGCTCGCCCTCCCGCCAGGCCACCGACCACGGGTACACCGGCTGCAGCTCCCGCGGCCGGTACGCCGGGATCCCGAACTCTTCGTACCGGCGGGCGTAACTGGCGAACTCCAGCAGGTAGGCGCGGTCGGAAGCCCGGGTCAGCGCCGCGTGGCACGTGTCGAACGTGCCCGGGTTGCCCAGCCAGCGCAGTTCCAGGCCCGTGTGCTGCTCCAGCGAACTCAAGTAGCGGCCGTGCACGTTGTACAGCGCCGTGCCCGGGGCGTCCGCGAAGACCTCGATCGGACGCTCGTGCAGCGAGACCGACGGCCGCCGGGGGTCGCCGGGGCGGCCGACCAGGCGGAACGGCTCCAGGCGCAGGAGCCGGTGCTGCCAGCCCGCCGGGTGGGCCGCCGTCAGTGTGCTCGTGACGCGGATGATCGCGACGTCGAGGTGGTCTTCGAGCAGCGCCGCGAGCTGGCGTGCGCTGTCCATCTGGCTCTGGACCAGGCGGATGGCGGGGTGGGCGGTGTGGAACGCGTCCGCGACCACCCGGCTCGTGTCCAGCTCGAAGATGTGCGCCATCCGCAGGTGGTGCGGGGTGGGTTCACGCAGCATCTGGTCCGCGGTGGCCAGCAGCTGCCGGGCCAGGTGCAGGAACCGGTCGCCGCGCGGGGTCAGGGCCACGTGGCGGCTGTCGCGGACCAGCAGGGCGCCGCCGACGTCGGTTTCGAGCTTGCGGATCTGCTTGGACAGCGTCGGCTGGCTGATGAAGAGCTTGGCCGCCGCCCGGCCGAAGTGCAGTTCGTCGGCGACGGTCACGAAGTACCGCACCAGCCTGAGGTCGAGGTCCACGCCGACGATGCCACCACGGCTATCGATCCGGGCGCAACAGGTCTTGGACGCGGTCGCGCCGATCGGGTTGGCTTCGGGGACAACCGGGACGCACTGGAGGATCCGATGGCCGACACCCCCGTCGTGTTCATCCACGGGCTGTGGCTGCACGCCACCTCGTGGACCCCCTGGCTCGACCACTTCCGGGCGGCCGGCTACGCGCCCGTCGCGCCCGGCTGGCCGCACGAGCCGGAGACGGTCGAGCTCGCGCGCGCCGACCCGGACGCCGTAGCGGACATCGGCATCGACGACGCGACCGAGCACTTCGCCTCGATCATCGACGGCCTCGGCACCCCGCCGGTCCTCATCGGGCACTCGTTCGGCGGCCTGATCACCGAAAAGCTGCTGGGGCAGGGGATCGGCCTGGCCGGGGTCGCCATCGACCCCGCGCAGATCAAGGGCGTCCTGCCGCTGCCACTGGCCCAGCTGCGCGCGGGCCTGCCGGCCCTGGGCAACCCGGCGAACCTGCACCGGTCCGTGTCCCTGACCGAAAAGGAGTTCCGGTTCGGCTTCGGCAACGCACTGAGCGACGAGGAATCGGCGGAGCTGTTCCGCCGCTGGACGATCCCGTCCCCGGCCCGGCCGCTGTTCCAGGCCGCGGCCGCGAACTTCGTGCTGCACTCCCAGGCGGCCGTGGACACCCACCGCCCGGACCGCGGCCCGCTCCTGCTGATCTCCGGGACGGCCGACCACACCGTCCCGGACGTCGTCACCCGCTCGACGTTCAAGCAGTACCGCGATTCCGCCGCGGTCACCGAGCTGAAGCAGTTCGAGGGCCGCGGGCATTCGCTCACCATCGACAGCGGCTGGCGCGAGGTCGCCGACGCCGTGCTCGGCTGGCTGCGCGAGCAGGGGATCTAGGCCGGTGGACCTCGGACTGGACGGCGCGGTCGCCGTCGTCACCGGAGCCAGCCGGGGGATCGGCCTGGCCGTCACCGAAGTACTCGTCGCCGAAGGCGCCCACGTCGTGGCGGGCGCGCGGGACCCGGGGCCGGACCTGGAAGCCCTCGCCCAGGCGGGCGAGGTGCACCCGCTCGCCGTCGACCTCGGCACCGCCGACGGCCCGGGCCGGCTCGCCGAGCTGGCACTGGCCGAGTACGGGCGCATCGACGTCCTGGTGAACAACGTCGGCGCGGTGACCCCGCGGCCGAACGGCTTCCTGCTGGTCACCGACGACGAGTGGACGCGCTCGGTGACGCTGAACCTGTTGAGCGCGGTCCGCGCGACCCGGGCGGTGCTGCCGACGATGGTGACCGCGGGCCGCGGCAGCATCGTCACGGTGGCTTCGGTCAACGCGGTCCTGCCCGACCCCGGCGTCATCGACTACAGCGCGGCGAAGGCGGCGCTGGTCAACTTCACGAAGTCGGTGTCCAAAGAGTTCGGGCCCCGCGGCATCCGCGCCAACGCGATCAACCCGGGCCCGGTCGCGACGGACCTGTGGCTCGGCGCCGGCGGCGTGGCCGAGACGCTCGCGGCCACGACGGGCGCGAACCCGGACTCGGTCGCGGCGGAGGCGGCCGGGCACGCCGCCACCGGCCGGTTCACCCGGCCCGCCGAAGTGGCGAACCTGGTGGCGTTCCTGGCGAGCGACCGGGTGGCCGGCAACATCACCGGCGCCACCCTGGCCATCGACGGCGGCTACGCCGCGGAAGTCCACTGATCCGGCGGGAACTGTGCTCAGTGGACACCCCGCCGGGCGGCGGCGCAACGGTGCCCAGCGCGTGGGACACCCCGCCGTCCAGGATCTGGAACCGGCGGGGTGTTCGTTGACCGGGCCGCTTCGGGTTCCTAGGGTCGGAGACGTCAGCGCTTTTCTCCCTCCCTTTTTCCGGAGCAGGTATTCCCATGCCCGAATCCGTCTGGGTCGCCCAGTCTGATCCGCGGGTCCGGCCATTGCTCGCCGACCTCGCGCGCGAATATTCGACGCGGTACCACCGCGTGCTCGTCGATGTCCACTTCGAACTCCGCGAATACCCCGCAGACCGGTTCGCGCCGCCGGAAGGGGGCCTGCTGCTGCTCGTGCGGGACGGCCGGGCCCTCGCCGGCGGAGCCTTCCAGCGGTACGACGGCGAAACCGCCGAACTCAAGCGGATCTGGACGCACCGGGCGCACCGCGGCCGCGGGCTGGCCCGCCGCGTCGTCGGCGAACTCGAGGCCGAAGCCGCGCACCGGGGGTACCGGCGGATCCACCTGACCACCGGGCCGAACCAGCCCGAAGCACGCGGGCTGTACCTGGCCACCGGGTACACGCCGCACTTCGACGTCGACGCCGTTCCGGTGGCCCCGCTGCAGTTTTCCAAGGCACTGCCCGCCGTCGTGGGGGTCCGGTGAGCAGCGATCTCGGTACCCGGCCCGCGCCCGCCGCAGCGCCGGAGGAGTCGCTGAAGATCGTCCCCGCGCGGCACCCGGTCACCTGGGTGGCCGCCGCCGTCGTGGCCGTGCTCGTCGCCATGGCCGGGCACGCGCTGGTGACGAACGTCGCCTTCGACTGGCCGACCTTCAGCCGGTTCGTCTTCCAGAAATCGATCCTGGAAGCGGTCGCGCTGACGCTCGAATTGACGTTGTTCGGCGTGGTCGCCGGATTCCTGCTCGGGACCGTACTGGCGTTGATGCGCATTTCCCGCAATCCGCTGCTGCGTGCGGTCAGCTGGACGTACACGTGGATCTTCCGGTCGGTCCCGCTTATTCTGCAGCTGCTGTTCTGGTACAACCTGGCGATCCTGTACAACGAGATTTCCTTCGGTGTCCCGTTCGGCCCGTCGTTCGTGTCGGTCGGAACGATGAGCCTGATCCCGCCGTTCCTGGCCGCCGGCCTGGGGCTCGCCCTGCACCAGGGCGCGTACGCCGCGGAGATCGTGCGCGCCGGGTTCCTCGCGGTGGACGCCGGGCAGCGGGAGGCCGCCGCCGCGCTCGGCATCCCGGCCGGGCGGCAGTTCCGCCGGATCGTGCTGCCGCAGGCGATGCGCACCATCGTGCCGACCGCGGCCAACGAGATCGTCGGCCTGCTCAAGGCGACCTCGCAGGTCTACGTCATGGCGCTGCCCGAACTCTTCTACCAGGTCCAGGTGGTCTACACGCGCAACGGCCGGGTGATCCCGCTGCTGCTCGTCGCCACCGCCTGGTACCTGGCGCTGACCACCGTCCTGTCGGTCGCGCAGTACCACGTCGAGCGGCACTTCGGCCGCGGCACGCAGCGCACGCTGCCGCCGACGCCGTGGCAGCGCCTGCGTGCGGCCTGGAGGCGGGCGTGAGCACGGACTACATGGTGGACGTCCGCGGCGTCCACAAGAGCTTCGGGGCCCTGACCGTGCTCGACGGCGTCGACCTGCGGGTGCGCCGCGGCGAGGTCACCGTCCTGCTGGGACCGTCCGGGTCCGGGAAGTCGACGCTGCTGCGGCTGATCAACCACCTCGAGCGCGCCGACCGCGGCTTCATCAGCGTCGGCGGCGAACTGATGGGTTACCGCCGCTCCGGCGACCGGCTGCACGAGCTCAAGGAACGGGAGATCCTCAAGCAGCGCACCCGGATCGGGTTCGTCTTCCAGAACTTCAACCTCTTCGGGCACCTGACCGTGCTGGAGAACGTCGTCGAGGCGCCGATCTCCGCGCAACGCCGCCCGCGTGCCGAAGCCGAGGGCCGGGCGCGGGAGCTGCTGGCCCGCGTCGGCCTGGCCGACAAGGCCGCCGAATACCCGAGGCGGCTCTCGGGCGGGCAGCAGCAGCGCGTGGCGATCGCGCGGGCGCTCGCGCTCGAACCGGACGTCCTGCTCTTCGACGAACCGACCTCCGCCCTCGACCCCGAGCTGGTCGGCGAGGTCCTGGCGGTGCTCCGCGACCTGGCGCGGGCGGGCACCACGATGGTCGTCGTCACCCACGAGCTGGGCTTCGCCCGCGAAGCCGCCGACACCGTCGTGTTCCTCGACGAAGGCCGCGTGGTCGAGCAGGGCCCGCCCGCCGAGGTCCTCGACCACCCCCGCCACGCCCGTACCCGGGCCTTCGTGGAAAAAGTCCTCTGAGGAGAGTCATGAAACTGAGAACCCTGCTGCTCGCTTCGGTGTTCGCGCTCGCCGCGTGCGGCAGCCCCGAGGCGGCGACCGCGCCCGCCGCCGACCAGCCCGGCGGCGTCAACATCACCGCGAACCAGAACCGCGTCCGGGCGCAGAAGGTGGACGCGATCGCCGCGCTCGTCCCGGCCGACGTGCGCACCCGTGGCACCCTGGTCGTCGGGACCACCGGCAACGGCACCCCGCCGCTGTCGTTCCGCGCCGACGACGACAAAACGGTCATCGGCGTCGAACCCGACCTGGCCCAGCTGGTCGCCGACGTCCTCGGCCTCAAGCTCGACCTGCAGGCGTCGTCGTGGGAGAACCTGTTCCTTTCGGTGGAGAACCGGCAGTTCGACGCCGGTTTCTCGAACATCACGGTGACCGAAGAGCGAAAGGACAAATACGACTTCGCGACCTACCGCCAGGACACCATCGCCTTCGAAGTCCGGGCCGAAAAGAACATTTCGGTCAAAGAACCGAAGGACATCGCCGGGCTGACCGTCGGTGTCAGTGCCGGCACGAACCAGGAGCAGATCCTGCTGCGCTGGGACCAGCAGAACAAGGCGGCCGGGCTGGCGCCGGTCAAGTTCCAGTACTACCAGGCGGCCTCCGACTACTACCTCGCGCTGCAGTCCGGCCGCATCGACGTCTACGTCGGCCCGAACCCGACGTCGGCCTACCACGTCGCGGTCGACAAGAAGACGAAGATCGTCGGCACGGTGTCCGGTGGCGGCACGATCCCGGCGGACATCGCGGCGATGACGAAAAAGGACGACGGCCTGGTGAAGGCCCTGCAGCAGGCGCTGGACAGCCTGATCAAGAGCGGCCGGTACGCCGAGGTCCTCAAGCGCTGGAATCTGACGTCGGAGGCGCTGCCCGCTTCGGAAATCAACCCGCGGGGCCTGCCCCGGAAATGAGTAGACCGCCCGCGCGCGGGGTATTTCCCTCCTGACCGTTCAGAAGGGAACCGCCATGGGAATCCTCGTCGCCCTGCTCGTGATCTGGGCCGTGCTGGTCGTGCTCGGCATCGTCGTCAAGGGGCTGTTCTGGCTGATCATCGTGGGCGCGGTGCTGTTCGTCGCGACCGGGGTGATCGGGTTCGTCAAGCGCGAGGCGCTCGGCCGCCGGCACTGAGCCCGGCCGCCGTCTGACCGACGTCGAGGGCCGCTCCCCACGGGGAGCGGCCCTCGACGTCGTCCGGTTTGTGGGGGAATCCGCCAATTGTGCCGGCCTGCGGCCGGTCCTATGCTCGCCGGCATGCCCGTTTCCCAGCTCGGCCGGCCCCGGGCCCTGCTGCGCTGGCCCACCTACGTGATGGGCCAGCTGTACCGCAGTGGCGTCGGCCGGATCGACTCGGCGCTGGCCGGCCACGGCGTCGCCGTGCGCGACTACTACGTCCTCGTCTGCATCGGCGAGTCGGGCCCGCTGTCCCAGCAGCGCGTCGCCGACCGGCTCGGGTTCGACCGCAGCGACCTGGTGAAGGTGCTCGACCGCCTGGAGGCGGCGGGCTGGGTGTCACGGGAGCGCGACACCGAGGACCGCCGCCGGCACGTCCTCACCCTCACCGAGCACGGCCACGCCACGGTGGGGAAGGTCGAGGAGGTGTCGAGCGCGGTCACCGGCGAGCTGCTCGCCCGGTTGAGTCCCGGGGAGCAGGAGACGCTGCACCGGCTGCTGCTGAAGGCGTTCGGCGAGCTCCCGGCCTGATCCCGGCGCGGGTGAGCGGGGAGATGCTGCACCGGCTGCTGCCGGAGGCCTCCGGTGAGCTCCCGGCCTGATCGCGGCGCGGGTGAGCGGGGAGATGCTGCACCGGCTGCTGCTGAAGGCGTTCGGTGAGCTCCCGGCCTGATCGCGGCGCGGGTGAGCGGGGAGACGCTGCACCGGCTGCTGCTGAAGGCGTTCGGCGAGCTCCTGGGCTGATCCCGGCGCGGGTGAGCCGGAGATGCTGCACCGGCTGCTGCCGGAGGCCTCCGGTGAGCTCCCGGCCTGATCCCGGCGCGGGTCGCGCCGGAGACATCCGAGCCGATCGTCCACCTTGGTGACAGCCTGGCGAAATGGGTGGTTTCGCCGACGGTTCTTGGCTAGCTTGGGCCCAGCGAATCTGCACGCGAGGGGGGACGCAGAGTGCTGGGAGTTCGCCGTGCCGTCGTGCGCGTCGCGCCGGATGGCCGGGCGAGGCCGCCACCTCGAGGCCGCCACCTAGAGGCCGGCCCCTCGTCCGCACCCTTCCGAGCTACCAGCAGGGGAACCCATGCGAAGATTCCGTATCCCGTTCGTCGCCGCCGCCGTCTGCGCCGGGGCGGTCCTCGTCCCGTCCCCGGCCGGCGCCCTCGCCGGCGGGCAGCCGGTCGCCGACGGGGCCGACCGGTTCGCCGTCAAGATCACGACGGACACCGCGGCCTGTACCGGCGCCCTGATCGCTCCACAGTGGATCGTCACGGCGGCGGCCTGCTTCCCGGGCGCCACCGCCGAGCCGGCCGCACCCGCGAAGCCCACCACCGTGTACGCCGGGCAGGCCGACCTGCGCTCCGCGAACGGACAGGTCCGCCGGGTGGCCACGGTGGTCGCCCGCGCCGACCGTGACGTGGCGCTGGCGAAGCTCACCCACCCGGTCACCGACGTCGCGCCGCTGCGGGTGGGCACCCAGGCGCCGGCCGCGGAGACCGTGCGAGCCGTCGGGTACGGCCGCACGGCCACCGAATGGGTACCGAACCGCCTGACGACCGCGTCGTTCACCCTCGGCGCCGTCACGCCGACGACGGTCGCGGTCACCAGCCCGGCCGGCCAGGACCCGTGCCTGGGCGACGCCGGCGGACCCCTGCTGCGGCCGGACGGCGCCGGCGGCCTCGAGCTCGCCGGGGTGCTGAGCCGGTCGTGGCAGCACGGCTGTCTCGCCGTCTCCGAGACGCGGCAGGGCGCGGTCGCGGCCCGCACCGACGACCTCGCGAGCTGGATCGCCGACCAGGTCGCCCCGCGGGCCGTCCGGTTCGTCAACCACTACTCGAAGCGCTGCCTGGCCGTCCAGGGCGCGAACCCCGGCAACGACACCCCGGCGTTCCAGGCCGACTGCCCGTCCGCCTACGCCGACCAGGCGTGGCACCTCGAACCGCAGGCGGCGGGGGGCGCGCTGCTGCGCAACCAGGCCACGGGCAAGTGTCTGATCGTCCACGCGGACGGAAGCGGCAACGGGACGCCGCTGCAGCAGTACGAGTGCCTGCCGCAGTTCACCGACCAGCTGTGGGACGTCGTCGGGGTCGACGGCGGGGTCCAGCTCAAGAACCGCGCGACCGGGCGCTGCGCCGTCGTGTTCGCGTCGAACAACGTCAACGGGGCCGGCGCCGCCCAGTACGACTGCCTGCCGCAGTACTCCGACCAGGTCTGGGAGACCGCGCCGGTGCCGGACCCGGTGCAGGCGGTGAACCGCTCCTCGGGCCGCTGCCTGATCGTCCACGGCGCGAACAACGCCGACGGCGCGCCGGCGTTCCAGTACGACTGCCTGCCGCAGTTCACCGACCAGGCGTGGGAGATCGACCCGCAGGCCGGCGGCGGGGTGCTGGTGCGCAACCACTTCACCAAGAAGTGCCTGATCGTCCACGCGGACGGCAGCGGCAACGGGACGCCGCTGCTGCAGTACGAGTGCCTGCCGCAGTTCACCGACCAGCTGTGGGACGTCGTCGCGGCCGACGGGCACGTCCAGCTGAAGAACCGCGCGACCGGCCGGTGCGCGGGGGTGGCCGCCTCGGGCAACGACGTCGCCGCCGCCCAGTACGACTGCACTCCGCAGTCCGCCGACCGGGTGTGGGACCTGATCCCGTTCACGGGCACGCCGTGACCCCGGCAGCGCCGGCAGCATTGGGCGGGTGGACATCGGCCGGGGAGACCGCCGGCCCACCGAGCCCTTCCCGGGACTGCTCCGGCAGCTGAGCGCCGCGCTCGAACCGGGGACGCCGGCCGGGGTCACGACCCGGGCCGGCGTCTCCGGACCCGGTCAGCAGCCGGTCAGTGCGCTGTCAGCGTGCGCCGCGATCCTTGTGCGGACCGAGGAACCGTGGCGGACCCCGATGGGAGCTGAACGGCGCGATGACTTCGCTGGTGGCGGTGTCCACGTACGTGCCGACGACCGTTCCGATCGAGTCGCTGCAGGACGAGCTGGCGCTGGAACCCGGGCAGCTGCGCCGTTTCCGGCGGATGTACGGCCTCGACGAGGTCTGCCGGTCGGAAGAGTCCGAAGCGGACATGGTGCTCGGCGCGGTCAGCAAGCTCGACTCGCTGCGCGGCCGGGAAGACCGCGTCCGGTACGTCGTGCGCGCCAAGACGATGCCCGCCGCCAATCCCTATCCCGTCGATCCGATGATCGAGGTGCGGGCCGCGCTCGGGCTCACCCACGCCACCCTGTTCACCCTCACCGACCACGCCTGCGCGTCCGGCCTCCTCGCCGTCGACCTGTGCGGCACGCTGCTGGCCGCCGACGGCGATCCCGACGCGCTCGCCCTGATCATCACCGGCGAAAAGGCTTTCACCCACTCCGCGCAGGTCATCCCCGACACCGCGATCATGGGGGAGGCCACCGCCGCGGTGCTCGTCGGCCCGGGGGACGACCAGGACACCCTGCTCGGCTACGCCACCACCACCCTCGGCGGGCCCGGCGGCGAAGTCATCCTCGACGACGAACAGGCCGCCGAGTTCCGGCAAATCTACCCCGGCGCGGTCGCCGACGTCGCACGGGAAGCCATCGCGGCCGCCGGGCTGACCGTCGACGACATCGATCTCGTCCTGCCGCACAACGTCAACAAGATCTCCTGGGTCCGCGCGAGCGCGGCGCTGGGCATCCCGCGCTCGAAGATCTTCCTGCGCAACGTCGGGGTGACCGGGCACTGCTTCTGCGCCGACCCCTTCCTCAACCACCACACCGCCGACGGCCTCGGGCTCATCGCGCCCGGGGCCCGCTACCTGATGATTTCCGTCGGCCTGGGGTCGACGTTCTCCGCCATGGTCTTCCGGAAATGAGGAGCGCTGCATGAGTGTCGAATTCGAGATCTCCGGGGTCGGCGTCGCCGAGCTCGCGGAGCGTTACGGCACCCCGCTCTTCGTCTACGACGGCGACGAACTGGGCGGCCGGCTGCTCGGCCTGCGCGAGCGGCTGCACCCGCGGCTGGAGATCTTCTACTCGCTGAAGTCCAATCCGAACATCTCGGTGTGCGCGCTGCTGCACGCCCACGGTGCCCGGGCCGAGGTGTCGTCGATGGCCGAGCTGATCACGGCCCGCCGGGCCGGGGTCGCCGGCGAGGACATCATCTTCCTCGGCCCCGGCAAGAGCGCTTCGGAACTGGCCGCCTGCCTGGACGAAGGCGTCTACACCGTCGTCGTCGAGTCGTTCGGCGAACTGCGGATCCTCGACGACCTCGCGCGGGAGCGCGGGATCGAAGCCCGCGTCGCGCTGCGCGTGAACCCCAGCTTCGCGGTCAAGGGCTCGGGCCTCACCATGGGCGGCAAGCCGCGCCAGTTCGGCATCGACGAAGAACAGCTGCTCGCCGCGACCGACCTGGCCGACCGGCACCCGAACCTGCGGCTGATGGGCGTGCAGGTCTACATGGGAACGCGGATCCTCGACGAGGAACCGATCGTCGAGAACACCCGGCGCATCTTCGAGCTCGCCGAACGCGTTTCGCGGCAGCTCGGGTTCCCGCTCGAAATGGTCGACGTCGGCGGTGGCCTCGGGGTCGCCTACTTCGACGGCGAACGGGACCTCGACCGCGATCGGCTGGCGGCCATGCTGAACCCGGTGATCGACGAGTTCGCGCAGCGGCACCCGGCGACGCGGCTGGTCATGGAACTCGGCCGGTACCTGGCCGCCACGGCCGGGACCTACGTCGTCCGCGTCCGCTACACGAAGACCTCGCTGGGCCAGAACTTCGCCGTCGCCGACGGCGGCACCAACCACCACATGGCCGCCGTCGGCATCGGCTCCTACGTCAAGCGCGACTTCCCGATCCGGCTGCTCAACCGCATCGACGAGCCCGCCACCGAAACCTGGCAGATCACCGGGCCGCTGTGCACGCCCAACGACGTGCTCGCCAAGAAGGCCGCGCTGCCCCCGGTCCGTCCCGGCGACCTGATCGGCGTCACCCGCTCCGGTGCCTACGGCCCGACGGCGTCGCCGGTGCTGTTCCTCAGCCACGGCTACCCGGCCGAGGTCATCGTCCACAACGGACAGCACTACCTGGTCAGCGAGCGCGACCAGCCCGCGGACCTGCTGCGCCGCCAGCACCTGCACGAGTTCGCCGCGCCGGTCGCGGTGGGCGCGGAGCGCTAGGCGATGTACCGCGCGTCCGCGACCACCCTGTCCACCGCCCCGTCGCCGGGCCTGCGGCCGTTGCCGCTGCGCCTGGCGCTGGCGACCCGGCGCGAGTTCGGTCCGGGTGACCGCGAAATCGACGTTCCCGCGCTGCACCGGTACTTCGCCGACCTCAGCCGCGGGCACGACATCGGCTTCCGGCCCGACCGGGTGACGCGGGCGCGCGGCAACCCCTTCCTGGCGATGGCCCGGGACCTGCTCGCCGGGCAGTTGTCCGGCGAGCGGATCGACCTCGCGATCGTGGCGCACGCGGCCCCCGAGTTCGACCCGCGGCTGTCGGCGCCGGTGAACCTGACCGCCGTGCTGCCGGGCAACCCGCTCGTGTTTTCGGTTTCGGGACAGGGGAGCCTGGCGCCGTTCACCGCCCTGCGGATCGCCGGCTCCTACGTGCGGCGCCACGGTTTCCGGCGCGCCCTGGTCCTGATCATGGACCAGGGCGTGACACCGTACGACACGCCGGATCCCGTCGGCGACGCCGCCACCGCCCTGCTGTTCGAGGCCGGCGGCCGCCGGACGGTCCGCGTCGGCTACGCACCCGAAGTGGCGCCGGACGCCGTCCCGGAGCTGGAAGGCGCGGAGACCGTCGTCATCGGCAGCGGGCTCGCGCGGACCGGTGCCGCGGCGGGCGCGCTCGTGGCACCGCCTGAGTTCCCGTGCACCGGGCTCTGGGCGCCGGTCGCCGACGGCACGGCCGCCGGTCCGGTCCTGCTGGCCGACTACGACCCGCGCCGCCGCGCGCTGGGCACCTGCGTGGTGGCCGAGTCCGATTGACGCGCCCCTAAGATGGCGTGGTCGGCGGTCGGGTGCGAAGCGGGGGACGGACGAAGTGCGCGTGGTCATCGGTGAGGACCAGTTCCTGCTCAGGGACGGTCTGGTGCGCCTGCTGGAGGCGCACGAGTTCGAGGTCAGCGCGGCGGTGGACAACGGGCCGGACCTGCTGGAAGCCATGCTCCGCGAACGCCCGGACATCGCGATCGTCGACATCCGGCTGCCGCCGTCGTTCACCGACGAAGGCCTGCGCGCCGCGATCGAGGCGCGCCGCCGGATCCAGGGTTTCCCCGTGCTCGTCCTTTCGCAGTACGTGGAACGCCTGTACGCCGACGAACTCCTCGCCGACGGCGAGGGCTCGGTCGGCTACCTGCTGAAGGACCGCGTGTTCCACGGCGACCAGTTCGTCGACGCCGTCCGCCAGGTCGCGCTCGGCGGCACGGTGATGGACCCGGACGTGGTGACCCGGCTGCTGACGCACAACACGCGCGACGACCGGCTGGAGCGGCTCACGCCCCGGGAGCGCGAGGTCCTCAAGCTGATGGCCGAAGGCCGGTCCAACAGCAACATCGCGGGCGAGCTGGTCGTTTCCGAGAAGGCCGTTTCCAAGCACATCAACAACATCCTCGCGAAGCTGAACCTGCCGCAGTCCGAGGACGCCAACCGGCGGGTGCTGGCCGTGCTCGCCTACCTCAAGCACTGAGGGCGATCAGGGCTCGAGGCGGCAGGGGATCTCGATCGTCACCATGGTCGGGCCGCCGAGCGGGCTGAGGATCGTGAGGAAGCCGTCGAGCGGGGCGAGCCGCTTTTCGATCCCGCGCAGCCCGGTGCCGCCTTCGGTGTTCGCGCCGCCGCGGCCGTTGTCGCTGATGTTGATGACCAGGCGCCCGAACTCGTGGTGGGCGTTGATCGTGCCGCTGTCCGCCCCGGAGTGCTTCATCGCGTTGTTCAGCACTTCGGACACCGAGAAGTACGCGGCCGTCTCGACCGCCAGTGACGGCCGGCCGGGCAGGTCGATCGTCGTCTCGATGCGCAGCGGGTTTTCGATGGCCAGGGTGCGGATCGCGTCGGCGAGGCCGCGGTCGACCAGCACCGGCGGCTGGATGCCGCGGACGAGGTCGCGCAGCTGCTGCAACGCCTTGGCCGAGCTGTTCTTCGCTTCGTCCATCAAGGACCGCGCCGCCTCGGGGTGGGAATCCAGCACGCGCATGGCGGCGTCGAGCGTCATCCCCATGGCGACGAGGTGGGTCTGCGCGCCGTCGTGCAGGTCGCGCTCGATGCGGCGCAGCTCGGTCGCCTGCGTCCCCACGGCGTCGTCGCGGCTTTCGGCCAGGTGCTGCACGCGGTTGGTCAGCCGGGTCACCTCGGTCGGGGCCAGCAGCGTGGCCGCGAGCCGCGCGTGCAGCTTCAGCAGGTGCGGTGCGCTCCACAGCGCGAGCGGGAAGTGCGCCAGGCCGAGGATGGCGGCGAACCAGGCCGTCGGCTGGTCGTCCACCGGGAGCACGACGTACCAGCTGCCCAGCCACTCGGCGGCGTCGGACCCGGCGACGAACGGCATCGTCAGCCCGCGGATCCCGTGCAGGACCAGGAGAAGCGGGGTGAGGGTGAGCAGGATGCCGACGGAGCTGTCCACCAGCAGCCACAGCGCGTCGCGCCAGTTCGCGCGGTCGCCGAGCAGGTGGTGGCAGCGGCGCACCGCCGTGCTCCCGGCCGGCTCCGGCAGGTACGGGGAGGCGATCCGCACACCCGACCACGCGTCGGCCGCCGCGCGGACCCGGTCGGTCAGCGACCGCATCAGCAGCACCGCCGGGGGCAGCATGAACAGGCCGACGCCCACGCCGATCAGCGAGCCGGCGGTGACCACGACGACGAACATCACCAGTTCGGTCACCGCCACCACGGCCAGCGCGCCGCCGCGCAGCGTCGCCAGCCCGCCGTCGCGCAGCAGCGACCGCGTCATCGTGGCGACCGGGCTTCCGCTAGTCATGGCGCCCATTATGCGCAGGCGGCGGCGTTGTCCGCGGTAGTGCTAACCCCCGCAAAGTTCCGCTCCCTAGCACCCTCGGAAACCGGTCCGCGGCTTCGTAACGTGGTCGCGGTAACGAACGGACGAAGCGAAACCGCGCAGGGGAGCTGCAGATGTACCACCAAGACGACACGGTCGACGTCGTGCGGCTGCTGTCCGTGCGCAAGGCGTACGGCAAGGACCGGGCGCAGGTGCTCGCCCTCGACAACGTGACGGCGGGTTTCGCCGGCGGCACGTTCACCGCGGTGATGGGGCCGTCCGGTTCGGGCAAGAGCACGCTGCTGCACTGCGCGGCCGGCCTGGACAAGCCGACGTCGGGTTCGGTGGTGCTGGGCGGCACCGACCTCGGCGCGATGCGCGAGGTCGACCTGACCCGGTTGCGGCGCGACCGCATCGGGTTCGTGTTCCAGGCCTTCAACCTGCTGCCCGCGCTCGACGTCGAGCAGAACGTGACGCTGCCGCTGCGGCTGGCGGGCCGCCGGGCGGACCCGGCCCTCGTGCGCCGGGTCGTCGAACAGGTCGGGCTCGGCCAGCGGCGTCACCACCGGCCCGCGGAACTGTCCGGCGGGCAGCAGCAGCGGGTGGCCATCGCGCGCGCCCTCGTCACGCACCCCGAGGTGATCTTCGCCGACGAGCCGACCGGCGCGCTGGACACGCGCTCGGCCCAGGAAGTGCTCTCCCTGCTGCGCGAAGCGAAGGACGTTTCGCGTCAGACGATCGTGATGGTCACGCACGACCCGGTGGCCGCCTCCTACGCCGACCGCGTGCTCTTCCTCGCCGACGGCCG
Source organism: Amycolatopsis sp. cmx-4-61 (assembly GCF_046548775.1). Lineage (NCBI taxonomy): Bacteria > Bacillati > Actinomycetota > Actinomycetes > Pseudonocardiales > Pseudonocardiaceae > Amycolatopsis > Amycolatopsis sp. cmx-4-61. The sequence continues at coordinate 112,004 of NZ_JAEBEI010000015.1, read as the reverse complement.
CGTCGTCGACGAGCTGCGGCAGCCGAACCCCGAAGAGGTGGCGCGCCGGATGACCGCGCTCGTCGCCCGCACCGAGCAGCGGCCGCAGGAAGGCCCCTGGCTGAGCGAGCTGGCGCGCTGATGCTGAGCCTCGTCGTCCGCACCCTGCGCTACCGCACCGGTGGCTTCATCGCCACGTTGGTCTCGGTGTTCGTCGGCACCGCCGTCATGCTCGCCTGCGGCGGCCTGATGGAGACCGGCATCCGGACCGTGATCCCGCCGCAGCGCCTGGCCGCCGCGCCGATCGTCGTGGCCGGCAACCAGTCCTACGACCTGCCCACCGTCGGCCACGGCGAAGACGCCTACCACGAGACCGCCACGCTGTCCGAGCGCGTCCGGCTCGACGAACGCCTCGCGGGCACGATCAGCGGCGTGCCCGGCGTCGCCCACGTCGTCCCGGACGTTTCCTTCCACGCCGAGGTGCTCGGCGACTCCGGCGGCCCCTCGGTGCCCGGCACGCAGGCCGGCCACAGCTGGGTTTCCGCGGAGCTGGCCCCCTACCGGCTGACCGAGGGGCAGGCCCCGATCCGCGAGGGCGAAGTCGTCCTGGATTCCGCCACCGCCGCCCGGATCGGGGCGCACGCCGGCACCAGGACCGACATCGCCGTGCGCGGCGGCGTGCACTCCTACCAGGTCACCGGGATCGCCGACGCCGGCCGCCGGATAGCCGCCGACGCGGTGTTCTTCTCGCCCGCCGAGGCCGCCGGGCTGCGACCCGCGGCCGGGCAGGTCGACGCCTTCGGGGTCCAGCTCGCCCCCGGTGCCGACGTCACCGCCGTCAGCGCGCAGATCGCGACCGCGGTCCGCGACCAGCGCGCGGTGACGCTGACCGGCGAAGCACGCGGCTCGGCCGAGTTCGCCAAGGCCGCCGGCGACGGCGAGCTGCTGATCATCCTCGCGGCCGTGTTCGGCGGTCTGGCGGCCCAGGTCGCCATGTTCGTCGTCGCCAGCACGCTCACGCTTTCGGTGCAGCAGCGCCGCCGCGAGGTGGCCATGCTGCGGGCGATCGGCGCGACCCCGCGCCAGCTGAGCCGGATGATCACCGGCGAGGCGATGATCATCGGTGCGCTGGGCACCGCGCTGGCCATCTTCCCCGGCATGCTCCTCGGCGACTGGCTCTTCGGGCGGCTGACCGGGTTCGGCGTGATCCAGCCGGTGCTCCGGTTCGAGCAGGGGTTCTACCCGGTCGTCGCCGCGGCGGTCGTCGGCCTGGGCTCGGCGTGGGGCGCCGCGTTCGTCGCCGCCCGGTACGCCGGCCGCACGCGTCCGGTCGAAGCCATGCGGGAAACCGCGATCCCCACGCGCTGGCTGACCCCGGCGCGGCTGTGGCTGGGGGTGTCGAGCCTGGTCGGCGCGGTGGCGCTGGCCTACCTGACGATCACCGTGGTCGACGGCCCGCTCGCGGCGAGCACGGCGGGCCCCGCCGTCACGCTGGTGGCGACCGCCGTCGCGCTGTTCGCGCCCGGCCTCACCAAGCTGCTGGTCGCGGTGCTGCGCCGGCCCATCCGCGCCTTCGGCGGGCTGCCCGGCTACCTGGCCTCGCTGAACGCGCGGGCGCGCTGGATGCCGATGGCCGGGGCCGTCACGCCCATCATGCTCGCCACCGGGCTCGCGATCTTCATGCTGTACTTCCAGACCACCGAGGTGGCGGTCGCGGAGAAGCAGTACACCGATTCGCTGCTCGCCGACGCCGTGGTGACGTCGGCGACCGGTGACCTGCCGCCCGGCCTGATCGCGAAGGTGCAGCAGGCACCCGGCGTCGCCGGGGCGACGGCGTTCGTGACGAGCAAGGGCTACAACGAACAGCCGTCGGACGCGACGCAGGACGAAGACGGTGTCGACCTCACCGGCATCACGGCGGACGGCGTGGCGAAGGCGTGGGGGAGCATCGTCGCGACCGGCCGGCTCGACGCGCTGCACGGCAACACGATCGCCCTGCCCGCGGACCTCGCGCAGCGGCTGGGGGTCGGCGTGGGCGCCAAGATCGTGCTGCGGCTGGGCGACGGGTCCCGGGCCACCCTGGACGTCGTCGCGACACTGCGCAGCTCCGCGGCCTCGGCGTCCGCGCTGATGCCGGCCGACACGCTGGCGCCGCACACGGCCGCGGGGGCCGCCGACCGGATCCTCGTCGTGGCGCAACCCGGGACGCCGGAAGCCGACCTGCTCGCGTCGCTGCGCAGCCGGGCCGGGGACGTCGACGGCGTGCAGGTGGCCGGCCGCGAAGCGCTCACCAAGGCGTTCCTCGCCGAAGTGCAGGCCAACGCGTGGGTCAACTACCTGATCGTCGGGCTGCTGCTCGTGTACGCCGCGATTTCCATGGTCAACACGCTGGTGATGGCGACGGCGGACCGGCGGCGGGAGTTCGGGCTGCAGCGGCTCATCGGGTCCACGCGGGGGCAGGTGATGCGCATGATGGCCGTGGAAGCGGGGATCGTGGCCGCCATCGGGGTGTTCCTCGGCACGCTCGTCGCGGCGTCGATGCTGGTGCCCTTCAGCGCGGCGGTCTCCGACAGCCCCTTCCCGTCCGGTCCTTTGTGGATATATCTTGTGATACTCGGGCTGGCCGTCGTGCTGACGGTGGTGGCCACCTGTGCGCCGACGTGGTTCACGTTGCGCACCAGGCCGTCGCCGTCGACACTCGCCCCCGAATAGGTGACCTCGGGCCGGCCGGCAACCCCCAGTGCCGCGCTGACGACTCTCCCCCAGATTGTCAGCGCGCGGTCAGCCCGAGGTCACCGCCCCGGCATAGCGTCGGGGCGTGGACACCGAAGAGAAAGCCGCCGGGCGCTGGGACGCCATCGTGGTCGGCTCCGGGATCGGCGGGCTCGTGTGCGCCGGGTACCTGGTGGCGAGCGGGATGCGCGTCCTCGTGCTCGAACAGCACGACGTCGCGGGCGGCAACAGCCACGTGTTCCGGCGGCGGCGCGCCTACCAGTTCGACGTCGGGGTGCACTACCTCGGCGACTGCGGACCGGACGGCCTGCTGCCGCGGGTGCTCTCCGGCCTCGGCCTGGGGGACCGGGTCCGCTTCCACCCGATGGACCCCGACGGGTTCGACCGGGTCGTCCTGCCCTCCGTCACCGTGGACGTGCCGACCGGGTGGGACCGGTACGCCGACCGGCTGCGGGCCGCGCTGCCCGCCGAGGCCGACGGCCTCACCCGCTACGTCGACATCTGCGCCGCCGTCGCCCGGGCCTGCCGCCAGTCCGCCTTCGGGGCGGGCCCGGGCGCGAAGGTGCCGGCCGTGCTGCTGCGCTGGAGCCGCCGGACGCTGGCCCAGCTGTTCGACCACTGCGGGCTGTCGGCCCGGGCGCGCACGGTCCTCGCCGCCCAGTCCGGGAACTACGGGTCAGCTCCGGCCGGCACGCTCGTCGTCGCGCACACGATGATGCTCGACGACTACCTGCGCGGCGCCTGCTACCCGGAGGGCGGCGGCCAGGTGATCGCCGCGTCCTTCGTCGAGCTGCTGGAGTCGCACGGCGGCACGCTGCTCACCCGCACGCGGGTCGACCGGATCCTGATCGACCGGGGCAAGGTGGCCGGCGTCCGGCTGACCGACGGGACCGTCCACACCGCACCCGTCGTCGTGTCCAACGCGGACTACCGCCGGACCGTCCTGGAACTGTGCGACGGCCGGGAAAACCTGCCCGAACCCGTGGTGGCCCGCGCGGAGACGGCGACGATGCGCCTGCCGCTGGCGGTCTGCTACGTCGCGCTCGACCGGGAACTGCCGCTCCCGAGCGCGAACATCTGGTACTGGCCGAACGAAGACGTCGACGCCGCATACGCGCGACTCGAGGCCGGCCGGCTCGACGAACTGCCGTTCGCGTTCCTGTCCTTCGCTTCCCTGAAGGACCCGGTTCCGGGCTCGGCGTGCCCGCCGGGGCAGATGAACTTCCAGATCATGACGGCCTGCCCGCCCGGGTACGCGCACTGGGGACTCGAGACCGGCCCCACGCACGGGGGCCGCTACCGGCGCGAGCCGGCGTACCTCGCCGCGAAGAACCGGCTGACCGAACAGATGCTGGACCTGGCCGAGGCGGCGATCGGGCCGTTCCGCAAGCACCTCGTGCACGTCGAGACGTCGACGCCGCTCACGCAGGAGCGCTACACGCTGTCCACCGGCGGGAGCGCCTACGGGCTGCACACCTGGGGCCGGGTCGGGCAACGGCCGGACATCGACTCGGGGATCGAAGGTCTCTACCTGACGGGCCAGAGCATCCTGCACGGCGGCGGGATCGTCGGGGTCGCGACCGGCGGCGCGCAGTGCGCGTCGGCCATCCTCGGCCGCCCCGTTCTCTCGGAGGGGCCGCTGGGGAATCCCGAGCTGCTCCCGGAACGCGAACCGGGCTGGGATCCGCTGCGCACCTCCCGGGGGCTGCGGCGGCGTGCGGCCCGCGGTCTCGCCCTGCTCGACCGGGTCGTCGCCGGATAAGGACCCGCCACGGCGGAGAAAAGAACTCGAGGCCCGGTTCCGGGCCCGTGGTAATGGCTGCTGTCTTCACGAAGGGAATGGTGAGCGAAGTGACGGAAACCGTGGCTGGATCGGCGGAGGTCCTGGACGACCGCGTCGTCGCGGGAATCTGCGCCGCACTCGAGTCCGTGCTGGAGACCGAGGTGAGCGACCTCGGCCCGGAGACCCGGCTCGCGGACGCCGGCCTCGACTCCACCGGCGTGCTGGAGCTGCTGATGCAGCTGGAGGAAGCGCTGGGCATCGAATTCGACGCGGAAAACCTCGAAATGAGCCACTTCGAATCGGTCGGGTCGCTGGCCCGGTTCGTCTCGGCAGAAATGGCCGCCTGAGCGATGACCACGATCTCGCCGCCGCTCACGGCGACCTGGCTGCGGTGCCACGACACCGCCCGCGCGGAGGGGCTGGCCCCGGCGCTGGCGGTGCTGCACGCGGCCCTGCCGGCGGGCGCGTCCGGGGCCGGGGCCGGCGGCGTCGCGGTCCGGCCGGCCGGACCGGCGGACGGCGACGTGCTCGTGGTCCGGACGGCGCAGCTGCCGGGCGGTCCCGTCGTGCTGGTGCGGACCGGCCGGCCCGCCGGCCACCCCGACCCGGTCCTGGCGACCGGGGCGGTGTGGCTGCGGCTGGGCCTGTCCGGCGCCCTGCTCGACTCGGGCCTGGCCTACCTCGGCGGGCGGCGCAGCGGCGACACGACCCTGCTGCGCCGTCAGCTGGTCCAGGGCGCCGTCGCCGAGGCGCTGACCGGGCAGCTGGAGGTGCGGGCGTTCCTGACCGCGCACGAAGCCGGCCCGCCGCCGGCGGCCCTGGCCTACCTGCACCGGCGGCTGACCGAAACCGACCGCGTCCTGCTGCGCCTGCTGGGCGCCGCGGGGTTCACGCGCGGCGGCGCCGGTGAGGTCGCCGACGTCTCCGAGCTGCTCGCCGGCGCCTACACCCCGGAGGCCGTGGCGTGACCGCGACCGTCCTGGACGACCGGCTGGTGACGCTGCGGGACGCGGCCCGGCAGTGGGGTGCGGAGTTCCGCACCGCGGGCGCCGGGCTCGACACCGCCCCCGACGCCGTCGGCGCGCACCTGGACCTGGCCGGCGTCCGCTGCCTCGCCTCCATGCTCGTCCCGGCGGAGTTCGGGGGCGCGGGCCTGCGCCTGGGCGCCCACCGCTTCCACGGCATGACGGCGATCGAGCGGGCGGTGGTGCTCGAAGAACTGGCCCGCGGCGACGCCGGCCTGATGCTCGCCAGCCCGGGTGCGTCGATGTCGGGCGTGCTCGTCGACGTCCTGGCCGACCGGGAGCAGAAGGAGTGGTTCTACGGACGGCTCCTCGAGCGTCCGACGTGGACGTTCTTCGCCCTCACCGAACCGGACCGGGGTTCCGACGCCACCGCGCTGGAGACGGCGCTGTCGGCGGCGCCCGACGGCGGGCACCGCCTCGACGGCCGCAAGAAGTACGTCGGCAACGCCGCCCGCGCCGCACTCGGGGTGGTGTTCGCCCGCACCGCGCCGGGCCCGCTCGGCGTGACCGCGGTGCTGGTGGACACGGCGGACCCGGGGTTCCACGCCGAGCCGCTCGAGTCGCTGGGGCTGCGCGCGGCGCGGATCTGCGAGCTGACGCTCGACGGCGTCGCCGTGCCCGCCGAGCGCGTGCTCGGCCGGGACCGCTCGCCCGCCCGGCGGGGCATGTGGGCGTGCGTGCAGACCTTCAACCGGCTGCGGCCGGGCGTCGCCGCGATCGCCCTCGGCATCGCCGCGGCCGCCCACGACTACGTGGTCGCCGAAGGCGGCCCGCTCGACCGCGCCGGCCGGGACCGGCTCGAGGAGCTGGGCCGGCGCATCGAAGGGGTCCGACACCTCGTGCACCTGTCCGCGATCGAGGTCGACGCCGACGGCTCCCGCGGGCACCTCGCCTCGGCGGCCAAGGCCGAAGCGTGCCGGCTGGCGGAGGAGGCCACGCTCGAAGCGTGCGGCTTCTTCGGGCCGCGGGCCCGCTGGGACCACCCGGCGCTGGACAAGCTCGTCCGGGACGCGCGCGGCGTCGAATTCATGGAAGGCGCCGGCAACATCCAGAAGCTCACCGTCTTCCAGGGGCTGCTCGCGGGCAAGGTCGGCCGCGGCGAGCCGTTCCCCGCGCACGCCGGGAAATCGTCGTCCGGAGGTGCGTCGTGCGGGTGATCACCAGGCCGGAGGAGTTCGACGTCACGGACCTCTACGTCGACCTCCACCACGTCGTCGGCCGCCGGGTCCTGATGAAGTGCGAAGGCTTCAACTTCGCGCGCTCCAGCAAGCTCAAGCCCGCGCTGGAAATGGTGACGCTGGCCGAGCGCGCGGGTGTGCTGCGCCCGGGCTCGACCATCGTCGAGACGTCGTCGGGCAACCTCGGCGTGGCGCTGAGCCTGGTCGCGGCCAGCCGCGGGTACCGGTTCGTCTGCGTGACCGACCCGCGCAGCACCCTGCTGACCCGCCAGCTGATGCAGAACCTCGGCACCGAGGTGCTCGTCGCCCCGGACCCGGCCGCGGGCCTGCGGCTCGTCCGCCGCCTGTGCGCGGAGAACGCCGGCTACACCTGGCTGGACCAGTACGTCAACGCGGGCAACTGGATGGCCCACTTCCGCTCGACCGGCCCGGACATCCTGCGCACGGTGCCGGACCTGGACGTGCTGTTCGTCGGGGTCGGCTCGGCGGGCACCCTCACCGGGTGCGCCCGGTACCTGCGCCAGGTCCGGCCGCAGGTGCGGATCGTGGCCGTCGAGTGCGTCGGCCCCGGGCCGCGCGCGGCCCGGCGCAGCACGGCCGTGCGCAGCAGTGTCCGGTTCCCGGTCATCGACATGTCCCTCGTGGACGATCTGGTCCGCGTCGACGAGGCGGCCGCGATCCGCGCGTGCCGGCGGCTGGCGCTGAGCGGCTTCCTGCTCGGGGGCGGCTCCGGCATGGTGCTGGCGGGTGCGCTCGGCTGGCTGGCGGAGAACGACGCGGCCACGGCGGTGGTGATCTCGCCCGACCTCGGTGACCGCTACCTGGACACGATCTACCAGGACCAGTGGGTGAAGGACAACTACGGCCCCGAAGCGCTGCTCGCCGGCGCCGAACACGAATCCCCGTACGCCAAAACACTCTTCGAGGTGCCCTGATGACCGCGGTCGACGCGTTCCTGCCCCTGTCCACCGCACAGACCGACGTCTGGTACGACGAGCAGCTGTCCGGTGGCGGCCTCGCCTACGCGATGGCGGACTACCTGGACATCACCGGCCCGCTGGACGTCGAGGTGTTCGGCGCGGCCCTGCGCGCGCTCGCCGACGAAGCCGAGTGCTTCCGCGCCCGGTTCGTCGAGGTCGAGGGCGAACCGCGGCAGCTGATCGAGCCGCTGACCGAACTCCCGATCCAGTACCCGGACGTGACCGCCGAGGCCGACCCGGAGGCCGCCGCGCTCGACTGGATGCACGAAGACATGCGGCACCCGTTCTCGCTCGAGGACTTCCCGCTGTTCCGCGGCGCGCTGATCAAGGTCGGCGCGCAGCGCCACTTCTGGTACCTCACCACGCACCACCTCATCGGCGACGGCTTCAGCGCGGCGATCTGCCACCGCCGGCTGGGCGAGCTCTACAACGCCCTGCTGAAGGGGGAAGACCCGGGCCGCAGCGCGCTGCCGCCGTTCCGGCTGCTGCTCGACGCCGACCTCGCCTACCAGGATTCCCCGCACCGGTTGCGGGACAAGGCGTTCTGGAGCCGGCACTTCGACACGACCCCCGACCTGGTCAGCCTGTCGGGCAAGGAGCCGGCCCCGGCCCGCGGGTTCCTGCGGCGCACGATGACCCTGCCCCCGGAGACGGCGAAGGCCGTGCGCGAGGCGGCCGCGGCCGCGAAGGTCACGCTGCCGACGTTCTTCATCGCCGCGATGGCGGCCTACACGCAACGGCTTTCGGGCATCAAGGACCTGCTGCTGACCGTCCCGGTCGCGGCGCGCGCGGGCGTGCGCTCGCGGGCGACCCCGGGCATGGTCGCGAACTACCTGCCGCTGCGGATGGTCGTCGAGCCGCAGACGACGATCGCCGAGCTGCTGGCCCAGGCTTCCCGGGAGCTTGCCGCGACCCTGAAGCACCAGCGCTACCACGTCAACCAGATCCGCCGGGACATCGGCGTGCGCAGCGACGAGCGCCGCCCGTTCGGCGGCCCGTTCGTCAACGTGCTCCCGCCGGAGCCCGGCCTGCGGCTCGGCGAGTGCCACACGCGCGTGATGAACCTGTCGACCGGGATCACCAACGACCTTTCGCTGACCGTCCTGGACGTCACCGAAGACATCATCGAAATCCACCTGAACGGCAACCCCGACCTCTACGACGCCGAGGGCGTCACCGCGCACCTCGAGCGGCTCGCCGGGTTCGTCGGCCGTCTCGCCGAAGCCGGGTCCGCGGCGGTGCTGGGAGCGATCGACGTCGTCTCGGCGGACGAACTCGGCGAGCTGCTGGCGTCCGGGATCGGTGCCGCCGGGGAGGTGGGGGCCGATGTCGTGACGCGCGTGTGCGACATCGCGCGGGCCACGCCGGAGGCGCCGGCGGTGGCCGACGGCGGCGACTGGCTGTCCTACGGGTCGCTGGTCGGCCGCGCGAGCGCGCTGTCCCGCCGGCTCCCGTCCCGTGGTCTGGTGGGCGTGCTGGCCGAGCCGGGGGTCGGTTTCGTGGCGGCCGTGCTCGGCGTGCTGTGGTCGGGCGCCGCCTACGTGCCGCTGGACGCCGGGATGCCGGTGGCCCGCTTGGCCGGGCTGCTCGCCGATTCGGGCGCGGACGCCGTGGTGGTGGGCGCCGGGTTCGAGGAGCTGGCGGCCGAAGTCGTGGCGGCCGCCGGCGGCGGTGCCGAGGTCGTCGCGCTGGACGACGCCGAAGATGTGGACTGGGCGCCGATCTCGCGTGAGGACGCGGGTCTGGACCTGGGTTACGTGATCTTCACGTCCGGTTCGACAGGCCGCCCGAAGGGCGCGATGGTGCACCGCCGGGGGATGGTGAACCACCTGCTGGCGAAGGTGGAGGACCTCGGGCTGGCGGCGTCGGATGTGGTGGTGCAGAACGCGCCGGTGACGTTCGACGTGTCGGTGTGGCAGATGCTGGCGCCGCTGCTGGTCGGCGGCCGGGTCCGGGTTGTTCCCCGCGCGGTCGCCGCCGACCCGGACGCGTTGTTCGGCCTGATCCAGGCCGAGGGCGTTTCGGTGCTGGAGGTCGTGCCGTCGTTGCTGCGGGCGGCGCTGGACTCGTGGGACCTGGCCGGGCGGTCCGTCGACGTCTCGGGGCTGCGCTGGCTCGTGGTGACCGGGGAGGCGCTGCCGCCCGACCTGTGTGCGCGGTGGTCCGCGCGGTACCCGGACGTGCCCTTGGTGAACGCCTACGGGCCGACGGAGTGCTCGGACGATGTGACGCACGCGGTGATCCGGTCCGCCGTCGACGTCGTCCCGATCGGTCGTGCGGTGCGGAATTCCCGGCTGTACGTGCTGGGTGACGAGCTGCGTCCGGTGCCCGCGGGTGCGGTCGGCGAGCTGTTCGTCGGCGGCCTGGTGGTCGGCCGGGGTTACGTGGGTGATCCGGCGCGGACGGCGGCGGTGTTCGTCGCGGATCCGTTCGGCGAACCCGGAAAGCGCATGTACCGCACCGGCGACCGCGTCCGGCTGCGCGAAGACGGTCAGCTGGAGTTCGTGGAGCGCCGCGACTTCCAGGTCAAGATCCGCGGCCACCGCATCGAACTCGGCGAGATCGAAAGCGTCCTGCGGTCCGTGCCCGGCGTGCTGGACGCCGTCGTGCGCGTGCTGACCGACGCCGACGGCGGCAAGCGGCTCGCCGGCTACCTCATCGGCGTCGACGGCGAAGCGCCGATCGACGCCGGTGCCGTGCGCAGCACCGCCCAGCAGCTGCTCCCGGACTACATGGTGCCCTCGGCGCTGGTCGTGCTGGACGAGCTGCCCCTGACCGAGCACGGCAAGGTCGACCGCGAGGCGCTGCCCGCCCCGGACTTCCGCGCCGAGGTCGTCGGCCGCCGTCCCCGCAACACCGTCGAGACCGTCGTCTGCGACATCCTCGCCGAAGTGCTTTCGGTGCCGCGTGTGTACATCGACGACAACTTCTTCGCCCTCGGCGGCGACAGCATCAGCGCGATCCAGGTGGCCGGGCGAGCCCGCACGGCGGGCATCGAGCTCACCCCGCGCGACATCCTCGAGCGCCGGACGCCGGCCGCCATCGCCGAGCAGGTCGCCGTCCGCGAGCCGGGTTCCGGGGTCGTCGCCGTGACCGACGGCCCGCTGGTCGAACTGACCGAAGACGAGCTGCGGGAGCTCGCGCCCGACGGCGGCCGCATCGAAGACGCCCTGCCGCTGTCCGCGCTGCAACAGGGCCTGTTGTTCCACTCCGAGTTCGACCCGGACGGCGTGGACGTCTACACCGTGCAGGCCACCGCGAACCTCGCCGGCCCGCTCGACGTCGAGGCGCTGCGGCAGGCGTGTGCCGCGCTGCTGCGCCGGTACGCGACCCTGCGCGCCTACTTCCGGCACCGCCGCGGCGGCGACGCCGTGCAGCTGATCGCGGCCGAGGTCGGGCTGCCCTGGACCGAGCTCGACCTCTCCACGCTGCCCGAAGCCGACCGCGAGGAACGCCTGACCCGGCTGGCGGCCGAGGACCGGGAGCGCCGGTTCGACCTCGCGCACCCGCCGCTGGTGCGGTTCACCCTGATCAAGGTCGCGGCCGGCCGCTACCGCTTCCTGTGGACGGCCCACCACATCGCCACCGACGGCTGGTCGGTGCCGATCCTCATCCGCGAGCTGGCCACGCTGTACACCGAAGGCCCGGCGGCGGCGTTGCCGGAAGTGGCCCCGTTCCGCAACTACCTCGCCTGGCTCGGCCGCCAGAACGAGCAGGAGGCCCGCCAGGCGTGGCGCGAAGTCCTCGAGGGCCTCACCGAGCCGACGAAGGTGGCGCCCGAGGTCGACGGCCACCTGACGGCGGTGCCGGAGTCGGCCGAGGTCGTGCTGACGCGTGAGGAGACCGCCGAACTGGTGGCGTGGGCCCGCGGCCACGAGCTCACCCTCAACACCGTCGTGCAGGCCTGCTGGGCGATCCTGGTCGGCCGGCTCACCGGCCGCCGGGACGTCGTGTTCGGGTCGGTGACCTCCGGGCGCCCGGCCGAGCTGCCGGGTGTGGAAACCATGGTCGGCATGTTCATCAACACCGTGCCGGTCCGGGTCGGTCTCGACCCGGCGCGCACCCTCGACGAGCTGCTGGTGTCCCTGCGCGACCAGCAGGCGCGGATGTCGGCCTACCAGCACGTCGGCCTGGCCGAGGTGCAGAACGACGTGCCCGGGCTGGCCGGCACCGGCGAGCTGTTCGACACCGCCATCGTCTTCGAGAACGTGCCCGCCGACGGCCGGGAGACCGAGGTCGTCCTGGGCGGCGACGTGCGGGTGGTCGACGCCGTCACGGAGGACTCCCGGCACTACCCGCTGAGCCTGGTCGTGAACCCGGGCGGCGAGCTGGCCTTCCGCTTCGACTACGCGCCCGAGGCGTTCGACGCCGGGCGCATCGGCCGGCTCACCGGCATGTTCCGGCACCTGCTCGACACCGCCATCGCCGATTCTTCGGTGCGGCTCGGCGCGATCGACGTCGTGCCGGCCGCGGAACTGGAGCGGGGGGCCGGGGCCACCGGCCCGGTCGGGGCCGATGTCGTCGCGCGGGTCTGCGAGTTCGCGCTGGCCACGCCGGACGCACCCGCGGTGGCCGATGGTGGCGCGTGGGTTTCGTATGGGTCACTGGCCGGCCGGGCGAGTGCGTTGTCCCGTCGGCTCGGTGGTGGCGTGGTCGGGATCCTGGCCGACCCCGGAGTCGGTTTCGTGACGGCCGTGCTGGGCGTGCTGTGGTCCGGGGCGGCGTACGTGCCCTTGGACCCGACGCTGCCGGTGGCCCGGCTGGCCGGGTTGCTGGCGGACTCGGGCGCCGCGTCCGTGGCCGTCGGCGCGGGCTTCGAGGACCTGGCGGCCGAGATCGCCGGCGGCAACACCGCAATCGTGGTCCTGGACGACGCCGAAGACGAGGAGTGGGCCCCGGTTTCCGGAGGCGACGCCGGTCTGGACCTCGCGTACGTGATCTTCACGTCGGGTTCCACGGGGCGCCCGAAGGGCGCGATGGTGCACCGCCGGGGGATGGTGAACCACCTGCTGGCGAAGGTGGAGGACCTCGGGCTGGCGGCGTCGGATGTGGTGGTGCAGAACGCGCCGGTGACGTTCGACGTTTCGGTGTGGCAGATGCTCGCCCCGCTGCTGGTCGGCGGCCGGGTCCGGGTGGTGCCGCGGGCGGTCGCGGCGGATCCGGACGCGTTGTTCGGCCTGATCCGGGCCGAGGGCGTTTCGGTGCTGGAGGTCGTGCCGTCGTTGCTGCGGGCGGCCCTGGATTCCTGGGACCTGGCCGAGCAGCCGGATGTCTCGGGGCTGCGGTGGCTCGTGGTGACCGGCGAAGCGCTGCCACCGGATCTGTGTGCGCGGTGGTTCGCGCGCTTCCCGGACGTGCCGCTGGTGAACGCCTACGGGCCGACGGAGTGCTCGGACGATGTGACGCACGCGGTGATCCGCTCCGGCGTCGACGTCGTCCCGATCGGCCACGCGGTGCGGAATTCCCGGCTGTACGTGCTGGGTGACGAACTGCGCCCGGTGCCCGCGGGCTCGATCGGCGAGCTGTTCGTCGGCGGCCTGGTGGTCGGCCGCGGTTACGTGGGCGACCCGGTCAAGACGGCGGCGGTGTTCGTGGCCGACCCGTTCGGCGAGCCGGGCACGCGGATGTACCGCACGGGTGACCGGGTGCGGATGCGCCCGGACGGTCAGCTGGAGTTCGTGGAGCGCCGCGACTTCCAGGTCAAGATCCGCGGGCACCGCATCGAACTCGGGGAGATCGAAGCCTGCCTCGCCGCGCACCCCTCGGCCGGCGAAGCGGTCGTGACGGTGCACGGCACGGGCAACGACCGGCGGCTCGTCGCCTACGTCACCGGAACCGCCACCGCCGAGGAACTGCGCGAGCACGTGACCGAGCAGCTGCCCGCGTACATGGTCCCGGGCGCGTACCTCGTCCTCGACCGCTTCCCGCTGACCGCGCACGGCAAGATCGACCGCAAGGCGCTGCCCGCACCCGAACAGCCCACCGGCCCCGGCGCCCGCGGCCCGCGCACCCCGGTCGAAGCGACGCTGTGCGAGATCTGGGCCGACGTGCTCGGCGTCGGAGAAGTCGGGATCGACGACGACTTCTTCGTCATCGGCGGGCATTCCCTGCTGGCCAACTCGGTCGTGAGCCGCGTGCGGTCCGCGTTGGCCGCCGAACTGTCCATTCGCGACCTCTTCGAGGCGCGGACGGTCAGCCGGCTTGCCGGCCGGCTCGTCTCCGCGGGCCAGGCGGCCGCCGGCTTCCGCAAGCTCGACCGGCCGGACCGGATCCCGCTCTCGCACGCGCAGACCCGGATGTGGTTCCTCAACCGGCTCGAAAGCGCCGGGTACACCATCCCGCTGGCCGTCCGGCTCGGCGGCGACCTCGACCCGGCGGCACTGGCGGCGGCGCTCGGCGACGTCGTCGAGCGGCACGAAATCCTGCGCACGGTCTTCCCGGACGTCGACGGGGTGCCGTACCAGCGGGTGCTCCTGCCCGCCGCGGAGTCACCGCTCGCCACCGCGACGGTCGCCGAGGACGCGCTCACCGCCGTCCTGGCGGCCGAGGCGAGCCGCGCGTTCGACCTCGCCACCGACCGGCCGCTGCGCGCGACCCTGTACCAGGTCGGTGACGAGCACGTCCTGCTGCTCGTCCTGCACCACATCGCGGGTGACGCCTGGTCGGTGGACGTCCTGGCGCGCGACCTGGCCACCGCGTACGACGCCCGGGTGCGGGGAGCCGAGCCCGGCTGGGCACCACTGGCCGCCCAGTACGCCGACTACGCGGTCTGGCAGCGGGAGCTGCTCGACGACCGGCAGGCGGCGGACCGGCAGTGGGAGTACTGGCGCGACGCGCTCGACGGCCTGCCCGAGGAGCTGCGGCTGCCGGCGGACCGGCCCCGCCGGGGCGCGACCGCCTTCCGCGGCGGCTCGGTGGACTTCGCGGTGCCGCCGGCCGTCCACCGGGCACTGACCGCGCTGGCCCGCCGGTCCGGTGCCAGCGTGTTCATGGTGGTCCAGGCGGCGGTGGCCGCGCTGCTCACCAAGCACGGCGCGGGCACGGACATCCCGCTGGGCAGCCTCGTCGCGGGGCGCTCGGACGAGGTGACCAACGGCCTCGTCGGGTTCTTCGTGAACACGCTGGTGCTGCGCACCGACACCGGCCGCAACCCGACGTTCGCCGAGCTGGTCGACCGGGTGCGGGACACCGACCTGGAGGCGTACGCGCACCAGGACCTGCCGTTCGAGCTGCTGCTCGAGATGGCCCGGCCCGCGCGGTCGCTGTCGCGTCAGCCGCTGTTCCAGGTGATGCTGTCCTACTACGAGGTCCCGGACCCGCGGTTCTCGATCGGCGGGCTGCGGGTGCGCCCGGAGGTCCTGCCGGCGACGGGCGCGAAGTTCAAGTTCGACCTGACGTTCCAGTTCGGCGAGCGGCCGGGCGAGGGCGGGCTGGAAGGCAGCATCGAGTACTGCGCGGACCTGTTCACCCCGGAGACGGCGGAACTGCTCGCCGCCCGCCTGAACCGGCTGCTGTCGCTGGTCGCGGCGGACCCGGAGCGGCCGCTGAGCGGGATCGAGCTGAGCCCGGCGGAGCCCGCCCCGGCGGTCACGGTGGAGCCGGCGGAGCTGCCGACGCTGCGGAACACCCGCGGCCCGGCGCTGAGCTGGGACGGCGGCCGGCTCAGCCACGCCCAGCTGCGCCGCCGCGTGACGACGGAGGCCCGCAGGCTGACGGCGAGCGGCGTGGGTCCGGAGTGGACGGTGACGGTCGCCGCGCCGTCACCGGCGGACCGCGTGGTCCACGTCCTCGCGGCCCTCGAAGCAGGAGCGGCGTACCGCCTGGCCGACCCGGCCGAGGAACCGGGCGTGGTGCTGGAGGTCGTCCCCCCAGCGGCTTCCGGCGGTGTGGCCGGTGCCGCGCCGGTGACCTCCGGGGCCAAGGGCGGTGGCTCGGTGAGCGATCTCGCCGCTTCCGGCAAGGGCAGTTTGCCCGGTGCTGCGCCGGTGGCCCCTGCGGCCGAGCGCGGCCGCTCGGCGGCTTCGGGCGAGTCCGAGCTCGCCGGCGGCATCCCGGTGGCCCGCGTGCCCGAGCACGACCGCTCGGCCGGCGCTGAGGCCGAGGTGCCCGGCGAAGCCGGACTCGCGGGCACCCCGCCGATCGCCCCCGGACACGTGGCGGCCCACCTGCCCGACGGCACGGTCCTCACCCGTCGCGCGCTCGCCGAGTCCGTCGCCGCCCTGCGGGAGTCCGTTCCGGGCGGCACCCGGGTCATCGTTCCCGACCTGCCCGACGCCATCCCCGTCGTGCTCGCCGCCTTGGCCGCGGGTGGCTCCGTGCACCTCGCCGGAACCGAGACCGGGACCGGAACGGGGGTGGCCGCCCTCGCGCAGCTGCTCGAAGGCGAACCGCCCACCGTCCTGTTCGCCACCGGGCACCAGGTGCGGGCGCTCGCGGCCCGGCACGAAGCCGCCCTGGCCGGCGTTCGCCTCGTCGTCGCCGGGGAGCCGCTCGCCGCTCCGCTGACCGAGCGGCTCCAGCGGGCCGGCGCGGAAGTCCACACCCACCACCGCGGCCGCACCGGCCGCGCGGAACCCGGCTGCCTGCCCGACTCCGCCGGCGCCGCCCGGGCCTACGTGCTCGACGAGACGCTCCGGCCCGTCCCGCCGGGCGGGCACGGCGAACTCTGGCTCGCCGGCCCGGCCCTCGCCCGCGGCTACGCCGGACAGCCCGGCCGCACCGCCACGCGGTTCGTCGCGGACCCGTTCGTCCCCGGCGCCCGGATGTACCGCACCGGAGAGGTCGTCCGCCACCGGCTCGACGGCCGCCTGGAACCGGTGACCGGGACCGTGCGGGCGCGCGGGTTCGACGTCCGGCCGGTCGAGGTCGAGACCGCGCTGCTGCGCCACCCCGGTGTCGCGGCGGCCGAAGTCGTGGTCCGGGACGACCGGATCGTCGCCTACGTCGTGCCCCGCGGCGCCACCGACGGCCTGCGCGAGCACCTGGCGCAGGAGCTGCCGGACTTCGCGGTGCCGTCCGCGATCGTCGAGCTCACCGCCATCCCGCTCACCGCGGCGGGCGAGCTCGACCTGGCGCAACTGCCCGCCCCGACGACGAAAGCGGACCACCGGACCCCCGCCGAGGAGGTCCTGCGGCTGGCGTTCGCCGAGGCGCTCGGACTGCCCGAGGTCGAGGTCGACGCTGACTTCTTCGCACTGGGCGGCAACAGCCTGCTCTCGGTGCGGCTGGTCGCGCTGGCCCGCAACGCCGGGCTGCGGTTCACCGTGGCCGACGTCCTGACGCACGGGACCGTCGAACGCCTGGCCGCGCTGGCCGGCACCGGCGGGGACGGCGGCGATGGGGACGGCGGCGACGACGACGGCGACGGCGGGGACGTGCTCGACCCGTTCGCCCCGGTGCTGCCGATCCGGCCGGACGGCGACCGCGAGCCGCTGTTCTGCGTGCACGCCGGGCTCGGGCTGAGCCTGCCCTACCTCGGGCTCGTCCAGCACCTCGATCCCGGCCGCCCGATGTACGGGCTGCAGTCGCCGAACATCGGCGGTGACGGCGAACTGCCGGTCAGCGTCGAGGACGTCGCCGAGGAGTACGCCGCCCGGATCCGCGCGATCCAGCCGGCGGGGCCGTACCACCTGCTCGGCTGGTCGTTCGGCGGCCTGCTGGCGCACGAGATCGCCGTGCAGCTGCAGGAGGCGGGCGAGCGCGTGGAAACGCTGTGCGTGCTGGACAGCTTCCCGGTCGACGCGGCGGACCGCACCCCGCCGACCCGGCACGAACTGCTCGTCAGCTTCCTCGAGCACCTCGGCCACGACGCCGGCGAGTTCACCGGTGCGGACCTCGGCCCCGCGGCGGTCATCGACGTCCTGCGCCGCGGCGGGTCGCGGCTGGCCGGGATCGGCGAGGCGCGCATGGCCCGCGTGCTCGACGTGATGAGCAACAACGGCGAGCTCGCCCTCCGGTACGAACCCGCCCGGTTCTCGGGCCGCCTGCGGCTGTTCCTGGCGGCCGACGGGCTTTCCGAAGCCGACCTCGCCGAGCGGCCCGGCCGCTGGGCACCGCACGTCGACGGCGTGATCGAGACGCACCGCGTCGACTGCGGGCACGAATTCATGATGCACCCCCAAGCCCAGGCCGCCATCGGCCGGATCGTCGCCGCCGCACTGGACGGCTCTTCCGAGGAGGACGAATGACTGTGATTGCCCCGGCGGAACGCCGCCGGTCCGCGCTGGGCGACGGCGTGGCCGAGGTGCTGGCGCTCGCCGGGCGCCGGCTCACCCACCTGCGCAACGTGCCGGGCCGCCTGCTGGCGGTCACGCTGAACCCGCTGATCACCATGCTGGCGATCGGGTACGTGTTCAAGGACGCGGTGATCGTGCCGGGCAGCGGCAGCTACCCGGAGTTCCTGTTCCCCGCCGCGCTGATGCAGGTCGGCCTGGCCGGCATCGCGCCGACCGCCATCGCCGTGGCGACCGACCTCAACGGCGGCCTGACCGACCGGTTCCGCTCGCTGCCCATCGTCCGGCCCGCCGTCCTCATCGGGCACTCGCTCGGCGACTTCGTGGTCGGCCTGATCGCCCTGGCCATCACCGTGGCGTCCGGGCTGCTCGTCGGGGGCCGGGTGCACACCGGGTTCCTGCCGCTGCTCGGCGGGCTCGCCCTGCTCGTCGTGTTCCTCTACGCGATGATCTGGGTCGGCATCCTGCTCGGCCTGTCGCTGCGCAACCCCGAAGCGATCGACGGCATCGGCGCGGTCGCGACGCTCGGGCTTTCCTTCCTCTCCAACGCCTTCATGTCGACCGACCGCCTGCCGGTGTGGCTGCGGCCGGTCGCGGAGTGGAACCCGGTCAGCTCGGTGACCACCGCGGTCCGCCGCCTGTGGGGCACGCCGGTCGACGAGACCGGGTTCCCCGCGCAGCACCCCGGCGTCGTCGTGGCGATCACCCTCGTCGTCACGCTGGTTCTGGCCGGGGGACTGAGCTTCCGCAAGTACCGCACCATCGCCTAGCGGGTCAGGTGGCGGTCAGCGGACCGTCAGCCGGTCCGAACACCATGACAGCAAGCCAGCCGACACAGACGGAGATGTGAAGTGACGAGTCCATTCGACGACGAGAACGGCCGGTTCCTCGTCCTGGTCAACGCCGAGGAAGAACGCAGCATCTGGCCGGTGTTCGCCGCGGTGCCACCGGGGTGGGAGGTCTCGCTGGGGGAGAGTTCCCGCGCGGACGCGGTCGCCCACGTCGAGGCCACCTGGCCGGACCTGCGCCCGAAGAGCCTGCAGGACGCCGGCTGATGGCGAGCGACGCGCTCGACCGCGAAGCGGCCATCGAAGTCACCGGGCTGCGCAAGGGATTCGGCGACCACCAGGCACTGGCGGGCATCGACCTGCGGGTGCCCGCGGGCTCGGTGCTGGGGCTGCTCGGCCCCAACGGCGCCGGCAAGACCACCACCGTCCGGGTGCTCGCCACCCTGTTGCGCCCGGACGGCGGCACCGCCCGGGTGGCCGGGTTCGACGTGGCCACGCAGGCGAAGGAGGTGCAGCGCCGGATCGGCCTGGTCGGCCAGTACGCCGCGGTCGACGAACTGCTCACCGGACGGCAGAACCTCCAGCTGCTCGGCACCCTGCTGCACCTGGGACGGCGCGGGGCCCGGGAGCGGGCCACCGAGCTGCTCGAGCGCTTCGACCTGACCGCGGCCGCCGACCGCGCGGTCGGCACTTATTCGGGCGGCATGCGGCGGCGGCTCGACCTGGCCACCTGCCTGATCGGCCGCCCGTCGGTGCTGTTCCTCGACGAGCCGACCACCGGCCTCGACCCGGCCAGCCGCAGCACGCTGTGGGGCATCGTGCGGGGCCTGGTCGAGGAAGGCGTCACGGTCCTGCTCACCACGCAGTACCTCGAAGAGGCCGACTACCTCGCCGACCACATCGTGGTGATCGACCACGGCCGCGTGATCGCCGAAGGCACCGCCGACGAGCTCAAGCGCAAGATCGGTGCGGAGCGGCTCGAAGTCGCCGTCGCCGACCCCAAGTGGCTCGACCCCGCGGTGTCCGCGCTGTCCCGGGTGCCGGGCTCGTCGGTGACCGTCGACGAACGCAAGCGCAGCATCGCGGTCGAACTCCCCGACACGGCCGGCGGCATCGCGGCCGCGGCCGCCGCCCTGCGCGACGCCGGAGTGGAGTACACCGACTTCGCGCTGCGCCGCCCGACGCTGGACGAGGTGTTCCTCGACCTGACCGGACGTCCGCCCGTCAGTTGACCGGCCGCCACCAGCTCCGTCCGTCCACTCGGGACGGCGAGCTGGTGTGCAGCAGCAGGAACCGGACGTCCACCCGGTCACTTGACCGGCCGCCACCAGTTCGCCCGTCCGCCCAGGACGGCGAGCCGGGGCAGCAGGAGGAACCGGACGATCGCCGTGTCGACGACGAGGACCACCGCGGTCGCCAGGGCGAACTCCCGGACGTCGCCGTGTTCGGTCAGTCCCCAGACCAGCCACATCACCACCGTCACCAGCAGCGCGCCGCCGGATGCCGACCAGGCCCGGCGGCACGCGTGTGCCACCGTGTTGCGCCGGGACATCCCGGCCAGTGTCTCGCTCCGCAGCCGGTGCAGCAGGTAGACCTGCAGGTGGTTCGCCGGCACGAGCAGCGCGACCACGAGCACCATGGGCGCCCAGCCGGGCAGCGGATCGACGAGCAGCGCCAGCAGCCCCAGCCCGGCGAGCACGGCGACGGCGTTCAGCACGAACGTCGCCAGCGCCACCACCGGACGCCGGTAGGCGACGAGCGTGGCCAGGCCGAGGACGATCAGCATCGTCGTCACCCCGCAGACGTCCAGGTCGGCGGCCAGGGGACGGCAGCCCGCGCACATGGGGGAGAACACCCGCAGCGCCCCGTAACCGGCGGCGGCGGCGAGGGAGAGCACCCCGGCCGCGATCGCGGCCGGCCGCACGAACCGGGGCAGGTCGCCGACCGTCAACCGCGAGGGCGGCTGCGGCGGCAGTTCCTTCGGCGAGGCGAGCACGCGCTCGGTGAGGGCGGGCAGCAGGCTCAGCGCCGCGACGGTCGCCACCACCACCGCCACCAGCGCCGCGGTGGCCAGCGGCATCAGCTCCGCGGTGCCGGCGACCGCCACCGCGGCCAGTGACGCGGCCACGCCGCCGCCGGAGACGAGGGCCGCGTGGCCCGCCGTGCTCGCGACGATCCGCACCGTCCGCGCCGCGTCGTTCCCGCCCGCCAGCGCTTCCCGCCGCCGGCAGAAGGCGAACAGCAGGTGCTGGACCGAAACCGGGATGACGACCAGCAGGGCCGCGTCGCCGGTGCGCGGCGACATCGTGACGGACCCGGAAACCGTGTCCAGCACCGCCGCCGTCGCCACCGTGACCACGCTGATGAACACCGCGGACACGAGCAGCAGCAGCCGGGAGAAGGGCACGCTCAGCAGCACCGCGATGGGCGCGGCGACCACCGGCCACCAGTTCGCCGCCACGTCCGGGTCGGCGAGCGAGCCACCGCCGAGCCGGGGCCCGCCGGCGAGCCCCGGCAGTTCGGCCAGGGCCAGCAGAACCAGCCAGAGGGTGATGACCGCGCTGGAGTGGCCGGCACTCCAGCAGGAGGCGCGGACGGCCGGTGAAGGCTTCACGATCGTCCCCTTCGACCCGATGGGCATGGCGGCGTTCGCGGTCTTTCCTATCCGCGCATGTGTTCGAGTCTAGTGAAGCGTGATCGTTCGTTCACGGGGTGTGAGTCCCGGATCCGCGGTGGTGCTAGGCCGTGTGTGGTGGATCACAGGACGCGGAGCCCGTCGTCCTCGAGCAGGTCCTCGCCGTAGAGGTCCGCCACCCACTGGTCGTGGTAGACGGTGTCGAGGTAGCGGTCACCGAGGTCGGGCGCGATCGCGACCGCCGGGCCGATCTCCTCGTGGGCGTGCGCGGCCAGCCAGCTCAGTGCTCCGCTCACCACGGTCCCGGTGGAACCGCCGAAGCAGAACCCCTCCCGCGTGAGGGCCCGGCAGGTGCGCACGGTGTCCGCTTCTTCGACGTGCAGGACGTCGTCGACGTAGGAGGCGTCGAGCATCGGCGGCCGGATCCCGGTGCCCAGCCCGGGGATCATCCGCCGGGCCGGCGGCGTGCCGAAGGTGACCGAGCCGACCGTGTCGATCGCGACCACCCGGGTGCCCGGCCGGTGCTCGCGCAGGTACCGGGCGACCCCCATCAGGGTGCCGGTGGTGCCCGCCCCGATGAACACGACGGCGGCGTCGGGAAACCCGCCGGCGATCTGCGGACCGGTCGTTTCGTAGTGGGCGCGCCAGTTCCCGGCGTTCTCGTACTGGTTGAGCCAGACGAACCCGCGTTCGGCGCACAACCGCCGCACGAGCTCGATGCGCGCACCCAGCAGGCCGTGCTCCGGGTGCGGTTCGGTGACGATGCGGACCTCCGCGCCCATCGTTTCCATCAGCTGCCGGGCGCCGAGGGTGCACCGCGAGTCGGTGACGCAGACGAAGTGGTAGCCGGAGCTCGCGGCGACGAGGCTGAGGGCCACGCCGAGGTTGCCGGACGAGCTCTCCACGAGCGTCGAGCCGGGCTTCAGATCGCCGCGGCGCTCGGCCGCGGCGACCATCGACCGGGCGGCCTTGATCTTGATGGACCCGGCGAAGTTGAAGCCCTCGCACTTGAGGTAGAGCGGGTGGCCGGCGAACCGGCGGAGGTCGACGAACAGGTCGTCGGTGTTGAAGTCCTGCGGGGCGCTGATTATCGGCACGCGAAGCTCCCGCTCACCGCTTGCCGTACCGGTCGAGTTCGAAGAAGAACTCGGGCACGGTCCGCAGGTCGCCTGCCGCGTGCAGCTGGTCGTAGACGTGCTTGCCGACGGCGAGGTCGAGCACGCCGAGCCCGAACGGCGAGAAGACCAGCGGCCGGTCCTTCGGTAGGGTGGCCGTCCCGGTCATGACGTCGTACAGGGTCCCGGACAGGAACTCGCGGTTCCCGGTCCGCTGCTCGGCCAGGTGCACCGACGTGTTGGCCTTCAGGCAGTGCTCGACGTCGTCGACGACGTTGGTCGAGGCGAGGATCACTTCCGGGGCCAGGTCGCGCAGGGAGACGTGCAGGACCAGCGGGTGGTGGTCGAACCACGCCGGGTCGTGGACGTGCGGCTCCCCGGCGACCGTGGCGAACACGACCAGGTCGCTGCCGCGAATCAGGTCCTCGGCGGACCCGTGCACGGTGACCGAAGACTGGCCGGCCGCGTTCAGGTAGCCGCGGAACCCCTCGGCGTGCGCGGTGCTGAGGTCGAACACGCCGACGTCGTCGAAGTCCCAGCCCCCGGCGGCCAGGTAGGTGTGGATGTACCGCGCGATGAGGCCGGTGCCGACGATGCCCAGCCGGGCGGGCCGGGCCCGGTCCCGGGTCAGCCAGTCGGCGGCCAGCGCGGCCGACGCGGCGGTCCGGGTGGCGCTGATGATGGAGCTTTCCAGGCAGGCCAGCGGGTAGCCGGTCCGCGGGTCGTTGAGCACGAGGATCGCCGACGCCCGCGGCAGCCCGCTCGCGACGTTCTCCGGGAAGCTCGAGATCCACTTGAGCCCGTCGACCGCGATGTCGCCGCCGACCGACGCCGGCAGGGCGATGATCCGCGAGGACGGCCGGTCCGGGAAGCGCAGGAAGTAGGACGGCGGGTTGACCGTGTCGCCCGCGCCGTGCAGGCGGTAGGCCGACTCGATGAGGTCGATGACGAGCTTTTCCTGCCCGCCGAGGACTTCGTGGACCTGCGCCCCGGAGATGACGGCGAACTCCGGGACGGACGTGCTGGTGCTCATGCTGGCAGCCTCCTGAGGCAGTCGGTGGGCCCAAGCGCCCCAAGGCGGCCTTCGGTGCGTCTGACGCACCGAAGGCCACATTGGGGCGCTTGGGGTGAGGACGGTCGGTGGGGCGGCGGTTCAGTCGGCGGCGAGGGTGGTGAGGCGCTCGGTGATCCGGTCGTCCAGCTCGTCGAGCGCTTCCGCGGACGGCCCGATGAGCACGCCGTAGAGGCGGCCGGCGAACGCTTCGCCCGCGGCGGCGACCCCGGCGCCCGCGTTGACCGTGGCGAAGTTGTTGACGAGCAGCCCGCTGCCGGACCCGGCGAACAGCAGGTCGCCGAGCGTCTCGCGCAATCGCGAGAAGGGCAGGGGAGCGGCGAGGCGCACCGGGTAGTGCCGGGCCATCGCGACGGCGCCCTCGGGCACGAACCGCTCCTGCAGCGGCACCTGGTAGGTGGACATGTTGTTGCGCGCGTTGATCTCCAGCACCGGGAAGATGCCGCCGTCCGGCTCGACCAGCGCGTCGACCCCGACCACACCGTAGTAGCCGTCCCGGGCCAGGCGGGCGCCGAGGACGTCCGCCGCGTGCCGGATCACCGCGTGCTGGGCTCCGTCGAGGCGCGGCGGCATCCGGTGTCCCTTGTGGACGCCGTTTTCGGTGATGGCCTCCTTGACGAAGTCGAACCGCACCGAGCCGTCCCGGCCCACGGTGAACTGGTAGTTCAGGTCGGCGCGCTTGTCGACCCAGGTCTCGGTGACCAGCGCGATCCGGTCGCGGCCCGCCTTTTCGGCGGTGCGTTCGATCATCCGCTGCAGGCGCAGCAGCCGCTGCTCGCTGGTGACGACGGCGATGCCCTTGCCCGAGACGCCGAACGCCTCCTTCACCACCACCGTGCCGCCCTCGGCGAGCACCTTGGCCGCCTCCGGCACGGCGTCGGCCAGCTGGGCGGGGGTGTCGCAGATCCAGCCGGGCGGCTGCCGCAGCCCGAGCTCGTCGGCCAGCTGCCGGCTGTAGACCTTGCTGTTGACGGCCTTGCAGAGCGCGGCGGGCGGCGTGGCCAGCGGCACGCCCGTGCGGGCCGCGAGCTCCTCCTCGACCGCCGAGGCGCCGTGGGGGAGCAGGTGTGCGCCGTCGGTGGCCAGTTCGGCCAGCGCGGCGACGAGCGCCGGATCGGCGAGCGCGTCCTGGGTGACGTTGCGCGCCGGGTCCGGCGCCGCGACGACGTGCACCTCCGGCAGCTCGAAGCCGAGGTCGAGCAGGTAGCGGTGGTAGTCCGGGTCGGGTGCGTGCTTCAGCACGACGTGGTCGCCCTTGCCGCCCAGCAGCAGCGCGAACTCGTCCATGCTGTTGACCACCGCCGTGCTGCCCGCCGCGGACACCCGCGGCAGGCCCAGCTCGTCGGCCGCCCACAGCTCTTCGACCTCGAAGTTGCCGAGGAAGACGAACGGGTGCTCGGCCGAGCCGAGCGCGGCCGTCTTGAGCCGCGCGATGAACCGCGGGCTCGTGGTATCGGAATCCACTGTGGATCTTCCCCTCAGACGACCAGGCCGCCGTCGATCTCGAATACGCTTCCGGTGATGTAGGCGGCGCGGTCGGACACCAGGTAGGACACCAGGTCGGCGACCTCCTCGGCGGTGCCGAACCGGCCCAGCGGGATGGCCGCGCGCAGCTTCTCGCGTGCCTTGTCCGTCATCTGCCCGGTCATGTCCGTCTCGATCAGGCCCGGCGCGACCGCGTTGACCCGGATCCCGAACCGGCCGATCTCCTTCGCGAGCGCCTTGGCGAAGCCGATGACACCGCTCTTGGACGCCGAATAGTTGACCTGCGTCGGGTTGCCGTGCACCCCGGACACCGAGGACAGCGTGACGACGCTGCCCCGGCGCTGCTTCAGCATGAGGAACACGGCCGGCTGGCAGACGTTGTAGACACCGTCGAGGTTGGTCCGCAGGACGTCGGTCCAGCGGTCCCCGGTCATCGTCACGAACGCGCCGTCGCGGGTGATGCCCGCCGACGTCACCACCGCGTCCGGGACGCCGAGGTCGGCGGCCGTGGCGGCCACCCAGTCGGCGGCCGCTTCGCGGTCGGTGACGTCGACCTTCGTCGCGACCGCCCGCCGTCCGAGGTCGTGCACCTCCTTGGCGAGCACGTCGGCGGACTGCTCGTCCGCGCGGTAGCAGAACGCGATGTCGTGACCGCTTTCGGCGAGGCGCAGCACGACCGCGCGGCCGATGCCGCGCGAGCCGCCGCTGACCAGCGCGACCTTGGGCGCGCTCATGCGACCGGCTCGCCGAGCCGCAGCAGCGTGCACGCCACCGAACCGTCGTCGTCGCAGGTGGTGACGACCGTGTGGTCGGCGCCGGCCCGCTCGGCGGACTCCGCGACGCTGAGGACGGCGGCGAGCTGGAACATCGCGCTCGCCGAAGCCGTGTCGCCGAGCAGGTCCGCCGACGGCACGCGGTCGACGGCCGCAGCACCGAACAGCTGCCGCAGCGCCGTGGTCTCGACCGCGTCGCCGTGGGAGTCGGTGAAGCCGCTGCCGGTCGCGGCCCACACCTGCTCGGGGGCCACGCCGGCCGAGCGGAGCAGCGCGCGCACCGCGACGGCGACCGTCCCGGCGAGGTCGCCGTCGAGGCACACCCGGGACTCGAAGCCCGCCAGGGTGCCCAGCACCCGGCGCCCGGGCGGCCGCAGGTCCGCCGGTTCGAGCAGGAACATGGCGCAGCCCTCGCCGATGACCACGGGGCCGTCCCCGCCGCGGCGGTGGTGCTCCACCCACGCGCGGGCGGGGGAGTACTCCTCGGCGGCGCCGCAGAGCACCCGGGTCGCCCGGCCGGTCCGCAGCAGCCGCCGCGCGTAGTTGAACGCGTGCGGGCCGGTGGTCCGGCCCGCCGCGATCGTCGCGTTCGGACCCTTGAGCCCGTGCCAGATCGCGGCCTGCCCGGCGGCGCAGTTCATCACGCAGCCGGGCACCGCGGCCGGTTCGACGTGGTCGGGCTTGTCGCCGGTGAGCGACGCGCGGGTCAGGTCCATCATGCTCTGCACGCTGCCGGTCGTGGTGCCGAGCACGAACCCGATGTCGTCGCGCTCGTCGCCCGGCTCGACGCCGATGTCGGCGAGCAGGTGCTTCGCCGCGACGACGGCCAGCCCGCTGACCCGGTTCATCGCCCGGGTGCCCTTCGTGCCGAGGAAGTCCCGCGGCTCGAAGCCGGGGACGGTGGCGGCCGTCCCGCCGGGCCCCGGTGCCCAGCGACCGGTGTCCACTGCGGACACCGGGGACGTGCGGGTGCGGACGCCGTCGGCGAAGGAGGCGCGGTCGTGGCCGAACGGCGAGATCGCCGTCCAGGCCGAGATGACCGGAGCGGCCGGGGGTGCGGTGGTCATGCGACCGCCTCCCGCGGACCGTCGTAGCGGCCGATCAGCACGACCGAGTTGTTGCCGCCGAAGGCCCAGCCGTTGTTCTGCACGATCCGCAGGTCCGCCTCGACCGCCACGTTGGGCACGCAGTCGACGGCGCACTCGGGGTCGGTCTCGACGTGGTTGATCGTCGGCGGGATGAACCCCTCGGTGATGGCGACCGAGCAGCCGATGGCGGCCAGCGCGCTCGCCGCGCCCATCGAGTGGCCGAGCATCGACTTCATCGACACCACGCGCGGGGTGTCGTCGCCGAAGAGCTCGCGGATCGCCGCCGCTTCGGTCTTGTCGTTGGCGTGGGTGCCGGTGCCGTGCGCGGAGATCAGGTCGACTTCGGCGGGCTTGACGCCGGCGTTCGCCAGGGCCAGTTCCATGCACCGGGCGATGCCGCCCTGGTGCGGGGCCACCGGGTGGTGGGCGTCGCAGGACAGGCCGTAGCCGAGGACCTCGCCGTAGATGCGGGCACCGCGGGCGGTCGCCGACTCCAGGCTCTCCAGCATCAGGATGCCGGCGCCCTCGCCGGTCAGGATGCCCAGCCGGTTCTTGTCGAACGGGCGGCAGTAGTCCGGCGCGATGCTGCGCAGCCGGTAGAAGGAGGTGAACGTCTTGCGGCACACGGCGTCCGCGCCACCGCACAACGCGAAGTCCGCTTCGCCGAGCCGGATCGCGTCGAAGGAGTGGCCGATGGCGTAGTTGCCCGCCGAGCAGGCCGTCGCGATGCTGCCGACCTCCACATTGGACAGCCGCAGCTCGTGGGCGATCGAGGTGGCGAGCCGTCCGGCCGACGTGCGCCGGGCCAGCCGCGGGCTCATCGCCTCGGGCCCGCCGGCGATGTCCAGCGACACCATGCTGTCCAGCTCGTGCGACTCGCCGTCGGTCGTGCCGACCGAGAGCAGGCAGCGTGCTTCGCGGAGCACGTCGAGGTCGATGCCGGAGTCCGCCACGGCCAGCCGGGCGGCGGCGGTGGAGAACCGGCTGGCGCGGCCGAGCGAGTCGATCTCGACGTTGTGGATCCAGCGTTCGGGCTCGAAGCCGATGACCTCACAGCCGTTGTTGTGCTCGAAGCCGGTCGTGTCGAAGACGCTGATGGGCCGGACGTTGCTGCGCCCGGCCCGCAGCGCCGCGGTGAATTCGTCGATGCCCGTGCCGAGGCTGGAGACCACCCCGCAGCCGGTGATCACCACCCGGCGTCCGGGCGCGGTGGAGTGCTCGCTCATCGGATTCCCCTACCAGCCGGCGGATTCCGCGACGACCTCGTAGGCGCTGTCCAGGTCGACCATCCGGCGGAACTGGGCCTGGTCGATCGTGACGCCGAACTGCTTTTCCAGTGCGGCGAGGACATCCATCAGCGTGAGCGAGTCGGCTTCGTGGTCCTCGATGAAGTTGCTCGTCTCGGACAGCTCGCTGTCCTCGAGCTCGAGGTGGTCGCGGACGATCGCGCGGATCTGTTCCCTGCGCTCGGACACTGCCGCTGTCATGACTACTCCTGGGTTTCGGGCGAACTTCGGCCTCGCCGGAAACTAGCCAGCGCAGATGACCGCACTCTGACCGACTGCTGACGAAGGCCGGCGTCGGCGAACCGTCAGCCGTCGGTCATCCGGGTGCGCCATGATCACGGCCGTCGATCACGGAAGGAGAGCGGATGAGCCCGGACAGTGCCGGTCAAGAACACCGGGCGGTGTTCGATGACAGCGAAATGACAGCAGGGACGGCCGGTGGTCGCGCCGTCCCTGCTGTGAAGTGGCTGTGGAGTGCAGCCGTGCCGTCAGTCGAGCATGCAGTCCTGGACCAGGATGGCCTGGTACAGCTGCCGCAGAGCGCGGCCCGGTGAGAGCCCGAGCTCACTGCCGAGCCACTTGCTGGTGTGGTGGAACACCGACAGCGCTTCGCTTTGCTGGCCGGTGCGGTAGAGAGCGAGCATCAGCAGTTCGCTGAGCCGCTCCCGGCCCGGGTTCTCGGTGGCCAGCAGCCGCAGTTCGTGCACGATCTCCTGGTGCTGCCCCACCGCCAGCCGCGCGGCGATGAGGTCCTCCTGCACGGTCAGCCGACGCTCGTTCAGGTGCGTGGCCGCGGCCCGGCAGCGCACCCCGTCCTGCACGTCCATCAGCGCCGGCCCCCGCCACTGCACCAGGGCCTCCCGCAGGATCCCGGTGGCTTCGTGCGGTGCCGAGGTGACCAGGGACGTGCCGCGCCGCGCGAGTTCGAGGAACCGGTGCGAGTCGATCGCTTCGGCGGGCACCTCCAGCTGGTAGCCGCTGTAGGTGGTCCGGACGATCTCCTCCCCGCTCGCGTCGGTGATCGGCTTGAAGAGCCGCCGCAGCCGTGCGATGTTCGCCTGCAGCGCGTTGCGGGAGTTGGCGAGCGACCGCGGGCCCCACAGCTCGTCCGCCAGCTGCTCGTAGGACACCGGACGGCCGGGCGACAGAGCCATCATCGCCAGCAGGGTCCGCACTTTCTTCGCGCGTATCGAGTAAATTCTCCCGTTGGATCTTATTTCCATGGCGCCCAGCAGTTCGATTTGCACTTCGATCTACCCCCAGATTCGGGCAGCCCGATACTCATCGGCCGGACCACCCGAAGATGTATTTTGCGCAAGATAGTGGCAGAGGGTCGGTGGCTTAGGTACCTCCGTTCGGACCAGTGAAACGCCGAACTCGTCAGTAGTATCACCTGGTGGACAGTTCGGATCGGGATGTATTCGGACACCGCAGGGGATGGTGGTGTTAGCACCACCATTAATGGTGGTGACAGCACTCCGACAGTCGCCGGTGATATTCACTGGTAGGGTCGCCGCGGGCCGCTGGGGGCGGCCGCATCCACCCGGGTGCTTGCACGGTCGGCAAGGGGGTCACTACACCGCGAAAGCCGCGCTGACGCTGCGGTCGCCCGCGTCCGGGCCGGCGGTCCGGAGCTTCGCGGGACGCCCTCCCGCCGGCCCGGCGGCGGGGTTGCCGGGCAGGCCGCTTGTGGGTGGCGGGGTACTGCGGGCAATAGCGGTCCGGGGGGTCGTTCCGGCTTTCTCTTCCGTCGATAAATTGGCGCCGCGGCGGGCCCGGTTTGCGTTCCCCCGGCTTTGTCGGCCGCCTTTTGTGTCGTTGCGCTACGGCGTACCCGGGTTTCGAAACAAGTCCGACCGGAAGGGGTCGCTGCGGCCGTCCAGGCGGAAGGCGTAACCCGGCTTCGGGTACCACTCCGATTCGGCCCGGGTGGACGGCCGGTCGGTTTCGAGGACGCAGGACGTGATCACTGGGTGCGACAGTTGATCACTCACGGTCAACGACCGGTGGTTGCCTCGACCGGCCACAATGGACATCCCGAGCGGTCGGCGCGGGCACGCCGGCTCGCCCCCGCGTCTTCTCGCGGGCGGTTTCCGATTTGCCGTGATATCCTGGTCGTGATCGGACCACTCGATTACCGACGAATTCCGCCGGCCCAGTGAGATCTGCGCGATCCGCCCCGACCTCCGATTTCCGCCGCCTTCGACCAGCCCTGTTCCGCTTTCGGTATGACGCATGAGCCCGCTGTCCCACGCGAGCGTGCGCGTGGACCGATGTGAAGGGGAATGTCATGAGTGACAACGTTCTGGCCCAGGCCGTCAACCTCAACCCCGGACTCGCCGCCATCGGCTATGGCCTGGGGGCGATCGGCCCGGGAATCGGCGTCGGCCTGATCTTCGCCGCCGTCATCAACGGCACGGCACGGCAGCCGGAAGCGCAAGGAAAACTGCAGACGATGGGCTACACGACCTTCGTGCTGAGCGAGGTGCTCGCGTTGATCGGGGTCGTCGTGTATTTCATCGCGTCCAACCGGTGAATTCCCGCCCGCCCGCCCGCGCCCGGGCGGGTCCGGGCGCGGGCGGGGCGTCACCGCAGGGCGAGGTGGACGGCCTCGGCGACCAGCGAGCGGTAGTGCGCGTACCGCCCGCCGAGGCCGAGGACCTGCGGAGCGGAGAGCGCCTGGTCGTCCAGCCGACGGTGAGCTGGAGCCGCGACGAGTACGCCGCCCTCGGCGTGCCGTTCGGCCGGCGCGGGCGGATCCTCGACGAGCAGCGCGAGATCCTGGACCGGCTGGTGCGCTACGGGCACGGCTTCCACCCGCTCGGCGTACCGTCCACAGCGGAATCGGCGCGCCGCGTGCGGCGACCAGCTGGAGCTGGCCGGGGGGACGCGCGGTGTTCCCGGACGACCGTTCGTGCGCCGACCTCGGCCGGGCGATGGCCGCGCTGCCGGAGCGGTTCGAGCTGGGGTTCACGACGTTCTGCGTGAAGCCGTCCCAGTTCACCGACGACCCCTCCGACGTCGGGCGGCTGTGCCGGGAGGTGGTCCGCCGGGCCCAGGCCATAACGTGACGGGGCACCGGCTTGCGGCGGCCGGTGCCCCGATCGGCGCTTGGCGCTAGCTCGACTGCATCAGGATGAAGTCGCCGTGGCCGCCGTAGCCGAGGACGTCTTCGGCGTACTGCGTCCCGTTGAACGTCGGCAGCCACCAGCGGTGGCCGATCTTCACCAGCATCGGGTGCGGGATGTTGGTGCCGTAGGGCGCGTTCAGCGTGCCGAGCTTGCGCAGGCTCAGGTCGTAGACCGGGTACTCGCGCGCGTTGCCGTCGCTGGCGAACAGGTACCAGCGGCCGCCCACCCGCTGCAGGATGGTGCCTTCGGTCTGGGTGACCGACCGGTCGGCGCCCAGCAGCGTCAGGCCCTGGTCGTAGTCCGCGCCGCGCGGGGCGGCGGCCAGGGCCGGGTGGAACACGAACGCCGGCTGCTGGGCGGGGCTTTCGACGAACGCGATGTGCCAGCGGCCGTCGATCTTCGTCAGCGCCGGGTCCCACGAACTGACCGTCGTGGGCAGCGGCAGCTGCCGGGTGGGCAGGACGTGCACGCCCGACAGCACGTCGGCGTGGGTGACCGTGTGGCGCACGTGGACGCCGTTGAACGAGAAGTCGCCCCAGGAGCTCATCAGCAGGATGAACCGGTCGCCGTCGCAGACGATCTGGCCGGCGTGGTCGCCCAGGACGACGCCGTCACGGGCGAAGAACAGGGCCGCGACCTGCTCCAGCTTCGTCGGGTCGGCGAGGTCGAGCGTCCACACGCCCCAGTGCGCCTGCTGGAAGAACCCGAGCCCGGCGTTGGTCATGGTCAGGTAGAGCTTGCCGTGCCGGATGAAGGGGCGGCCGTCGGCGTGCTGCACGACGTGCGGGTCGCGCACGCCCGCCTGGCCGAAGTACCCGGCCCGGACCCGGCCCAGCCGCGCGGGCCCGCGGCTGCCGTAGGCGTAGCCCAGCCGGCCCAGCACGGCCGGGTCGCGCAGGTCGATCCGCGCGCGGACCTGGTCGCGCTCGGTCAGCAGCGGCTGCCAGCCGGTGCCCCGGTCGGCGAGCACCGTGACGGCGTTCTCGTTGACCACGACGGCGAAGCCGAACGGTG
Organism: Amycolatopsis sp. cmx-4-61; assembly: GCF_046548775.1. Classification (NCBI taxonomy): domain Bacteria; kingdom Bacillati; phylum Actinomycetota; class Actinomycetes; order Pseudonocardiales; family Pseudonocardiaceae; genus Amycolatopsis; species Amycolatopsis sp. cmx-4-61. The sequence continues at coordinate 79,707 of NZ_JAEBEI010000015.1, read as the reverse complement.
CCCGCAGCTGCGCCGGCGCGGTCTTGACCACGGCCGTGCCACCGGAGGTGGTGATCTCGATGGCGGCCTGGCCGGCGGCGGGGTCGTAGGTGCCGAGCACCGACACCCCGTCCCCGGCCAGCCCGGCCACGACGGGCGCGCGGTCGTCGAGCACCTGCACGGTCACCGTGCCGTAGGGCGCCTTCGGCCGGATGCCGGTCTTGACGAGCGCACCGGGCCGGGCGGGGGAGTCGAGCTGGACGAACTTCGGGGCGATCAGGTCGAACGGCCGGAACTGTTCGGTGATGGAGAACTTCAGGTCCAGCGGACTCGGGCCGGCTGCTTCGGCGGTGCCGCCGAACAGGCCCGCGGTCACCCCGGTCACCCCCAGCGCGGTGAGGGCACGCAGCACGTCACGTCGATCGAAGTCGGTCACCTTTGACCTCCGGGATGGGGACGGCGGAGCCCCCAGTTTGCAACGTGGCATGCAACGTGGCAACCGCTGTCGGTGTCATTCCCCGACGAGCACGTCGAGGAGCGCCCGCATGCTGTTCGGCTTGGGCGCCGCCGGTCCCGGGCCGCTCATTCCGCGACGATGGCTTCCAGCAGCTCACCGGCCAGCTCCTCGGCCGGGCCGGTCCATCGCTGACGCAAGGCGCGGAACAACGCCGCCGCGCGCGTGCCCGGCCAGTCCGGCGGCAGCAGTTCCGGCGGCAGGACCGGGTCCCGGCGGATCAGCAGGAGCCACTCCGCGCCCAGCCGGATGCGGCAACACAGGTCGTCGCCGAGGCCGGCCCCCGTCCCGCCACCCCAGCGCCGGAGGAACTGCTCGTACCCCGCCGCGATCCCGGGCAGGTCCCAGGCCTCGCGGGCGATCCGCGCCGGGTCGGTCCACAGGTACGGCTCCGCGCGGAACACCTCGGCGTGGTCCAGCAGGTCTAGTTCGGCCAGCGCGGGCGCGATGTCGGCGGCCGACGCCGACACCCACAGCCCGCTGCGCAGCGGGCCGAACCCGAACCAGCCCAGCCGGGTGCGCAGGGCGTACCGGTCCGCGCGCCGGGTCTCCGGCACCGAGAACGTCAGCAGCGTCCATCGGCCGTCCCAGTGCCGGTCGACGACGTCGCCGTCCAGCCTGCGCTGCCCGTCGCGCAGCACCGCGGTGCCGTGCCCGGTCAGGCCGAGAAACGCCTGGCGGCCCCGCCGGACGGTGTGCAGCAGGTCGCGGCGCACCATCCGGCTCAGTGTCGCCCGCGTCGCGTGTTCGCCGACGCCCAGCCGGTCGAGCGCCGCGATGACGCCGCCGGTCGACACGGCGACCCCGCGGTCCAGCACGTGGTCGCCGAACACCGTGAGCAGCAGCGCCTCGGGGCGCACGGCCGGCTCGCCCGTTCCGGGCACGTGCCACCTCCCGCCGTGGCCGGATTGTTCACTGTTTCCGCGACGATCGACAATCGTTTGTCCGGCATTTCCAGCATATCACCGAGTTCGAAACTTTCGCTATCCCGGAATAGTCGATGAATTGTTGACGGTCGTCGTGGATCTGCCTAACCTCGATGCGCGAGGGGGATCGCCGAACGGAGGTCACCGATGAGTGGATTCAGAACGGCGTTCGTGACCGTGGCCAGTGCCGTGCTGCTGGCCGTCGCCGGCGTCGCGGCCCCGGCGTCGGCCGCCTCGCTGGTCGAAGTGACCGGCTTCGGGAACAACCCCGGCGGAATGCGCATGCACATCTACGTGCCGGACACGCGCCCGGCCAACCCGGCGATCGTGGTCGCCATGCACGGGTGCGGCGGTTCGGGCCCCGGCTTCTACTCCGGCAGCGAGTTCGCCTCGCTGGCCGACCGTTACGGGTTCCTCGTCATCTACCCCAGCGCGCAGCAGCAGGCCGGCTTCGGGAATTGTTTCGACACGTGGTCCGATGCGGCGAAACACCGCAACGGCGGCAGCGACCCGGTTTCGATCGTGTCGATGGTGACCTACGCCGAACAGCGCTACGGCGGCGACCCGAACCGCGTTTTCGCCACCGGTTCCTCCTCCGGCGGCATGATGACCAACGAGATGCTCGCCCTCTACCCGGACGTGTTCAAAGCGGGTGCGGCGTTCATGGGCGTGCCGTTCAACTGCTTCGCGAACGCCGCCGACTTCCCGCCGTGGTCGAGCAGGTGCACCGGTGGCGGCGGCGCGAACCGCACGCCCCAGCAGTGGGGTGACGCGGTCCGGCAGGCCTACCCCGGCTACACCGGTCTCCGCCCGCGCGTCCAGCTGTGGCACGGCACCGCCGACACGCTCGTGCCGTATGCGCTGCTGCAGGAGGAAATCGAGCAGTGGACCAACGTGTTCGGCCTGAGCCAGACGCCGACGTCGGCCGACACCCCGCAGGCCGGCTGGAACCGCCGCCGCTTCGCCGACGGTTCGGGCACGGTCCGGGTGGAGGCCTACAGCGTCCAAGGCGCCGGGCACAGCCTCCCCGCGGCGGGGATGGCGGCGGTCGCGATCGCCTTCTTCGGGCTGTCCTGACCGATCTCGCGCCGGCGAGGCTGCCCCCTCGCCGGCGCTCCCCGTCCAGGCCTCAGGCGGTCAGGACCTTCAACGCGTCGGCGTGCACGCCGGGCGCGGCGGCGAGGTAGCCGGTGCCCGCGATGTCCCACGGGCCGCCGTCGAGGCCGGTGACGACACCCCCGGCTTCCTGGACCAGCAGCACGCCCGCGGCGTGGGACCGGACGTTGTCGAACTGCCAGTGCAGGTCCATCCGGCCCGCGGCGACCTGGGCGAGCTGGTGGCTGACCGGCACGGAGATCCGCACGTACAGCGCGGCTTCCGACATCGCGGCGAACGACGAGGCGAGCCGCGCGAAGAGCTCGGGGTCGTGGCCCGGCTGGGCCTGGCCGGTGCCCGCCAGCGCGCCGTCCAGCGACGTCTTGGCGGACACCCGCAGCGGTTCGCCGTCGAGGTGGGCGCCGCCGCCCTCGGTGGCGGTGAACGTCTCGCCGAGCACCGGGAAGTGGACCACCGCCAGCACCGGACGCCCGTCGCGGACGAGGCTCACGCCGATGTTCCACTCCGGCATGCCGTGCACGGCGTTGACGTTGCCGCCCACGGGGTCGATGAGCCACCACTCGCCCGGGGGCAGCGGCCCGGACCCGTGCTCGTCGTCGAGCCACCGCGCCTCCGGGCGGAGGCCGGTCAGGGCCGGCCGCAGCACGTCGGCGACGGCGGTGTCGTTGTCGTGCAGGCTCTTCAGCAGCTCGGGCAGCCCCGGCTGGCGCGACGCGGGGGAGTAGCGCGTCAGCATCCGGTCACCGGCGGCCCGGACGGCGGCGGTGGTGGCGGTGAGCAGGTCCTGGCTCATGTTCTCTCCTGTGGTTGTCTTGCGTTCGTGCAACTCGACTTGAACTTGCTCACGGTGCTCGACGCGCTGCTCGAGGAGGGCAGCGTGATGGGCGCGGCCGAGCGGCTGCACCTGTCCTCACCCGCGGTCAGCCGCACCCTCGGCCGGCTCCGCGCGGTGACCGGCGACGACATCCTCGTCCGCACCGGCCACACGATGGTGCCCACGCCGTACGCGGTGGCCGTCCGCGAAGACGTGCACCGGCTGGTCCGGCGGGCGCGCGAGGTCCTGCAGCCGGCCCGCGAGCTGCACCTGGGCGAGCTGGACCGCACGTTCACGATCCAGTGCCACGACGCGCTCGCCGCGTCGGTCGTCCCGGTGCTGGCCGGCCGGCTCCAGGAGCAGGCGCCCGGGGTCCAGCTGCGGGTGCTGGCCGAGCACTCGGCCGACACCGACGACCTCCGCCACGGCCGCGTCGACCTCGAACTCGGCGGCCCCCGGGCGCACCTGCCCGAGTTCCGGGCCGAGGTCCTCGGCCACGACGCCCTGGTGGTGGCGATGCGCGCGGGTCACCCCGCGGCCGAGGGACTGGACCTACGGGCGTTCGCGGCGTTCCCGCACGTCCTCGTGTCCCGCCGTGGCCGCCTCACGGCCCCGATCGACGACGTGCTGGCGGCGGACGGCCTGCGCCGCCGGGTGATCGCGTCGGTGGCAACCCTGGCGACGGCGCTGCAGCTGGCGGCCCGCAGCGACGCGCTGGTCAGCTGCACGGCGGTGCTCGGCCGCCCGCTGATCGACGCGTTCGGGCTGATCACCCGCCCCCTCCCGGCCGAATCCCGCGCGGCGCAGATCTGCTGCACGTGGCACCAGCGCTACGACTCCGACCCGGCCCACGCCTGGCTCCGCGACCAGGTTCGTGCGGCGTTCGAGGAGATCACGACCCCGTAGCCCAGGCCCGCGCGCGGACCCGCTGTTTGGCGCCCCGTGCGGCAATCTCCGCTTGGCCTGCCTGGTCCTGCCTAACCCGCTTGGCTTTACCCAGCCTGCCCGGCCAACCGCGCTTGGGCCCGCCAAACCCGTCCGGCGCCGCCCGGGCCTTGCTCAGCCCCGCCAAGCCTCGCCAAGCTTGCCCGGCCAACGCCTGGGCCCGCCAAACCCCGTTCGGCCTTGCCCCGCCTCGCCAGGCCCGCGGCTCAATCCGCCAGCGGCAAGGCGATCTTGCCCGCGAAGCGCGGGGTCTCGGCTTCGTCGAGCATGGCCGCGGCGACGGTCGCCCGGCTGATCACCGCGTCGAAGTCGAGGGGCGGTCCGTCGGCCAGGGGCACCGTGCGCCGCGCGGGGCTTTCCGGGCCGTCGGTCAGCAGGCCCGCGTGGAACACCGTGCCTCCGGCCGCGAGGATCGTCGCGTCGGCCTCGACCTTGTCGCCGAGGCGGTCGCCCAGCAGCTTCGTGAGCACACCGGCCGCTTCGCCGGCCACCGAGGCCGACTCGCCCGTGCCGTACGCGCCGAGCCAGATGATGCGCTGCGGTCCGGCGGCGACCACCGCCTTGGCGCCCGCCAGCAGGACACCCGGCCGGTCCGTGCCGAGGCCGGACAGGACGACCGAGCCGGCGAGGTCGAGGCTCGCCGGATCTTCGACGTCGCGCGCCACCTTTTGCAGGAGAGGCGCGTCCGGAACGGCGATGCGCCCGGGATCCCGGGCGATCGCGGTGACGGAATGCCCGCGCCGCAAGGCTTCCCGGGTGAGTGCGAGTCCGGTCCGGCCGGACGCCGCGAGGACGGTGAGGTTCATGCCGACCACGCTAGGGGGTCCGCCCATTAACATCAAATGCAAGTTCCGAAAGCCGTGATTTACCCTGACGCAAGGGGCGGCCGCCGCGGAATGCGGCCGCCCCCGGCCTCAGCGGCGGTTCGTGCCGGTCAGCGGCGCCGGCGTGTAGCGGATGTACCGGCCCGGATCGCCGAGTGCGGCCGCGGCCGCGTTGAGACTCGCCGGCCGGAGGTCGGGCCAGCGCCCGGTTTCGATCCGGGATTCCAGGGCGTGCAACGCCGCCAGCGTCTCCGACGGCCGGAACGCGCAGTGCCCGGCCGCCTGCACATAAGCCTGGCGCAGCAACGGTTCCCGGCCCGCCGAGCGAACCCGCTGGGCGTACCGGTTCTCCTGCTCGACCGGCACGAGGTGGTCCGCGGTGGTGTGGATGGCCAGCGACGGCACGCGCAGCCGTCCGGTCGGCTGGGACGTGCGGGCGAGCGTCGCGACGGCGTGCGGGTCGGGGGTGACGTCCGCGTGGCGGGTCAGGTCGGCCAGGTCGGCGTCGAGGTCCAGGCCTGCGGCGCGGTACAACGCCCGCACCTGCCGGACCAGCGGGCTGCCGGCCAGCAGGGCGCGGTAGTCGACGCCGCGGTTGAACGCGCTGTTCCCGCCGGCCGCCAGTTCGATCTGGTAGCGGCCGGGCACCACGAACCCGAGCACGAACTGCGCCAGCGCCTCCTGCTGTTGCTGTTCCTGGCCCGCGTGGTCGGCGGGCCCGGGCGGCAGGTCGCCGGTCAGCCACGGCGGCGTGTTCAGCAGCGCGGCACCCAGGGCGATCCGGGCCCGGCCGGCCGCGCTGCCCTGGGCGTCGGTGACGATCTTCGTCAGTGCCTCGGCCGCCGCGTTCGCTTCGTCGGCACTCGCGTAGCGGACCAGCTTCACCGGCTGGGCCGGGGCGAGCAGGCGGGACAAGGCGTATTCGCCGTCGAGCTGGTAGTTGTTCAGGTCGAGCGCGCCCGCGACCAGGCCGCACGTGGTCAGCGCGCCGTCGAGCCGCCGCGCGCCGGACTCGGCCTCGAGCGCGCTGACCAGACCGCCCATCGACGTGCCCCAGGCGATGGTGCGGCGGGGCGGCCCGATCCTGCGCACGAGCTCGTCCAGCGACGCGAACTGGTCACGCGGCGCGGAGGCGAGCGCCCACAGCGACGGCCCGCTGTAGGACGAGCCGATCAGCGCGTAACCGCCCGCGAGCAGGGCCTGCGCGGTCGGCTCGTCCGGCGCGTTGCGCGCCACGAGCGGGCCGAAGCCGTGGCTGTAGAGGATCACGGTGCCGTTCCAGGACGCCGGCACGTCGGCCACCCAGCTCGCGCCGTCGGGCAGCTGCCCGGTGTAGTGCGCGGGGGTGGCGGCCTGCGCCGGGCTTCCCGCGGTGAGGCCGAACGCCGTCAGCGTCGCCGCGACGAGGGCGCCGGCCCGGCGGAACCACCTGCTCATCCTCGGTTCCTCTCTCGCTCGGCGGCCGCGGGGAACTCGGCCACGGGCGTCAGTTCACGGCGGTGCGTTTCCCGCAGCGCCAGCACGCAGACGGCGGAGAGGACGCAGAACGCGGCGATGGTCCACGACACGGGCGTGGTCGAACCACCGCCGTTGGCGCGCTGGAGCTCGGCGAAGATCAGCGGGGCGAACCCGGCGCCGAGCCCGGCGAGCTGGTAGCCCAGCGACGCGCCGGTGTAGCGGCTTTCGGTGTCGAACAGTTCGGTGTACAGGGCCGCCAGCGGTCCGTACATCATCGGGTGGATGACGCCCTGGCCGATCACCAGCGCCAGGACCAGCAGCAGCCCGCTGCCGTTGCGGACCATCGGGAAGAGCAGGAACCCGAACACGGCCATGGCGGCCACCCCGGCCAGGACGACCGGGCGGCGGCCGATCCGGTCGGACAGCGCCGACCACAGCAGGATCCCGGCCACCGCGCAGGCCGACGACAGCGTGAGCGCGTTGAGCACGTCCTGCCGCGGGTGCCCGTGCTGGACGCCGTAGGCGAGCACGAAGGTGGTCAGCGTCGCCTGGACGACGAACGCGGCGAGCCCGACGCCGACGCTCAGCAGCAGCACGCGCGGGTGGTCCCGCAGCACGGCGACGAGCGGCAACCGTCGCCGTTCCTCCTTGCGGGCGGCCAGGAACGCCGGGGTTTCGTCGACGCGGGACCGCACGAACAGGCCGATCGCGAGCAGGACGATGCTGAGCAGGAAGGGGATCCGCCAGCCCCACGCGAGGAAGTCCGCTTCGGACGTCAGCGCGGCGGTGCCGGACATGACGAGGGTCGAGACGACCATGCCGCTCGGCGCGCCCGCGTTGGTGAACCCGGCCCACAGCCCGCGGCGCGACCGCGCGTGTTCGGCGGACATCAGCACGGCGCCGCCCCACTCGCCGCCGACCGCGATGCCCTGGACGACGCGGAGCAGGACCAGGCCGAGCGGGGCGACCGGGCCGATCTGGTCGTAGCCGGGCAGCAGGCCGATGAGGAAGCTCGCGACGCCCATCAGGGTCATGGTCAGCACGAGCATCCGCTTGCGGCCCATGCGGTCGCCGAAGTGACCGAAGATCAGGCCGCCGAGCGGGCGGGCGAGGTAGCCGGTGGTGAACGTGCCGAAGCTGGCGACCGTGGCGAGTGCCGGATCGAGGTCGGCGAAGAACACCTTGCCGAAGACGACCGCGCTCGCCGTGGCGTAGAGGAGGAAGTCGTAGTACTCGATCAGGCTGCCGAGGAAGCTCGACGCGACCGCTCTGCGGAGCTGAGTGCTCATGGGGTTCACCCTCGTCTTCGGGGGCGGGGCACTGCGGAGGGGCAGGTTCGTCCGGGGGCGGACGACGGGGGAGCGGGCCCCAACGTTAGTCAGAGGCATGACGGCCGTCAACGATCTGCACAACATCAAGTGGCGGCCGCCCCGGGTTACGCTGGCGCCGTGACGCACTCCGCCGAGACCGGCTCCGGGCCCCGCCCGAAGTCCGTCATGCTCACGTTCCTGGGCATCCACCTGCTCGGCCGGTCGAGCGCCATCTATTCGGGCAGCGTGATCGACGTGTTCGGGCGGGTCGGCGTCTCGGAGGAGGCGGTCCGGTCGACGCTGACCCGCATGGCGGGCACCGGATTGCTGACCCGCCACCGCCACGGGCGGAAGGTCTACTTCGGTCTCAGCGAGCGCCTCGCCGCGGTCCTCGAGGACGGCAGGCGCCGCATCTGGGAAACGGGCGCGGTCAACCGCTCCGAGGACGCCGGCTGGACGCTGGTGGGCTTTTCCCTCCCGGACACCCGCCGCGGCGACCGCCACGACCTGCGCCGCCAGCTGACGTGGGCGGGTTTCGGCCTGCTGCAGAACGGGTTGTGGGTCGCGCCGGGGGACCGCGACGTGACGGCGATCGTCGAGCAGCTCGGCCTCGACGGGCACGTCACGGTGTTCACCGCCCAGCCGGCCAAACCGACGGAAGCGGCTTCGCTGGTCCGGAAAGCCTTCGACACGGCCACGATAGCCGCGCGCTACCACGATTTCCTGGACAAGTGGGACGGCGGGAAACCGTCCTTTCCGGACGACTTGACGCGCCGGCTGATGCTGCATTCGGACTGGCTGCACGTGGTCCGCCGGGACCCCCACCTGCCGGCCGGGCACCTGCCGCGCGACTGGCCGGCGATCCAGGCCGAGACGCTGTTCCGCAAGCTGGACGCGGACTTCCGCGAGGGCGCCGACCGGCTGGCGGAGGAAACCCTCGAGCTGATGCCGACCTCCGGCTAGCGACCCCGGCACAAGCGCCCCAAGGCGGCCTTGGGGCGCTTCTTTCGTGCGCCGGACCCGGGGCGGGCGAGGACCGCCCACCCCGGGTGGTTCACCGGGTCACCGGCGGCAGGGGTTGCCCGCCGGGTGCGCGGCGGTGCCGTGCACGTCCGCCTGGGACTCCGCCAGCACGATCTTCGCCAGCGGGGTTTCCAGCGTGACCGCCTGCTGCTTCACGACGCCGTTCGCGATGGTCTGGCCGTTCAGCTTCAGCGAGCCGATGACCAGCGCGATGGTCACCGGCGCCGAGCCGACCGTGACCGGGACGCCGTTGATCTTCAGCGAAGCGACGCTCGAACTGCCGGTCAGCGCCGGGGCGAGCCCGCCCGTGGCCGGCTGGCAGGTCGCCGCCGCCTGCGACTGGATCACGCCCAGCTCGATGGTCAGCCCGACCGTGCTGATCACCGTCCTGTCGATCTTGGCCGAGGCCTGCGCGTGGTCACCGGCCGCCGGCGCCGCGGACTGGTCGTCCGGGGTCAGGTCGGTCGCCGCGGTCAGCGCGTGGGTCTCCACCTTGATCAGGCCGGCGTTGAGCGTCGCGTCGAGGACGGACTGGCTGTCGTCGGCGCAGGGCAGGTTCGCCGGGTTCGCCACGGCCGCGGTGATGCCGATGACGTTCGCGGCGGTGCCGGTGCAGGAGAAGGTGCCGTCGCGGTCGTCGTCGACGATCGTGCCGACGCCGGTGGGGTCGACCAGCCCGGCGCCGACCGGTGCCGAGAGGTTCACCGTGAACGTCTCGTCCGGCTCGTCGACGGTGTCCGGGTTGACCAGCACGGTCACCGGCTTGCTCGTCTCGCCGGGCGCGAAGGTCACGTCACCGCTCGCCGCCTGGTAGTCGGCCGGTGCGGTGGCGGTGCCGTTCGCGGTGGCGTAGTGGACCGTCACCGGGTTCGGGCTGGTGCCGCCGAGCAGCGACACGGTGAAGGTGGCCGGCACCGGCGCGCCGCCGGAGCCCTCGGCCACCGTGACGTCGTTGATGCTCAGGCCGAGCACGCGCACGGTCGTCGTCTCGACGTACCCGCGGGACACGCCGTCGACGAGGTAGTCGACCGTGCAGTGGTAGGTGCCGGGCGCGGCGTCGGCCGCCGCGGCGACGGTCTCGGTGAACGTGGCGACGTCCCCGCTGGACACCTTGACGCTCGCCGGGTCGTTGGTCAGCGTCAGCTGCGGGTCGCAGGTGGTGACCTTCGGCGCCACCGTGACCTCGATGGACTTGATGCCGTCGAGGATGGCCTGCGACACCTGGTTCGACGGCACGTTGTTCAGCAGCACGCCACCGGTGGCCGTGGCGATGGCGCTCGCCTGGCCGTCGGCGTCGAGCGCACCGACGTTGACCGCGACGACGCGGATCTTCGCCGCCTTGAGCGCGTCGATGGTCTGGGCCAGGGTGTGCCCGCCGCTGGGGTCGTGCGACGGCGCGTCCCCGAACCAGGCGATGATGCGCGTGCCGTCCGGGCGGAAGGTGACCGCGCCGGAGGCCAGTTCGTAGAGGGCGTTGAGGTCGGCTTCGGGGAAGTCGCCGCCGCCGGACGCGGCCCACTGGTCGATACCGGCCTGGACGGCGGCGGTGTCGCCGGTGATGCCCTGGTTGACCTTGAAGGGCACGGAGTCGGTGAAGTCCTTGTACTCGGCGACGCCGAACCGGGCGGTCGGCTGGGCGGCGAGCACGTCACCGGTGATGGCGTCGGCGTTGGTGCGGACGTTGGTGATCGCGCCGCTCATGCTGCCGGTGGTGTCGGCGAGCAGGACGAGGTCGGGGTTCGGGGGGACGGTGGAGGTGGTGACGTGCTTGGCGACGGTGGCGCTCTGCCCGGCGGCGAGCGTGAGATCGACGGTGGCCGGGTCGACCCCGGGCGGCGCCGCGGCCGCCACCGCGGCCGGGGTGAGCAAGGCACTGACCGTGATCAGCGCGACGAACAAGGATCTCCGCGACATGGACTTCCTTTCCGAAGACCGGATTACTGCGGGTTGCCTCGGAAAGACGGAAAAGCCGCGACTTCGTTAGCGGGTGCGGAAAACGTCACTCGGAGTGCCCTGTGTCAAGGCGCTCAACGGGGCACGGCGAGGTTTCCGGGCTACCCAGACCATGGGTGTGCTGGGCCGGAACATCGAAGAACTCCCTGCGGCTTTCACTCGATCCGGTGATGCAGCGGGGCCGGATCGGCACGATCAGTACCGGGTTCCCGGTGTCGCCGCGGTGGTTTTCGCCGTGCTGCGAGCGAATTTCCGCCCGGATGTCGTAATGCGGGAAGCGCTCAGCGCGGTGCCGTGCCGAGGTCGGCGAGAACCGCGCGGGCCGCTCTGGTCCCGGACGCCAACGCCCCCTGCAGCGAGCTGGTGTCCCGGTGGTCACCGCACACGTACCGGCCGTCGCCCAGCCGGACGTCGCGCCGGAGTTCGTGCGGTGGCGGCATGGCCGGGAGCCCGTGGGTGATCTCGTACCGCGCCACCAGCGGCCAGCGCGTCGCGTCCGTGCGGTACATCCGGCCGAGCTGGCGGCGCACGTCCGCCTCCGGCAGCGTCGTCAACGCCGACGCGCTCACCAGCGCGGCGCCCGGTGGGGCGTAAGTCGGGCACACCTCGCTGACGACGCTGGTGTTGACCACCGGCCCGCCGCGCGCGTCGATCACGATGACCGGTTCGCGCAACGGGGATCGTGGTGGGGCGAAGTACCAGGTCGTCCCGCTGTTCCAGCGCGGTGCCGGGACGCCGGCGAGCCGGGCGGCCGTGGACCCGTCGGTGGCGACGACGACCGCGCGGGCGGTCCGGGTTTCACCGCCCGCCGTGCGGACCTCGCCCGGGCGGACCCGCTCGACCGGCGTGTCCAGGTGGACGGCCGACGTCGGCAGGGCGCGGGCCAGCTGCCGTGGGAGCTCGCCCATGCCCAGGGCCGGCAGGGACGGTGCCGAGCGCAGGAAACTCCGCCACACCAGCTGGAAGAACCGGGCCGAGGTGGTCAGTCCGGGTTCCAGGAAGACACCGGAGAGGAACGGCCGCAGCACGGTCTCGACGGCCCGGGCGGACACGCCGGCGCGGTGCAGTTCGTCGGCGGTCGTGCGGTCGGCTCGGTCGATGATCGCCTGCGCCGGTCCGGCCGCGGCGCGGGCCGAAAGCGCGCCGAGCGCGGCCAGGTCCTTTGCCGAGAGGTACCGCCGGGCCGCGATGTCGCGCAGCGCCTTCGGCGTGTCGAGCGGGTTCCCGAGCAGCGAGACGCGGTCGTCGTCGACGACCCGGACCGCGCGCCAGAACCGGCCAAGGTCCAGGGCGCCGACATCGACCAGGCGCCGGATCGCCGGGTAGGCCGGGTTGAGGATCTGGAACCCGCGATCGAGCCGGAACCCGTCGACGAGGTCGGTGCGCACCCGGCCGCCGACCTCGTCCGACGCCTCCAGCACCGCGCACGGCACCCCGGCCCGGTGCAGCGTGACGGCGGCGGCCAGCCCGGCGAGCCCGGCGCCGACGATGACGACTTCGTGGTCCGGCATGGCGTTCACCCGCGGAAGTGGTGGGAGGAAGGGAAGTGGTCCGGCAACGCGGTGCTGCGGCGGCGGGGTGCCCGGTGCGGCGGGTCCGCGGGGTGTGTCCGGTGGCTGGGCAGCGCGGCCCGGCGCGGTGGGTGCGCGGAAGGTGTTCCGTGGCTCGGCAGCGTGTTCGGGCGCGGCGGGCCGTCGCCGCGGTGGATTTTGCGCTCGGTCATCCCGCTCACCCCCGGAAGTACTTCGTCGCGGCGAGCCGGTTCAGCAGGCCGATCCGGCCGCGGTTGGGCACCGAGCGCACCGGGAGCCCGGCGAGCCCCCACCCGGCCAGCAGCGTGTTCGCCGCGGCCCAGCCGGTGGTGGCCGCGCGTTCCATCAGGGCCACCGGCAGGTCGATCCGGATGCCGTCGCCGGCCAGTGCCAGCGCCGGGTCCGGCGTCACGACCGCCGGGCGGCGGGCGAAGTCGCCGAGCCCGAAGAGCGGGCAGTCCTCGCGCCACAGGGAAATCGACGCCGTGACCCGGGCACCGAGGGTTTCCGGGTAGATCGCGTGCAGCCGGTCGTCCACGGCCTTCACCAGCGTGTCGCGGTCGTCGGTCGTGGCCGCGTACGCGTGGAGTTCGATGACCGAGCCACCGGTGCGGGCCGCCCACCGCCGTGCCTCGTCCTCGTAGCGGTCGAGCAGGCTGATGTTGTCCAGGGGCGGCACGCTCCCGGTGCCCAGGAACGGCGGCCGGGTGGCCTCGACGGGCCGGTCGAGCCAGAGCCGCCGGACCAGGAAGGGCGGCGCCGTGCGCAGCCCGGCCACCGCCGCCCGCCACTCGGGCGTCCCCAGACCCGGGGAGGCGGCGACGATCTCGCGCAGCCCCCGCACGTCACAGGCCAGCACGACGGTGTCGAACTGCGCGCTCCCGTCAGCCGTCGCGACCGCGAACCCGTCGGGGTTGCGGTCGAGCGCCGCCACCGGCGTGCCGGTCCGGATCGTCACCCGGCGGTCGGCCAGGTAGCCGGCCAGGGGGTCCCACAGCGCCTGCGGGAACGGCTCGGTGGGCACGTCGAACACGAGACCTTCGCTGGAACCCAGGAAGTACAGGTGGAACATGGTCGCCAGTTCCGCCGCGGACAGCTCGCGCGGATCGGCGAAGAAGCTGCGGGAGAACACCTCGAACGCCAGGTGTTTGGCCGCTTCGGGGAAGTTGATCGCGTCGAGGAAGCTCGCCGCGTCGGTTTCGTCGAGCCGGTCGTAGGTCTCCGGGACGCTGACGGTCGCCAGCGGCAGGGCCCCGCGGCCGTTGATGCGCACCAGGTCCCGCGGCGTGAACGTCGGGCTGCGCCAGGCGAACGCCAGCGCGTTCCACGGCGGCGTCCGGGGGAGACCCGCGAAGGTGTCCGTGCGGCCCTGGGCGTCCAGCAGCGGGTAGTCGGCCAGCGGCGTCAGCCGGTCGAGCCCGGGATCGGTGCGCATGAGCAGCGAGCGGAGGTTGTAGTACTGGCGGAAGAAGGCGTGGAAACCGCGGCTCATCGTCACCGGCGTGCCGTCCGGCAGCCGGTCGGTCCAGCCGCCGACGCGCCCGCCCAGGTGGGCGTCCCGTTCGAAGAGCGTCACCGTGACGCCGCGTTCGGCCAGCCCGGTGGCGGCGGTCAGGCCCGCGATGCCGCCGCCGACGACCGCCGCGGTCGGGCGACGGCCGAGCAGCCCGGCGTCGGCCAGGCCGGGCGGGGCCGGCCGGGTCTCGATGCGGCGGTCGGTGCCGAGGGGCCGGGTCACGGGTGCTCCTGCGGGTTGGTGCCGAGGACGGTGTGCACGATGCCGTTCTGCCAGCCGGGCATCGTGGCGGTGCGGACGTCGGTGAAGCCGGCGTCGGAGAGCCGGCCGGCGAGCGCGGCGATCCCGTCGAATTCGAGGACGCTGCGGCGCAGGTGGCGGTAGAGGGTCGCGTCGCCGGTGGTGACCTTCCCGAGCGGGATGATCACGCCCGCGCAGACCGCGTTCCACACCCACCGGGCGCGTCGCGAATCGTGGACGGAGTACTCGTGGACCGCGATGCGGCCGCCGGGACGCAGCAGGCCGCGCAGCCGGCGCAGCTGCCGGGTCGGTTCGGTCAGGTTGCGCAGCAGGTACGCGGCCAGGATCACGTCGAACGGACCCGGGATGCCGTCGAGGTCCTCGACCGGCGTGTGGACGAACGTGACGCCGTCCGGCCAGTCCTTCGCCCGCGCCTGCGCGAGCATCTCCCCGGAGGCGTCGAACGCGGTGACCTCGGCACCGGGCGCGACCGACACGAGCGCGGCCGTCGAGGCGCCCGTGCCGCAGCCGGCGTCCAGCAGCCGCAGGCCCGTCCCGTCCGGCGGCAGCTCCAGCCGCTGCGCCGAAAGCCGCAGGTGCTCGTGGTAGCCGGGGTTGGCGCCGACCAGCCGGTCGTACCACCGCGCTTCGGTGTCGAAGGCCGACGGCACCGCGCCGCGGGGGAGACCGTCCTTCGCCATCGCGTTCATGCTCGCTCCTCGCGGGTGCCGGTTCGTTCCCAGATCAGCAGGACCGCGGTCACGAGCGCGAAGCCGAAGAGGAAGTCCTCGACCGGGATGTCCCACGGGAAGCGCCAGTCGGTGATGTGCTGCGGCGCGTAGCGCACGATCGGGTCGGACAGCTTGGTCAGCCAGCCGTCCACCGGGATCTGGAACGCCGTCACGATGGCGATCGTGATCCAGTAGGCGGGACGGCGGAACAGCCCCGTGCGCAGCAGGAAGAGCTCGGCCAGCACGACCGCGGCCACGGCGGCGGCCGCGGGCACGGTGTAACCCCACGGGATCACCGGCGGACCTCCGGCCGGCTCCCGAGCCGCCGCAGCGCGGCGAGGGTGAGCTGGACGATCTCGTAGGTCAGCACCCCGCAGATCGGGATCACCACGAAGAACAGGACTTCCTCCAGCGGCACGGCGAAGGGCGCGCGGACGCCGGTGACGTGCTCGGGCGCGTAGTCCCACACGCCGACGGCGATCGCCAGCGCGTCCCAGACCAGGAACACCAGGGCGACCGGCAGCACCGCGCGCGCCAGCCGCCGGGGCTGCCGGTAGACGCGCGCGCCCGCGATCTCCAGCGGCAGGGTCACGAGGACGCACGCGGCCAGCACGACGAGGTATTCGGCCTTGCCCACGTCAGCCCACCGCCAGCGGGAGCGCCGGGGCGCGGTGGCGCCGCCGGGCCCACTGCGTGCGGGCCACCGCCCCGCACGCCACCGCCAGCCGCTGCCCGCGGGAAACGGCCGCGCGCCCGGCGAAGACGTCGTGGTTCGCGGCTTCGATGCGGTCGAGGATGCCGCCGTACAACGTCGCCGCCGTCGCCACGCAGGGGCGCGAAACCGGGTGCAGCATGGCGATGCCCGGCCGGGCCTCGGCGTAGATGTCGCGGGTGACGGCGATCTGGTTGCGGATCGCGGCCCGGACCGGCTGATCGGCCCGGCCCCGCTGCGCGCACCACTCGAGCCGTTCGCGGTCGACGCCGTGCGCGGCCAGTTCGTCGGCCGGCAGGTAGACGCGCCCGCGGGCCAGGTCCTCGGCGACGTCACGCAGGAAGTTGGTGAGCTGGAAGGCCTTGCCGAGCGCGGCGGCCCGCGGTTCGGCCTCCTCCCGCGGGGCGACCGTGCCGAGCACCGGCAGCACCTGCAGCCCGATCACCTCGGCCGAACCGTGCACGTAGGTGTCGAGTGCTTCGCGCGTGGCGTAGCTGTCGACGCTGAGGTCCATCCGCATCGAAGTGAAGAACGCCTCGAAGTACGCCTTGGCCAGGGTGTACCGGGCCGCCGTGTCGATCACCGCGGTCAGCAGCGGGTCGTCGCTCGTGCCGGCGTCGAGGTCGTCGAGGAACCGTTTTTCGACTTCCCGCAGGCGCGTGTCGAGCGTTTCGGGCGTGGCATCGGCGGCCGGCTCGTCGACGATGTCGTCGAGCCAGCGGGCGAAGCCGTAGAGCGCGTGGATGGCCGGCCGCTGCGCCGGGGTCAGCATCCGCGTCGCGAGGAAGTACGTGCGGCCGTGCCGGGCGTTGAGCTCGCGGCACCACGTGTAGGCCGCGCGCAGCCCGGGCTCGCGGATGCCGGCGGCGTCGAGTTCGCGTCGGGTCATCGCGTCCCTCCGGTGATCCGGTCGGCAGCCAGTCTGCCGGAGATGAGCACGGTCGGCACGCCAACGCCCGGAACCGTGGCGCCCCCGGCCAGCACGACGTTGTCCGTCCCGCGGGGCAGGTTCCGCGGCCGGAACGGCCCGGTCTGGCCGAAGGAGTGGGCGTAGCTGAACGGCGTCCCGGCGACCAGGCCACGGGCCGCCCACTCGGCCGGCCCGATGACGTGGGTGAACTCGGGTGCGAAACCGGGGAGCAGCCGGGCCCGGGCCACGTCGAGGACCTCCTCGGCGTAGGACGCCGTTTCGGTGGCCCAGTCCGCGGGGCCGCGGTCGAGGTTGGGCACCGGGGCGAGCACGGAGTACAGCTGACGGCCGGGTGGGGCGAGCCCGGGATCGGACGCGGTCGGCCGGGTGATCAGCAGCGAGGGGTCGCTCATCCGCCGTCCCCGGGTGATGAGCTCGTCGAAGGTCGAGCGCCACCCGTGTCCGAAGGAGATGGTGTGGTGCGCGGCCTCGGGGTGCGTGGCGGGACCGCCGGCGTGCACGACCAGCGCCGAGGGCGCGGCCCGCAGCGGGACGGGCCGGCGGGGCGGCCGGCCGAGCAGCCGGTAGCTCTCGGGCAGTTCGGTGGTGAGGACGACGGCGTCGCACGGGTAGCGCGCCCCGGCGGCGGTGCGGACGGCGGTGACCCGGGAACCGGCGCGTTCGAGTTCGATGGCGGCGTCGCCGTAGCCGAACTTGACGCCGGCGTCGGCCGCGACGCGGGCGAGGGCCTGCGGCAGGGCCGCGATGCCGCCGGTCGGGAAGTACACCCCGCCGACGGTGTCCATGTAGGAAATCACCGCGTAGAGGGCCAGCGCCCGCATGGGGGACTCGCCCGCGTACAGCGCCTGGAAGGTGAAGACCCGCTTGAGCCGTTCGTCGCCGAGGAACCGGCCGACCTGGCCGTCGAGCCGGCGGAACCCGCCCAGGGCCGCGAGCCGGGCCAGTTCCGGGCGGAGCATGCCGAGCGGGGAGTCGATGTTGGCGTCGATGAACCGGCTGAATTCGGCCCGGTAGAGCCGGGTCAGCCACTCACGCAGGCGCGTGTAGCCCGCGGCCTCGGCCGGCCCGGCGAACTCGCGCACCGCGTCGGCCATCGCGGCCCCGTCGGTGTGCACGGGCAGCGTGCTGCCGTCGGCGAACTGGGCGACGTAGGCGGGGTCGAGCCGGGTCAGCGGCAGTTCCGTGGTGAGCTCGGCCCCGACCGCGGCGAAGGTGTCGCGCAGGATCGACGGCATGGTGAGCACGGTGGGGCCGGTGTCGAGCCGGTAGCCGCCCCGCTCGACGCGCCCGGCGCGCCCGCCGGGGCCGGGATCCCGCTCGAGGACGGTGACCTCCCGCCCCCGCCCGGCCAGGTGCAGAGCCGCGGCGAGCCCGGACAGCCCGGCCCCCACGACGACGACGCGATTCACCGGCCCCGGCACGGTTTTCATCGGTCGCACTCCGACGGGCCGGGGGTGCTGACGGGGGTGGGGATCAGTTCATTTCTCGTGGAGCGAGCTCCGCGGTTTTCCGGCTGAATGAGTCGCCGGATCGCCGTGGGGCCGCGAAGCAGGTCTTGAATCGGTTCGCCTCTCATCGGTCGCGCTCCGTGCAGCGGGCCGCGAGGGCGGCCAGCAGGTCGGCGGCGTGCCGCGGGACCAGTGCCGGGTCCAGGGCCGCCATGGCCTTGTCCGCCCGCTCGCGGATCAGCTCGCCCATGCGCTCCCGCGCCCCGGTGGCCTCGATCAGCTCCCGCCAGCGCGTCACGGCCTCGTCGTCCACCGTGTCGAGCGCCACCAGCTCGGCGAATTCGGCCTGCCGCCGCCGGTCGGCCATCGCCGCCGCGAGCACCACCACGCTGGAGGCCTTGCGCTCGCGCAGGTCCTGCCCGGCGGGCTTGCCCGTGACCGACGGGTCGCCGAACACGCCCAGCAGGTCGTCACGGAGCTGGAACGCCTCGCCGACCAGGCCGCCGAACTCGCTCAGGCCGGCCGTCAGCTCCGGGCCACAGCCGGCCAGGGCCGCTCCGAACTCCAGCGGGCGCCGCACCGTGTAGTTGCCGGACTTGCGGCGCAGGACGTCGAGCAGCGTGTCCCAGCTCGGCAGGGCCCGCGCGTCGTTCACCAGGTCGGCGAGCTGGCCGACGGCCAGCTCGGCCCGCATCGCGTCGTAGTGCGCCCAGCCCCGCGCCAGCTGTGCCGCCGGTAGCCCGCTTTCACGCAGCATCTGCTCCGACCACACCAGGAACAGGTCGCCGAACAGGATCGCCGCGGACTCGCCGAACCGCGGCGCCGAGCCCGCCCAGCCCTGCTCCTCGTGCCACCGCGCGAACCGGACGTGCAGCGCGGTGCGGCCCCGGCGCAGCGCCGATCCGTCCATCACGTCGTCCTGGACCAAGGCGAAGCAGTGCAGCAGTTCCAGCGCGGCGGCCGCGCGGATCGCGGCGTCGGACTCCGGTTGCCCGCACCGCCACCCCACGTACGCGAAAAGCGGGCGGAGGCATTTTCCGCCCGCCACGAACTCCGGCACGGCGGTTTCCGCCAGCTTTCCCTCGCTGCGTCCGGAAAAATGCTCCCTCGCCCGCGCGCTCACGAATCCGTGCGCCTCGGTCAGGCAGCGACGGCCCAGCGCGTCGAGCCGCTCGGCGGGCGCGCCGTCCGCGGGTGTCACCCCCGTGGTCATCGTCGCGGTCATCCGGCGCCCTCCCACTCTCGGCCTATTCGATTCGCAACCGTTTCACATGTGGTGTAGCTTGTCTACTTGAACCCGGTGAACACCGGGAAACTCCGCGAAACGGCCCGGCACGCCGGGCGGGCGCCCCACCGCAGGCGGCGGAGTGGATCGGTGCTGAATCGGAAGTGACCTTCCTGTGGACGGGACGGCGATGCCACACGCCGTCCCGGCGGGCCCGCCGTCCCACCCCTCGGGTGCGGGCCCCGCACCCGGCGGCGCCCGCCCACACCTGGGCGTCGCCGGGTGCTCGTCGTGCATTTGCTGCGCCATTCTTCGGCAATTTTCGCAAGGTCGGGAAAATCGAGGGCGAGCAAGGCGCGGTGTTCCCTACCGGTCTATTCTGCTCTCGTGATGGTTTCGCGGACAACCGCATTCACCCGTCTCCGCTTCGCACCGCCCGCACTGGCCGCCTGGCTCTGCGCCGCCGCGACGGTGCTCTGCCAGATCCTCTACTCGGTGACCGAGCCCGGCGGCCGGACCCCGCTGACCGTGCTCACCGTGCTGTGCTTCGCGGCGGCCTCCCTCGCCGACGCCTGGTCCCGCGCCGGTGCCCGGGCGGCGCTCACGCTGGCGGTGGTCGCGGGCGGCGGCGGGCTGCTGGCCGAGGTGACGGGCCTGCACACCGGGTTCCCCTTCGGGCGCTACGAATACACCGGCCTGCTCGGCTGGCCCGTCGCCGGCGTGCCGGGCATCGTCCCGCTCGCCTGGCTGATGATGGCGTGGCCGGCGTTGCTCGCCGGGCGTGCGCTGGCCGTGAAGCCGGCCGGTGTGGTCGCGGTGGCGGCGTGCGCGCTGGCGGCGTGGGACGTCTTCCTCGACCCCCAGATGGTGGACGAGGGGTACTGGCGCTGGGCGTCGCCCGAGCCGTCGCTGCCGCTGGTGCACGGCATCCCGGTCACGAACTTCGCGGGCTGGCTGCTGGTCGCCGTCCTCGTCCAGGCCGCGCTGCACCACTGGGTGCCCCGGCCGCCGGACCCGATCCCCGGCCCCGCCGCCGGGCCGGCACCCGCGCTGTACCTGTGGACGTGGTTTTCCTCGGTGTGGGCGCACTTCGCGTTCTTCGGCCGGCCGTGGGTGGCCGTCGCCGGGGGCCTGCTCATGGGTGCGGTGGCCGTGCCGTTCGCCGTCCGGCTGGGGAGGGGGTTCCGATGGGCCCGCGTGTCCGCGTGACCGTGCGCGCCGCCGCTCTCGCCGCGGTCGCCGCGGCCGCGCACGCGGCGTACAACGCGCGGATCGTCCGGGCGCCGCGCGAAGGACCGGCCCGGTGCTGCGAAGCCGTGTCGATCCTGCTGCCGCTGCGCGACGAAGCCGACCGCGTCGCCCCGGCCCTGCGGTCCCTGCTGGCGCAACGGGGGCTCGACGACGCCGAGATCCTGGTGCTGGACGACTGTTCCACCGACGGGACGGCGGAGGTCGTCCGCCGGATCGCCGGGCCGCGGGTCACCCTGCTGACCGGCGTGGAGCCGCCGCCGGGGATGCTGGGGAAGCCGCACGCGTGCCACCAGCTGGCCCAGCGGGCGCGGGGGAGCGTGCTGGTCTGCGTCGACGCGGACGTCGTGCTCGCGCCCGACGCCGTCGCGGCCGCGGTTTCCCTGCTGCGCGAAGCGGAACTCGACGCGGTGTCGCCGTTCCCGCGCCAGCGGGCCGAAGGGCTCGGGGCGCGGCTGGTGCAGCCGCTGCTGCAGTGGTCGTGGCTGGTGCTGCTGCCGTTGCGGCTCGCCGAGACGTCACCGCGGCCGTCGCTGGCCGCCGCCAACGGCCAGTTCTTCGTCATCGACGCCGCGATGCTGCGCAAGTGCGGCGGGTTCGCCGCGGTGGGGGCCGAGGTGCTGGACGACATCGCCCTGATGCGCGCGGTGAAGCGCGCCGGCGGCCGCGGCGTGGTCGCCGACGGCAGCCGGATCGCCGAGTGCCACATGTACCCGACGTGGGCGCAGCTGCGGGAGGGCTACACGAAGTCCCTGTGGTCGGCGACCGGCTCGGCCCCCGCGGCCGCGGCGATCGCCGGGTTGTTCCTCGTGGTGTGGGTACTCCCCGCCGTGGCGGCGCTGGGTGGTTCGCGGGCGGGGCTGGCCGGGTACGCGGCCGGAGTCGCCGGACGGGTGGTGTCGGCCCGGCGGACCGGAGGACGGGTGTGGCCGGACAGCCTGGCGCACCCGGTATCGGTGCTGGCACTGGCCGGGCTGATCGGCCGGTCCTGGCGGGCCCGGGCAAAGGGGCGGCTGGTGTGGAAGGGCCGTCGGCTGCCGAAGGGGGGACGCGCGTGAACGCCGGGTGCTCGGTCAGGCCGGTGCGAGCCGGTCGGTCGGAGAAGGCGCTGCGCGTCCGCGTGAGTGACGTGGTGGCGGCCGGTGGTGGTTCGGCGTTCGCGGGCCGGTGGGTCCGGCGGCCGGAAGATCGCGTGGCTGCCGTGGTCGGGCTGGGCGGGGAACCCGCCCTGGTGGCCGGTGGTGGTTCGGCGTTCGCTGGCGGGTGGGTCCGGCGGCCGGAAGATCGCGTGGCCGCTGTCGCTCCCGCGATCGGGCCGCTGTCGAGCGGGGGATCGCGATGAGCGCCGTCGTGGTGGTCGGGGGCGGGATGGGCGGCCTGGCGTCCGCGGCCCGGCTCGCCGCCGCCGGGCATCGGGTTACCTTGCTGGAACGCTCGGCCACCTGCGGGGGCAAGCTCGGCAGCCGCACCCGGGACGGCTTCACCTTCGACACCGGCCCGTCGCTGCTCACCCTGCCCTCGGTCTACCGCGAGCTCTTCGCGGCCACCGGCGCGGACCTCGACGAGCTGGTCGACATCGTGCCGGTCGACCCGGCCTGCCGGTACCGGTTCGCCGACGGCACCGAGCTGGCCGTCCCGCACGAGCGCGCGGCCGTCCCCGACGCGCTCGAAGCGGCCTTCGGCGGCGGTGCCGGTGAAGAGTGGCGCGGCCTCATGCGGGACGCCGAGCGGCTGTGGGGCCTGGTCGGCGAACCGGTGCTGCGCCGCCCGCTGAACGGCCCCCGCGACCTGCTCCGGCACGCCCGGGGCGTCCGGGACCTGCTGGCCATCGCGCCTTGGCGCACATTGCGGGGGATCGGGCGTCGCCGGCTGAGCGATCCGCGCGCGCGGATGCTGCTGGACCGCTACGCGACCTACACCGGCTCGGACCCGCGGCGGCTGCCCGGCGTGCTGAGCGTCGTCCCGTTCGTCGAGCAGGAGTTCGGCGCCTGGCACGTCCGCGGCGGCCTGCGCCGGCTGGGGGACGCCCTCGTCGACCGGCTCCTCGCCATGGACGTCGACGTCCGGACGGGCACGGAGGTCACCGCGATCGAGACCGGCCCGGCGGGCGTCTCCGGAGTCCGCCTGGCGGACGGCGAGCGGCTCGCGGCCTCGGCCGTCGTGGCCAACGCCGACGCCACGCACGTCTACGGCGACCTGCTCGACGACCCCCGGGCCCGCCGGCCGCGCCGGGCACTCGGGAAGACGCAGCCGTCACTGGCGGGGTTCGTGCTGCTGCTCGCGCTGGAGGGCACGACACCCGACCCCAGCCACCACCGCGTGCTGTTCCCGGCCGATTACGACGCCGAGTTCGACGCGATCTTCGGCCGCTCTCCCCGGCCGGTCGACGACCCCACGATCTACCTCTGCGCCCCCGACGACCCGCAGCTGCACCCGCCGGGCTGCGAAGCCTGGTTCGTGCTCGTGAACGCCCCGCGCCACGACCCGGCGGCCGGCGTCGACTGGACGGCGCCGGGACTGGCGGAGAAGTACGCGGACCGGGTCCTCGAGGTCCTCGCCGCCCGTGGCCTGGACGTGCGCGACCGATTGCGGTGGCGCGAAATCCGCACCCCGGCCGACCTCGAACGCGACACGGGTGCGCCCGGGGGAGCGATCTACGGCTCGTCGTCGAACGGCCCCCGCGCGGCCCTCCTGCGTCCGGCGAACGCTAGCCCGGTGCCGAAGCTGTACCTGGCCGGCGGCTCGGCCCACCCCGGAGGCGGCCTGCCGCTGGTGGCGATGTCCGCGGAGATCGTGGCGGAGCTCGTCGGGCCGGCGGAACGCCCCCGCTTCCCCGAACCCGGAGACGGGCGGAGCCGATGACCGGGCCCGTGGTTCAGCGGCGCTCGTCGCCCGGTTCCCCGGCCCGCCGGAACGCCCGGGCGACCCCCACCCCGAGGTGGGCCAGTCCGACGACCGACAGGCCGGTCCCCAGCACCGCGCACGTCGTCCCCCACGGCCAGTCCGTCCACGGTGTCCCGCCCGGCACCACCGCCGCCCCGGTGACCGCGACCGCGGTCACGACCAGGCGCGTCGGGCGCTCGGCCACGGTGATCGCCCCCGCGCCGGCCATGCCCGCCGCCTGGGCACGGGCCCGGACGTACTCGTGCAGCAACAGGAGGACCGCCATCGCCGCGCACCACCCCGCGGGTGCGCCGAGCACCAGCAACACCGCCACGAAGCACAGTTCGGTCAGCCGGTCCGAAGCCGCGTCGAGCACCGCGCCCAGCGGGCGGGCGCGGCCGGTGCGCAGCGCCACCGCGCCGTCCAAGCCGTCGAACACCCCGGTCGCCACGATCGCCGCCAAGGCGAGCCACAGCGCGTCCCCGCCCAGCGCGGCCAGCCAGACCGCCGCCAGCGCGCTCAGCACCCCGCAGCCGGTCAGCACGTCGGGCGGCACGCCGAGCACCGGACGGGCCAGCAGGTGGATCGTCCGCAGCCACGCGACGGCGAGCGCGCTGCCCGACGCGTCGTGCTCGTGCACCCGGGACCAGCCGGCCACCCCGTCGTCGTCCTCGGGGGCCGGGGTGCCGGCGTGAGCGCCCGTGAGGTGGCCCGCCGGGCGGCCGCCGTCCTGCGGGACGCCGGCCGGGCCCTCCGGGGCCGCGACCTGTCCCTGTGGGCCGCCGGCGTCACGTTCTTCGCCGTGCTGGCCGTCGTCCCGCTGGCGCTGGTCGCCCTGCGGGGTGCGGCGTTCCTCGGGTCGCCGGGGTTCGTCCGCCACGGCGTCTCGCGCTGGGCCGACGCGCTGCCGCCCGGACACGGTCCCGGAGCGGCGCTCGAGGCCCTGGCCACCGCCGCGCTCGGCACGCCGTGGACCGCCCTGCTGGTCACCCTGCTGCCGGCCACCTTCTACGGCGAAGGCCTGCTGCGCGGCCTGGTCCAGGTCGCCGGGCAGCCCGCCGGCGCCCTCGTCGGCTGGCGCGGGCGGCTGATGTTCGTGCCCGTCCTGGTCCTCAGCCCCACCCTGGCGATCGCGCCGCTGGCCACCGCCGACACGGTGGCCGGCTTCTACACGCGCGGCGGCTGGTCGACGTTCTGGGGCATCACGCTCTCGTTCCACATCGACTGGCTGATCATCGCGGCGGTGACCGCGATCGTCTTCGCCGGCAGTGCCCCGCGCGGCGTGCGTCGCGGGCCGCTGGTCGCGGGCGCGTTCGCCGTGGCCGCCGTGCTCGCGGGGTTCTTCCACGGGTTCCTCCTGTTCCTGGCCATTCCCCTGGACTGGAGTGTGCCCTTCGGCGGCCTCGAGGTGGTCGGCGCGGTCTCGGCGCTGATCCTCTGGCTCTACCTGCTCCACGTGCTGCTCCTGTTCGGGTACCGGCTCGTCCTCAGCGCCGAGCGAACCCGGCTGGGAGCCCGACGAATCGATGCAGAAGCGAGTCAGGTGTCCGAAGGCTCCCGTAGTTCGGGGCAAGCCGCCTGAGTCGATCACCCCTAAAGCGTTGCACTATCGATCCGACTGGGTCATCATCGGCGGTACGGCCCGGCGGACGCGCGTCGGGGCCGGGTGACCAGCGGCTGGGGGGTGCGTGACGACGAGACCCGAAGCGGACGTGGCCGACCGGGCCCTGTGGTGGACGACGGGACAGATCGCCACCGCGCTCGGCGTGTCGCCGGTGCTGCTGCGCGCCTGGGACAGCCGGTACGGCCTCGGGCCGGCCCGCCGCGGGCCCGGTGGCCACCGCCTCTACGGCCCGCGCGAGCTGCAGCGCCTGCGCCGCATGCACGCGCTGGTCAACCAGGGGATCCGGGCCGGAACGGCGGCCGGGATGGTCCTCGCCGAGGCCGTCACCCCGGCGCAGTCCCGGCTCCGGGCCGACGAAATCGACCAGGCCGCCGTGGCCCTCGACCTGCCCGCGCTGGCCGTTCTCCTGGACGAGCTGCTGGCCGGGCACGGCACCCTCGCGGCCTGGGTCGACGTGATCGCGCCGGTACTGCGCCGGCAGGGCGAGCGGTGGCAGACCGGGGAACGCGCCTTCGCGGCCGAGTGGGCCCTGGCCGGGGCGGTCTCCGCGGCGCTGGAGCGCCACGCGGCCCGCGTCCGGCCGCCCCCGCACGGACGTCCGGTGCTGCTGGCCTGCTGCGCCGCCGAGCGGCACCCGCTCCCGTTCCAGGTCCTCGCCGCGGTGCTGCGGGAGGCCGGCGTTCCGGTGGTCTTCCTCGGGGAGATGGTGGCACCGGACGTCGTCGTGCGGACCGCCGTCCGGCTCGAGCCGGTGCTCGTGCTGCTGTGGTCGATGACGCCCTACAGCGCCGACGCCCCGCTCGTGGCCGAGCTCGCCCGGCGGGACCTGCCGGTGCGCGCGGCCGGGCCCGGCTGGTACCCGGTCGGGGGACGTGTCGGCCCGGTGCTCAACGACCTGCGGGCGGCACTGCGGGCGGTTTCCGCGCACGCCGGACGGGTGTGGCCGTGACCGCCTCCGATGCATCGACCACAGCCGTGGACAAACCATGATTCGGGTCACAAACCTCCCTTCGGCGGGTGTTTCTTGCCCGCCGGGAGTGTCGGAGGAGCGCCGGATGCCGTATCCGTTGATGCGGACATAATCGGCCGGCGGCCGTGCCGCCGGGAGGTCGCCCCGTGGCGACCGCACCGGCGGGGTGTCCCTGGCGTGTGGAAACGTGGTGTTGATGGACGTCGACGCGGAGAGCGGCCGGGACGGGCCCCGGGCCGGCGGTTCGTGGACGCCCGGCAAGGTCGCCGAACTGCTCGGCGTTTCGCCGGTGACGTTGCGGACCTGGGCCGCGCGCTACGGGGTCGGCCCGACGCTGCGGGACGACGGACGGCACCGCCGGTACTCCGACGCCGACGTCCGCCGCCTGCAGTACATGCAGCGGCTCATCGACCGCGGCATGCGGGCCAGGGAAGCGGCCGCGGCGGCGTTCTCCGGCGTCGGCGAAACGGTCGCGGAGCTTTCCGTCGAGCGGCACATCGAAGAGCTCGAGCGGGCCGCGGACGGCCTCGAATTCGCCTCGCTGGCCGCGCTGCTGGACGAGACCCTGGACGCGCTCGGCCCGGCCGCGGCGTGGACCGAGGTGCTCGTGCCCGTGCTGCGCCACCTCGGCGGCCGCTGGCTGCGCGGCGACGTCTGCTTCGAGTCGGAGTGGGCGCTGACCGGCGAGATCTCGCTCGCCCTGCAGCGCTACAGCGCCGGCTTCGCGAACACCCCGCCCGGACGGGTGGTGCTGCTGGCCTGCTGCCCGGAGGAACGGCACAGCCTGCCGATGGAGGTCCTGCGCGCCGCCATGGTGGAGGTCGGGATCCCGGCGGTCCACCTGGGCCAGATGGTGCCCGCCGAGACGACGGTCGCCATCGCGGCCAAGCTCGACCCGGTGGTGGTGTTCCTGTGGTCGATGTCCGCCAACACGGTCGACGACCTGCTGGTCCAGCGCCTGCGGCGGCGCGGCTTCGACATCGCGACGGCCGGGCCGGGCTGGGAGAACCTCGCCGAACGGGACGTCCCCTGGGTCAACGACCTGGCCGCGGCCCTCGACCTGGCCACCGAACGCTTGAAGGCGTGAATCGAGCCGGTGCCGGGTGAAAGCGTTTTGGCCGGGCTCTCGACGTGGCTGCCGAGCACCTGAAGCGTGAATCGGTGCCCGGGTGCCGGGCTCTCGACTTGGCCGCCGAGCGCCTGGAGGCGTGAATCGGGTGCTGGGTGCCGGGTGCCGGGTGCCGGGTGCCGGGTGAAAGCGTTCTGGCTGCGCTCTCGACTTGGCCACCGAGTGCCTGGAGGCGTGGATCGGTGCCCCGGGCTTGGGTAAAAGCGTTCCGGCCGCGGCCCTCGACCTGGCCCTCGAACGCCTGAAGGCGTGAATCCGCACCCGACCGCCCGGCCAAAGCGTTGCGCAACCGCTCCAAATGGCCCAGGATTACCCGCGTGCCGGCCTTTCGGCCGGCCGTGGCAGGCGGGAGCGTTTCCGGTGGACCTCAAGCGGCAGGTGATCGAGCGCTGGCCGGCCCGGTGGCCGGTGCAGCCGTTCCGCGAGCCGGCGTGGGCCCGCCAGGAGCCCGCCTACGCCGACTGCAGCCCCGCGCTCATCGAAGCGGCGGTCAAGCGGGCCGGCGCCCGGCCGGCCGGCAACTGGTTCGTCTTCGCCGCCGCGCGGGAAATCCGCGCCGACCGGCCCTTCGGCGTGCGGGTCGGCGGCCGGGAGCTGGTCGCCTGGCGCGGGCCGGACGGCGCGCTGCTCGTCGGCCCGGGTGCCTGCCCCCACCTCGGCGCACCGCTGGCCGAGGCGCGCGTGCACTGCGGCGAGCTGGTCTGTCGCTGGCACGGCCTGCGCGTTGGTGCGGACCGCCCGGGGTGGACCGCCCTGCCGTCCTACGACGACGGCGTCCTGGCCTGGGTCCGCCTCGACCGGATCGGCGGCGAGCAGCCCACGGACCGGCCGATCGTGCCGGTCCGCCCGGCCGGGACCACGGTGGACGCCGTGGCGACGCTGGCCGGGGTCTGCGAGCCCGAAGACGTCGTGGCCAACCGCCTCGACCCGTGGCACGGCGCGTGGTTCCACCCGTATTCGTTCGCGCGGCTGCGCGTGCTGTCGGCGCCGCAGGGGGTCGACGTCGCGGAGGCCGACGACCGGTTCGTCGTCGAGGTGACGTTCCGGCTGGCGGGCAAGATCGGCGTCCCGGTGGTCGCCGAGTTCACCTGCCCGGGCCCCCGGACGGTGCTGATGACCATTGTGGACGGTGAGGGCGCCGGCAGCGTGGTGGAAACGCACGCGACCCCGCTCGGCCCGGGCGCCGACGGCCGCCCCCGCACGGCGGTGATCGAGGCGACGATCGCCGCGTCCGACCGCCCGGGGTTCGCCAAGGCTGCCCGCATGGCCCCGGCGCTGCGGCCGCTGATGCGCCGCGCGGCGGCCCGGCTGTGGCGGGACGATCTGGCTTACGCCGAGCGGCGGTACGCGTTGCGCGGGGACCACCGCTAGTCCTCGGGCGGCGATGCGGCAGGCCGAAACCCCGCCTGCGCGCCGACACGACCGGTCTGCTCCGGCATCTCCTCGCCGTGGGCCGGACAGGTGCGTTCCCGTGTTCTCAGGATCTTGCCAGCCGGGTGTGGCTAGCTTGGCGAGGCCGGGAACGGGACCGCCGTTCTCCCCGTACGGGATGAGGTTCGCGCCATCGACGTCCACGAAGCCGGCCGCCGTCCGCGCGGGTCGCGGGCCGCCGCCGCGGGGGAGGCGCTGACCGGGTGGCTGACGCGGCCGCTCGCGTCGTTCCACCTCGTGCTGGCGCTGACCGGGACCCTCGGGCTCGTCGGGGTGGTGATGGTGCTGAGCGCGTCGTCGGTCTCCTCCTACGACCCGCGCACCGGCGGCGGGAAGTACGACCTGTTCGTCAAGCACGTCACGTACCTGGGTCTGGGGGCCGGGGTGTTCTGGCTCGGCCTCCGCCTGCCGCTGCGGAAGATCCGGGGGATGGCGAGCAAGGCGATGGCGGCGGCGCTGGGGATGCTGCTCCTGGTGCTCACCCCGCTGGGCTCGGCCGGCGGCGGCGCCCAGCGCTGGTTCGTCATCGCCGGGCAGTCGGTCCAGCCGATCGAGTTCGCCAAGCTGGCGCTGGTGCTCTGGGGCGCGCACGTCCTGGCGGCCAAGGAGCACCTGCTGCACCGGTGGCGGCACCTGCTGGTGCCGGTGGTCCCGGTGACGCTGCTGATGTTCGCGCTGGTGATGGCCCAGCCCAACCTCAGCGGCACGATCACCCTGGGCGTGATCATGCTGGGCCTGCTGTGGTTCGCGGGCATCTCCGGCCGCCTGTTCGCGGCCCTGGTCTCCGGCGCGGCGGCCGGGTTCACGGTGCTGGCCGTGACGACGGACTACCGGCTGGCCCGGGTGCTGTCGTTCCTGTCGGACTCGGACGGCTCGTACCAGACGACCCAGGCGCTGTACGCCCTCGCCGACGGCGGGGTGTTCGGTCGCGGGCTCGGCCGCGGCAGCGCGAACTGGGGCTACCTGCCCGGCGTGGAGAACGACTTCATCTTCGCGCTGGTCGGGGAGGAACTCGGGTTCGTGGGCTGCATCGCGGTGATCGTGCTGTACGCGGGCGTCGCGATCGTGGGCACCCGGATCGCCCGCCGGGCGCTCGACCCGTGGATCCGCCTGGTGGCGGGCACGCTCACGCTCCTGGTGGTCGTCCAGGCGGCGATCAACATCGGCTACGTCGTCGGCCTCCTCCCGGTGACGGGCGTGACCCTGCCGCTGGTTTCGTACGGCGGTTCGTCGCTGCTGGTGACGCTGGCGATGTTCGGCATCCTCGCCAACTGCGCCCGCAACGAGCCGGAGGCGGTGGCGGCGTTGCGTCACCACGGTCCCGGCCGCTTCGGGTGGCTGCTGCGCCTGCCCGCCCCACCGGCGTATGCCCCACGGGTCCGGGCGTCCGGCGGCGAGCGGCGCCGGGTCCTCAGTCCTTGACCGCGCCCGCCGCGAGACCCGTGCGCAGAACCGTTGCAGGGCCAGAGCGCAGGACCCCGTCAAGGGCGTCCCTCGACGGATTCGACTCAGGTGGTGGCGCGGGTGATCAACGAAACCGGCAGCGAGATCCGGTCGGCGGTCTCCGCCAGCAGGGCCCGGACCAGGGCCTGGCCGTGGTCGTACTTGTCGATCCGGACCGTGGTGAGCGGCGGGTGGAGGTAGGCCGACATCTCGAGGTCGTCGAAGCCGACCACGGCGCAGTCCTGCGGGACCGCGCCGCCGCGGGCGAAGACGGCCTGCACCGCGCCGATGCCCATCAGGTCGTTGAACGCGAAGATCCCGTTGACCTCGGGCCACGCCGAAAGCAGCCGGCCGGCCGCTTCCGTGCCGCCCGGGATGGTGGGCGGGCCCTGGACGATCCGCGCCGAGACATCGCCGAACCCGTGCGCCGCGCAGGCGGTGACGAAGGCGAGCCGCCGCTCGTCGACCGCGACGCCGACCGAGCTGTCCAGCATGCCGAGGCAGGCGTCCGGCCGCCGGGCGAGCAGGGCGACGGCGGCCGCGGTCCCGGACGCGAAGTCGTTGCTGACCGAGGCCGCCACCTCCGTCGGCAGTTCCCGGTCGGCGACCACCAGCGGGACGGAGCGCGCGTAATCGGCGAGGATGTCGTCCGGGGTGCCGTAGAAGAACCCGACGACTCCGCGCGCGGAGCGGGCCAGCGCGTCCTCGATGGCGTCGCGTTCCCGGCCGGGGTCGGCGTCGGTGTTGTAGAGCACGACGCTGCACCCGGCCGCCTCCGCGGCGTCGTACACCCCGCGTGCCACGGCCGGGTAGAAGGGGTTTGCGATGTCGGAGACGATCAGCGCGATGACGTCCGACCGCTGGGTGCGCATGCCCTTCGCCAGCGCGCTCGGCCGGTAACCCAGCCGGGTCGCCGCCGCCAGCACGCGCTCGCGGGTGTCCGGAGCGATCTCCGGCAGGTCCCGCAGGGCGCGCGAGACGGTCTGCCGTCCCACCCCGGCCTCCCGGGCCACGTCCTCGATCGTCGCGCGCTTGACCCGCGGCAACCGCCCGCGTTCGGTCACGCCGCCACCTCCCTCCGCGGTCAGACGACGAGCCTAAGGGGTGGGCGCCGGAGAGTGCGGCACGAGGGAGCCGGGCAGCGCTTCGGCCGGACGGCGGCCGCGAAACCTACCAGCGTTACTCGGCCGCCCTGCGGAGTAGCGGGCTCAGCTCCCGCTACGGCCTCCAGCGGCAGTACCTCGGCGACGGCGGGCGGGCGCTGGTCGCCGAGGACGGGCAGGCCTGGGACGTGGTCGCCCTGGTCCGCTACCCGGACCGGCAGGCGTTCGCGGCCATGGTCCGCGACCCCGAGTACCGGGCCACCGCCCACCTGCGCACCGAGGCGCTGGTGGAAGCGGTGCTGCAGCCGACCACGCCGGTCGCGGGATGACGCCCGCCGTCTTCCTCCACGGCAACCCGGAGACGGCGGCGGTCTGGGACCTGCTGCCGGCCGAGCTCGCGCCGACGCGCCCGGATGTCGTCCGTCTGTCCCCACCCGGGTTCGGCGCGCCCCTGCCGGCCGGGTTCGGCACGACCCACGCGGACTACCGCGACTGGCTCGCCGGCGAGTTCGAGGCGTTCGGCGAGCCGGTGGACCTGGTGGGCCACGACCTCGGCGGCGGGCACGTCCTGAACGTCGTGCCGACCCGTCCGGAGCTCGTCCGCAGCTGGGTCGGCGACGGGCTCGGGATGTTCGACCCCGGCTACGCGTGGCACGAGCTCGCCCGCCGCTGGCGGACGCCGGGGGCGGGTGAGGCCGACGTCGCCGCCCGGTTCGGCGGCACCGCCGAGCAACGGACGGCGGTGCTCGTCGAACGGGGGATGGGTGAAGGCGTCGCCGCCCGCGTCGCCGCGGGGCAGGACGAGGCGATGGGCCGCGCGGTGCTCGCCGTGTACCGCGCGGCGGGGCCGCCCGGCCTGGGCCTGCCGCTGGAGCGGGCGGCGGCCCGGCCGGGGCTCGCCATCCTGGCCACCGCCGACCACGTCGCCGGCACCGAAGCGCAACGCCGCCGCCCGGCTGGCCGTGCTGGACGGGCTGGGCCACTGGTGGATGACCCACGAACCGGCCCGCGCCGCCGCCGCGCTCACCGGGTTCTGGGCCACCGTCGCCGGCTGATCAGCGGGCGGTGCAGCCCAGCCCGGCCAGGGGCTGCACCGCGCCGGTCACCACGGCACCCCAGGTCGTGGTCGCCCCGGGCGCCAGCGTTCCGTTGTAGGTCTGGTTGGCCGCCTGCACCTGCGGTCCGGTCTGGGTCACCGCGGCGTTCCAGGAATTCGTCACCTGCTGGGTGCCCGCGAAGGAGAACGCCGTGCTCCAGCCGGTGAGAGCGGCCGAGCCGGTGTTCTTCACGGTGAACTCCAGCTGGTGACCGCCGTTCCACGAGGACGTCACCGCGGAGGTGGCCGTGCACGACGTCCCGGCCGGGGCGGTCGGGGTGGTCGGGGTGGTCGAGGTGGTCGCCGTGCTGGTGGGACTCGTGGACGTGGTCGGTGTTGTCGGTGTTGTAGCTGGCGTGCCGGTCCCGGTCGTGTAGCTGATGCCGGTGTAGGCGGCCGCGCACCCCGAAAGGCATTGGTCGGGCAGCGTGAACCGGTAGACGCGGCCGTCGTTGACGAGTGCGTCGCCGGAGTCGCGGACCCGGATCGCGTAGGCGGTGCCCGCCGTGGCGGTCGGGCCGATGAGGAAGGCCTGGCCCAGGTCGCTGTCCGGTTGCGCCTGCTGCCAGCTGCCGTCCGCGCCGAGGAACTCCACGCCGTGGACGCCGTTGGGCAGGTGCGACACGGCGATCGCCGTCCAATACCGCTGCGCGCCCTGCAGGAACCCGAGCTTCAGGTCACCGCTGTAGTTCGGGGCGGGCACGTAGGACCACGAAATGTGCCGGTTGTTCCAGTGCGCGGGGTTCATGTCCCCGACCGGGACGCCGTTCTTGACGAACCGGTTGAGCGACGCGGTCGACAGGTCGAGGTGCCCGGGATCGTCGCGGCACCAGGCGTTCGCGTCGCCGCAGCTGTCGGCCACGACCATGGTCAGCTGGGCGCCGGCGTAGCCGTCGGTCACCCAGGAACCGTTGCGGCAGAACGGTTGTCCCGGGGCGCCGTCGTTGACGCCGGTGCAGTAGTCGCCGATGGTGACCTGCACGAACCGCCCGCAGTTGCGGCCGTTGTCCCACAGGCCGATCTTGGCCGCCTGGGAAGGCGGGATCGGCCGCGGGTAGAAGCTGTAGTCGCCGGGGGTGTTGTAGACGTTGAGCGCGACGAAGTCCGGCGAGTCGAGGACGTCCTGCGGCAGGCCGCAGCCGCCGTAGGGTGCCCCGAGTGCGTCGAAGTGGGTTGCGTTGCCGGTGATCGGGGTCGCCGGCGCGGCACCCGAACTCCACGGCCACAGCAGGGAAACGCCGAGGACGAGCGCGGCGATCACGGCGAGGACACCCGGGCGCGCGGCCGGCCGGCGGGAGATGGATCCCACGGATTCTCCTTCCGCCTTCTCCGGCCGCGGCGGCAGGCGGAAGCGCCCCGGCGGCATTGTCTGGAAGCGCTCCCAGAGTCCCGCGCGCCCCCGCCGTTTGTCAATCGCCTCCTCGCCGGAGCCCTACGCCGGCCCGCGGGCCACGACCGTCAGCCGGTCCAGGACCAGCCGGCCCGCGGTCAGCCGCACACCGATCGCGGGCGACCAGCCGGGCGCGACCGCCGAGCCGCCCGGGATGGTGCGCAGCAGCTGCCACCGGCCCTGGTGACCCAGCCAGCTCGTCAGGCCGCCCCGGTGGTCCGACACGACGGCGAACCGATCGCCCGGTGCCCACGTGACCGCGGCGCAGCACCCGCCGGTCGCGTCGTCGCCGTAGTCGCGGCCGCCGGCGCGCACGTCCGCACCGGACGTCCCGAAGTGGTGGTTGTACCAGGCCAGCGCCAGATCATCCGGTCCCGCGGCGCGGCCGAGGAGCACACTGTCCTCCGGGGCGCTCCCGGCGAACGCGCGGGGTTCGAGGAGGACCGCGAAGTCACCGGCCGGCGCGGCCACCGGCGCCACGAGCACGGCGGCGGACTGCCGGTTCGCGGACGCGACCAGGGCACCGTCCGCCTGGCTCAGCTCGGGCACCGGTTCCCCGAACCGCGGGCTGACCCGGTAGGGCTCCGGCTGTGTGCCCCCGAAGTCGTCGTCCCAGACCGGAGTGGCGAAGTCGGCCGGGTCGAACACCACCTCCGCCCGGACCACGTCCGCGGTGCTGCGCACCGGGCCGCCGCGGTCGAGCGTGGTGACCAGCAGCCGCACCGGCGCCCGGGTGCCGACCGGCGTGTCCGCGGGGGCGGTGACGCGCCAGCGCAGCGTCACGGGCCGTCCCGGCGTGAGCCGCAGATCGCCGCCGGGCCCGATCGGCTGGGCCGTCCAGCCGCGCGGCAGCGTGAGCGCGGGCCGGACGGTCACCGGCCGCGAGCTGCGGACCGTGCCACCGATCTCGGCCGTCTGCCCGGGCCGCAGCCGCGCCGGGCTGTCCTGGAGCCGGACGGTCAGCCGTTCGTCTTCGGCCCGCCACGCCTGCACCGCCGTGATCCCGGTCGCGCCACCGTCCACTCTGGACGGCAGGACGCGGAGCCCGTCGGTGCGGACGGGCGGCTGCACGACGACCCGGTTCGGCCGGCCCCGCACCGGGGTCGCCGGATCCCGTTGCTGACCGGGGAGATCGGCCCACGACCCGGCCGCGGTGCGGTACTGCACGGCGTAGGCGTCCGGCGTGCGGACACCGCCCCCGTCGTCGTAGAAGGAGATCCGGACGTCCGAGACGTCGGTGGCCGCGCCGAGGTCGACGGCCAGCCAGTCGCTGCGGTTCGGGCTGCCGTAGCCGGTCCACCGCGTCGACGGGACGTCGAGGGCGAAGTCCTGGCCGTCGATCGCGTTCGCCGGGCTGTCCCCGCGCCAGGTGTAGGACGCCGACGCCGCCGGATACCCCGTGCGGTCGATGTTGGCCAGGTCGTCGACTTCGTGGGCGGCGTCGGCGGCGCGGCCCGGCCGCACCGGCACGTCGACCGCCGTCAGGCCGGCCTGGCGGTGCACGAGCTCGCCGTCGAGCCAGACGCTCAGCCCGGCGCCCTGTCCGTAGACGTGCCCGTCCCGGTCCCAGGCCACGGTCAGGTTGCGGCCGTGGTAGGGCACGTTCTCGACGGCGAAGTGGTCCCAAGTGGACGGAACGAGCGGCGCGAGCCGCACGTGGTCGCCCTGCTGCGGCCGGACGCCGAGCAGGCCGGACAGCACGAGGTCGTCGAACGTCGAGTGGTTGTAGTCCTCGCTGTGCCCGGGGGAGTCGTACAGCCAGCGGTCTTCGTCGGGGTGGTGCGCTTCGGCGACGTAGGGCCGGCCGTCCTTGCGCTGGGTGAGGGCGTAGCCGCGCAGCAGGCCGTAGTAGTCCTGCGCGGAAACGTAGGGCTGCGGGGGGGGTAGTCGGTGAGCAGGTTCGCCAGCGCGGTGAGGGTCTGGCTCGTCGCGTAGGGCCAGCTCGGGCCCGACCACCGGCAGCACCCGAGCTGGGCGTCGTGCAGGAACCACGGGCTGCGCCGTTCGACCGTGGTCGGCCCGAAGGGGGCGGCGAAGCCCGCCGGGTCGGTCAGCTGGGCCCACGCGGCGGACGCGCCGGCCGGCGCCATGTGGAAGTACCAGGGTACGAACCCCATCTCCTCCCGGTCCGCGATCTTCGCGTGCGCCGGGTTGCCGTCCCGCATCACGTGCTTGTAGAACCGGTCGCCCCTGTCCCACAGGACGCGGTCCTGGTTCGCCTGCAGGGAGCGGGCGTCCCGGTCGTACCGGTCGGCGAGCTGCCGGTCGCCGGGAGCGCCGCGGCGGCGCAGCAGGCTCGCGATGGCCAGTGCGTCGCCGTACTGGTAGGCGTTGAGCGTCGGGCGGAAGCCGGCTCCGCCGTGATAGGGGTCCGGGCTCTGGTAGGAGCTCGCGGTGTACTCCATGGCGTCCCACACCGGAACCTGCCAGTAGAGGCCGAGCCGCGCGTCGAACTGGGGCGACCAGACGGCCCACTGCCGTTGCAGGTCGGGGAGCCGGTCGACGGCGAACCCCCACCGGCCGTCGACGGATGCCCGCGCGAGCACCGCGTCGGCGGCCCAGAACGAGTATTCGTGGGCCCAGTCGGTGGTGTTGGCGTTGAGGCCGTCGGTGGCCGGCTTGGCGCCCGCACCGCTGCCGCGCAGCCAGTAGTCGACGTAGTCGTCGAGGTACCGGTGGTCCCGCAGCCACCGGCCTTCGTAGAGGTGGTGCCCGGCGGCGGCGTCGATCCCGCCACCGGGTGCGGAGTAGCCGACCGGGCCGAGGAATTCGGAGACGATCCACCCGTCCTTCGGCCCGGTGTACTTCAGGGCTTCCTTGTAGGTGCGCCACCGGTAGTAGTAGGTGTCTTCGATCGTCTTGTCGGGCAGGTCGACGAACGGGATGTTGGCTTCGTACCAGCCGGGATCGACGAGGCCCGCGAGCTTCGCGGCGTGGTCGAGCAAGTGCGTCCCGGCGCCCACGCCGGGGTACACCGGCGGCGGGGCGGGCGTGCCGTGCGCCGGGGTCACCGTGCCGCTGAGGGCGACGGTGGCGAGCAGGACCGTGCACAGACGTCGAAGCGAGCGCATGCTGACGCTCCTCGTGATCCTCGGGGACCGGCCGGAGGAGACGCTAGCGGCTCGTTACAACGTTGTAAATATGCTTTACAACGTTGTATCCGAGGGTCGGTGCGGTCGAACCGCACCGACCCCCGGGGTGGTCAGGGGCGCCAGGCCGGGTCGCGGCCGAGGAAGCCCATCAGCCGGTCCTGGGCCGAGGCGTCGCCGGGGACCGGCACCGCCGGCCCGAACTGCCCGCTCTCGCGCAGCATCGCTTCCATCGGCTGCATCCCGGCCAGCGTGGCGGCGCAGCGCTCCTCGCCGAGGTCCGGCTCGCGCCCGAGCGCCTTGGCCAGATCCCAGGAGTGCATCCAGACGTCGTTGGTGTAGAACTGGTCGATCGCTTCGTCGACCGGCCGGTCGCCGGTGTGCGGGTTGCTGAGCACGCGGCCGGCGGGGTCGTCGAGGATGGCCTGGATGTCGGCGACGTGCTGCTTCCAGGCGCCGGCCGGGTCCGCTTCGACGGCCAGGGCCGGCAGGTCGATCCCGGCCCCCCGCAGGAACGCCCGCGGCCACTCGACCAGGTGCCGCACGACGTCGAGGGCGGTCCAGTCCGCGACCGGGCTGGGCCGCGTCCAGTCGCCCGCCGAGGCCGATTCCGTGAGCTCCGTGAAGCGGGCCGCGTCCTGGGCGTGCCGTCGGGCGGGTCCGGACGAAGTCATTTCACGCTTCCTTCGCGAGCAGTGCGTCGAGCTTGGCGTAGCCCTCGTCGACCCCGGTGTCCATGCCGCTCGCCAGCATCCCGTCGCGGGTCGCGAAGTCCTTGACCACGCTCAGCACGTGCAGCCGGGTGCGGCCGCCCTCGAGTTCCTCGAGGGTCAGCGTTTCCAGGGCGACGCCGTCGGGTTCGCCGTCGTAGGTGAACGTCGAGACGATCCGCTCGTTCGGCCGCACGTCGTGGAAACAGCCGTGGAAGGCGGCGATCTCCTCGCCGTCGCGGTCGTTGGCGAACGCCCACTCGCCGCCGGTGCGCGCGTCCCACCGCGTGATCCGGGTGGTGACCGAGTACGGCCCGACCCACTGCGCGTACAGCTCGGGGTCGGTGTGCGCGCGGAACACCTGCTCGGGTGCGGCGTCGAAGTCGCGGACGATCCGGATGCTCGGGACCTTCTCGTCGGCCAGTATTTCGGTTCGGTGCGTCGTGCTGGTCATGATGCGTCCTCTTCGGGTCGGGTTCCGTCGCCGGTCATGCGGCCCAGCAGCGTGTCGAGGCGCCGGTAGCGCTCCTCGGCCTGCCGCCGGTACCGCTCGATCCACTTGGTCATCAGGTCGAACACCTCGGCGTCCAGGTGGACCGGACGGCGCTGGGCGTCCTTGCTGCGCGTCACCAGGCCGGCTTCCTCGAGCACCTTCACGTGCTTGGAGATCGCCTGAAGGCTGACGTCGTACGGCTCGGCCAGCTCGCCGACGGTCGCGTCCGCGCCGGCCAGCCGCGCCACCAGGTCGCGCCGCGTCGGGTCGGCCAGTGCCGCGAACACGCGGTTGAGCCGCTCGCTGTCCTCGTCCACCGCGTTGTCCTCAACTCTTCGGTTGAACAAGAACCTAGAACCCGCCCCGGCCCGTTGTCAACCGATGAGTTGAGAAAGGGTGGGGGTTCCGCGCGCGGAACCCCCACCCGGGGGATCAGAAGTGATCCGGGGTGTTGATGCGGCTCCGGACCAGCGCGCCGGACGCGGTCAGCCGTCCGGTGCCGTAGTCGCTGCCCGCGCAGGTGCCGGGCTGCAGGGCGGCGCTGCTTTCGTCCGCGTCGGAGTACGTCCAGTTCGCGTAACTGATCTGGAGCTGGTCGAGCAGGTCCAGCCAGGTCGTGGTGCTCGCCTGGTCCAGGGTGCCGCCGCCGGTGGCGGTCACCGTGCCGAACTCGGTGACGAACAGCGGCAGCTTCGCGGCCGCCCGGCTCACCGTGGCGCGGTAGTTGTCCTTGTGGCTGGCGGCGTAGAAGTGGAACGTGTACATGATGTTCGAGGCGTTGACCGGGTTGTTGACGATCTCGGTTTCGTTGGAGCCGTCGGAGACGCCGAGCGACGACCAGCCTCGGGTGCCGACGATCACCACGGCGTCCGGGTCGGCGGCGCGGATCACCGGGATGACCTGCTCGGCGTAGGACTTGATGGCGCCCCAGCTGACGCCGTTCGGTTCGTTGGCGATCTCGTAGATCACGTTCTTCCGCGCCGCGTTCCGCGCGGCGACCGCCGCGAAGAAGGTCTTGGCGCGGTCGAGGTTGTAGTTCGGGTCGCCCGGGGTGAGGGTGTGGAAGTCGATGATCGCGTACATGCCGCGTTCCTCGGCCTCGCCGACCAGGCTGTTGACCCGGTCGGTGAACCAGGCCGGGTTGGTTTCGTAGCCCTTTTCCTGCACGTACATGGCGATGCGCAGCAGGTCCGCGTGCCAGTCGTTCGCGAGGGCGTCCAGGGAGGCGTCGTTGTAGCAGGAGTCGAACCACTGGAGGCCGTGCGTGCTCATGCCGCGCAGCTGGATCGCCCGGTTCGCCTCGTTGCACAGGTGGACGCCGCAGACGTGCAGCTGGCCGTTGGCGGCCAGCGGCGTGCTGCCGGAGGGCGTGGTGGTCGTTGTTGTGGGTGTCGTCGTGGGTGTGGTCGTGGGTGTCGTCGGCGTGGTGGGGGTGGTGGTGGTCGTCGTCGACCCGGTGCAGGTGACGCCGTTGAGGGTGAAGGACGCCGGTATCGGGTTGGCGCCGGTGGTGGTGCCGGTGAAGCCGAGGTCGGCGACGGCACCGGTGCCGAGGGTCCGGTTCCAGTCGGTGTTGGCCGCGGTCGCCGTCGCGCCGGACTGCGACCAGGTGGCGTTCCAGCCTTGCGCGACCTTCTGGCCGGCGTCGGGGAAGGTGAACTTGAGCGACCAGCCGCTGACGGCGTCGCCGAGGTTGGTGACCTTGACCCCGGCCGGAACCCGCCCTGCCACTGGTTGGTGACGGTGTAGTCGACCCGGCAGCCCTGCGCGGCGGCCGAAGCCTCCGGCATGGCGAGCACGGCGGTGCCGCCGAGAACCGTCGCGCCGGCGGTGGCCAGCGCAGCGATGGAGCGCTTCATTGAACTCCCTTTGGTCCGTGTTCGAGTGTTTCGACAGGCTGGGAGCGCTCCCAGAGATGAGAACATCCGACGGAGGGGATCGTCAAGGGCGCCGGTCGCTTCGGGTGGGGGAGGCGGCGCGGGGGCGGTGGGGTGGACGCGGGTCGTCGGCAACGGGGAAGGGCTTGCCGGCCGCTGGGCGATTCAAGGAGATATCTGCACCCGTCACGACAGATTTCTCTCCCGATCGGGCGCTGAATCGCGCTCCGGCCGTCGGCTCCGTAGGGTGTTCGCAGCCGCGCTGCGGGTCGACGTTCGTGGGAAGCCGGGGAACATGCAGCCGGAGGACTTGCGGGATCTCGTCGACGGCCTGCCCGTCGTCGTGTGGGAGGCCGACGCCCGCAGCGGTGCCTTCACCTTCGTCTCCGCCGCTTCCCGCACCTTGCTCGGCCATCCGCCCGAGTCGTGGCTGGCCGATCCGGCGTTCGCTCTCTCGGTGGTCCACCAGCAGGACCGCGACCACTGCGCGCGGGCGCGGGCGGCGGGCCGGAGCCAGGGCGGTTACGAAGTCACCTACCGCGCCCTGACCGGCGACGGCCGGGTGGTGTGGCTGCACGAGCTGGGCCGGTGCGCCCCCGGTGGCGCGACGATCGGCGGTGTGCTGCTGGACGCCTCCGGCCGGCAGTCCGAGGCGGAACGGCAGCGGTTCCTCGCCGGCTTCGAACGGGGCCTGCAGGAACTGGCCGACCCCGAGGACATCATGGTGTACGCGGCCCGCAGCCTCGGCGAACACCTGCGCGCCGACCGCTGCGCCTACGCGGAAGCGGAAGAGGACGAAGACCACTTCCTGATGAGCGGGGACCACGCCACGGGCCTGCCGCCGCTGCCCGGCCGCTTCGCCATGTCCGAGTTCGGGGACGGCTGCATGCGGGCCATGCGGGCCGGCCGTTCGTGGGTGGTCGCCGACAGCCTCCACGACGAGCGCCTCGAGCCGGCCGACCGGCACGCCTACCGCGTGACCGGGATCCGCGCCGTCATCTGCGTGCCGCTGCTGCGCGGCGGCCGGTTCGTCGCGGCGATGGCCGTGCACCAGGCGACGGTCCGGGAGTGGACGGACGCGGAGATCGAGCTGGTCGAGCTCATCGTGAGCCGGTGCTGGGAGTCCATCCAGCGCACGCACGCCGGGCGCGCCCTCCGGGACAGCGAACAACGGCACCGGCTGCTGGTGGAGCGCGCCACCGACGCGATCTGGGTGCTCGATCGCGACCTGCGGTTCGTCGAGATCAACTCGGCGGCCTGCGAGCTCCTCGGGTACGCGCGCGACGAGCTGATCGGCACGCCGATCACCGCCCTGCTCGACGCCGCCGGCCGCGACCGGTGGCGGCAGCTGATCGCCCGGCCGGGCACCGTGCGCGAGACCAGCGAAGTCGACCACGTCCGCCGGGCCGACGGCACGGAAATGGCGCTGGAGCTGAGCATCCAGGCGACGCCGTCGGGCGTGCAGGCCATCGGCCGCGACGTCACCGAACGGCGCCGGCGCGAAGCCGAGCGGGAACTGCTGCTGCAGCGGGAGCACGAGATCGCCGAGACGCTGCAGCGCGGCCTGCTGCCGCGCGAACTGCCCGCCCTGCCGCGGATCGCCGCCGCGGCGCGCTACCAGCCGGCGGCCGTGCACGCCCAGACGGGCGGCGACTGGTACGAGCTCGTGTCCGTGGGACCGACGCGGATCGCGTTGTCCGTCGGTGACGTCGTGGGCAAGGGACCGCAGGCCGCGGCGGTGATGGGACAGTTGCGCAGCGCGCTGGCCGGCAGCCTGCTCGACGGCCTCGGCCCGGCCGCCGCCCTCGACCGCCTCGACGCCTTCGCCGGGCGCACCGCGGGGGCGGCCGGCACGACCTGCGCCTGTCTCACGCTCGACTGGGAAACCGGCGAGCTGTGCTGGGCCGTGGCCGGCCACCCGCCGCCCGTGGTGGTCGAGGACGGAAGCGTCCGGCTGCTGCCCGGCCGCGGTGCCGTGCTCGGCGGCCCGGACCGGACGCGCTACCGCGAAGACACCGCGACCCTGACTCCCGGCGCCTCGGTGCTCCTGTACACCGACGGCCTCGTCGAGCGACGTGCCGAGCCGATCGACGAAGGACTGCGGCGGCTGTGCGAAGCCGCAGCCGCCGCGCACGCCCGCGCGCCGGAGGAGCTGGTCACCGCGATCGCCGAGGCCCTGCTCGACAGCGGGCAGGAGGACGACGTCGCGTTGCTGGCGATCCGGCTGCTGCCGCCACCGCTGCAGCGGCGTGCGGCCGCCGAGCCCCACGTGCTGCAACGCCTGCGCGACGACCTCGAGCGCTGGTCGGCGCTCGCCGCCCTGCCCGCGGAACTGCACCAGGACCTCAGCCTCGCCATCGGGGAGGCCGTGGCCAACTCCGTCGAGCACGCCTTCCCGCGGACGCCGGGCGAGGTCACGTACTCGGTGACCCGCACGGCGGACGGCCGGTTCGACGCCCTCGTCCGCGACGACGGCCACTGGCGCCCGGAGCCGGCGGACAACAGCCACCGCGGCCGCGGCATCGGGATCATCCAGGCGCTCTCGGAGCAGTTCGGCATCGACCACGGCGACGACGGCACCGCCGTCCGCTTCCGCATCGCCGCGAGCCCGGACCCGGCCTCCGCGCAAACCCCCGCCGGCGTCCGGGAAAGCCGGCCGGCGCCGCCCGGCTCCCCGAACGTCACGGTGGACGACAGCGCGCCCGAATCCTTAACGCTGAAGCTGACCGGAGACCTCGACCTGGCGACGATCGGCGAAGTCCGCCCGGCTGTCCTCGCCGCGGTCGAGGCGACGGCGTCGAAGTCCGTGGCCATCGACGTGACCGAGCTGGGCTACTTGAGCAGCTGCGGCATCGCCCTCCTCCTGGACGTCGCGACGGTGACCGGGCGCCGCGGGCTGACGTTCAAGACGCGGGCGAAGGCGCGCTCGGCGCCGCTTCGCATCCTCGAGCTCGCCGGCCTGGCGGGACCGAGGTCAGGGGCTTTCCCGGTCGAAACCGTCAGCCTCTGAGGCGGTCCGGCTCGCGGGTCCCTTGTGGACGGTGACCGCGGCACGCGAGCCCGCGCCGGCGGATATTTCCCAGACGCGGTATCGCCACGCGGGTTCCGGACGAACATGGTCCCGGTCATCGCTGCCTCCCCAGTCGATCGGTACCGGCCGGAGGCTACGGGAGGGGTCCGACAATTCCGGTCCGCCTCCAGCTCCGGCCCGGTTTCTGGCACAGTGGTCGCATGGGGGAGGACCTCGCCGCCGCGGTGGCCCCAGCCGTGGCCGCCGTCCGTGCCGTGCTCCCGCCCGCGCCGGCCGCGGTGCTGGGCCGCCTGCGGTCGGAGCCGGAGCCGCGCGGGTTGCCGGACGAGTCCGCGGTCGTCCGGTCGCTGCGGACCCTGCCGTCGTGGGTCATCGAGCGGGTGCACGGTGCGGTGGAGCTGACGCTGGCCGAGCTGCAGGTCCCGGCGCCTTCGGTGACGGGCGCGCTCGAACCGCCGCCCTCGTCCGGGGCCTTCGCCTTCATCACGTCCGACAGCGAAGCGGAAGCGGTGCGGCAGACGCGTTTCCTGCACCAGACCCGGCCCGGCCTGCTGGAGCTGGTGGCGGACCTGACCGCCGGCCTGGTGGAGGACACGACGCTGTTCCGCACCGTCGAGGGCGACGAAGCGGCGATCGCGGCCGCGCACGGAGCCGACCACCTGGCCATCGCGCTGGTGACCGCGACGATCGCCGCGCGCGAGGCCGGCTGCCCCGATGCCGCGGGCATCGTCGGCACGGCGCTCGGGGTCGCGGCGAACCTCCTCCGCACGGCACCGATGCCCGCCGGGTACGCGGCGGCACTGCGGGAAAAAGAGCGGGCCGGATACCTGCTGCCGCAGTACGGGAGCACCTCAGCGGAAGTCCGCGACCACGTCTTCGCCCTGACCGAAGGCGGCTTCCCGGCCTTCGGCAGCTTCGCGGAGAACGGTCTCGCCGAGGCCGTCGACGGAGGCGTGGTCGTCCGCACCGGCACGGAGGCGGGCTGGGTCCAGGTCGGTGTCCGGGTGCTCGCCGAGCCGCCGGCCGAGGTGGAAACCCTGGGCTGGGACGAGGTCGTGGAGCTCAGCTGGCGCGCCGAGCACGGCTCGGCCGGCGTGGGCGGGCGGGCGAAGACCCCGCCGTGGCCCGGCGACTACCGCGTCCGCGTGCACGCCTACGGCCGCGACGACCCGGAGACCGAGGGCTACAGCCTCTGGATCTGGGCGGCCCCGCCCGGGCCACCGGTGGTGCACGCCCGCGCCGACCGCCTCGGCCACCGCCTCCGCGGCGAGCCGGAGCCGCCGACGGCGGATCGACCGGAGGTGCGCTACCGCTGGATCCGGCGGTCGCGGCTCACGGTGGCCGCGACGGTCACGGTCGTCACCGGGCTCCCCGCGGAGGAGGTCATCCGCGGGTTCGGTGCCGATCCGGCCGAGCCCGAGCCGCTGGACGAGCTGCGCGAGCAGTACCGGGACCAGTGGCTGGCGGTCGGCGACTTCGGCGGGGTCGTGGTGGTGGTCGAGGAGAACGGTTTCATCGGCTCCCAGGCCCCGGTGCTGACGGCGGTGTCCCGGGCCGGCCGGGCGGCGAGCATGTTCTGGAACGTCAACGGCGTGACGCGCCTGTCCTTCGCCCGCGGCGGCGAGGTCCTGACGTCGTTCGAGCCGGGGCTGCAGGAGCCGTCCGGAACCGGCGAGGTCACCGCGGCGCTGGCCGGCCTCGACCTGGCGAACTTCCGCGACCGGGACGAGAAGGGCCTGGTCGCCGTCGAGCGGTTCACCGGACGGGGGCTGTACCCGGAGGACCTCGAGGACATCGAGCGGCTCGGGCTGGCCTACCGGATCAGTGCTCGCGGTTGACCGCGCTGATTTCGTCCTGGAGCCGTTCCCGGACCGTCGTGCGGGAGTCCCGCGCCGCGGGCGCCGGCGGCTGGGACGGTTCGCCCACCGGGCCCGGCACCGGGAAGACCTGGTGCTCGCCCGGCAGCGGGACGCCGGGGCAGATGGTCGCCGCCGGCCGCGCGCCGCCGAGGAAGAAGCCGTTCACCAGTTTGTCCACACAGGAATTCCCGCTCACGGCGTACTGGCCGTGGAACGGCGATTCCGCCACCGAGATCATCGGGATCCCGGCCGCGCGCGCCGCCGCCTCCGCCTGCTCGTACCCGGTCTGCGGGTCGAACTCGCCCTGGACGACGAGGATGTTCTTCGCCGCCTTCGACGA
Source organism: Amycolatopsis sp. cmx-4-61 (assembly GCF_046548775.1). Taxonomy (NCBI): domain Bacteria; kingdom Bacillati; phylum Actinomycetota; class Actinomycetes; order Pseudonocardiales; family Pseudonocardiaceae; genus Amycolatopsis; species Amycolatopsis sp. cmx-4-61. Next base: position 34,794 of record NZ_JAEBEI010000015.1, on the reverse strand, counting down.
GAGGTTCGGCAGTTCGTGCTGGGGCGGGTCGGACCAGAAGCCGCACGCCTCGCTGAGGCCGTACGCCCAGCCGAACAGCGGGTACGCCGGCCCCTGCAGGTCGCTGAGCAGCTTGTACCAGCTCGCCGTCCGCGTCGGCTGGTCGCCGCACGCCACAGCGAGCCGCGTGCCGGGGACGTCGGCGTAGTCGGGCTCGGGCGGGTCGGCGGCCACGTCGGTGGCGGTCAGCTGGGCGGCCGGACGCCCGAAGACGGCCCGCGAGGCCCGGTCGAGGGCGTCGGTCAGCGCGGCCGGCGCCGAGGTCGTCTTGCCGTCGAGCGCCGCCGCGCCCTTGGTGAGGACCAGGGCGCCGGTCATCCACTGCCGGGTGCTGCCGTTGCCGACGAAGACCGAGTCGAAGACGTCGGGCGGCACCCCCTTGGTCTTGAAGAAGGCCCGCAGCCGCTCCCACTTGGCCTTGACCTCCGTGGCGGTCTTGCCGAGCTGCTCCGGGAACCGGCGGGCCAGCCACGGCGCGTAGACGCGGTCGAACTGGCGCTGGTCGATCTTCGGGAACGCTTCGAACGCGGCCTGGAGGCGGCCTTCGAAGTTCACGCTGGAGTCGAGGACCATCTTCCCGGCGTGCTCGGGGAAGAGCGACGCGTACTTGGCGCCGAGCCACGTGCCGTAGGAGAAGCCGAGGTAGTTCAGCTTTTCGTCGCCCAGCAGCGCGCGGATCAGGTCCATGTCGTGCGCGGTCTGCCAGGTGGTGATGAACGGCGCCCGCGCGTCGCTCTGGCAGGCCTCGGCCAGCACGCGCGGTGTCCGCTGGTGCAGGGCGATGCTTCCGGCCGAGCGGTCGCGGGCGTCGAGGTCGTCGTCGTCCGTGGGCAGCCGCCCCAGCGGCACCCGGCACACGTACCCCTCGTCCGTGCCGCCCTCTTGGCCGGTGCCGCGGGGATCCATGCCGATGATGTCGTAGTGCTCGTTCACCGCCGGTTCCAGGCCGGCCAGCGCGCCGGCCAGCGACGTGCCCCGGCCGCCGGGGCCGCCGGGGTTGACCAGGATCGCGCCCTGCCGGGTGCCGGTGGCCGCCGCGCGGCTGATCGCCACCTGCAGGTCGTTGCCGGCGGCGGGGGCCGCCCAGTCGCGGGGGACGGTGATCCGCGCGCACTGCGCCGGGTGGGGCTGGCTGCGCTGCTTGAACGGGCAGGCGCCCCAGGCGACCTCCTGGCTCCGGTACGGGGCGAGCGGGTCGGGCGTGGTGGCGGCGGCCGGTGCCGTGGCCGCGACCAGGACCGAGACGACCACCGCCAGTCCAGCTCGGGACGTTCGCACCGCAGTCTTCCTTCCTCGCGCACCGGCCGGGCCAGATCCAATCACGCCCGGTGGGGAGCGGCAGCACGGGAACCGCGTCCTACCGGGAAGATTCCGTCGATCCGGTGAACGCGGCGGCGCAGGTCAGGTGCGGTACGGGCCGTGGTTGCCGAGATCGGGGGCCACCCGCGGGTGCGGGCCCTCCTGCCCCGGCACCGGGGTGACCGTGGGGCGCCACGCCGGGTCGGTCGACGCCTGCTCGACGACCACCTCGGTGGCCGGCCGGACGTAGGTCTCGGTCATCGGCCGGTCGGTTTCGCGGTCCTGGAAGTGCTCTTCGACGATCCGGTCCTGACGGCGGCGGGAGAGCACGGCCAGCGTCAGCACGTGCGCCACGGCCATCAGCAGCAGGAAGACGCCGAGCCGGCCGACGAGCGCGGCCGTCGAGCCCGACCACTGCGGGCCGACGACCGAGAGCAGGGCGAGCACGCCGAACGACACGAGGTGGAAGACGGTCACCACCATCCAGGCCATCGAGCCGGTCCCCTCCGCGCCGTCCGGCCCGCTCAGGTACCGCCGGCCGCCGCGGTAGAGGACCTGGCCGTCCGCCACCACGAACACCAGTCCGATGATCAGGAACCCCGTGAGGTCGTTGTCGGGCATGCGTCTCCTCCTCGTTTCCCGAAGGAGTACCCCGGCCGGGCCGGGCGTGGGCGCCGGTTCACCGGAACGAGCGACGGTCGGACCGCTCACACCGGGGAATCAAATCGGGCCGCCGGACGTCTGAGGGCGTGTGAAGAAGATTGGCTTCCTGTCCTTCGGCCACTGGTCGGAGAGCCCGCACTCCGAGACCCGGTCGGCCGCCGACTTCCTGCACCAGTCGATCGACCTGGCGGTGGCCGCCGAGGAGCTCGGCGTGGACGGCGCCTACTTCCGCGTGCACCACTTCGCGCGGCAGGCGGCCAGCCCGTTCCCGCTGCTCGCGGCGATCGGCGCGCGGACGTCGAAGATCGAACTCGGCACCGGCGTGATCGACATGCGCTACGAGAACCCGCTGTACATGATCGAGGACGCGGGTGCCGCCGACCTCATCTCGGGCGGCCGGCTCCAGCTCGGCATCAGCCGGGGATCCCCCGAGCAGGTGATCGACGGCTGGCGGTACTTCGGTTACGCACCGGGCGAGGGCGAGACGGACGCCGACATGGCCCGCCAGCACACCGAGGTGTTCCTCAAGCTCCTGGACGGCGACGGCTTCGCGCAGCCGAACCCGCGGCCGATGTTCGCCAACCCGCCGGGGCTGCTGCGGCTCGAGCCGCACTCCGCGGGCCTGCGCGACCGCATCTGGTGGGGCTCCGGCTCGAACGCGACGAGCGTCTGGGCGGCGAAGCTGGGCATGAACCTGCAGAGCTCGACGCTCAAGGACGACGAGACGGGCGAGCCGCTGCACGTCCAGCAGCGCAAGCAGATCGAGGCCTACCGCGAGGCGTGGACCGAGGCCGGCCACGAGCGCGAGCCGCGGGTTTCGGTCAGCCGCAGCATCTTCGCGCTGACGAACGACCAGGACCGCGCGTACTTCGGCCGCGACCGCCACTCGCGCGACCAGGTCGGCATGATCGACGAGAACACCCGCGCCATCTTCGGCCGCTCCTACGCGGGCGAGCCCGACGAGCTCGTGCGGCAGCTCAAGGAGGACGAGGCCATCCAGGCCGCGGACACGCTGCTGCTCACCATCCCGAACCAGCTCGGCGTCGACTACAACGCGCACGTGCTGGAGAACATCGTGCGGCACGTGGCCCCGGAGCTGGGCTGGCGCTGACGCGGGAGCGGCCCGGTGGGGTGGCGGCCGGGCCGCTCGTCGTCAGCTGTGCGTGACCTTCAGGCCGTAGAACGCGACCCGCGCGCCCTTCGTCGTGCTGTCCGAAGAGGACTGGTTGTACGAACCGGCCTTGAAGTACTGCTTGTACGCCTTGAACGACGACGGGATGCCGTAGTGCGTCGTCGTTCCGTTGACCGTGAGGTCGATGGTGTTGCCGCCGGAGATGCCGATCGTGTACGTCCACGTCTTGCCGACCGAGACGTGGCCGACGGTGTGCGCCGTCTGCCCGCCGTCGGGGGAGTTCTCCGTGCCCAGCACGATGTCGCCGCTGGCCCGGTAGTACAGCTCCAGCAGCGGTTTCGTCGACGAGCCGCCGGTGCCGAGGTGCACCTGGCCGACGCACACGTTCGACGTCACCGACACCACCCGCAGCGTCGCGTTCAGCTTGTGCGATCCGCTCAGCGACCAGTTCGCCGAGGATCCGTCGCGGTTCATCTCGCGCAGCTCCGACCGCGCGTAGTTCGAGTTCGGCGTGGTGACGCCTTTTTCCGGCGCCCAGAAGGTCATCGCGCCGTCGCGGGTGTCGGTGTAGAAGTAGCTGTCCTGGAAGCCGTTCGGCCCCTGCAGCCGGGACGACGAAATGGTCGTCGGGCTGTCCGGTGAGCCGACCGGCTCCTGCAGCTGCCAGACCGAGAGGTCGAAGTTGCCGCCCGGGGCCACGGACGGGTCCGCCGCCAGTGCGGGGGAGGCGGTCGCCGCGGCCAGGGCCGGGATCGCCAGGAGGACGAGCAGGGCACGCACACGCATCGTCGGGTGTCCTTTCGCGGTGGGGACACTGCACCATTCGTTCACGGATGTGAAATAAATGGTCTGGACAACCCGGCGGCGTGGGACCCACGGTAGGTCGGCGCTCACCCGTTGTCAAGATCACGCCGGACACGAAACGGGCCCGGCCGAAACCCGGCCGGGCCCGTTCTGCGCCGGATCAGGCGAGGTCGAAGCGGTCGAGCTCCATGACCTTCGTCCACGCCGCCACGAAGTCGGCGACGAACTTCTCGCGGGCGTCGTCGCTGGCGTAGACCTCGGCCAGCGCCCGCAGCTGCGAGTTCGACCCGAAGATCAGGTCGACCGCGGTGGCGGTCCACTTGACCTCGTCGGTCGTCACGTCGCGGATCTCGTAGACGTTTTCACCGGACTCCGCCGCCTTCCACCGGGTGCCCGGCGCGAGCAGGTTGGCGAAGAAGTCGCCTGAGAGCACGCCCGGCTTGTCGGTGAGGACGCCGTGCGCGGCCCCGCCGTGGTTGGTGCCGAGGGAACGCAGGCCACCGACCAGGACGGTCATCTCGGGTGCGGACAGGCCGAGCATGTAGGCGCGCTCGACGAGCAGCACCTCCGGCTGCAGCTTCTCACCGGAGCGCAGGTAGTTGCGGAACCCGTCGGCGCGCGGCTCCATCACCTTGAAGGAGTCGACGTCGGTCTGCTCCTGCGAGGCGTCGGTGCGGCCCGGGTGGAACGGCACGGTCGTCTCGACGCCGGCGTCGCGCGCCGCCTTCTCGACGGCGGCCGAGCCGGCCAGCACGATCAGGTCGGCGAGCGAGATCTGCGCGCCGCCCGCCTCGTTGAACTCGCGCTGGACGCCCTCGAGGACCGCCAGGACCTTGCCGAGCTGCTCGGGCTGGTTGACCTCCCAGTTGCGCTGCGGTTCCAGGCGGATCCGGGCGCCGTTGGCGCCACCGCGCTTGTCGGTGGAGCGGAAGCTCGCGGCCGACGCCCACGCGGTGGAAACCAGCTCGGAAACCGACAGGCCGGACTCGAGGACCTTCGCCTTGAGGGCGGCGATGTCGGCGTCGCCGACGAGCTCGCCCTCGACGGCCGGCACCGGGTCCTGCCACAGCTGCGGCTCGGCGACCCACGGGCCGAGGAAGCGGCTGACCGGGCCCATGTCACGGTGCAGCAGCTTGTACCAGGCCTTGGCGAAGGCCAGCGCGAACTCGTCCGGATTCTCCAGGAACCGGCGCGAGATCGGGCCGTAGACCGGGTCGAAGCGCAGCGACAGGTCCGTCGTGAGCATCGTCGGCTTGTGCTTCTTGTTCGGGTCGTACGGGTCCGGGATGATCTCCGGCGCGTCCTTCGCGACGTACTGCTTGGCGCCGCCGGGGCTCGTGGTGAGCTCCCACTCGTAGCCGAAGAGGATCTCGAAGAAGCGGTTGCTCCACTCGGTCGGCTTGTCGGTCCACGTCACCTCGAGGCCGCTGGTGATCGTGTCCGGGCCCTTGCCGCTGCCGTGGGTGCTCAGCCAGCCGAGGCCCTGGGCCTCGAGGTTCGCGCCTTCCGGCTCCGGGCCCACGTGGTCGTCGGCGATGCCGGCGCCGTGGGTCTTGCCGAAGGTGTGGCCGCCGGCGATGAGGGCGACGGTCTCCTCGTCGTTCATCGCCATCCGGCCGAAGGTCTCGCGGATGAAGTGGGCCGCCGCCTCGAAGTCCGCGCTGCCGCGGGGACCCTCGGGGTTGACGTAGATGAGGCCCATCTCGGTCGCGCCGACCTCGGGCGCCATCTCCGAGTCGCTGACGTAGCGCTCGTCACCCAGCCAGGCGTCCTCCGGGCCCCAGATGATCTCCTCGGGCTCCCAGACGTCGACGCGGCCGAAGCCGAAGCCGAAGGTCTTGAAGCCCATCGACTCCAGGGCGACGTTGCCGGCCAGCACGAGCAGGTCGGCCCACGAGATCTTCTGGCCGTACTTCTGCTTGACCGGCCACAGCAGGCGGCGCGCCTTGTCGAGGTTGGCGTTGTCGGGCCAGCTGTTGAGCGGGGCGAAGCGCTGGTTGCCGTCCCCGGCGCCGCCGCGGCCGTCGTGGATGCGGTAGGTGCCCGCGGCGTGCCAGCTCATCCGGATCATCAGGCCGCCGTAGTGGCCGAAGTCGGCGGGCCACCAGTCCTGCGAGGTGGTGAGCACCTCGGTGATGTCCCGCTTGAGGGCCTCGACGTCGAGCTTCGCGAACTCCTTGGCGTAGCTGAAGTTCGCGCCGAGCGGGTTGCCCTTGGCGGAGTGGGCGTGCAGCACCGACAGGTCGAGCTGGTTGGGCCACCAGTCCTTGTTCGTGCGCGGCCGGCCGCCCGTCTTCGGCTTCGGGGAATCGATCGCCGGGTTTTCGCTCTCGCTGCCGTGCGAAGTCACCGAGTCGTGCGCGACCGGGCAACCGGCCGCCGCCTTCTTGTCCACGCCCTGCGCGCTGGACGGGGTGTCCTGGGTGGAGCTCATTTACTTCCTTCCGGGAGCGGCGAATCATTTCGGGGACGGTCGGCCGCGCAGTCGGGGCAGGTGCCCCAGTAGACGACCTCCGCCTGGTCGATCACGAAACCGTGGTCGTCCGAAGCGGTCAGACAGGGGGTGTGGCCGACGGCGCAGTCGACGTCGGCTATCGCCCCGCACGAACGGCACACGACGTGGTGGTGGTTGTCACCGACCCGGGCCTCGTAGCGCGCGTTCGCGCCGGCCGGCTGGATGCGCCGGATCAGGCCGGTGTCGGTGAGCGCCCGCAGCACGTCGTAGATCGTCTGGTGCGAAACCGTCGGGTGCTCGGCCCGCACCAGGTCGATCACCGTCTCGGTGTCGACGTGCGGGTGGTCGCGCAGCGCGGCCAGCACGGCCAGCCGGGGCCGGGTGACCCGCAGCGAGACCGCACGCAGCTGTGCTTCGAAGTCCGACATCACCGCCGACCCTAGGGCCTTTTCTGGAATGGGTCAAGTTTGGCTCTCGTCCGAGTGGCCCAGCCGGGGTTCACGCTGAGTCAGCGGCATGGCTAGGCTCCGGGCATGCCGGACACGCAGTACGAAGACCTCCTCCGCCACGTCCTCGACACGGGCGCCCGCAAGGGCGACCGTACCGGCACGGGCACGAGGTCGATCTTCGGGCACCAGCTGCGGTATCGCCTGTCCGAGGGTTTTCCCCTCATCACCACGAAGAAAGTCCATTTCCGCTCCATCGCCTACGAGCTGCTGTGGTTCCTGCGCGGCGACGCGAACGTCTCGTGGCTGCAGGAGCACGGCGTCACGATCTGGGACGAGTGGGCGGCTCCGGACGGCGACCTGGGTCCGGTGTACGGCGTGCAGTGGCGCTCGTGGCCGACCCCGGACGGCGGACACGTCGACCAGATCGCCGAGGTCCTGCGCACGCTGCGTGAGAACCCGGACTCCCGGCGCATCATCGTCTCGGCGTGGAACGTCGCCGACATCCCGCGCATGGCGCTCCCGCCCTGCCACGCGTTCTTCCAGTTCTACGTCGCCGGCGGCGAGCTGTCCTGCCAGCTCTACCAGCGCAGCGCGGACCTGTTCCTCGGTGTGCCGTTCAACATCGCCAGCTACGCGCTGCTGACGCACATGATCGCCGCCCAGGTGGGCCTGGAGGTCGGCGACTTCGTCTGGACCGGCGGCGACTGCCACGTCTACGACAACCACGTCGACCAGGTCCGCACGCAGCTGGCCCGGGACGCGCGGCCGTTCCCGGCGCTGGGCCTGAAGCCCGCCGACAGCCTGTTCGACTACACCTACGAGCACTTCTCGCTCGAGGGCTACGACCCGCACCCGGGCATCAAGGCGCCGGTGGCGGTGTGATCGGGCTGGTCTGGGCGCAGGCGGCGAACGGGGTCATCGGGCGGGACGGTTCGCTGCCCTGGCACCTGCCCGAAGACCTCAGGCACTTCAAGGAGCTGACCGCCGGGGCGGCCGTGGTGATGGGGCGCCGGACGTGGGAGTCGCTGCCGCCGCGGTTCCGGCCGCTGCCGGGCCGGCGCAACCTGGTGCTGTCGTCGGCGCCGCAGGAGGGCGTCGAGACGTTCGCGGACCTGCCGTCCGCGCTGGCCGCGGTGTCCGGTGACCTGTGGGTGATCGGCGGGGCGGCGGTGTACCGGGCGGCGCTGCCGTTCGCGGATCGGATCGTGGTCACCGAGCTGCGGGAGTCCTTCGAGGGCGACACGTACGCGCCCGAGGTCGGGCGCCCGGCGGAGGCCGCCGGGGAGTGGCTGGAGTCGTCGACCGGCCTGCACTACCGCTTCCTCACCTGGTCCTGACGGGCACTTTCCCGTGAAAGTGCCCGCCTCCGGGCCGTTGCGCTCGCCGGGGTCGGCGCTATACGGTGACTGGAACTAGAACACGTTCCAGTTCCAGCGGGTCGTAGCGAGGAGCGGACATGGCGGACAAGGCGGCGCGCGGCAACGAGGCCGACTACGTCGTCGTCGGGTCGGGCAGCTCCGGAGCGGCGATCGCGGGGCGGCTGGCGCAGGCCGGGGCCAGCGTGATCGTCCTGGAAGCCGGGAAGAGCGACGAGCAGCTGCTGGTCCGGAAACCCGGGCTCGTCGGGCCGATGCACGCCGTGCCGCAGCTCAAGAAGCTGCTCGACTGGGGCTACTACGGCGTGCCGCAGAAACACGTTCTCGATCGGCGCATGCCGGTGCCCCGGGGGCGGGTCGTCGGCGGCTCCAGCTCCATCAACGGCATGGTCTACGTCCGCGGCAACCGCGCCAACTTCGACTCCTGGGCCGCCGAAGGCAACACCGGCTGGGACGCCGACAGCGTCAACGCCGCCTACAAGCGCATGGAGGACTTCGAGGACGGCGAGAACGCCTTCCGCGGCGCGGGCGGCCCGATCCGGATCACCCGCGCGAAGAATCCGCAGGAGGGCTCACTGCAGTTCGTCGAGGCCACCGCCGACGCGCTCGGCTGCAAGATCCTCGACGACTACAACGCCGAGTCCCAAGAAGGCGTCAGCCGCATGCAGCAGAACGCCGCCGACGGCCTGCGCTACAGCGCCTCGCGCGGCTACATCCACCACCTCGCGCCCCCGACCCTGCAGCTGCAGTCCGGGGTGCTCGTCGAGAAGGTGCTCATCGAAAACGGCCGCGCCGTCGGGGTCGAGGTGGTCGACGGCCGCCGCCGGCGCACCATCCGGGCCGGCAAGGAGGTCATCCTCTCCGCCGGGGTCATCGGGTCGGCCCAGCTGCTCATGCTGTCCGGCGTCGGCCACGCCGAGCACCTGAAGGAACACGGCATCGACGTCGTCGCCGACCTGCCCGTCGGCGACAACATGCACGACCACATGTTCCACGCCCTGACGTTCCACGTGTCGTCCAGCAAGAACAAGGGCACGGCCCCGTACTTCGCCCGCGGGCTGGCCCGGGAGCTGCTCCGCCCCGGCACCACGTTCCTGGCGAACTCGGTCTTCGAGGCGGTCGCCTTCCTGCGCACCTCGCAGGCCGGGGCGGTCCCCGACCTGCAGCTGCACCTCCTGCCGTGGGCGTACGTTTCGCCCAACCAGGACGCGCCGATCCGGCACGCGGTCGACAAGCGCGGCGCCCTGACCGTGCTGACGACGCTCATCTACCCGAAGAGCCGCGGCACGCTGCGGCTGGCCTCGGCCGATCCCGCCGCGCCGCCCCTGATCGACTTCCGGTACCTGTCCGACCCGGCCGACCTCGAGCTGCTCGGCGAGGGCTCGGAAATGGTGCGCGAGATCTTCGCGTCCAAGGCGTTCAAGGGCTCGGTCAAGGAAGAGATCCACCCCGGCAAGGACCTCGAGGGCCAGGCGCTGCGCGACGCGATCCTCAACCGGGCGACCTCGGTCTACCACGGCGTCGGCACCTGCCGGATGGGCGTCGACGAACTCGCCGTCGTCGGCCCGGACCTGCGGGTCCGCGGCGTCGAGCGGCTGCGGGTCTGCGACGCCTCCATCATGCCGTCGATCACCGGCGGCAACACCAACGCGCCCTGCATCATGATCGGGGAAATGGGCGCCCAGCTGGTCCTCGGGAGCCGGTCATGACCCTCACCCCGCTCGGGCTCACCCGTCCCGCGTCCGTCACCGACGCGTTCCTGCGGCAGCTCGTCGCCCGGGTGCCGGGCTCGGCCGGCGCGACCTGGAAGCTCACCGAGGTCTACACCGGCGACGTCCTCGTCGAGCTGCCGCAGTCGGCGCCCGAGGACATCGAGGGGGCGTTCGCCGTCGCGCGCGAGGCCCAGCGCAGGTGGGCGGCCACCCCGCTCAAGCAGCGGCTGGCCGTGTTCAAGCGGGCGCACGCGCTGTTCGTCGAGCAGGCGCGGACGATCGCCGACCTCATCCAGGCCGAAAGCGGCAAGAACCGGCGGATGGCGATCGAGGAAACCTGCGACCCGCCGATGGTGATGAGCCACTACCTGAAGCGGGCCGCCCGCCTGCTCGCGCCGGCCAAGCGCGGCGGCCCGGTGCCGCTGCTGACGACGTCGACCGAGGTCCGGCTGCCCAAGGGTGTCGTCGGCATCATCGCGCCGTGGAACTTCCCGTTCGCCACCGGGGTTTCCGACGCGGTGCCGGCGCTGATGGCGGGCAACGCGGTGGTGCTGAAGCCGGACAACAAGACGGCGCTCTCGCCGCTCTACGGCGTCCGGCTGCTGGAGCAGGCGGGGCTGCCGGAAGGCCTGTTCCAGGTGGTGTGCGGCGAAGGTCCCGACGTCGGCCCCACGCTGATCGACCACGCCGACTACGTGATGTTCACCGGCTCGACGGCGACCGGCCGGGTGATCGGCGAGCGGGCGGGCCGCAACCTGATCGGCTGCTGCCTCGAACTCGGCGGCAAGAACCCGATGATCGTGCTGGAGGACGCTTCGCTGGCCGAAGCCGTCCGGGGCGCGATCTTCGGTGCGTTCGGCAACACCGGCCAGATCTGCATGCACATCGAGCGGATCTACCTGCCGGAGTCCCGGTACGAGGAGTTCAAGACGGCGTTCGTGGCGGCGGCCTCGGCCCTCGACGTCCGCGCGGCGTACGACTTCGGCCCCGACATGGGGTCGCTGGTCTCGGTCGACCACATGCGCCGCGTCAAGTCCCATGTGGACGACGCGGTCGCCAAGGGCGCCACCGTGTTGTGCGGTGGCAGGCCGCGGCCCGACCTCGGCCCGGCCTTCTTCGAGCCGACGATCCTCGAGGGCGTCACCGCGGACATGCTCTGCGGCGTCACGGAAACCTTCGGGCCGGTGGTGGCCCTGCACAAGTACCGCACGGTGGACGAAGCGGTGGCGCTGGCCAACGACACGGACTACGGCCTGAACGCCTCGGTCTGGAGCACCGACGTCGCGGCCGCGCGCGCGGTGGCGGCACGCATCGAGTCCGGCAACGTGAACGTCAACGACGTCCTGGCGACCGCGTACGCGGCCAAGGGGACGCCCTCGGGCGGGGTGAAGAACTCCGGCGTCGGGGCCCGCCACGGCGATCAGGGGCTGCTCAAGTACACGGACGTGCAGAACCTGGCCGTGCTGAAGAAGCAGGTGATGGGCCCGCGGCCGGGGCAGGGGTACGAGAAGTACGTGGAGAGCATGCTTTCCGGGCTGAAGCTGATGCGGAAGCTGCGGATCCGGTAGCGTTCACGGCCGGCTGTCGACACGGGCGCGCAGGGCCTGGCCGAACCACGTGAACACGGGTTCGAGGTCCGGGAACGGCGGCCAGTCGTCGATGGTGGCCACCTGCTGCCAATACCGCGTGACGCGGGCAACCCCGGCGACCTCGAGCCGGTCGAGGATCCACCGCTTCAGCCGGCTGTCGTCGGCCTTGCCGAACGTCTCGGCGTAGTGGGCGTTGAGCGTGGCGACGACACCGCCGGCCTGCTCCGAGTCCGGGGCGATGCCGGTCGCGAGCGCTCGGCCGACTTCCTCGCGCACGGTTTCGGTCAGGTCGTGGTGCAGGCCGGTGGTGTCGCCGTCGGCGCGCTGGGCCGCCTGGTACGCGGCCATCCGGCGCACCGCGGTCCGGAATCCGCGGTCCGGAATCCGCTGTCCTGGACCAGTTCGACGAGCTCCATCCACGCCTCGACCTGTGCGGGGGTGGCGTCTTCGGAGAGCTCCGGCATGCTCGACCGCAGCAGTTCCACCATGGCCGGATTGGCGTCGGCACCGCCGAAGGTGTCGTCGACGAAGTCGTGGATGTAGCGGCGCCGTTCGGCGTCGGTCAGGTTCACCAGTTCGTGCATCAGATCCCTCTCCCGCGGAGTCGATTTCCGGTTCGCGACCGCGGCCAGTACCGCACGCCGCAGGCGCAAGTCACGGATCTGCGCGTCGAGAGCGGCCGCGTGCACCGCGGCGACTGGGGCCAGGGAGGTCTCCTCGGCGAGGACGCGCCGGACCGTGGCCAGATCGATGTCCAGCGCTCGGGGAGACTCAACGCGAACCGCTCAGCCGTCCACCAGCAGCCCCCGCAACGGGCCCTGCAGCCGGGCCGCGCGGCGGGAGGCGCCCGGCAGCAGGACCAGCCGGTGGGTGCGCTGCTCACCGCGGCGTTCCCGCTCGGCCTGCTCCTCGGCGAGGGGCCGCCACAGGTTGTCGACGATGTCCGCCGGGTCGCGGTTCTCCAGCTCCGACACCGGATGCCCGAGGTGCTCGGCCCACAGCCGCAGCCGGGTGCCCCTGGCGACCTCCGGGTCGTCGGTGACGAGGTTGACCTCGGTGTCGTTGAACAGCGAATGCTCGTTGAGGTTCGCCGAGCCGATGGTCAGCCACTCGTCGTCCACGATGCCGAGCTTCGCGTGCACGTACACCGGCGCCGACGCGTCCCCGTCGTGCGCGCTGATCGTCGTGGCCAGGAGGCGGTGGTGGCCGTCGTCCGCGTCCAGCAGGCGGCCCAGCTGGCCGCGCGTGGTGTCGGAGCCGTTGCTGGGCTTGCGCGGCAGCAGCAGCACCACGCGGAAGTCGTCGGACGGCGGGTTCTGCAGCTTGTCGAGGAGGACCTCGGCGATTTCCGGCGACCACAGGAACTGGTTCTCCAGGTAGACCAGCCGCCGCGCCGAACGGAGGGCGCGCAGGTAGCCGTCGAGGATGGTGAAGTCGCCCTTCGGCAGGAAGTCGTAGGTGTCGTTCGGCACCGTCTTCTGCAGCTGGACGCGGCTGGAGCCGGCGGGCTCCGGGACCGCGGGTTCGGGCAGCGCCTCGCCCGCCACTTCGGTCCAGCGCCGCCGGAAGTGCCCGGCGACGTCGGCGACCGCGGGTCCTTCGAGCCGGGCCATCAGGTCGTGCCAGCCGATGGGCCGCGGCGGGTGGTCCGGGCTGTCGTGCCGATCGCCCTCCAGCGCGGTGAAGTCCACGCCGCCGACGAACGCGACGGCGTCGTCCACGACCACCAGCTTCTCGTGGTGGCAGTGCATGGTCCGTTCGCGGGCGTCGAGCACGCAGCGCACGTCCGTGCCTTCGGTGAACTTCCGCCGTTCGGACCGGGCCAGCTTCCGCGACGGCTGGAACGCGGGGAACGGCGGCCCGGCCCACAGCAGCACGCGGACCTCGACCCCGCGCCCGGCGGCCTCGGCCAGCAGCTCACGCAGGGTGGGCGAGCCCGGCTCCCGCGTCAGCCGGAAGTCCGCGCTCGCGTGCCAGTTCGCGATGTGCACGTGCGACTTCGCCCGCCGGATGGCGTCGGCGACGGCGGGCAGCGACTCCTCGCCGTCGATCAGCACCTCGACCCGGTTGCCCTCGCGCACCGGCGCCCGCCCGCCGAGCCGGTCCTGCGCACCGCCGGGCGCGAGCACGTCACCCCAGCCGAGCCGGTGCAGCCGCCGCCGGTGGTGGGCGCACAGGACACGCTCGAGTCCGTCGCCGAGCCGCTCGTCCACCTTGTCCACGAAAGAGTCAAACGTCGTCACGACTCCCATATCACTACAGATCGGGCCGGTTCGCCGTGCAGTGACGCTGCGTCAGAGGTCGAGCACCAGCCGGGGCGAACAGGCGCGGGACACGCAGAGCATCATCACCTCGTTCTCCTGGCGTTCCTCCGCGGTCAGCACGGAGTCCCGGTGGTCCGGCGTCCCGCCCAGCACCCCGGTTTCGCAGGTGCCGCACGTGCCCTCCCGGCACGACGACAACACCGTGATCCCGGCGTCCTCGACCACTTCCAGGATCGAGCGGTCCGCGGGCACCGGCAGCACCCGGCCCGAGCCGGCCAGCTCGACCTCGAAGGCCGTGCGCTCGCCGTCGTCCGGCAGTGGGGCGAAGCGTTCGACGTGCAGGTCCGCCGGGGCGAGCGCCTCCACCGCCGCCAGCAGCGGTTCCGGGCCGCAGCAGTACACGGCCGTGCCCGGCTTCGCCGCGGCCAGGATTGCCGGGAGGTCGAGCAACCCGTGTTCGTCCTGCGGCCGGAATGTCACGCGGTCGCCGTGCGCGGTGAGCTCGGCCGTGAACGCCATCGAAGCACGCGTCCGGCCGCCGTAGACCAGCTGCCAATCGCGGCCGGCCGCGGTGGCGGCGTCGAGCATCGGCAGGATCGGCGTGATGCCGATGCCGCCGGCGACGAACAGGTACCGCTCGGCGTCCACCAGCGCGAAGTGGTTGCGCGGGCCGTCCACCTCGACGAGGTCCCCGGGTGACAGCGAGTCGTGCACGTACGCCGAGCCGCCGCGGCCGCCGGGCTCGCGCAGCACGGCGACCTGGTAGGCCGACCTGTCCGCGGGGCGGCCGCACAGCGAGTACTGCCGCACGACGCCGCCGGGCAGCCGGAGGTCGACGTGCGCCCCCGGGTCCCACGGCGGCAGCGGCTCGCCGCCCGGCGCGCGGAGCGTCAGCCGGACGACGCCGTCGGCCAGCTTTTCCTTGCGGTCCACCAGCAGTTCCCGGGTCATCGGTGTCCCTCGGGGTGGGCGAGCAGCCAGTCCCACAGCCGCACGGGGTCGTCGAACTCGCGCTCGGCGCCGCAGTGGCAGACCGCGCGCAGCCGGTCGGTGCCGAGCACCCAGTGGATGCGGTTGACGTGGTCGCCGGTGAGCATCGGTCCGGTCATGACGCCGCCAGCCGCTGCAGCATCCGGCGGGCCGCCAGGCCGCCGGTGTCGACGTTGATCGAGAGCTCCTGGTAGCCGTCCGGTTCGGTGGCGATCACCCGCTCGAGGACGTCGAGGGCTTCGACGTCCTGCAGCACCACGGTCCGGTTGTTCTCGGCGAGGAAGGCCGACACGCCTTCGTCGTCCAGTGCGAAGTCCCGGGCCACCGCCCAGAAGTCGTGCGTCGAGTTCTCCGTCTCGGGCGTGATGGCGTAGACGACCTCGACGTGGAAGGCGTCCGGGTCGCTGCCGTCGGGATCGGGCACGGACCCGACCGGCGCGATGCGGCTGTGCAGCTTGTACAGGCACGGCGGCGTGTACTCGATGTCCTGCCAGCGCGTGATGCGCCCCTCCAGGCCGGTCGACTTGGCGTAGAAGGGCGGGCACGCGGCGTCGGCCATGTGCCGCGAGACGTAGACGACGCCGGCGTCCTCGTCGACCTCGGTGGTGATCGGCGTTTCGGCGACCTCCGGGGTGCCGATGTAGCCGCCGTGCAGGTAGGTCTCGTGCGACAGGTCCAGCAGGTTGTCCACCAGCAGCGAGTACCGCGCCTTCAGCGGTTCCATCCCGCGGACGGTGGTGTAGCCCGGCGAGTCGAGCCAGGGTGCCCGCGGGATCGCCGCCGCGTCCGCCTTGGCCGGGTCGCCGATGAACACCCAGACGAAGGAGTCCTGCTCCACCAACGGGTACCGCGTCAGCCGCGCGGTCCGCGGCACCCGGGTCTGCCCCGGCACGGCCACGCACTTGCCGTCCGCGCCGTAGGTGAACCCGTGGTAGCCGCACACGACCTGGTCGTCGACCAGCCGCGAAGGCGCCTGCGACAACGGGAACCGCCGGTGCACGCACCGGTCGGCCATCGCGGTGACGCTCCCGTCCCGGGTCCGCCAGAAGAGGATGGGCTCGCCGCAGACGGTGCGGCTGAACAGCTCGGCCCCGATCTCGGAGCCGTAGGCGGCGACGTACCACTGGTCGCGGGGGATGGCGCTCATCGAGGTCGTCCTTTCGTGGTGGGCCGGGTCACAGCCTGGAGGAGCGGCCCGGATGCCACGAAGGGCTATTTCATAAGACGGAAAGCGCCCGCGAGATCGCCCGCGCACTCGTCATCACCAGCGGGGCGAGCGCGTGCGGCGCCACGCTCCCGTGCCGCACGACCAGCGACACCGCCGCGACGACCCGCCCCCGCGCGTCGTGGATCGGCGCGCCGACCGACAGCGCGTCCAGGGTCACCTGCCGCTCGCTGATGGAAAAGCCGTGCGTGCGCACGTCGGCCAGCATGTGCCGCAGCCGGTCCGGCTCGGTCACCGTCTCGCTGGTGTACCGCTCGATCGGACGGCCGAGCACGTCCTCCTGCACGTCGGCGGGGGCGTGGGCGAGCAGGACGAGCCCGACACCGGTCGCGGTCAGCGCGAACCGGCCGCCGACCCGGGTCAGCACCGGGACGGCCCCGGAGCCGGCGATCCGCTCGATGTACACGACTTCGGTGCCTTCGCGGACGGCGAGCTGGACGTTCTCCCGCGTGATCTGCGAGAGGTCCTCCAGGAACGGCAGGGCGAGTTCCCGCAGGCCCAGCCCCCGCGGCGCGAGCGAGCCCAGTTCCCACAGTCGCAGCCCCACCCGGTAGACGCCGGTCTCGTCGCGCTCCAGCGCGCCCCACGCGCAGAACTCCCGCAGGAGCCGGTGCGCGGTCGCGGCCGGCAGCCCGGTCCGGCGCGCGACCTCGCTCAGCCGCAGGGCCGGCCGGTCCGGCGAGAACGCCTCGAGCACCTTCAGCGCGCGGCCGAGCACCGGCCCGGTGGCGCCGGGCACGCGACCTCGGTGCGGCACGGCGACCTCCGGTGGGTGACTCAGGCGTCCACTGTGTCCACTGTGTCCGCTATGCCCCGCGCGGCCCGGCGCGCGGCCGCGGCGTCCCGGCGTTCCTCGAACCGGGACGCCTGCGTGTCGAGCCCCTTGAGGAACGCGGCCAGCTCCTCCCGCGCGGCTTCGCCGACCGCGCCGAGGCCGGTCAGGTCGAACACCTTCCAGTACCGCAGCAGCGGCTGGACGACGTCGTCGTGGTGGATGCGCAGGTCGTAGATGCCGGCCTTGGCCATCAGCGCCGCCTTGCGCTGGAAGCTCGGGATCACCGCGCCCGGCATCGCGAAGTTCAGCACCTCGTCGGTGATCGCGCGCATCATCGCGTCCGGCGAGATCTCCAGGGCCGCCTTGACGAGGTTGCGGTAGAAGACCATGTGCAGGTTCTCGTCCGTGGACACCCGGGCCAGCAGCTTCTCGGCCAGGGGGTCCTGGGTGTAGCGGCCGGTGTTGCGGTGCGAAAGCCGGGTCGCGAGCTCCTGGAACGAGACGTAGGCGCAGACGTTGAGCAGCGGCTTGTCGCCGGTGTCGTAGCCCGCCTGCATGGTCTCCATCCGCATCCGCTCCAGCTCGACGGGGTCGACGGCGCGGGTGACCAGCAGGTAGTCGCGGATGCAGATGCCGTGGCGGCCCTCCTCGGCCGTCCACCGGTGCACCCACGTGCCCCACGCGCCGTCGCGGCCGAACGCGCGCTCGATCTCGCGGTGGTAGCTGGGCAGGTTGTCCTCGGTGAGCAGGTTGACCTCGAGCGCCGTCCGGGCGATCGGGCTCACCCTGGACTGCTCCGGGGCCCACGCCTCCCCGCCCAGCTCGGCGAAGTCGCGGCCCTGGCTCCAGGGCACGTACTCGTGCGGCATCCACTCCTGGGCGGCGGCGAGGTGCCGGTTGAGGTTCTCTTCGACCGTGCCTTCCAGTTCGTGCAGCAGGCGGGTGGTTTCGGGGACCGGCATGGGGCAACGTCCTTTCGTGCCTACGCGACCGTAACTTACGGTGCCGTAGGAAACGACAACGGACGCGGTTACCGGGAGGTTCCCCTCAACGCGTGAACTCGAACACGTAATCCTTCAGAATCGGCCCGAAGAAGCTCATGCCGGTGGCCCGCACGACGGCCCGCCCGGGCACGCCACCGGCCTGGGAAAGGACTTCGCACCGCACGGTGGGATCGGCCGGGATGACCTTCGTGATCCTCGGCGCGGTACCGGCCGCCAGCGGGACGGTGCTGGACGCGGCCCCGGCGTCGAAACCGCCGAGCGCCCGGCCGCCGACGACGATCCTGATCGAGAGGGGCCCGTCGGTCGGGACGGCCCGGCCGCTGAACTGCTGCCAATAGCCCACGCAGGTGTCGCGCCAGGTGCCCGCGTCGGCCTCGTGGGCCGCGAGCTTCGCCTTCACTTCGGCGAAGCGCCGGGCGTCGACGTGCGGTTCGAGGGCGTCCCAGGCCCGGCGCATCCAGGACACGTAGTGGACGCCCGTCTGGTAGCGGTACACGAGCTCGTCCCAGAAGATCCGGCCGTTGTGCATCCGCCGGTCCCACGGCACGTGGTGGAACCACATGAGCAGGTTCTCGGGCACGGTCTCGATGTCGGCGTACCGGGCCGCGAGCACCGGGAAGTACTGCGCGGTGAACCCGCTGCCGGTGGGCGAGCGGTCGTAGCCCAGTCCGGCGGTGTCGGCCCGGTTGTAGTACACCGGGCTCCAGTCGTCGCGCGCGAGCCGTTCGGCGGGGTTCGGGCCGTAGTGGTCGCTGGACCGGAACTGGTGCGCGACGCCCAGCGGCGTCTGGTAGCTCACCAGCGCCTCGCGGGAGCCCAGCATCATCGCCACGATCGTCCGGACGACGAAGTCGCGGTTGCCCCACGTCAGCCGGACCCAGTCCTCGGCGATGCCGCGGGCGTCCAGCGTCCAGTCCCAGGCCAGCCTGCCGAAGGCGTACAGGTTCGCCTGCGCGAAGTGGTGCCCGGTCAGGTTGTCGGCGTTGCCGAAGTTGGCCACGCCGACGATGGCGCTGTCCGGGTGGCCCTGGGCCGTGCCGTCCACCACGTGCCCCACCAGGCGGTGCGGCAGCAGCCGGCCGTCCGGGCCGGTGGCGTACGTGTCGGACTTCAGCACCTCTTCCCACAGCGGGCCGAGGTAGCACAGCATCGTGTTCTGCCCGGTGTACTCCTGGGTGACCTGCAGCTCGATGGCCTGGTTCGTGTGTTCCATCCGGCCGAACAGCGGGTTGGCCGGCTCCCGGGCCTGGTAGTCGAGCGGGCCGTTCTTGGTCTGCAGGAAGACGTTCTTCGCGAACCGGCCGATCGTGCCGTCGGGCTGGCGCTCTTCGTCGATCGGACCGAACTCCAGGTACGCGCGCTTCAGCCGGTCCGCGTCCACGTCGGCGTTGTAGACGAAGGTCCGCCAGAAGATCCGCATCCCGAGCGGCGCCACCGCCGCCGCGATGCCGTTGGCGCCGTCCCCGTGGTCGTAGCCGAGGTCCTGGGGACCCGGCTGGCCTTCGGAGTTCGCCTTGACCGTGAAGCCCAGGAAGTCGGGGATCGCCGCCTGCAGCTGCCGGGCCCGGCGGGTCCACCAGTCCCGGAACTGCGCGCTGTAGGGGTCCAGCTGCTCGCGGGTGAGGGTGTCCGGCGCGAACCGGGCGTCGGTCGGGGCCGCGTAGTTGATCGACACCGCCAGCTTGATCCCGTACGGGCGCAGCGCGTCCGCCAGGGCGGCTTCCTGCTCGATGGCGGCCGGGGTGAGGTAGAAGCTGTTGGCGTTGACGTTGTTGATCGTGATGCCGTTGATGCCCACCGAGGCCATCGCCCGCGCCGCCACGAGGTACCGGTCGAGGATCACCGGCAGGTTCAGCCCGGCGGAGGCGCCGGTGGCGGTGAAATCGAAGATCGCCCCGTTTTCACCGTTCGACCCGCCGGTACCCGCCGGGTTGTTCCCGGCGTAAAGACGCTCGGTTTCCCAGTAGTTGAGGTACCGGTGGTTGATCCGGGGAACCGAAGAAAGTTTCAGGTCGGCGAGGGGGTGTTCCGCCTGGAGACGCCGGAGGAAGGCGAAGGTCCCGTACAGCGCGGCGACCTCGGTGTTGCCGGCGATCACGATCGACCGGTGCCCGCCCCGGGACAGCGAACGGATCAGGTAACCCTCGGTACCGAGGGGCGCCAGGTCGCGCGCGGGTACGAGCCGGCGCACCAGGGGTGAGCTGTCCGGCGTGCCCACGACCACCGCGCGGTCGGGAAAGCCGTCCCGCACCGGCACGGACCGTCCGAGCAGCCCGCCGAGACCCCGGACGAGTTCGTCGCGCGCGGCGGCCAACGTGCTCTCCACCAGGTGTTCGGTGGAGCCGGGGGCCATGCCCAGGTTCGCCGTGTGGCGGTGCACCTTCGTCCGGTCGGCGTTCTCCACGACGATCGCGCCGAGCGCGGCCCGGTACCGGGCGAGGAGGCCGGGATCGGCGACCGGCTCGTAGCGCAGCCACAGGTCCGAGCCGTCGTAGTCACCCGGGAAACCCGGCGGACTCGCCTGGGCCGCGGGGGCGCCGAACACCGATGTCGTCAGGACGGCTCCGCTGCCGATCAGGAAGGAGCGCCGCCGCAGCCCGTGCTCGTCGTCGAGAGACAAGGTTCCCCCACGTGATCGCCGGGTATTAAGTTCGGTTCCCGCACTATTGCGGGCGCGGGCTCGCACTGTCAAGAATTGGCGATATACCGGGGAAATCCCGAAAGTTTCGGCGTGTCGGGGACGGTGTGCCCGGCCGGGCCGAAGCCCCGTGCCAGACTTCGCGGCGATGCTCACCCCAGCCGATCTCGCCGACCTGCTCGACTGCGAACACCGCAGCGTCCTCCGCCAGGCGCTGGCCGCGGGACTGCCGGGAGCGCCGCGCCCCGCACCCGCCGAACCGGTCTCGCGGCGCGGGCACACCTCGGCGATGCTGGCCCGGTTCCGCGCCGACGGGCGCGAGGTCGCCGAGATCGACGTCGAGGACACCGCGCTCGCCGCGAAGGCGACGGAGGAGGCGCTGCGGTCGGGAACGCCGGTGATCCACCGGGCCGTCTTCGCCGACGGCGGGTTCTCGGCGCAGGCGGACTTCCTGGTCCGGGACGGGGAGGGCCGCTACGAAGTCCACGACGCGACACCGGTCCGGCAAGCGACGCCGGCGGCGGTGGTCCGGCTGACGGCGTGCGCCGACGCACTGACCCGGGGCGGCTGGCCGGCCGGGCCGCAGCTGCACCTCCGGCTGACCGACGGGGGTACCCGGTCGCTGCGCGTCGAGGACTTCCGGCCGCTGGTGGACCGGCTGCGGGTCCGGCTGGCCGGGCGCCCGCCGCGGCTGCCGGTACCGCTGTGGGCCGACGAACGCCCGGCCTGCGCCGGCTGCGGGTTCGCGCAGCACTGCGTGACGGCCCGCGAAGCCGACCGAGACCTCTCGCTGGTGGCCGGGATGCGCGGTGACCAGCGGCGCAAGCTCGCCGCCGCCGGGCTCGGCTCGATCGACGCGCTGGCCGCCGCCGGTCCGGACGACCGGCCGCGGGACCTTTCGGCGACGGCGTTCGCGACGCTGCGCGCCCAGGCCGCGCTGCAGGTCCGGCAGGACACCACCGGCGAGATCGCCTACGAGATCGTCGACCCGGACGAGCTGGCCGCCCTGCCCGCTCCCGCGCCGGGCGACGTGTTCGTCGACCTCGCGGGCGATCCGCACGCCCTCGCCGGCGAAGGCCTGGAGTACCTCTTCGGCGCGTTCGGCGACCGGCAGTTCACGCCGTTCTGGGCGCACAGCCGCGCGCAGGAGCGGCGGGCGTTCGAGGAGTTCGTCGACTTCGCCGCGGCGCGCGTGGCCGAGCACCCGGGCTCGCACGTCTACCACTACGCGCCGTACGAAGTCACCGCGATCAAGCGGCTCGCGGCGGTGCACGGCACCCGCGAGGAAACCGTCGACCACCTGCTCCGCAGCGGTGCGGTCGTCGACCTGCACGCGGTCGTGCGCAAGGCGCTGCGCGTGTCGCAGCGGTCGTACTCGATCCGGCACCTCGAACCGCTCTACCAGCCCGGCGCCCGCGCGAAGACCGCGGTGTCCGACGTCGACGCGTACGAGGAGTACCTGGCGTTCTCGCAGTCCGGGGAGCCGGAACGCGCCGAGGAGGTCCTGCGTCGCATCGGCGAGAACACCGAGGACGACTGCGTGTCCGCCCGGCGGCTGTTCGACTTCCTGCACCGGGTCCGCGCCGAGGCGGGTATCGACGTCCCGGAGCCGGCCGAGGAGTCCGCCGAAGACGCGTTGCTGCGCGCGGCCGAGGAGGACGTCGCCGCCGAGCGGCGCGCCGAACGGGCCGCGCAGCTCGCCGCGCTGGTCGACCCCCTGCTCGACGGGCTGCCGGACGACCCGGGGCAGTTCACCCCCGACGAGCGGGCCCGCGCGCTGCTGGCCGCGTCCGTCGGCTACCACCGCCGGGAGACGAACCCGGCGTGGTGGGAGTACTTCCGCCAGCTCGCCGCCCCGCTCGGCGACCTCGAGGTGGACACCGCCTGCGCCGTGCCGGTCTCGCTCGAAGCGGGGGAGTGGGTGCCCCCGGCCGGGCGGGCGCGCACCGCGAAACGGACGCTGCAGCTGACGTGCGACCCCGACCGGCCGCACCCGTTCGCCCCCGGCGACGACGTGCGGCTGCGCTACGGCGACACCGCCCGCGACGCGAAGGTCGTCGCCGCGTCGGCGGTGGAGCTGACCCTGGAAGAGAGCTGCCCGCCGGACGCCACCACGAACGACCGGCCGAACGCGGTGCTGCCGGGCAGCCCGGTGCGGCCGTCGCCCAAGGACGAGGCGGTCGCCGACCTTGCGCGCCTGGTTGTCGACGCGCTGCCGGAACTGCCGCGGCACCCGGGCGTCGACCTGCTCCGCCGGACGCCGCCGCGGCTGCGTGGCGGCGTGACGCTGCCCGAGCCGGGGGAGGACCTGGTCGCCACGGTGATCGAGGCGGTCGAGGCGCTCGACGGGTCGGCCTTGGCCGTGCAGGGGCCGCCGGGGGCGGGCAAGACCTACCTCGCCGGCCGGCTGATCGCGCGGCTGGTCCGGGCGGGCCGGACGGTCGCGGTCACCTCGACCAGCCACAAGGCCGTGGAAAACGTGCTGAGCGCGGCCAAGAAGAGCGCGCCGGAGCTGGCGTGCGCCAAGCGCGCGAAGAAGACGCCGGACCCCGCCGCGCCCTGGGACCAGCCGAAGAGCAACCCGGCACTGGTGAAGTGGCGCGAGGAGCACGACGCCGGGCACCTGGTCGGCGGGACGGCGTGGACGTTCGCCAACGCCGCGGTCCGCGAGGAGCCGTTCGACCTGCTGATCATCGACGAGGCCGGCCAGTTCGCCCTCGCCGACGCGCTCGCGGTGTCGATGTGCGCCCGCAACGTCCTGTTGCTGGGCGATCCGCAGCAACTGCCCCAGGTGGTGCAGGGGACGCACCCGGCGGGTGCCGAGGCCTCGGCGCTGGGGCACCTGATCGGCGAGGCCGACATCATGCCCGCGTCGCTGGGCTACTTCCTCGACGAGACGCGCCGCATGCACCCGGCCGTGTGCGAACCGGTGTCGAACCTGTCCTACGCCGGACGGCTGCACGCCCACCCGTCGGCGGCGGACCGCGCGCTGGACGGCGTCGCCGCGGGCCTGTACGTGTCCGAAGTGGACCACCAGGGCAACACGACGCGGTCGGTGGAGGAAGCCGCCGAGGTCGTCCGGCTGGTGTCCGAAGTGTACGGTCGCATGTGGACGGACCAGGGTGCGCGGCGGCCGCTGGGCGACCCCGACATCCTGGTGGTGGCGCCGTACAACCTCCAGGCGCGCACGGTGACCCGGGCCCTGGCGGACGCCGGATTCCCGGGGGTCCGGGTGGGCACGGTCGACCGGTTCCAGGGCCAGGAGGCCCCGGTGGTGATCGCGACGATGACGTCCTCGTCGGCGGTCGACCTGCCGCGCGGCCTGGATTTCCTGCTGTCCCGCAACCGGCTCAACGTGGCGCTGTCGCGGGCGCAGGCACTGGCGGTGCTGGTGTGCTCGCCCCGGCTCGTCGAGGCCGACATCCGGACGGTGGACCAGATGCGCTTGGTCGCGGGCATGATCGGCCTGATGACGGCGGCCCGCCCGTGGCCCGCGGGTCAGCCGGGCGGTTCGGTCGTGCCGGCGTCGTCCTCGACGTCCTGAGAGCCGGGTTCCGTGCGGTCGGTCTCGGGGATCTCCACGTCGAGATCGAGTTCCGGGGTGCCGGGCGGGGCCGGCGCGTCGGGGGTCAGGGGGCGTTCGTCGGATTCGCTCATGGAAGACGGTTACCCCGGCGGCCGGTGATCAAGCGTGCGCTCGGCGGGGGGTGATTTCGTGGCGCGCGACCGTCCAGGTGCGCGGCCCGCCCCTCCGCGTACGTGAGCCACCGCTCAGCCTTCACCGGGGTTATCGGCCGGGCCGGCCGGGAACGGCGGACTGGTGCGTCAGGCGGGGTTGCGGGGCGCGGCCGGGTCGTCCCCCGCGAGCTCCGCGGGCGCCAGATCGTCCAGGGGCTGCCAGCGGAACACCCCGGCACCCTGGGCGTAGGACAGGTGCCCGCCGAGGGCGCCGCCCACGCTGGTCGCCGTCAGGCCCAGGGCGGCGAGGAGCCGTCCGCTGCGGCCGCGGCGCCGGGCCGCGTAGGACGCTCCGAACAGCGCGACCGCCGTGGCGTTGGCCGCCGCGTGCACCAGGGCGACCCGGCGTTGCCGCACGTCGAGGTCCGTGTAGTCGGCCAGGCCGAGCACCATCGCCGCCGGGGCGGCCAGCAACCCCGTGGCGACCAGGCGGCGCGCGGTGTCCTTCCCGTCCGGGAGGAGGTCGAACAGCGCCGAGCACAGCCAGGCGCCGATGGGCAGCGTCACCGCGAGCGGGTGCAGCGGGTGCCCCAGACCCTGGCCGCGCAGCTGGCGTACCAGGCCGGTCCCGTCCGCACCGCCCAGCACCTTCCGCAGTGCGGCAGCCGGGCCGTCGAGCGCCTGGGCGTTTTCGGCTTTCCCCAGCACCCGGTGCGCCCAGGCGGGCTTCGACCGGGCGTGACCGTCGCGCGTCGGATCCATACCGCTGCGGCTACCCCGTCGCGCGCGGGTCAATCCTCAACTCGTGCGGTGACGCCGGGACACCACCGCGGTGAGCAGGTCGCCCGGCCGGGGGAGCGTCCCGATCAGCCGGGTGAAGGCGCTGCGCTGCACCACCTTTCCCGGGTGGCTGCCGTGGACGCGGCCCGGTTCGTCCACAGAGGAGTCGACGTTGTCGGTTCCGTTGTCCGGCAGGGTGTTGCGAAAGCTGCCCGAGCCGATCCGGCGCACCGACAGCAGGGCATCGGTCAGCCCGGGGGAGAGCCGCTGCCCGAGGAAGAACCCGGCCGTGGCTCCGCCGACCGGGATCTCGCGGCGGGGGTGCGTCGCGGCGAACACGATCGTGTCGGCGACCGCCTCGGGCGCGTACACCGGCGGCGGGGGCTTCGGCAGCGCGCCGAGCTTGCTGCGCGCGTGCTCGAAGAACGGCGTGTCGATGGCCCCGGGGAGGATGGTCGTGACGGCGATCGGGGCACCCTCCTGCGCGAGTTCGATGCGGAGGCAGTCGTAGAAGCCGCGCAGCGCGAACTTGCTGGCGGTGTAGGGCGCGTGCAGCGGCACCGCCCGCACGCCCTCGGCCGACGCCACGCCGATGACCGAGCCGCCGCCCGCGCGGCGCAACGCGGGCAGCGCCGCGCGCACGCCGTGGACGTGCCCGAGGAAGTTCACCCGCAGGACGCGCTCGAACTCCTCGTCGGTGATGTCTTCGACCCGCCCGAACACCGACACGCCGGCCACGTTCACCCAGGTGTCGATGCGCCCGAACTCCGCTTCGGCGGTCCGGACGAGCGCGCGGACGGCGTCCGGATCGGTGATGTCGGTGGGCACGGCCAGCGCGGTCCCGCCGGCCCCCGTGATCTCCTCGAGGAGGGTGTCGAGGGCCCGCGCGGTGCGCCCGGCGCACACGACACGCGCCCCGCGGGCGCCGAAGGCGAGCGCCGCGGCGCGCCCGATCCCGCTCGACGCGCCCATGAGCACGACCACCTGGTCGGACACCGGTCGGGGCATGACGCCTCCTCCTGTTGGGGATCCCGGGCCACGCGGATACCGCTCGTGTGGCCCGACAAACGCCTCGGCGCGTGGTTGTCGCGGGTTGCGGCTGTTCCCCGCGCTGGGGTGGGTTTTCAGCGCGGTGGCATCGCTTTGTGGCGCCGCGGAGCCGGGCCGCTCGATCGCGCGTTACGCGGCCATCCCTGGCGTCGTCGCGTGATGCTGCGGCTCGGGTGGCTACCGCCCCTGCCCGGCCATCCCTGCGCCGGCCGCGGAGCCCGAACGCACCCCCGTCCTTGCGGCATGACCAGGGCCGGGTGCGGGTACTCCTGCCGCGTGCCTCTTCCCGCCGGAATCGCCGCTTTCGTGCCCGGGACCTCGGTCGCCGCGGTCGCGGCCGTCATGTTCGCCGTCGGCTCCGTGCTGCAGCACGAGGCCGCCCTGAGCACCGCGGATGCTCGCGGTGTCGAACTGCGGCTGCTCGTGACGCGTCCCAAGTGGATGGTCGGCCAGAGCGCCACCATCCTCGGGACCCTGCTGCAGGTGGTCGCGCTGGCCCTGGCGCCGGTCGCCATCGTGCAGCCGGTGCTCGCCGGGGGACTGGTCGTCGCGCTGGCGATCCGGTCGGTGCGGGACCGGTGCCTGCCGTCGCGCCTCGACGGGATCGGAGCCGTCCTCACCTGCGGTGGCCTCGCCGTCTTCCTGGTCGCGGCGCGCCCCGCCGCCGGCACCGGCGACCACCTGCCGCCGTGGTTCGCCGTCGTTGCCGCGGTGGTCGTGGCCGGAGGTGTCGTCGCCGGGGTCAGCCGGATCGGGCGCGGGCCGTGGGGCGCGCTGGCATGCGGTGCGGCGGCCGGGATCGCCGCCGGCGTGGCGGCGGTGCTCATTTCCGCGGCGGTCAAGACGTTCGGCGAACGCGGGCTGCTGCCGACGCTGGGCGGTACCGCGTTGTGGGCGGCACTCGCCGTCGCGGTGGTCGCGCAGCTGGGCAGCCAGCAGGCGTACGCGCGCGGTGCGCTGTCGTGGTCGATGCCGGCGCTGGTGCTGCTCGACCCGCTCGCCGCCGTGCCCGCCGCCCGGTTGCTGACGGGCGAGCGCCTCGAACCGGGTCACGCTTTCGTGTGGGTCCCGGCCGCGGCCGTCGCCGTCGTGGGCGTGGTCCTGCTGGCCCGGACCGGGGAAAGCTGCCGGCGGCCGGTGTTTCGCCGTCGCCTCAGCGGGAAGCCCGGGGAACATGACCGAACCGGACCACAGCTATGACCCGCCGCAGGACACGGGCCAACCGGACGCCGTCGAGACGGACCCGGCCGCGCTGAACAGCGCCGAGGACCTCGACGAGGACCGGCTTCGCGCCGACCCGCTCGAGGAGGGCATGGATCCCCCGGAACACTGGTCGGGCGTGACGAAGTACGGCATGACGCCGTGGGAGCAGGCCCACCCGCGCGGGCTGGGCGACCGCATCGACGAGGAACGCCCCGACCCGACGGCGCAGGTCCCGCCGGCCGGCCTCGAGGCCGATCCCGGCGAGCAGGCGGACGCGGACCCGGACACGGGCGCGACCCCGGACGAGCCGATGCAGCTGGAACCGGTGGCGGGCGACGGCCCGCCGTTCGATTCGGAGCCCGACGAGGTGGGTATCGATGCCGGCTCGGCGGTGGCTGCCGGGCCCGAGCAGGCCGCGATGCACATCGAGGGCGAGGACGGGCGACCGTGAGCCGCTGACCCTGGGCGCGCTCCCTGCGGGGTGAGGCTGACCCCTCGCCGGGTGTGGAGCCGCCGCTGAGTCGCGCCTGACGGCCCTTCGCCGTCAGGCGCGCCAGCCGCCGTCCCGGGGTCGAGTGCGGGCCAGGCCCCGTTCGGCTTTCGTCGCCCACGGTCTGCCCGGTGCCGGCCCCGGCGAACGAGCACGCGTGTCCCGCACCCGGGCGGGTAGCCGGGCACCGGAGGTGATGGGCATGCGGACAGCCCGATCGGCGTGGGCCGGAGTTCTCGCCGGGATCGGCGTCGCGGCGTTCGCCGACGAGACCGTTTTCCACCAGTTGCTGCACTGGCACCACTTCTACGATCGCTCGACCACCGACGCCGGCCTCGTCTCCGACGGCATCTTCCACGCCTTCGGTTTCTTCGCCATCGTGTTCGGGCTGGTGCTCGTCGCCGACCTGCGGCGAGGTGACCGGCTTTCCGGCCGCGCCCTCGCCGGCGGGATCCTGACCGGCGCCGGCGCCTTCCAGCTCTACGACGGCACCATCCAGCACAAACTCCTCGGCCTGCACCAGATCCGCTACGCCGTGGACCTCACGCCGTACGACTGGACGTGGAACGTCGTCGCGGTCCTGCTCGTCGTGGCCGGCGTGCTCCTGCTGCGCCGCACCCGGGCGACCGCGTGAGCGCTCACCTCGGCCACCACCTCCCGGCACTGCTGGCGATCATGGCCTACGAAACCGGCGCGTGGCGGCTGCGGCAACGCGGTGACCGCTGGCCGCCCGCCCGGGACGTCGTCTTCGGCGCCGGCGTCGCCGTGGCGCTGGTTCCGGGGACGTCCTCGTTCACCGGGCACATGCTGCAGCACGTCCTGCTCGGCATGCTGGCGCCCGTCCTGCTCGTGCTCGCCCGGCCGATGACCCTCCTGCTGCGGGCGGTCCCCACGACGGCGCGCCGCCGTCTCACCCGGGTGCTCGGGTCGCGACCCGCCGGCGTGCTGGTCTTCCCGCCGGTCGCCGCCGTCCTGGAGGCAGGCAGCCTCTGGCTGCTCTACCGGACCGGCCGGTACGCGGCGATCGGCGACGAACCGTGGCTGCACCTGCACGTCTTCCTGACCGGGCTGCTGTTCACCACGGCGATCTGCCGGCTCGACCCGCTGCGCCACCGGGCCGGGCTCGGCGTCCGCGCGGGCGCCCTGATCGGCGCGGCCGCCGCGCACGCCGTGCTGGCGAAGACGTTGTACGTCAGCGCGCCGCCGGGAGTGGTGCTCTCGGTCGCGGACCGGCAGGCCGGTGCTGAGCTCATGTACTACGGCGGTGACGTCGTCGAGTTCGGGCTCGCGCTGATCGTCGCGCTGCAGTGGTACGCCGCCCGCGGGCGCGAGGAAGCCCGGAGCAGCCGCCGAACGGGGGTGCCCCGGCGAGCGTGATCCTGATAAGCCTCTGCGCGTGACCATGGACACGATCGACCTGCACAGCATCAACCCGTGGGAGGTGTCCTTCCTGCGCGAGGAGGTGGGCGCCTACTTCGCCCACGGCGTCGAGCTCGCTCCCGGTGCGACCGTCCTCGACGTCGGCGCCAACATCGGCGTCTTCTCCGCGGCCGTCTACGAGCGGCTGGACGGGGACGTGCGGATCTACGCGTTCGAGCCGCTGCCCCCGCTGCACGCGACGCTGGAGCGCAACGGACGCGACTTCTTCGGCGGACGGCTGACGGCGCTGCCGTACGGGCTGGCGGCCGGCGAAGCCGAACTCGACTTCAGCTACTTCCCGGCGGCGACCATCTTTTCCTCGTCATGGCGGGACGCGGCGAACGTCGAAACCGAGCGGCGGCGGGTCACCGCGAGCGTCGTCGAGATGATCCGCCGCGGCGGCCTCGGTGCCGGGCTGCGCCGCGTGCCGGCGCCGATCCTGCGGGGGATCGTCGGGCGCAAGCTGCGGGTGATGCGCGAGCTCGAGACCCACCGCGTCCGCGTCCGGCCGCTGTCGGCGGTGCTCGACGAGCACGGTATCGACCGCGTCGACCTGCTGAAGGTCGACGTCGAAGGCGCCGAGCTCGACGTGCTGCGCGGGCTCGAAGACCGGCATTGGCCGCTGGTCCGGCAGGCCGTCGTCGAGGTCGAGGGGTGGCGCCGCAACCGCGACACCGTCCGCGAAGTCTTCGCCACGCGCGGCTTCACGGTCGAGGCCGTGCAGGACCCCGTCCAGGAGGCCGCCGACATCGGGATGGTGTTCGCCGTCCGCTAACGCCGGTATTCGAGCCAGTCGAGGTTGATCGCGCCGGAGTCGCCCGGGTTTTCGGAGAGGGTCACCACCGGGTCCCGGCCGGTGAGCGGGACGTCGGCGAAGGTCGTGGTGCCCCAGTCGTCCCAGCTGCCGGAGACCTTCGGGAAGCCGACCTGCCGCACCGGCTGCCCGTCCACCGACAGGGTCATGGTCCGGGTGTCGTCGTTCGCGTTGGCGTACCGCACGGTGATCGCGGCGCGTTCCGGCGCCGTCGTGGTGCGGTGCACGGTGAAGGACGCCGCCGCGCCCTGCGCCCAGAGGCCGTCGAGGAACGCGCGGCCCGAGTAACCCGTGTGGTTCACGTTCGTCTTCACCCCGCCGGTGTTGCGCGCGTCCTCGGCTTCGAGGTGGGCCGGGTCGGGGCAGCCGCCCAAGGCGGCGGTGCCCGCCGTGTCGGCGCAGCGGTCTTGGGCGTCGGCGACACCGTCGCCGTCCCGGTCGCCGGCGGCCGCTCCGGTGAGGGTGATGTCGATGGTGTGGTCGCCGGTGAGCGTGTCCGGGACCGAGGCCGGGCCGCTCCGGCCGTCGAGGGTGAAGGAGCGGATCGAGGCGCCGGCGCCGTGCAGGGCGATGGTGAGGTTCGCACCGCGGTAGCGGAGGTTCCGCAGCGTGACGTCACCCCAGCCCGCCGGCAGGAGCGGCGCGAAGGACAGCCCGCGGTCGGCGAACGTCAGCCCGAACAGGCCGCTGTGGACCATGTCGAGGAACGCCGTGGCCGACCACGTCTGGTCGGGTTCGGAACCCCAGTGGAACTTCACGGTGTCGCCCAGCCGCTGCCAGCCGCCGTCGACGACCCCGGTGGTGCCGTTGTGGATTTCCCAGAAGCCGCTGTTGTTGCCGGCCAGCTTGGCCAGGCGGGCCGTTTCGGACGCGAACGCGTTCTGCTCGCGTTGCCCGGCCAGCGCCTTGGCCCACAGTCCCTGCACGAGCGGCCAGACGATGGCGTTGTGGCGGCCGGGCTGCGCATCGCTGTAGCGCGCCCAGTTCGGGAAGGTGTCGGGCATGCCCCAGGGCAGTTCGCGGGCGTGCGCGGCGATCGACCGCGCCTGCGCCGGGTTCGCGACGCCGAAGATCAGGGCGAAGGCCAGCCCGGTGCCTTCCTGGAAGGCGCCGCGGGAGCCGTCGGCGAGGAGCTGGTAGTCGTACAGGCCGGTGGCGGGGTTCCAGAACCGCTGGTTGATCGCCGTCCGCAGGGCGGTGGCCCTGGTCCGGTACCCCGCGACCTCGGACGCCGGGCGGCCCAGCTTCTCGGCCATGTTCGCGGCGTTGACGTACGCGGCGTAGTAGAGCTCGTTCGTGCTCAGGTACATCCCGCTCGCGACGCCGGGCCACGGCATGCTCCCGGTGCTGACCGACTCGGTCGCGTCGGCGGGCGGCGCGGGGTAGCCGGCGATGCCGTCGTTGAAGAAGGACGCGCCGGTGAACAGGCCGTAGGTCGCGTTGAAGCCGGCCGTGGTGGCGTGTTCGCGGATCGTCAGCGTGGTGGTGGCGGCGCGGTAGGCGTTCTGGAGGAAGTCCCGGTCGCCGGTCACGAGGTAGTGGTTCCAGGCGGCGGTGACCCAGACGACCTGGTCCCACTGCTGGTCGTCCTGCTGCAGGCGCAGAGCACCGCTCGCGTCCTTGTCGACGACGGCCCACAACGTGTTCTTCGCGACGGCCGGGGTGAGCAGGCTGGCCGCGTTCCAGGTGTTGATCGACGCGTCGCGCGTCCACGGCTGGTTGTAGCCGCCGCCCGCGCGGAGGATGCCGGTCGCGGGATCCAGCAGGCCGCTGCGGTCGTAGCGCGCGTCGTACCCGATCGTGTTGGTGTGCAGCAGGTTCTGCAGCGCGGCGGTGTAGGCGCCGCCGAACAGGGCCTGGATGTCCGGGTTCGCGAACTCGAGTGAAGGGGCCGACGGATCGGCGGTGGCCGGGGTGGCGCCGGCGAGCGTGCCGCACGTCGTCACCAGGGCCAGGAGTGCGTAACCGATTCGCTGCGGGAAGCCGTTCCTCATCCGCGTACCCCTTTCGGCTTTCGGCGCCGGCCATTGCACCACGGAACGGCGGTCTCTCTCCGGATCCGCCCGGATCCTGTCCGTTCCTGTCCACCACGGCGGCGATCCGCGAGGTCACCGCCCGTGGTCATGGGGCGCTCCGGTACGCCGTCCAGGTGGCAGGGCGGGGCTCCGACGTTGCATACTGCTGGAATGGCGCGCAGCAACCCGGAGGCCGCACGGTGAGTCCCCGCGAAGGGACGTCCCGCCGGAAATTCGGCCGGATCGACCCGTTCTGCCTGATGGCGGTGCTGCCGGTGCTGCTGGTGGCCGGCATCCTGGGCGCGCTGGTCCACATCGGGCTGGGCATCGGCTTCGCCGTGTTCGCGGTTTTGATCCTGGTGTTCGACTCCTGGGTGAACCGGCCCCGCCCGGCGCCGCAAGCCGAACGCCCGCCCCGGGCGGCCCGCCCGGCGGCGCCGCCTCCGCCGCGCGGACCGGCGCGAGCGCCCGGCCGGGCACCGGTCCGCGCCCCCCGGCCGCAGGACGCCCGCGGTCCCGCCCGAGCCCCGGCTCGTGCGCCGGTCCGGCGAGGCGGTCCGCCACCGGCGGGTCGGTAGCCAGGCCGTTCGGGACGCGGCCGCGAAGCGGTCTTCGCGGCGCAGCAACCCACCGGGGCGGTGCGAAAGCCCCTCAGCCGCCCACGTGGATGGCCGGGCGGCGGGCCGGGTCCTTCTCACTGCTGCGGATGATCTCCCGCACGACCGGCGCGGTGTCGCCGCGGCCCAGGAGCAGGTAGCGGAACAGGTGCCCGAGCGGGTTGCCTTCCGACCAGTCGAAATAACAGCGGGGCCGGACGCCGGTCACGTCGCGCAGGGCCAGCAGGATCGCCGCGATCGCGTTGGGCGCCGCGGGGCTGTTCGCGCGCAGGATCCGGTAACCGTCGATCTCCACGCCGCGCACCTGGAGCACGTTGCTGAACTCCGACGGGTCCACGACGTCGATCTCGAGGAACAGGATGTCCGCGGCGCCGGGCACCGGGTTGACCCCGCGCTGTTCGGCCTCCTTCGCGGAGTACTCCGCCTCGTCGCCGCCCTGGCGCTTGTTGGCGACGATGTTCAACGCGCCGTCGTGGCCCAGGGAATCGGCGATGAACCGGCGGGCGTCTTCGTCGAACTCGATGCGGTCGGCGCGCAGTTCCGTCGTCCGCGAAACGCGGGACACCAGCGAGACGACGATGATCCCGAGGATGAACAGGGCCGAGATCGCGATGCCGTCCGGTTTTTCGATGACGTTTTCGACGAGCGCGTACAGCAGGACGAGCGTCAGGACGACGAAGCCGACGGCTGCCCCGCGGTGCCGTCGCCGGATCGCCGAGATGCTGACCGCGACCGCGCCGGAGACCATCATCGCCAGGATGCCGGTCGCGTAGGCGCCGGCCTGGGCGTTGACGTCGGCGCCGAAGGCGATGGTGATGAGGATGCTGATCGCGGTGTAGACGAGCACGACCGGCCGGACGGCGCGGCCCCACTCCGGCGCCATGCCGTAGGAGGGCAGGTAGCGCGGGACGATGTTGATCAGCCCGGCCATCGCCGAGGCACCGGCGAACCACAGGATCAGCACGCTGCTGACGTCGTAGACCGTCCCGAAGAGCTCGCCGAGCTCGTGGTGGGCGAGGTAGGCCATGGCGCGGCCGTTGGCTTCGCCGCCGTCCTTGAAGGCGTCGGCCGGGATCAGCACGGTCGTCACGAAGCTCGTCGCGATCAGGAACACCGACATGATGAGTGCGGCGGCGGTCAGCAGCTTCCGCGTGTTGCGGATCCGGGAGGCCAGCTTCTCTTCGGCGTTCTTCCCCTCGGCCGCGACCAGCGGCATCATGCTGACGCCCGTCTCGAACCCGGACAGCCCCAGCACCAGCATCGGGAACGCGATGACGGCCGGGCCGATGACGCCGGTGAACCCGCCACCGCCGGCGGTGAGCGCGTCGGTCCAGTGGGAGAGGGCGGCGGAGTTCCCGGCCAGGTCGATCACCCCGGCGACCGTCACCACGGCGTTGAGCAGCAGGAACACCGCGACGAGCGGGATGGCGACCCCGACGGCCTCGCTGAAGCCGAGCAGGAACACCCCGCCGAGGATGAGCAGCAGCACGACGGTGATCAGCACCGCGTGGCCGTGCAGGAAGCCCGGCAGGTACGGGTTTTCCAGCATGTGCACGGTGGCGTCCGCCGACGACAGCGTGATCGTGATGATCCACGACGTGGCCACGAACCCGAGCAGCGTGAGGACGAACAGCTTGCCCCGCCAGAACGGCAGCAGGGTCTCCAGCATCGCCACCGAACCCTGCCCGTGCGGGCTTTCGTGGGCGACCCGGCGGTACATGGGGAGCATGCCGAGCAGCGTCAGCGCGACGATCAGCAGCGTCGCCAGCGGCGAGAGCGCCCCGGCGGCGAGCGCGGCGATGCCGGGCAGGTAGGAGAGGGTGGAGAAGTAGTCGACGCCGGTCAGGCACATGACCTTCCACCACGCCTGCGGCGTGCCGTGGTCCTCGCCGCCGGCGCGCCCGACGGGGGCGACGCGGTGCTCCAGCAGCCACCGGGCCACGGCCGAAGCGGGCTGCGGCGGCGCCGGGCTGTCCACGCTCTCCGGTATGGTCAAATCGGGTGAAGCACCCATTTCGCCCTCTCGTCCCCTCGGCCTCGCAGAACAGTGGTCATCAGCATGCCCGACCCCGCGTGGCGGCCGCACGGGAGGCTCCCCGAGGTCGGTCCTCTTCGGACGGTGTCAACGTTCCGGGTTCGGTACCCGGGAGTCAGCTCGCGTACCTGGGAGGCCCGGTTCGGGCATCTCGTGGAGTTGCCCCGTGGGGCCGGACACCTTGATTCCAGACGGTGGTCTGGAGGGAGGATGTCCTGGTGTCTCGCAGGTCGAAGTACCCGGAGCAGTTCCGGCAAGATGCGATCGAGCTGGTCAACT
>NZ_JAEBEI010000014.1:0-281070 GCF_046548775.1 Amycolatopsis sp. cmx-4-61 | reverse complement strand
CCTCTGGAACCTCGGACTTGATCTTCGCAAATCCAGTCCTACCAGGGGCCCCACGCCTCAACCCCGGTCAACACGCGCACCCGGCCCCAGCCTTACTGAGAAAACCTCAATGTGGCCTTCGGTGCGTCAGACGCACCCAATGTGGCCTTCGGTGCGTCAGACGCACCCAAGGCCACATTGGGGCGCTCGAGGCGGGGGGTCAGCGCTGCTGGACGCGGACCGCGCGGATCGTCGGGGGCGGGGTGACGCGTTCGGCGGTGGCTTCCTCGGACTTGCGGGCGCCCGGGAGGTCCGGGGCGTGGCCGGTGCGGGCGGCGAGCTGGTCCTCCACCGCGTCGAGGAACTCGTCGACTTCGCGCTCGTCGTAACCGCGCTTGCCGATCAGCGGCTTCGCGAACATCACGTGGTGCACTTCGGCGGCGGTCAGGTCGTCCTCGTCGGCGAGCGTCTTGGCGATCCGCCGGACGAACGCGTCGACCTGGTCCTTGGCGTAACCACGGCGGCCGATCGGGGCGTTATCGAAGGTGACCTCGGCGAGGTCTTCGGCGGTGAACGACATGGAACTCTCCGTCTCCGGGGTTGGGCGGGTGCGAACTCCCGTGCACCGTCCTAACCCGCGGACACGTTCCCCCGGAAGAGGCAGCCCGCAACCTCACCCCGACGGGCGGCCCGGCACCCGCCTTCGGGTGAAACAGCGCTACCGAACGGTGTGTGTCCGGGTTCACACCGTAACCTCCGGTGCTTCGCCCCGGACGGCGTTCAGCTGCGCCCGAACCACTTCCGGGGTGCTCCCGGCCGCTGCGGCTCGTCGGCCACCGCCGGCCGCGGGTTGCGCAGCTCCACCAGCGCCGCCTCGGCCTCGTCCAGGAACAGGTCGACCTGGGCCTGGTCGTAGCTGCGCATGCCGACCGGCATGATCGTGAACTCGACGTAGTGGATGTCGTCGGGCGTGAGGATGTTCCGCCCGGCCAGTGCCTCCGCGATGAGGTCGAGGAAGGCGTCGACCTCGTCCTCGTTGTAGCCGCGACGGCCGAACCGGGGCTTGCCGAAAGCGATCGCCCGGACTTCGTCGGGGGTCATGGCTTCACCTTGCCACCCATGTCAGCCCGCGTGGAAGGCGTTCTGCGCGGCCGCGAGGCCGGTGCCGGCCAGGGCTTCGGTCGCGTCCGCACACCGGTCCACCTCCAGCGGGAGTTCCTTGCGCTCGACCGTCGAGAAGTCCTTCAGCACGAAGTCCGCCGGGTCCTGCCGCCCGGGCGGGCGGCCGATGCCGAACCGCACCCGGTAGTAGTCGCGGGTGCCCAGCGACTTCGTGATCGAACGCAGTCCGTTGTGGCCGTTGTCGCCGCCGCCGAACTTCAGCTTCAGCGCCCCGAAGTCGACGTCGAGCTCGTCGTGCACCACGACCACACCCGAGGGCGGCACCTTGTAGAACTTCGCCGCGCCGGCCACCGGCCCGCCGGAGAGGTTCATGTACGACCGCGGCTTGACGAGCACCACGCGGCGGCCGGCGAGCCGGCCCTCGAGCACCTCGCCGCCGGTCTTGTGCGTCTTGAACTTGCCGCCGACGCGGGCGGCGAGCTCGTCCAGCACCATGAACCCGACATTGTGCCGGTTTCCGGCGTACTGGGGTCCGGGATTGCCGAGGCCGACGAGCAGGATCAGCTCGCCGGCCCCGGGCAGATCTTCAGGCATGCGGAAAAGGTAACAGCGGAAGGCGGAGGTTATTCGGCCGCTTCGGCGGACTCTTCGCCCTCGTCGGCCTCGGCCTCGTCGGCCTCTTCACGCTGCGGCTCGTTGACGGCCACGACCAGCGCCTCGGGGTCGGTGACCAGGGTCGCGCCCTGCGGCAGCTCGACCTGGCCGGCCAGCACCTGGGAGCCGATCTCGAGACCCTCGATCGAGACCTCGAACTGCTCCGGGATGTGCAGCGCCTCGACCTCGACCTGCAGGGTGTCGACGTCCTGGTTGACCAGGCCGCCCGGGCCGGGGTTGCCGGTCACGACGACGGGGACGTCGACGACGATCTTCTCGCCGCGCTTCACGACCAGCAGGTCGACGTGCTCGATGTAGTTCTTCAGCGGGTGGACCACGATGGTCTTGGTCAGGGCGAGCTCGACCGAGCCCTCCAGGTCCAGCGTGATGACGGCGTTCGAGCCGTTCTCACGGACGACGCGGGCGAACTCGATCGCGGGCAGCGCGAAGTGCCGCGGGTCCGCGCCGTGGCCGTAGAGGACGGCGGGGATCTTGCCGGCGCGACGCGTGCGGCGCGCGGCGCCCTTGCCGAACTCGGTGCGCGGCTCGACGGACAGACGTACCTCGGACACGGTGTGGCACTCCTTCAAATCAAAGACAGCGTGCTGCGGCGGGGGGAAGCCGATATGTTTCGTGCAGGAAGTTTCGGCGGCGAGTTTCCGGGCGTGCACGACGACGGGGGCTACTCGAGCCGCCGCGTCGATCACGCCGGGCACCCCAGAAGGGCCCCGCCTCGCCGAGACAACCTCAAGAGTGTAAACCAACCTCATCACGGTGGGTTGCGGCGGGTGCCCGGCCCAGGCTAGAACCTCCTGGACCCCGGTACGTGACGACACAAATCCGGTGGCGGGACGACGCCGGCCGAGGTGTGCTCGGTAGCGGGAGAGCAGGGGGCGGAACATGCGCGCTCGACGGAGCAGGGTGGCGGCGGTGCTGCTGCTGGGCGGGCTGCTGTCCGGCTGCCAGGTGGCGGTCGCCGGCACCGCCGGTGTCTCCGCGGCCGACCAGGCGACGGCCGACCGGCGCGCCGAGCAGCGCGCGGCGGTCGACGCGGCGCTCACCGCGCTGGGCCAAGCGCCCGCGATCGCGCTGAAGTCGACGCTGAAGGGCGCCGAGCAGCAGTTCCGGATCACCCGCGGCGGCACCGCGGCCGGCGCGCTGCCGCTGGACGGCCGGTTCGTGCAGGTGACGGCGGCGGCCGGCCAGTTCTACCTGCAGGCCGACGCCGACTACTGGAAGGCCCACGCCATCGACGAGGGCACGCAGTTCGGCACCAGCTGGGTGCGCTCGCTCGGCTCCGAACTGCCCTTCGACCCGGCGGCCCGGTTCGCGCCGCCGGCGCTGGCCGAAGGGCTGCGCAAGACGCTGGCCGGGCTGGACCGGATGAGTGAGCCGGTCCGCGCGAAGCTGCCGGACGGCACCGAGGTCTACCAGCTCGGTACCGCCCCCAGCGTCCTGCGCGTGACGACGGCCAAGCCGAACCGCGTCGTCAGCTTCGCCCCGGCGCTGCTCGACCCGCAGAACGGGCCCAAGTACGGCGC
This sequence comes from Amycolatopsis sp. cmx-4-61, assembly GCF_046548775.1. Taxonomy (NCBI): domain Bacteria; kingdom Bacillati; phylum Actinomycetota; class Actinomycetes; order Pseudonocardiales; family Pseudonocardiaceae; genus Amycolatopsis; species Amycolatopsis sp. cmx-4-61. The sequence continues at coordinate 277,774 of NZ_JAEBEI010000014.1, read as the reverse complement.
CGAGTTCGCCGTCACCGCGCTCACCGGCGACGCGGTCAAGACCTTCCACACCGACCTCGACGCCGCCGTGGACGGCCTGGGGCAGCCGTTCGAAGGGCTCGTGCAGGCCAGCGCCGTCGTCACCAACGACCACCTGGACTGCAAGGACTTCGTCGGCTCCTGCACGACGACGGCCGACGTCTCCAACAGCGTCGTCGGCACGCCCGCGTCGGGCGAAAAGAGCGTCGTCCACATCACCCTCTCGGTCGAGGTGAGTGCCGAGTCGCTCGGGGCGCAGACGTGCACGGCGGCCGGGGACGCGGAGCCGTACAAGACGATCCAGCTGTCCTGCGCGGTGAAGTTCAAGCTGCCCAACCGCACGGCCAGCTACCAGGTGCTCTCCAAGCCGACCGCGACCGCGGAGGTCCGCGCGGGCCTCGACGCCGCCGCCGTCAAGCAGAAGGTGGCCGCGGAGTTCGCGGGCCTCGGCGGCTGACCTGGACACCTACCCCCAGGTGTGTTGCTTCCGTTGAAGTAGGTGATCTTCCGTTCCTAGCATCGGCTGTGCACAGCCGACTGAACGGAGAAGGACATGGCGAAGCTGGTCATTTTCGGGGGCACCGGGTACGCCGGTGGCAAGATCGGCGCCGAGGCGCTGCGGCGCGGGCACGAGGTCGTCGGGGTCGCGCGCCACGCGGGTTCGGTCCCCGAGGGCGTCGAGGAGCGGCAGGGTTCGCTGCACGACGAGGACTTCGTCGCCGAGGTCGCGAAGGACGCCGACGTCATCGTGGTGGCCACCCCGGCCCGCGAGATCGACGGCAAGAAACTGATCGACGCCGTCCCGGCGCTGGCCCGGATCGCGAGCGAGCACGGCGCCCGGCTGTCGTTCGTCGGCGGCGCGGCGAGCCTCCACGTGGCCGAGGGCGGCCCGCGGCTGTTCGACACCCCGGAGTTCCCGGCCGAGTATAAGGAGGAGGCGGGCAACCACGCCGAGGTCCTCGGCCTGCTGCGCGAGCAACCCGAGAGCCTCGACTGGTTCTACGTCAGCCCCGCCGCGGAGTTCGGCGCGTGGGTCCCGGGCGAGCGCACCGGCAAGTTCCGCATCGGCGGCGACGTCCTGCTGACCGACGAGAACGGCCGGTCCTTCATCGGCGGCGACGACTTCGCCATCGCCTACGTCGACGAGATCGAGCAGCCGAAGCACCGCCGCGCGCGGTTCACTGTTGCTTACTGAGGGCTTTCGGGGGTCCGGGCGGCGAAGCCCCCGGTCCGAGGCGAAGCCTCGGTTCGACGCTGAAGCTCCTTCAGCACCGGCGCGAAGGTTTCCAGGTACGGCTCGAAAACCGTGATGTAGGAAAAGCCGTACCGCTCGCGCCGGTCCACCAGCTGCCCGGCGATCTCCTCGACCGTGCCCAGCAGCAGCTGCGGCGCGTCGAGGAGCTCCCGGGCGTCCGGGACGGTGCTGCGCTCGGTCTTCTCGTGCCACGCTTCGGCCGCGGCACGCCGGTCCTCGGTGACCTCGACGTGCTGCACCAGCATGTTGTACTCGACCTCGCGCGCCCCGGCGCGGGCCCGGAAGTACGCGACGCGCTCGTCCACGGCTTCGGCGTTGTCGAGTTTGAAGGTGCCCGGCGGCTGGCCCGGCTGCTGCCGGAGCCCGCCGAAGCCGACGACGTCCGCGTGCTCGGCCGCCAGCTCCAGTACCCCGTCGCTGTTGCCCGCGATCAGCAGCCGCGGGTGGTCGATGCCCTCGTGGTCGAAGTGTTTCCGCAGGTAGCCGAGGCTTTTGTCGAGGTAGGCGATCCGGTCGGACGCCCGCTGCCAGGGCAGTCCGGCGGCGTCGAACTCGCTCTTCATGTGCCCGGCGCCGAGGCCGAGGTCGAGGCGGCCGTCGAGCAGCGCGGCCATGGAGGACGCTTCGCGCGCGAAGAGCGCGAGGTTGTAGAAGGGCACATTGGACACGAGCGTGCCCAGCCGCGGCCGCTCGGTGACCGCGGCGGCCATGGCCAGCACCGGGAACGGCGCGAACCGGCCGGTGCCGAGGTGGTCGGGCACGGTGATGACGTCGTAGCCGAGCTCTTCCGCCCGCCGGCACCTGGCGACCCAGGCGTCCCGGCTGCCGATCCCGCGGAGGCTGACGCCGAACTTGAAGTTCCCCATGCCGGCGACGCTAGCGCCGGAAACCCCCGCCGGGCGCGGAGTTCGCGCCCGGCGGAAAGCGTCAGGCGTTGCCGTCGAAGAGGGACGTCACCGAGCCGTCCTCGAAGACCTGCTGGATGGCTTCGGCCAGCATCGGCGCGATCGACAGCACCGTCAGGCCCGGGAAGCGCTTCTCTTCCGGGATCGGCAGCGAGTTCGTCACGATGACTTCGCGCGCCTTGCACGCCGAGAGCCGCTGGGTGGCCGGGTCGGACAGGATGCCGTGGGTCGTCGCGATGACGACGTCGGCCGCGCCCTCGTCGATCAGGGCCTCGGTCGCCTTCACGATCGTGCCGCCGGTGTCGATCATGTCGTCGATCAGCACGCAGAGCTTGCCTTCGACCTTGCCGACGACGCGGTTGGCCACGGCCTGGTTCGGCTTGTCCGGGTCGCGCGTCTTGTGGATGAACGCGATCGGGCGGTCGCCCAGCTGCGCGGCCCACTTCTCGGCCAGCCGCACGCGGCCCGAGTCCGGCGAAACGACGGTGATGTCGGCGTCGCCGTAGGTGGCCTTGATGTGGTCGGCCAGCACGGTCTGCGCCATCAGGTGGTCGACCGGGCCGTCGAAGAAGCCCTGGATCTGCGCGGTGTGCAGGTCGACGGTCATGATCCGGTCGGCGCCCGCGGTCTTGAACAGGTCCGCGATCAGCCGGGCCGAGATCGGCTCGCGGCCCTTGTGCTTCTTGTCCTGGCGCGCGTACGGGTAGAACGGCATCACCACGGTGATCCGCTTCGCGCTCGCCCGCTTGAGCGCGTCCACCATGATCAGCTGCTCCATCACGTACTCGTTGATGGGCGTGGTGTGGGCCTGGATGACGAAGGCGTCGGTACCGCGGACGGACTCCTCGAACCGGACGAACAGCTCGCCGTTGGCGAACGTGTGCGCCGTCTGCGGGGTGATCGTCACGTTGAGGTGCTGGGCGACCTCTTCGGCGAGTTCCTTGTGCGCGCGTCCGGAGAAGAGCATCAGGTTCTTCTTCGGCGTGCCTTGCTTCGGACTCATGCTGGTGACTCCCCGTCGGTTCCTGCTGCTGACTCGGCGTCGAGAGCGGCCTGGGCCGCTTCCGCCGCGGGCGTACCCGGCCGGCGCCGGATCGCCCAGCCTTCGATGTTGCGCTGCGGCGGCGCCGACACCGCGAGTGTGCCCGGCGGGACGTCTTCGCGGATCACGGCACCTGCACCACTGTAAGCGCCGTCACCGATGTGCACCGGGGCGACGAAGGTGTTGTCCGCGCCCAACCGGACATAGGACCCGATAACGGTCCGGTGCTTGTTCACCCCGTCGTAGTTCACGAACACGCTGGAGCAACCGATGTTGCTGTGCTCGCCGATCGTGGCGTCACCCACGTAGGTCAGGTGCGGCACCTTCGTCCCGGCGCCGATCTCGGCCGCCTTCGTTTCGACGAACGCGCCCAGCTTCGCCTTCACGCCCAGCTTCGTGCCGGGCCGGAGGTAGGTGAACGGGCCGACGTTGACGCCGTCGCCGAGTTCCGAGTCCGAGCCGTGGACCCGCACGACGCTTGCGCCGGCACCGATCTGCACGTTCGTCAGCGTGCTGTCCGGGCCGACCGTGCTGCCCTCGCCGACCGACGTCGTGCCCTTGAGCTGCACGCCGGGCTCGATGACCACGTCACGGGACAGCGTCACGCCGGCGTCGATCCACGTGGTGGCCGGGTCGACGACGGTGACGCCGTCACGCTGCCAGCGCTGCACGATCCGGCGGTTCAGCTCGGCGCCGAGCACCGACAGCTGCACGCGGTCGTTGACGCCCTCGGTCAGCCACGGGTCGTCGACGACCAGCGCGCCGACGTGCAGACCGTCGCCGTTCGCGATGCCGAGGACGTCGGTCAGGTAGAGCTCGCCCTGCGCGTTGTCGGTCGAAAGACGGGAGAGGCCGTCGCGCAGCACCGCGGCGTCGAAGGCGTAGACGCCCGAGTTGATCTCGATGATCTCCGCCTGCTCCGGGGTGGCGTCCTTGTGCTCGACGATCCCGGTGACCTTGCCCGCGCTGTCGCGCACGATCCGGCCGTAGCCGGCCGGGTCGGCGACCACGGCGGTGAGCACGGTGACCGCGTTCTTCGCTTCGGTGTGCTCGTCGAGCAGCGCGCCCAGGGTCGCGGTGTCGAGCAGCGGGACGTCGCCGTAGCTGACGAGCACGGTGCCGGTGAGGTCGGCGGGCAGGGTGGCGAGCGCGCAGGACACGGCGTGGCCGGTGCCCTTCTGCTGGTCCTGCACCGCGGTGCCGACCGGGCGGGCGAGCGCGGTCCCGAGCTGCGCGAGGTGCTCGCCGACGAGCTCCCGGCCGTGGCCGACGACCACGACGAGGTGTTCGGGGTTCAGGCCGGCGGCGGCCCGGACGGCGTGCTCGACGAGGGGGCGCCCGGCGATCGGGTGCAACACCTTCGGGGTCGCGGATCGCATGCGGGTGCCCTCACCCGCGGCGAGGATCAACGTGCTCAGCGGGCCGGTCAACGGCGCTCCCAACGGTCACTCCGATCGCCGCTTCCACGGGAAGGTGACCCGGAGGCGGCCTCCAGGTCACTTCCCCGTGAAAGTGGCGCTTTGGTCGGTGACCGATCCTAACCGTGGTCTTCGGCGTCCCACGCGGGGTCGGTGGGAGGGGCCTCGCTCGCCCACGCGCCCGCGGGGTCGGCGGCCATCGAGTTGGCCGACGCCACCTGGTTGCCGCCGCCGCGTTTCGCCTGGTACATGGCCGCGTCCGCGCGGGCGAGGACCTGCTCGCCGCGTTCCTGCGGCCGCAGCGAGACGAGCCCGATCGACAGCGTCACGCCGTGCGAGAGGTGGTGCGGCAGGTTGGAGACGGATTTCACCGCGCGTCCGAGCGCCATCTTCGCCGCGGACGCCGGCGTGCCGGGGAGCAGGACGATGAACTCGTCGCCGCCGTAGCGCGCCACCAGGTCGTCGCCGCGCAACGCGTCACGAAGCGTGCTCGCGACGACCCGCAGGACGTTGTCGCCTTCGGCGTGCGACTGCTTGTCGTTCACGCCCTTGAAGCCGTCGAGGTCGACCAGCGCGACCGCCAGCGGCTGCGCGTCGGCCGACGAAGCGAGCTGACGCAGCTTCTCGTCCAGCGCGCGCCGGTTCGGCAGGCCGGTGAGCGGGTCCTGCAGCGCCTGCTGGGTGATCGCGCCGTGCTCGGCGGACAGCCGTTCGTGCTCGCGGCGGGCGTTCAGCGTGGCGATTTGCGACTCGCGCAGGCTCCACATCTCCGACTCCAGGCGCCGGGCGTAGTCGATCAGCGACTCGCTCGCGCCGGACGCGTAGTCCGGGCTCGTGTCGAGCCGGGCCAGCTCGCGGGCGATGTTGAGCCGCATCGACGGCTGCGAATGGTCGTCGGAGATGGACTGGCGGGTCTCGCGCAGGACCGACAGGGCCTCCTCGCGGCGGCCCTCCTTGTCCAGGCAGCGCGCCAGCGCGATCGCGACGATCTCCCGGTCGTGCCCGAACGCGCGCTCGGTGTAGAGCTTCTGCAGCCGCTCCACGTGCTCGGCGCCCGGCTGGTTCAGCGCCGGTGCCGCGGCCAGGACGCCGACCTGGTCGATCGCGGCGACGTTCGCCTTGCGTGGGAACAGCGACTCGGCGAACGGGCCTTCGGCGGCCGCCCCCATCGACGCCGCGGTGCGGAACTTCTCGGCGCTCTCGTCGTACTCGTCGATGCGCTCCAGCCGCAGGCCCCAGCCGAGCAGCATCTTGATCCGGTTGATCAGCTGCAGGGCGATGTCGTGCGGGCTCGCGCTCTCGCGGATCGCCGCGGCGGCCCGGCCGATCACCTCTTCGGCGGCTTCGTAGACGCCGAGCTGGTTGAGCACCAGCCAGCAGTCGATCAGCGTGGAGGCGAGCAGCCGGTTCCAGTTGCGCAGCCCGACCTGGCGGTCCGGGATGGTCGAGTCGTCGAGGATGGCCAGCGCCCGGGCGATCTCGGTGAGCGCGGCGTCCTCCTGCGCGGCGATCACCAGCCGGCGCCCGCGCAGGGCGTGCGCGTCGGCCCGCAGCAGGGCGATGCCGTGGCGGCGGGTGTGCGCGAGCATCTCGTCGAGCCGGGGCTCCGCTTCGGCGGCCAGGCCCTTCGTGGCCAGCCGGGCGAGGGCGGACGAGCGCAGCAGCTGGGCCACGAGCAGGGGCTCGCCGCGCCGCTGGGTCTCGTCGAGCAGCTCGTCCAGCATCGCGACGATCTCGAGCTGCTGGGTGTACTCGTGCCGCTGGACCGCGGCGTTCAGCTCCCGCGCGCGCCCGACGATCCAGGCGTCGGACATCTCGGCCAGCGCGGGCCGCCTGGCCGTCACCGGGTCGGTCGCCTCGTCGGTCAGCGCCAACCTCCCGGTGTCGTGGGTTTCCGGTCCTTCTGCTGCTCCGCCGCCAGGATTCGAACCTGAACTGTCAGAACCAAAATCTGAAGTGCTGCCGATTACACTACGGCGGATCGAACCTGGTCAGGATAGCGACGATCGGGTGTCGTCCGCGCGGGGGATGCGTTAGGCGCCGGTTCGCCGGGTACCCCGGTTACGGACAGCAGTGTGAGCTCGGGCTCTCCCCAGCCGCCCGAACCTCCTGTACCGTAACTTACGGCATCGTAGGTTAGGGCGCCCTTGGTACAAGTGAGCCCGTGTAGGAAGAAGTGAAGCGTATGACGGCCACGCTCGACCGCACTCAGCCCACTGGGGAGCCCCCGGCTCCGAAGGGGCCCAAACCCGTCACCGAAGGCACGCGCGGCATGGGCGTGCAGCTGTCGGTCTACTTCGGTGTGATCGCCCCGCTCGTGGCCCTCCTGGTCGCGGTGCCGTTCGCGTGGGGCTGGGGACTGAGCTGGGTCGACGTCGGCATCTTCGTGGTGTTCTACGCGATCAGCGGGCTCGGCATCACGGTGTCGTACCACCGCTACTTCACGCACGGTTCGTTCAAGGCCAAGCAGTGGCTGCGCGTGTTCATGGCCATCGCGGGCAGCATCGCCCTGCAGGGCCCGGTGATCACCTGGGTCGCCGACCACCGCCGCCACCACGCGTTCTCCGACCGCGACGGCGACCCGCACTCGCCGTGGGCGTTCGGCACCACGCCGTGGGCCATCGCCAAGGGCTTCTGGCACGCGCACATGGGCTGGCTGTTCGAGCGCGACCAGACCAACGCCGAGCGCTTCGCGCCGGACCTGGTCAAGGACCCGGCCATCAAGAAGGTCGACGAGCTGTTCTGGCTGTGGGCCCTGATCAGCCTGACCCTGCCGGCGCTGCTCGGCGGCCTGATCTCGTGGTCGCTCTGGGGCGCGGTGACGGCGTTCTTCTGGGCCGGGCTGGTCCGCATCTGCGTGCTGCACCACGTGACGTGGTCGGTCAACTCGATCTGCCACATGATCGGCGAGCGCCCGTTCGCCGCCCGTGACAAGTCGGCCAACTTCTGGCCGCTGGCGATCTTCTCCTTCGGCGAGTCGTGGCACAACCTGCACCACGCCGACCCGACCTCCGCCCGCCACGGCGTCAAGCGCGGCCAGATCGACATCTCCGCGCGGCTGATCTGGATCTTCGAGAAGTTCGGCTGGGTGCACGACGTGCGCTGGCCGACGCCGCAGCGCCTGGCCCGTATCGCCACGGAAAAGGGCTAGTCAACTAGGCTGCCCCGATGGCGGGGAGACGACGTTCGAAGCGGGAACAGCAGGTCACCGGGGCACGTCCGGCCGCCCCGGTGACCCGGGTCCGGATGACCGGCACCGAGCGGCGTCAGCAGCTGCTGAACGTGGCTCGGGCGCTGTTCGCCGAGAAGGGCTTCGACGGCACGTCCATCGAAGAGATCGCCCACCGCGCCAACGTGTCGAAACCGGTGGTGTACGAGCACTTCGGCGGCAAGGAAGGCATCTACGCGGTCGTCGTCGACCGCGAAACGCAGCTGCTGCTCGACCGGATGATCTCGACGCTGCACGGCGGCCACCCGCGGGCGATGCTGGAGCAGGCGGCGACGGCCCTGCTGTCCTACGTCGAGGATTCCCACGACGGCTTCCGCATCCTGGTCCGCGACTCCCCGGTGGCGAGCTCGACGGGCACGTTTTCCACGGTGCTGAACGACATCGCGAGCCAGGTGGAGCACATCCTGGCCCAGCAGTTCGCGGCCCGCGGCTACGACGAGAAGCTGGCCGCGCTGTACGCGCAGGCCCTGGTGGGCATGGTGGCGCTGACCGGCCAGTGGTGGCTGGACGCACGCAAGCCCAAGCGCGACGAAGTGGCGGCCCACTTGGTGAACCTGGCGTGGAACGGGTTGTCCCACCTGGAGCACAAGCCGAAGCTGCGGCTGGCCTAGCCGTGGCGCTGACGGCCGCGCAGCTGCGGCTCAGGCAGGGCCTGGCCCAGCGGATCACGGCGACCCACCCGGAGGTGCCGTCGGCGGCCGTGGTCCAGGCCCACGTGGACGCGTGGGCGCCGCCCGTCACCGCAGCAGGCCGGCTTCGTGCAGGTGGTCGAAGATGAGCTGGTCCACCGCGGAGACCCGGCCGCGGTCGGCGTAGCCGAGCCACGCCACCTCTTCGATCTCGCTGCTCGCCTTCAGCGCACCGCGGTATCCGGCGGTGTAACAGGTCATCCGCACCAGCGTGCCCGCGGCGTGCCCGTCCGCTTGGGCCTCGAACGTCCCCGCCGCGGCGATCGAGCCGGGAGCGATCGTCACGTCGAGTTCCTCGCGGATCTCGCGGGCCAGCGTCTCGGCGTCGGACTCGCCGGGTTCGCGCTTGCCGCCCGGTAGGTAATAGACGTCCTTGCCGCGGGAGCGCGTGCTGAGGATCCGGCCGTCCACCAGGTGGAGCCAGGCGATCTTGTCGATCACCGCAGCTGTCCGGTGCGACGCAGGTGGTCGAAGACCAGCTGCGTCACCAGCGAAACCCGGTCCCGGTCCGCGTACCCGAGCCACGCGATCTCTTCGATTTCCGCACACGCCCGCGGCTCTCCGCGGTACTCCGCCGCGTAGGCCGTGGTGCGGACCGTCGTGCCCTCCGCCTGCCCGTGGGCCTGGCCCTCGAACACCCCCGCCGGGCTGATCGACTCGGTGTCGATCTCCACGCCGAGTTCCTCGCGGACCTCCCGGGCCAGCGTCTCGGCGTCGGACTCGCCCGGTTCGCGCTTGCCGCCGGGCAGGTAGAACTTGTCCTTGCCGCGGGAACGCGCCGCCAGGACGCGGCCGTCGGCCACGTGGATCCAGGCGATCTTGTCGATCACGCTCATGCCCCGATCCTAGGCACTAAGGTCGAGGTCATGGCGGACAACAGGGAAATCGTGGTGACGGGCGGCGGCACGGGCATCGGCTATGCCGTGGCGGCGGCGTTCGCCGGGGCCGGCGAGCGCGTCACCATCACCGGGCGCCGGGAAACGGTGCTCGCCGAGGCCGCGACGCTCGCGGGTGCGCGGCCCGTCGTGTTCGACGCCGCCGATCCCGCGGCCGTCGAAGCCGCACTGGCGGAGTTGCCGGACCGCGTCGACGTCCTCGTCAACAACGCCGGTGGCAACACCGATTTCCTCGACAGCGAGGGCGAAACCGGCCTCGCCGGCTTCGCGGCGGCGTTCGAGCGGAATCTGCGGTCCAATGTGGTCAGTGCCGCGCTGGTGACGCACGCCCTGCGCGACCGGCTCGCCGACGGCGGCCGGATCATCACCATCGGGTCGATCGCCGCGCGCACCGGCGCCGGGTCCTACGGCGCCGCCAAGGCCGCGGTCGAGGGCTGGAACGTCAGCGTGGCCCGGGAGTTCGGGCCGCGCGGGATCACTGCGAACGTCGTCGCGCCGGGGCTGATCGGCGACACCGAGTTCTTCCACGGCCAGCTGAGCGAACGTCGTCGCGAGTGGCTGATCGGCAACACGATGAACAAGCGCCCGGGCACGCCGGACGATGTCGTGGCCGTGGTGACGTTCCTCGCGAGCCCGGCCGCCGGCCACGTCACCGGCCAGGTGGTGCACGTCAACGGCGGGGCGTACCTGGGCAAGTAGGGCCGGGCCGGAACCCGGACGACGTGGATGCCGGTCCCCGGGCGCCAGGTCGGCGATGGCGCCCGGGGACCGGCGCGGTGCTGCCGCGGGAAAACTCTCTTCGGACCGCGTCCAACACGCGTCGGGGGCGGGCGAAACCTCTGGTGCTCACCATGTTCCGCGATCCACCGGCCCGGCGGAAGTGTCCACGGCACCCGGCGGCCGTGCTTTTCTCATGGTCAGGCGGGCGTGACCTTCAGCAGCTTGTCGTCGGTCCCGTCCGACGTGGTCACGTACAGGGCGCCGTCGGGGCCGCTGCGGACCGCGCGCAGGCGGCCGAACTTGTCGTCGAACTCCGGCGGCAGCGTGACGTCGAGGACCTTGCCCGCGGGGTCCAGGTGGTACAGCAGCAGCTTCTGGCCCTTGAGCGCCACCACGACGAGGGCGCCGTCGTCCTTGCCCCACTGCGCGCCGGTCAGGAAGGCGTCGCCGCTGATCGCCTCGGTGATCTTCCCGGACGTCCACAATGGACTCACCGCGTCCGGGAAGCGCTTGAGGTCGGTCATCGGCACGCTCTCGTCGTAGCTCGAGTCCGTGCCGCCCTTCGACGGGTCCCAGCCGTAGTTGCCGCCCGGCTTCAGCAGATTGACCTCGTCGTCGAACGAAGGCCCGTGCTCGGCGGTGATCACCTGGCCGCTGCCCGGCCGGATCGCCACGCCCTGGACGTTGCGGTGCCCGTAGGTGTAGATCAGCCGTTCGCGCGGATCACTCGAAGTGATGAACGGGTTGTCCGGCAACGGTTCCCCGGTCTTCGCGTCCAGCCGCAGCACCTTGCCGCCGAGGGAGTGGCGGTCCTGCGAGACCGTCGACTTCGCGGTGTCGCCGGTGCCCACGAGCAGCGCGCCGTCCGGGGCGAACGTCGGGCGGCAGCCGGAGTGCCGTCCGCTCGGGTTCACCGGCAGCCCGGTCAGCAGGTTCTTCACCTTCGTCGCGCTCGCGCCGTCGTCGGCCAGCTTCCAGGTGACCAGCCGGATGTCGACGGCCTTGCCGCCCTCCTGGTGGTCCTGGCAGGTGATGAACTCGCGGCTGGTCGCGAAGTCGGGGCTGACGACCATGCCGAGCAGCCCGCCTTCGCCCTTGACGAGGACGTCGGAGAAGTCGGCGCGCACCTCGGCGGCCCGCCCGTTCCGGACCAGCGCGAGCTTGCCGGGCCGCTGCGGCACGAGGATGCCGCCGTCGGGCAGGAAGCCGACGTCCCAGCCGTGCTCCAGCCCTGCGGTCACCGTTTCGACCTTGAACTTCCCGCTCGCGGCGGACGGCGTGGCCGCCGGGGGGACGCTCTGCACCGGTTCGCTCGCCGCCCCGGAGCAGCCCAGGACCAGCAGGGACACCACACCGATGAGACCCAGCGAACGCCGCATAAGGGTCATCCTGCCACCGGGTGGTGAAATCGCCGTGTCGTCCGCAGGCCGGCTCGGCGGGGCGCGCTCAGGACCCCGGCCGCACCAGCCCGGACTCGTAGGCGAAGACGACCGCGTGCACCCGGTCCCGCAGCCGCAGCTTGCCCAGGATCCGGCCGACGTGCGTCTTCACCGTCGTCTCGCCGATGTACAGCTTCGCGGCGATCTCGCTGTTCGACAGCCCCCGCGCGATGAGGCCCAGCACGTCCTTCTCGCGTTCGGTCAGCGCGGCGAGCTTGGCGGCGTCCACGGGGTCGCGGTCGTCGGCGAGGTACCGCTCGAGCAGCCGCCGCGTCACCGACGGCGAGACCATCGAGTCGCCCCGCAGCACGCCCCGGATCGCGACGAGCATCTCCTCCGCGGGCGCGTCCTTCACCAGGAACCCGCCGGCCCCGCCGCGCAACGCCGCGTACGCGTATTCGTCGAGGTCGAAGGTCGTGATGATCAGGACGCGCACGTCCGGCAGCTCGGCGCAGATCCGCGCGGTCGCCGCGACGCCGTCGAGCACCGGCATCCGGACGTCCATCAGCACCAGGTCGGGCCGCAGCCGACGGGCCAGCGCGACCGCCTCCTCGCCCTCGGCCGCTTCGCCCACGACGACGAGGTCGTCCTGGCTCTCCACGATCATCCGCAGGCCGACGCGCACCAGCTGCTGGTCGTCGCAGAGCAGGATCCGGGTGGTCACGGGCCCACCACCAGGCTCGCGCGCACGCGGTACCCGCCGTCCGGGAGCGGCCCGGTGGTCAGCTCGCCGTGGTACATCTCGACGCGCTGGCGCATCCCGGTCAGCCCGCGTCCGGACGACGGCAGCGTCGGCGCCGGCTGCGCGTGGCCGCCGGTGTTCGTCACCTCGATCCGGACCTCGGGCGGCTGGTAGGCAACGCCGACGCGGCCCGTCGCGTCGGCCGGGGCGTGCTTGATCATGTTGGTGAGTGCCTCCTGGACGATCCGGTACGCCTGCAGCGCGGCGCTCGCGGGCAGCGCGCCCGGGTCGCCGGTGACGTCGAGGGTGACGTCCCGGCCGGACTGGTCGACGAGCTCGCGCAGTCCGGCGAGCGTCGGCTGGGGACTGCGCGCCGCCTGACCGGCGTGCAGCACTTCGAGGAGCCGCCGCAGCTCGGCCAGCGCGTCGCGGCCCGTGTGGACGATCGTGTCCAGCGTGCGGTCGACGGCGTCGGGATCCCGGTGCCGGGCCAGCTTCGCGCCTTCGGCGTTCAGCACGATGACGCTCATGCTGTGCGCCAGGACGTCGTGCAGCTCGCGCGCGATCCGGGTGCGCTCCTCGGCGACGGCCGCGCGGGTCTGGGCTTCGTCGCGCTTCTCCTCTTCGGCGGTCAGCTGGGCCTTGGCGCGGAAGAACTCCCCGAGTGCCCAGGCCGCGAAGTGCAGGGGCACGATCCCCACGATCGTGAGGGTCGGGTTCTGGGTGAACGGGCCCCAGCGGAACCCCCACACCACGTCCAGGGCCAGGATCGCGGCGGTGGTCAGCGCCGCGGACCGGCGGTCACCGCGTTGCACGAGGGTGAAGAGGACGACCGCCATGCCCAGCTCCGCGCGGCCGCGGTCGTAGGCCCAGATTTCGGTGCTGTAAGTGACCAGGGCGCCGGCGAGGACGAGGGAGGTGACCGTCCGCGGGAACCGGCGGCGCACCAGCAGGGGCAGCAGGAACAGCATCGGGATGGCCCGCACGGGCCACGAAGCCGGGCCCACCCAGTTCGGGGCGAGGAAGACGAACACCGCGTACAGCGGCAGGTCCACCGTCCACCGGTGCTTGCGCATCCACACGACGAGCCGTTCCACCCCCCGAACGTAGCGCCGGGACCCCGCCCGTGGCGTCGGTCGTGCGGCCGGTTCCCGTCCTCCTGCGGGAGGACACGGACGGCCGATCCGGCGGACTCGCGGCGACCCGGCCCGTTCCTAACGTCGGCGCCATGTCGATCACCAGAGAATTCCTCCGCCACCCCGTGCTGACCGGCGCGATCGCCCCGAGCTCGCCACGGCTGGCCGAAGAGATGACGGCGGGCCTCGGCCTGGAACACGCGTCGTGCGTCGCGGAGCTCGGGCCGGGCACCGGCGTGTTCACCGAAGCGATCCTCGCGTTGCTGCGTCCCGAAGCGCGCTTGACGGCTTTCGAGATCAACCCGCGTTTCGCGGCGTCCTTGAGCGAGCGCTTCCCGCAGGTCGACGTCGTCACGGGTGCGGCGGAACACCTGGCTCTCGAGGGCGTAGATGTGGTGGTCTCGGGTCTGCCGTGGACGGCGATGACCACGGCCCGGCAGCAGCGCACCCTGGCCGCGGTCACCGCGGCCCTGGCCCCGAACGGCCGGTTCACGACGTTCGCATACACCCACGCGGCGTGGACGCCACCGGCGCGGCGCTTCGCGGCGTCGCTGCGAAGCCGCTTCGCGGTGGTGGAGCGCACGAAGGTGGTGTGGGGGAACCTGCCACCGGCGTTCGTGTACCGCGCGGCCCTGCCGGTGGCGGTGGGAAGGGCTCGGCGTGGACACCCTGCTGCGGCCCTTGCTTGAGGCGCCCGCGATGGGTCACACGGCGGCGTTGCTGCGCTGAAGCCGTTCCGCAGTCTCGGCGTCCGCGGGCAGGAAGGTTTCCAGCTTCAGTTCCGACACGGTCACGTCCGCGGCGGTCGCGAACGTCGTGATCGCCGTGATCAGCCGCAGCTCCCCGACGGAAGTCGCCAGCCGGACCGGGACCGCGAACCCCAGGTGCTCCGGTCCCGGCGGGGACGGCGGTGGCAGATACCCCGCCAGCTCCGCGAGCTGCGCCGCCAGCCGGTCGTCCGGGGTGCGGGCCAGGTCGTTGCGGAGACGCTCGAGGATGTGCCGCGCCCAGTCGTCGAGGTTGGCCACGCGCGGCGCCATCCCGTCCGGGTGCAGCGCCAGCCGCAGCGTGTCCACCGGTTCGCGCAGGAGCTCCGGCGCGGCACCCTCGGTGAGCAGCCGGAACCCGTCGTTCGCCGCGACCAGCACGCCGTACCGGTCGACCACGATCGCGGGGTAGGGCCGGTGGCCGTCGAGCAGCCGCCGGAGGCCGTCGAGGACCGGCTGGATCGCCGGGTCGTCCAGACGCGTTTCGGGGTACGTCGGCGCGTAGCCGGCCGCGTGGAGCAGGCCGTTGCGCTCGCGCAGGGGCAGTTCCAGGGACTCGGCGACGCGCAGGACCATCCCGCGGCCGGGGACCGAACGCCCGCTCTCCATGAAGCTGACGTGCCGCTGCGTCGTGCCCGCGCGCAGCGCCAGGTCGAGCTGGCTGAGCCGCCGCCGGGTGCGCCAGTCCTTGAGCGCCGTTCCGAAGTCCACGGGGCCATCCTGCTCGCGGCGTCCATTCCCCGCGGGGAATTGAGGGCATACCCCGGTTCCGCGACGCTGCCGCCATGACGAACTACGGCCTGGTCATCCCGACCTACCAGCCCATCCTCGACGCCGGGCGGACCGCGCCCGAGCTGGTCGCGACCGCCGTCGAAGCGGAAGAACTCGGCCTCGACTCCGTCTGGGTCGGCGACACCCTCGCCCGGGCGCCGCTGGACGCGCTCGCGCTCCTCGCCGCCTTCGCCGCCCGGACGTCCCGGGTGACCCTGGGGACGTCCGCGCTGCTCCCGGCCCTGCGCAACCCGATCCTGACGGCGAACCAGCTGCTGTCGATCGACTTGCTCAGCGAAGGCCGTCTCACGGTGGCCGTCGGGGCGGGGTTCGCCGGGCGCAGCGAACCGGAGTTCGCGTTCGCGGGCGTCCCGTGGGAGCGCCGCCGGGCCCGGCTGGACGACATCGTGGCGCTCTGGCGCGCGGCCTGGAGCGGCGCGGAGTCCTTCCACGGCTCGGTGCTGCACCACGACTCGCTGCCGGTGTTCCCGGCCCCGGCCCGGCCGGGCGGCCCGCCGGTGTGGCTGGCGGCGTACACGCCGGGCGCGCTGGAGCGGGCCGGCCGGCTGTACGACGGCTGGCTGCCCTACCCGCCGGACCCGGCGGACTACGGCACCGGCCTGGCCCGGATCCGCGCGACGGCCTCCCGCCCGGTGACCCCGGCCCTCTTCGCGACGGTCCTGGTGGAGGACGACCCGGTCCGCGGGAGCGAGCTGCTGGAGGAATACTGCCTGCGCAACTACGGCCGCCCGGCGGCGTTCGTCCAGGGCATCCAGATGCAGGTGAGCGGCAGTGCCGCGGAAGTGGCCGCGCAGCTGCGGAAGTACGAAGGGGTGGAGCACTTCCTGCTGCGCATCGCGAGCACGGACCCGAAAGTGTTCGACGAGCAGCTGCCCCGCGTCGCGGAGGTGGTGAACCTGCTGCGCTCTTGACCAGCTGCCAGCACCCCAAGGCGGCCTTCGGTGCGTCACACGCACCCAAGGCGGCCTTCGGTGCGTCAGACGCACCGAAGGCCACATTGGGGCGCTCGGGGCGCGACCGACGCGACATGGGGCGCTCGGGGCGCGAGGCGCCGTGACCGGAAACCTGTCGGGGGTGGCACGTAGGCTGGGACCGTGACCGACGCTCCACTGTCCGGACTCCTCACCGCCATCCTTCCCGACCCGGCGCTGCGCGGCGTGGTCGAGCGCGCCGGCGCGCCGCTGCTCGAGCTGCAGGGCCCGATCGCCGCCCGGCAGCTCGTCGCCGCCGCCATCGCCGCCGACGCCGGGGCGGCCAAGCCCGTCCTCGCCGTCACCGCCACCGGCCGGGAGGCCGACGAGCTGACCGCGGCCCTCAAAGCCCTCGTCGGCGACGGCCGGGTCGCCGACTTCCCCAGCTGGGAGACCCTTCCGCACGAGCGCCTCTCCCCGCGCGCGGACACCGTCGGCCGCCGCCTCGAGGTGCTGCACCGACTGAAGACGGGCGCGGACGACCTGCGCGTCGTCGTCGCCACCGTCCGCAGCCTGATCCAGCCCATGGCCCCCGGCCTCGGCTCGCTGCAGCCGATCGACCTCGTCGTCGGCGAGGAGACCCCGTTCGACGAGCTGCTGGAACGCTTGGTCGAACTGGCGTACACCCGCGTCGACATGGTCGAGAAGCGCGGGGAGTTCGCCGTCCGCGGCGGCATCCTCGACCTGTTCGGGCCGACCGCGCAGCACCCCGTCCGGGTGGAGTTCTGGGGCGACGAAGTCAGCGAGATCCGCGCGTTCGCGGTCTCCGACCAGCGGTCGCTGCGCGGCGACATCCCGCGGGTCACCGCGCCGCCGTGCCGCGAGCTGCTGCTCACCCGGCCGGTCAAGGAGAAGGCCGCGGAGCTGGCGAAGACGTACGAGGCCGACGCGCACCTGGCCGAGATGCTCACCAAGCTCGCCGACGGCATCCCGGTCGAGGGCATGGAAGCGTTGATTCCGGTCCTCTGCGAGGGCGAGCTGGAGCTGCTCACCGACGCGATGCCGGCCGGCACCCACGTCCTGCTCACCGACCCGGAGAAGATCCGCGCCCGCGCCGCCGACCTCGTCCGCACCGGCCAGGAGTTCCTGGAAGCGTCCTGGACGACGGCCGCGGCGGGTGGCCAGGCCCCGATCGACCTCGGTGCGTCGGCGTACCGGGGGCTCGACGAGATCGCCTCCCACGCACAGGACACCAAGCGTGCCTGGTGGACGCTCACCCAGCTGACCAGCGAAGACCCGGACGTCTACCGCGTCTCGGTCGAGGCCGCGCCCGCTTATCGTGGCGAGCTCGAGCGCGCGATGGCCGACCTGCGCGCCCACACGGCCGCGGGCGGCACGGCGGTGCTCGTCGTCGCCGGGCACGGCACCGCCGCCCGCGCGGTCGAGCAGCTCACGGGCGCCGACGTCCCGGCGACCCAGGCCGGCGACGGGCTCGAGGACGCCCCGGCCGCGGGCATGGTCACGGTCACCTGCGGCGGCCTCACCGACGGGTTCGTCTCGCCCGAGCGCGCCCTGGTCGTGCTGAGCGAAGCGGACCTCACCGGCCGCGGCGCGGGCGCCGGGACGTCCACAAAGGACCTGAACACCAAGATGCCGTCCCGGCGGCGCAACGCGGTCGACCCGCTGGCGCTGAAGGCCGGCGACTACGTGGTGCACGACCAGCACGGCATCGGCCGGTTCGTCGAGATGGTCCAGCGGACCGTCGCCGGCGCCACCCGCGAGTACCTGCTCCTGGAGTACGCGTCGTCGAAGCGCGGCCACCCGGGTGATCGGCTGTTCGTGCCCACC
Source organism: Amycolatopsis sp. cmx-4-61 (assembly GCF_046548775.1). Classification (NCBI taxonomy): domain Bacteria; kingdom Bacillati; phylum Actinomycetota; class Actinomycetes; order Pseudonocardiales; family Pseudonocardiaceae; genus Amycolatopsis; species Amycolatopsis sp. cmx-4-61. The sequence continues at coordinate 260,027 of NZ_JAEBEI010000014.1, read as the reverse complement.
GACCAGCTCGACGAAGTCTCCCGCTATGTCGGCGGCGAACTGCCCACGCTCAACAAGCTGGGCGGGTCGGACTGGAAGAACACCAAGGCCAAGGCCAAGAAGGCGGTCAAGGAGATCGCCGCGGAGCTCGTCCAGCTCTACGCCGCGCGCCAGGCCGCGCCCGGGCACGCGTTCGGCTCGGACACGCCGTGGCAGCACGAGCTGGAGGACGCCTTTCCGTTCACGGAGACGAACGACCAGCTCGCCGCCATCGACGAGGTCAAGGCCGACATGGAACGCGGCGTCCCGATGGACCGCGTCATCTGCGGTGACGTCGGCTACGGCAAGACGGAGATCGCGGTCCGGGCGGCGTTCAAGGCGGTCCAGGACGGCAAGCAGGTCGCGGTGCTGGTGCCGACGACCCTGCTCGCCCAGCAGCACCTGAACACCTTCCACGAGCGCATGCGCTCGTTCCCGGTGACGATCAAGGGCCTGTCCCGCTTCACGAACAAGACCGAGTCCGACCTGATCCTGGAGCAGCTGGCCGCGGGCGAGGTCGACATCGTCATCGGCACGCACCGCCTGCTGCAGACGGGTATCCGCTACAAGGACCTCGGGCTGGTGATCGTCGACGAGGAGCAGCGCTTCGGCGTCGAGCACAAGGAACACATCAAGGCGCTGCGCACGCACGTCGACGTGCTGACGATGTCGGCGACCCCGATCCCGCGCACGCTGGAGATGTCCCTGGCCGGCATCCGCGAGATGTCGACGATCCTGACCCCGCCGGAAGACCGCCACCCGATCCTCACGTACGTCGGCGCGTACGACGACAAGCAGGTCGGCGCGGCGATCCGCCGGGAGCTCCTGCGCGACGGCCAGGTCTTCTACGTCCACAACCGGGTGTCGTCGATCGAGAAGGCGGCGCGGCGGATCCGCGAGCTGGTGCCGGAGGCCCGGGTCGTCACCGCGCACGGCCAGATGAACGAGGAGAAGCTCGAGAAGATCATCCAGGGCTTCTGGGAAAACGAGTACGACGTCCTGGTGTGCACGACGATCGTCGAGACCGGGCTCGACATCTCGAACGCCAACACGCTGCTGGTCGAGCGCGGTGACCTGCTGGGTCTCGCGCAGCTGCACCAGTTGCGCGGCCGCGTCGGGCGAGGCCGGGAGCGCGGGTACGCGTACTTCCTGTACCCGCCGGAAGCCCCGCTGACGGAGACCGCGCACGACCGCCTGGCGACGATCGCCCAGAACACCGAGCTCGGCGCGGGCATGGCGGTCGCGATGAAGGACCTGGAGATCCGCGGCGCGGGCAACATCCTCGGCGCGGAGCAGTCGGGGCACATCGCGGGCGTCGGGTTCGATCTGTACGTGCGCCTGGTCGGCGAGGCGGTCGACGCGTTCCGGCGGCACGCGGGTGCGGAGCCGACGGAGGAAGTGGAGTTGGCGGAAGTCCGCGTCGACCTCCCGATCGACGCGCACATCCCGCACGACTACGTGCCCGGGGAGCGGTTGCGCCTGGAGGCGTACCGCAAGATCGCGGCGGCACCGGACGCGGAGGGGCTCGATGCGGTCCGCGAAGAGCTCATCGACCGCTACGGCCAGCCGCCCGCGCCGGTGAACCGGCTGCTGGCGGTGGCTCGCTTCCGGCACACGTGTCGTGAAGCGGGCGTGACGGAGGTGGCGGTCCAGGGCAACACGATCCGCTTCGCGCCGCTGCCGTTGTTGGATTCGCAGATGGTCCGGTTGAAGCGGCTGTACCCGAAGGCGGTGTACAAGGCGGTGACGAACACGGTCTCGGTGCCCAAGCCGACGGAAGGCCCGGCCGGCGGCCGGATCGGCGCGCCGACGTTGCGGGACGAAGAGCTGTTGGAGTGGTGCACGAAGCTGCTGCTCCAGCTGACGAAGAAACCGGCGGCTGTTTAGGGTGGCTGTTTAGGGCGGCGGATTAGGGTGGCGGTGTAACGAGCGCTGGACACCCGGCGCCACATCGGGGGACTTTCCGTTGTGGCGCCTGGGTTTCTCGCCGTGGAGGTTCTAGGTTCCGCGCATGGCGGAATATCGCGAGCCGAACATCCGGGCCCGGCAGCTGGGCGAACGGCTCCTTGAGCGCATGGCGGAAAAGGGCTGGGGCGTCCGGGAAATGTCCCGGCGCCTGGAGATGAGCGCGCAGTGGGTATCGTCGGTGACCCGCGGCCGCGCCCGGCCCGATCCGGTGCATCTGGCCCGCTTCCTGACGACGCTCGGGTTCCGGGGTGAGGAATACCGCGCGCTGATGGCGATGGGCGACGAAATGCGCAAGCCAGGCCTCCTCGAGCGCTCCGAAAACATCCGTACTCTGATCGGTCTCGAGGAGCATGCCGATGCCATCGCGGTTTTCCAGGCGAACGTGGTGCCGGGATTGCTGCAAACAGGCGACTACGCCCGCAACTTGGCGATCGAGATGGGTAACCAGCCGGATCCCGACAAGCTCGATGAGCACATATTCGCCCGGCTGTCGCGGCAGGCAATCCTCGCCCGGCCGCACGTGCGGTTCCGGTTCTTCCTGCACGAATTCGTGCTTCTCCTCCCGGTCGGCTCTTCCAGCGTGATGACCGGCCAGCTCAGGCAGCTCTTGCGGGTATCCGCTCAGCAGAACACAACCGTCCGGATCGTCCCCGCAAGACTGGGTGGGCATGCCGCATCGGCTGGGCATTTCCAGATGATGGAGTCGGGCTCGTACCAGCCGGTGGTCTGCATAGAAAGCGAGGTGACCTCGCTGTACCTGGAAGAACCGCAGGAGATCAAGGCTTACCGAAAAGTACTGCGTAGCCTGGAAGCCAAGGCCCTCGATGAGGCAAAATCGAAGCAATTCATCGCCGACCTCATCGGAGGAGCAGATGCTCGCTAAGTGGCGCAAGAGCACCTACAGCAGTCAAGGCGACTGTGTCGAGGTGGCCCTCGACCGCCCTGTCCTGATCCGGGACACCAAGGACCCTGAAGGCGGCACCCTCACCGCCTCCACCGCAACCTGGCGTGAACTGCTCAGCAAACTTCGCTGAACATCGGCGGCAACGCCTCCGCCAGCCCCATCCGCACCGACTCGACCGGTACCGGAACCGCCCCGGCCCCCGCCATCGGCAACGGCCGGGGCGTCCTGGGCATCCGCGATCCGGCGCCCCCACCCCTTCCCGGGTACACCAGCAGCCCGCGCGTCGGGTCCGGGACCGCGTCGAGGGCCGCCGTCACGACCGGCAGCTCGCGAAACGCGTCTCGCCGCTCCTCGGTCGAAAACTCGATCTCCAGCACCACGCCCCACCGGTGCTCGTGCCAAACCCACTGCTCAGCGCCGTTCGTCAGCGCCGCTTCGGTGAGCGCGTCCCCTTGAGCCAGGCGCCACAGCGAAGCCGAATGCTCCCCGTCGAACACTTCGATGGTCAGCCATTGGTCCATAAGTCGACATTACCGCCGCCCGGACCCCATGGGTGTTGCGTTTCGGGGGCGATGGTGTGAGAGGGTATGGCCTGTGATGCGGATCATGGGGCGCCCTCGCGCGCTGGTCGCGGTCGTTGCCGGTGCACTTCTGCTCGCCGGGTGCGGCTCGGGCCCCAGCCAGGTCGGCAGCGCCGTCGTCGTCGGCGATCGGTCGGTGTCGCTCGACCAGGTCCAGTCGATGATCGACCAGGCCGTCCGCGACCACCCGTACGCGCAGAAGCTCGCACGCGAGCACAAGCTCGACGTGCTGGGCCGCGAGATCGTCCGGCAGGACGTCCTCCACGAGCTCACCGCCCGCGCGGCCGCGCAGGAGAACCTCGTCGCCGACCAGGCGAAGGTCGCCGGGCTGGCCGCGCAGTTGACGCCGGGGCCGGTCACCGACACCGGGCAGGGCGACCAGGTCGCCGTCACGCAGATCGTCTCGAAGCTGCGCGACCGCAACGAGGTCGCGGGCGACGTCGTCCTCGAGCAGGAGCTCGCCCGCAAGGTGCTGCCGAAGCTGTCGGTCGGCGCGGACTACGTCGGCATCAGCGCGACCGGCGACAACGACCAGGCGGCCCGCACCCGCGCGTTCGACCTCGCGAAGGAGTTCGCCGACGACCCCGGCAAGGTCCAGGGGGTCGTCCAGGAGGCGCAGAAGGAAGCGCAGCAGGCCCAGCAGACCGGCGCGCCCGGCCCCGGCGGGTACTCGGCGGGTCAGCTCGCCGAACTGTTCGGCGCCGCGCAGTACCCCGGCCTGGCGCAGACCGCGCTGTTCGGCTCCGAAAAGAACAGCGTCGTCGTCTTCCAGGCGCAGAAGCCGCAGAGCCCGGACTGGTTCGTCTTCGTCATCCGCGCCCGCGGCACCGACAAGGCCGTGCCGGCCGACCAGGAAGCGCAGAAGCCGACCGACGCGCAGCTGACCGCGATCGGCACCCGGCTGCTGCAGCCCTACCTCGGCCAGAGCGGCCTGCGCGTCAACCCGCGGTACGGCGTGTGGGATGTTGTGGGCATGAACCTCGTGCCGAACTCCGGCGCCACCCAGGGCGTCGTGCTGCCCATTCGCAGTGCTGCGCGCGCGCAGCAGTGAGCACGGGTGTCGTCGTAGTCGTCCGCGGGACGACGCTGCCCGGTGCGGCACTGAAGATCCTGCGTGAATCACCGGCCGTGTACGCGGCCACGGACGTCGATCCGGCCGCGTTCGGCGTCCCGGCCGTCATCGACGCACCTTCGCTCAAGGACGTCGTGCTGCTCGCCGGGTCCCGCGACGAGCCCGCGGCGTCGCTGCTCATCGCGACCGGCGCCGAGGTCATCGAGACGCCGGTGCCGCCGCTGGTCGAGGCCGCCGACGTGATGGACCGGCTTCGCTCGCCGGGCGGCTGCCCGTGGGACGCGGTGCAGACGCACGATTCGCTGCGGCAGTACCTGGTCGAGGAAACCTACGAGCTGGTCGACGCCATCGAAGAAGGCGACCGCGAGGCGTTGCGCGAAGAGCTCGGCGACGTCCTGTTGCAGGTGCTGTTCCACGCGCGGGTGGCGGCGGAGGACGCGGACGACCCGTTCGACATCGACGACGTCGCCGCGGCGCTGGTCGCGAAGCTGGTCGGCCGGCACCCGCACGTCTTCGCCGACGCCGACGAGGTGCACACCGTCGAGCACCAGAACGTCAAGTGGGAAGAGCTGAAGCAGCGCGAGAAGCAACGTCGGTCCATTGTGGACGGCGTGGCCCTCGGGCAGCCGGCGGCCGCGCTGGCGGGCAAGCTGGGGCAGCGTTCCGGGCGCGCGGGCATCCCGCTCGATCTGTTCCCCGAAGGCGCCGGGGCCCCGGCTCAGCTGTTCCGCATCGCGGCCACCGCGCGCCGGGCGGGTGTCGACGCCGAGGGTGAGCTGAGGGCCGTGGCGAAGCAGTTCGCGAAGGACATCCGGGCCGCCGAGCAGGCCGCCCGCGACGCCGGCCTCGAGCCGACGACCCTGGAAGCCGACGGCTGGCGGAAGTTCTGGCCCGCACGTGTGGTGTGACCCGGATCACAGCTGACTGAGAACCGTTTCCGATCAGCCGGCGTCTAGCTGGGTGTGAGGCAGACGTCACTGGAGACCGCAGACGAGGAGCACCTCGTCCGGCGCACGGCCCGTGGCGACCGCGCGGCGTTCGAGGAGCTCTACCGCCGCACGTCGCCGTGGCTCGCCGTGCGCCTGCGCCGCCGGTGCGCCGACGAGCAGATCGTCGCGGAGGTCATGCAGGAGACGTACCTGGCGGTCTGGCGGGCGGCGGAGTCGTTCGCCGGGGCGGCCACCGGGGGCAGCGCGGTCGGCTGGCTGTGGACGATCGCGGCCCGCCGGCTGGTCGACGCGTTCCGCCGCCGGGCCCACCACGCCCAGCCACCCCCGGAAATGGCCTTGGACGTCGCCCCGGTGGCGGCGGCCGAGGAGGAGCTACTGGCGGCCACGATCGGCGACGAGGTCGGAGCGGCCCTGCGCGACCTGGCCCCGGAGCTGCGGGCGGTGCTGCAGGCCATGGTGCTGGACGGCCTGACGGTTCGCGAGACGGCGGTCCTGCTGGGCCTGCCGGAGGGAACGGTGAAGACCCGCGCCCGGCGGGCCCGGATCGCATTGCGGGAGGCACTGTCGTGAACCATGCGCCGGAGCGGCTGATCGCCGCCTACGTGGCGGGTGATGACCTCCCGGGTGACCAGCTGTGGGGTCTCGAAGCCCACCTCGAAACGTGCCGGCACTGCCGGGCGCGGCTCGCCGAAGTCGCGCCGGTCCAGCCCGTGGTCGACCTGGTCTGGAGCCGGCTTTCGGTCGATGTCGTGCTCCCGAGCGGTCCCTTCCACGAGCCCTACACCCGACCCGCCCCGAAACGCCGCCGCCGGCACCGGTGGCTCGATACCTGGATCACCCCGGCGATGGGGCCGTGGCTGGTGATGATCGTGGCCGTCACGCTGGCCGCAGTCCTGCTCGACAGCGTCTGGCGCGCCGTCCTCGACGTGGCCGCCGTCCAGCTCTTCGCCCCCGTCCTCCCGGTCCTCGGGGTCGCCGTGGCGTGGGCGCGAGGGCTGGATCCGGCCTACGAGGTCGTCACCGCGACCGCGCGGGCCGGTCTCTACCTCGTCGTCCGGCGGACGGTCGCGGTGCTCCTCGTCGTCCTGCCGGTGCTCGGGGTCGCCGGGTGGCTGAGCGGCACCGCGGCCGCGCTCTGGCTGCTGCCGAGCCTGGCCTTCACCACCGGCACCCTCGCGCTCGGCGGGCTGATCGGCGTCAGCCGGGCGGCGTACGCGCTGGTCGCCGTGTGGGTGGCGATCATCGTCGTCCCCGCGCTCGTCCAGCGGGAACAGGCGTTTTCGCTCGGCACCGGCGCCTTGCCGGTCTGGGCCGGGATCTTCGTGCTGACCACGGTGGTCGTCGCCCTGCGCGGGGCGGCGTTCACCCGGCTCGGCGCACGTCACTAGGTCTTCAGGGAGGAAGCATGCGCGCAGTGGGGGCCGCCGAGGTCGCACCGGCGAGCTACGCCTGGGAAATCCAGGCGGAAGCGCTGAAGGTGCGGGTCGGGCGGCGGAAGATGGCCGTGGACGGGCTGGACCTGTCCCTCGGGAAGGGCGTCCACGGGCTGCTCGGCCCGAACGGCGCCGGCAAGACGACCCTCATCCGGGCCCTGGCCACCGTGCTGCGGCCGGCGTCGGGTCGGCTCACGCTGCTCGGCGGGTCGGGTAGCCGGCGTGAGCTGCGACGCCGGCTCGGGTACCTGCCGCAGAACTTCGGGTACTACAAGCGGTTCACCGTGCGCGAGTTCGTCGAGTACCTGGCCTGGCTCAAGGAGATGTCCAAAGAGGACATCCCGGACGCGGTCCAGCGGGCGGTGGAGCGGGTCGGCCTGGCCGACCGCGCGGACGACCGCATGAAGACGCTGTCGGGCGGCATGGTGCGCCGGGTGGGCATCGCGCAGGCGATCGTCAACGATCCGGACATCCTGCTCCTCGACGAGCCGACGGCGGGCCTCGACCCGGCGCAGCGGGTCCGGTTCCGCGAGCTGGTCCAGGAACTGGGCCGCGACTCCTGCGTCGTCATCTCGACGCACCTGGTGGAGGACGTCGCCGCCGCCTGCACGGACGTCGTGCTGTTCGCGGCGGGGAAGCTCGTGTTCCAGGGCACGCCGGACGGGCTGGCGGCCGCGGGCACCCTCGAGCACGTCGGCGACAGCCCGATCGAGCGCGGCTATTCGGCGCTGCTGAACCACGATCCCGGCAAGGGGGAATGGTGATCTTCCGCATCGAACTCCGGCGCTCGATCGCGCCCTGGGCCGGTCTCGCGCTCGTCGTCTTCGCGCTCGCGTACCTGTTCCTCCTCTCCGGGCCGTGGTGGAAGATCCCCGCCGCCTGGTCCGTGAACACGACCACGACGGCAGTGTGGGTCCGGTACCTGCTGCAGTTCCTCTGGCCCGTCGTGATCGGTGCCGGGGCCATCCAGGGCATGCGCGACAGCCGTTCCGGCATGACCGAACTCCTCGCCACCACACCGCGGCCCGCGTGGCAGCGGGCGGTCCGGCTCGCCGGTGCCGTCGGTGCGCTGACCGGGCTCGGCTACCTGGTCGTGTTCGGCGTCGGCGTCGCCGAAGTGCTCGCCCACGACGGGTTCGTCTCGGCCGCCTTCGTCCCCGTCTTGGCCGTCGGGGTGCTCGGCGTGGTCGCCGGTGGCTGGCTCGGGCTGGCCGTCGGCCGGCTGCTGCCGCACCCGCTGACCGCGCCCGGGCTCGCCGCGCTCGCTTTCGTCGGGTCGGTCCTCTGCTGGATTTCGCTCGAAGACGGCCTGGACCCCGTGCTGCCGCGCTGGGCCGGTCCGCTGGCACCGGCGCTGGCCGCGCCGCGGGGCTCGATGGTGACGACCGCCGGAGCACTCGACGCCGGGCAGGCCGTGTGGTTCCTCGGCCTCGCCGTCACCGGGTTCCTGCTGCTGTCGGTGCACTCCGGGCGAGCGCGGCTGCTGAGCCTGCTCCCGTTGGCCGCCGGAGTCGCCGTCGCGCTGCCGTTGTTCCCCGCGGACGTCTTCGCGGCCGACCCGGTCGCCGCCCGGAAAGTGTGCGACGGGCCGGTCTGCGTGACCGAACTGCACCGCGACAGGCTGGCCGCGCTGGCCGGCCCAGGCCGCGAAGCGCTCGCGATGCTGGCGAAAGTCCCCGGCGCGCCGACGCGGGTCGAGGAGCAGGTGGCGCCCAGTTCGCCGGTCGACCGTCCCCCGCGTGACCCGGGGGTCGTCCTGCTCGACTTCCAGCGCAACGACGAACTCCTCACGGCCGACGCGAGCGACCTGCGGGTGGCGGTGCTGTCCGGGGTCGGCGTGCCGTCCTGCGAACGGCCGAGCGCACCCAGCGTGTCCGACACCGGCGCCCGGATGATCGCGGCGGCCTACTTCACCGGGCAGCTGAAACCCCTGCCCGAGTCCTCCGGGCGGTGGTTCCGAAGCCAGTTGGGCCCGGTCGACCAGGTGTGGACGCGGTTCCGCGCCCTGCCCGCGGACATCCGGTCCGCCCGGATCGCCGCCCTGCGCCAGGCGTTGCTGACGTGCCACGGCGATCCGCTCGAAACGCTGGTGCCCCGATGAGGTGGGCGATGCTGTACGCCCGCTCGCGGCAGCTGCCGGCGGCGTTCGGGGCGCTGCTGGTGGCGACGTCCGGGGTGTGGTTCCTGGCCCGGGACGCCTGGGGCGGGGTGCCCGCCGCGCTGGCGCTGACCGTGGCGGTCGCGCTGGCGGCGATCGGGCTCAGCGGCCAGGACCCCGACCTCGACCGCACCGCGGCCCGGCCGTGGCCGGTCCGGCGGTTCGCCCACCTGGCGCTGATCGCGGTCGTGGCCGGCGCGGTGGTGCTGGGGGTGCAGGAACTGGGCCTGTCGACGGTCGCGGGATCGGTCATCGTCCGCGACGCGGCCGGCCTGGCGGGGCTGGCCGGCCTGGCGGCCACGATCGCGGGCGGCCAGTTCGGCTGGACGCTCCCGCTGGCCTGGTCGGCGGTCAGCCCGTTCGTCCCGGTCGACACCTCGACGCTGAGCCGCGTCGCGGCCTGGCTCCTGCAACCCCCCGAAACCCCGGCGGCCACCTGGACGGCGGCGATCCTGGCGGCCACCGGAGCGGCGGCGTACACCACCTGGGGCGGCCGCCGCTAGCGCCCAAGGCCACATTGGTTGCGTGAGACGCACCCAAGGCCACATTGGGTGCGTCTCACGCACCGAAGGCCGCCTTGGGTGCGTGAGACGCACCGAAGGCCGCTTTGGGTGCGCGAGACGCACCGAAGGCCACATTGGGGCGCTTGGACGGTCACACGTTGCGGATGTTCGTCTCCAGTTCCAGGGGCTCCCGGTCCCAGTCCTCGACGCCGAAGGCGAGGATGCGTTCCGGGTGGATCCGGATCACCGCGTCGTCGAAGTGGTTGTCCGGCAGGTTCACCCCCACCAGCGCCTCCGCGCGGCCGCGGATCTCCAGGCACCGGACGCGCCACGGGTTCGTCGACGGCAGGTCGTCGACGACGAACGCCACGCGGTCGTGCGTCGCGATGTTGCGGAACTTCTTGCTGTTGCGCAGGTTGTGCCCGGTGACGTCGATGGTCTGCTCGTCCGGGTTGTAGCGGAAGCCGACCGGGTTGGCCTGGAGGGTTCCGTCCGGCTGCTGGGTCGCCAGCCGGCCCAGCGGCTGGGCGGCGAGGTAGGCGAGTTCTGCTTCGGTGAACATGTCCGCAGTCTCGGACTTCAAGCGGCCTTGAAGTCAAGGACCAGCGAGGCGAACCGGGCCCCGATCCGGCGGTGGGCCGCCGGGCTCGGGTGGAGGTCGTCCGGCAGCGGCAGGTCCGCGAAATCCGCCTCGCCGTACAGCGAACGGCCGTCGAGGTAGTGCAGGTGCGAGTCCGACGCCTGCCGCTGCGTGACGATCCGGTCCAGCTCCTCCCGGATGACCTCCAGCGTCAGCTTGCCCGTCGCCCGCTCGGCCGGGTCGCCGGTCGCGCGGAACCGGACCTCGCCGCGGGCCAGTGCCTCGTGGTCGAAGTCGCCCGGGCCGGGCGTCCGCTCGTGGATCGGGCAGTACAGCGGTGAGACGACGACGAGCGGGGTGCCCGGGTGGCCGTCGCGGATCGTGTCGAGGAACCCGTGCACGGCGGGCCCGAACGCGCGCAGGCGCATCAGGTCCGCGTTGACCACGTTGATCCCCAGCTTGACGCTGATCAGGTCGGCCGGCGTGTCGCGCAGGGCACGCGCGGTGAACGGGTCGAGCAGCGCGTTGCCGCTGAACCCGAGGTTCACCAGGTCGACACCGGCGGCGGTGGCGGCGAGAGCGGGCCACGTCGTCGCGGGGCTCGCCGCGTTCGAGCCGTGGCTGATCGAGCTGCCGTGGTGCAGCCACACCCGGCGCTCGGGCAACGTCTCGACCGGTGCGTCGGCGCGCAGCGCGATCAGCTCGGTGAGTTCGTTGTGCGGCAACCAGAGTTCGACGTCCTTGGCGTGCCCGCCCAGCCCGGCGAACCGCACGACCCCGGGCGAACCCGTCGTGAGCGAGGACGCCCCGGTCGCCATGTCGACATTCAGGACGTTGCCGCCGGACGCGCTCGCCTGGGCGGTGAGCTCGCCGTCGACGAGCAGGTCGTACACGCCGTCCGGCCGCGGCGGGGCACCGGCGTACACCTGCTTGGTCGGCAGCGTCGCCAGCTCGACGACGTCCGCCCGGGTCCGGAACCGCAGCCGCACGCCCGCGGGCTGCGCTTCGGCCATGGCCAGCCGCGGGTCGCTGTTCTGCGCCCGCGCGCGAGCCGGCAGCCGGTGCGGCACCAGGCCGCGCCCGGTGCGTTCGAGTTCGAGGGCGCCGCGGACGACGTCGCTGGTCAGGGGGATGTCGATCACGACCGTGGCCAATCACGCAGAAGGGAATCGAGGACGGCGAGGATGCGGACCCAGCTTTCCGGCGCCGCCGGTGCGCTGTGGTCGAACCCGCCCTGGCTTTCGAGGCCGACGAACCCGTGGAAGACGCTGCCGAGCAGCCGCACGGCGTGTGTCTCGTCCGGCCCGGTCAGGTCGTAGCCGCGGAGGATGGCGCGCATCATCTCGGCGTGCCGGGGACCGGCGCTCGCCGCGGCGGTCTCCGGGTCGAGCCGCAGCTGCGCCGCCGCGTACCGGCCGGGGTGCTCGCGGGCGTAGTCGCGGTAGACGTCGGCGAAGGCGACGAGCGCGTCCCGCCCGGCGCGCCCCGCGAGCGCGGCGGCGGCCCGGTCGGCGAGCTCGGCCAGCGCCAGCAGCGCGACCTTGACCCGCAGGTCGTGGGCGTTCTTGACGTGCGAGTACAGGCTGGCGACCTGGACACCGAGCCGCCGGGCCAGCTCCGACGGCGTCAGCCGGTCGAAGCCCGCCTCGTCGGCCAGCTCCGCGCCGGCGCGCACCACGCGTTCCGTGGTCAAGCCCGCTCTGACCATCATCCTTCTCCCGTTCGCCTAAAGCCAGGGTAGATCAACCTAAAGGCTTTAGGCAACCGGGGGTCAGGAGAAGAGTGCGTCCGCCCAGCTCGAGTCGCGGGTGACGCCCGGCGGGACGGCGAAGTGCGCGGAGCCGGTGTGTTGGACGTACTCCATCATCGCGTCCTTCGACGACAGCGCCTGCTGCATCGGCACGTACTGCTTGCGGGTGTCCCGGTTGAACGCCAGGAAGAACAGCCCCGCTTCGAGGTGGCCGACGCCGTCGGAACCGTCGACGAAGTTGTAGCCGCGGCGCAGGATCCGGACGCCGTTGAGCGCCTGGTGCGAGGCCAGCCGGACGTGGGCGTCCTCCGGGATCAGCTTCTCGCCGCCCGCGCCGCCGACGTCGAGGTCCGGTTCGTCGAACTCCGCGGTCTGGCCCAGCGGGGCGCCGGTGCCCTTCGTGCGGCCGATGATCTTCTCCTGGCCGTCGAGGGTTTCGCGGTCCCACGTCTCGATGTGCATCCGGATCCGGCGCGCCACCAGGTAGGTGCCGCCGGCCATCCACGCCTGCCCGTCGCCGGCCTCGGCCCAGACCTGGTCGCGCAGCACGTCGGGTTCCTCGGCCTTGATGTTGTTCGTGCCGTCCTTGAAGCCGAACAGGTTCCGCGGGGTCTGCTGCGCCCGCGACGTCGACGAACTGCGGCCGAAGCCGAGCTGCGACCAGCGGACCTCGGTGACGCCGAAGCCGAGCCGCACCAGGTTGCGGACCGCGTGCACCGCCACCTGCGGGTCGTCCGCGCAGGCCTGGATGCACAGGTCGCCGCCGCTGCGGGCGGGGTCGAGCTTGTCCTTCGGGAACAGCGGCAGGTCGACCAGCTGCGGCGGGCGCTTGCCCGCCAGGCCGAACCGGCCGTCGAACAGCGACGGCCCGAACCCGATGGTCAGCGTGAGGTTCGACGGTGGCAGGTCGAGCGCCTCGCCGGTGTCGCCGGGCGGGGCGTACGCGCCGCTGCCGACCGCGCCGTTCGCCACGACCTCCTGGCCCGCGGTCATCCGGCGGGCCGCGTCGGTCCACGTCCTGAGCAGCTGCCGCAGCTTCTCGCGGTCCTTCGTCGTGACGTCGAGGGCCGCGAAGTGCAGGTTCGCCTGCGCCGGCGTGGCGATCCCGGCCTGGTGCTCGCCGTGGAAGTCGACCACGTTCGTCGAGGCTTCGGCGTTGCCGCTCGTCGCCTTGTCGATCCCGATGCCGGCGGCCGCCCCGGCCCCGGCGAGCGCGACACCCGCGCCCGCCAGGCCGAAGAGCTTGCGCCGCGAGACGCGCGTGCCCTCCGTTTGCCTGCCCGCTGTCGACGTCACTTCGAAACAACCTCCGCAACCTTGCTCAGCGGTTCGCTCAGCGCGTCGACGGCCGAGGCGAACTCCTTGACCTGGTCCTGGGAAAGGTCGGTGTAGGACTTGAAGCCGTCACCGGCCCGCTGCTTGTCGAGCAGGCCCTGGACGTTCGCGAACTCCTTGTCCAGGGTGGACACGAGCGCGGGGTCCTTGGCCTGCAGGATCGGCCGCAGCGAGGCGATCGCGCCCTTCGAACCGTCCACATTGGCCTGGAAGTCCCACAGGTCGGTGTGCGAGAAGGCTTCTTCCTCACCGGTGATCTTGCCGGTGGCGACCTCGTCGAGCAGGCCCTTCGCACCGTTCGCCAGGTCCAAAGCGGACAGCTCGAGCGTCTTCGTCTTGGCGACGAGGGTCTTGACGTCGGTCACCAGCTTGTCGGCGATCTGGCCGCTGTCGGGCTGCAGGCCGGTCTTGAACAGGTCCTTCTCCAGCCGGTGGAAGCCGGTGAACTGCTGGTTCGGCTCGAGGTCGGCTTCGCGGACGTCGATGGCCGGGTCGAGGTCGCCGAACTTCTCGGCGACCGGCTCGATCCGCTCGTAGTAGGTGCGGGTGCGCGCGTACGCGGCCTTGGCCTCGTCGACCTTGCCCGCCTTGACCAGGTCCGCGAACTTCACCGTCTCGTCCTGCAGCGCGGACGTGTTGTTCGCGATGTAGTCGGCGTAGCTCTTGGTGGCCTGCGCCTTCTGGGCGTTGCTGTCGTTCTGCTTGGCGACGCCGCCGGTGACGGTGAAGTCGCCGCGGATGCCGGTGCCGGCCATGCCCGGCTTGCACGCCGTCTGGTACTTGCCGGCGTCGGCGACCTCGACGATCAGCCGCCGGTTCAGCCCCGGGGCGATGTTCTCGACCTCGCCCATGATCCGGTCGCCCTCGGCGTAGAGGTAGAACTCGGTGACCTTGGTGCCCTTGTTGGTGATCTCGAAGGTCAGGTTGCCCGCGTCGGCCGTCGTGGCGGAGACCTCGCACGCGGTGTCGGACGCCGCGACCTTGATCGGGCCGCCGGCAGCCGCGGCACCCGGAGCGTCGCTCTTGCTGTCGCACGCGGCCAGCGTCACCAGCACGGCGGCGCCGGCCAGTACGGCGAGCGAGGGGGTCTTGCGCACGGTCACTCCTTCGAGGCGGCCGCGGCGGCGGGCGCCGGCGCGGTCTTGTTGCTGGGCTTGAGGAACAGCGGCAGCACGATGACGACGTAGGCGAGCCAGGCGACGGCCTGCAGCACGGTCGTCTGCTGCGAGTAGTTGAAGATGCCCTTGAGCAGGGCGCCGTACCAGGACGTCTCCGGCAGCGCGTTCGACGCGTCGAACGCCAGCGTGCCGATGCCGGGCAGGAAGGCGGCCTCCTGCAGGTCGTGGAGGCCGTAGCCGAGCACGCCCGCGGCCACGAACACCAGCAGGACGCCGGTGATCGTGAAGAACTTCGAGAGGTTGAACCGCACCGCGCCCCGGTAGAGCAGCCAGGCGAGCACGACGGCGGCGGCGATGCCGATGGCGAAGCCGATCAGCGGCTGCACGGTTTCCGACTGCGCGGCCTGGACGGTCGAGTAGAAGAACACCGCGGTCTCGAGCCCCTCGCGCCCGACCGCGAGGAACGACAGCAGCAGCACGGCCGCCGGGCCGACGTCCAGTGCGTCGTCCATCTTCCCGCGCAGCTCGGCGGCGATGCTCTTCGACGCCTTGCGCATCCAGAAGATCATCGCCGTGACGAACCCGACGGCGACGATCGACAGGCTCCCGCCGAGCAGCTCCTGGTGCTCGAAGGACAGCTGGGCGGTCGTGAAGGTGAGGATCGCGCCGACGGCGACCGACAGCAGCACCGCGGCACCGACGCCCGGCCAGACCCAGCGCAGCGCGTGCCGCCGGTCGGTCTTCACCAGGAAGGCCACCAGGATGCTGACGACCAGCGCGGCTTCCAGGCCTTCGCGCAGCCCGATCAGCGCGCTCGAGAACAACACCGGTCCGCCTCCCTGAGTTCTGCTTCCGTGATGGTTTTAGGTAAGGCTCACCTGTAAGTCCAGTGCGTGCCGGTCGGACCGGAAGGAGTCAACCGGACAAAAGGGACGCCAACCGGAAGTTAGGTTAGGGTAACCGCAGGTCAGGGGCCTGCGCGTCGACTCGATAACGAAATTTGTGATGTCGCTGGCAGGGACGCCGGATTTACCGTCCGCTTGCCTGGTCAGTCGCGCGAACCACCCTCTTGAGTGGCTCCGTAACCTGTTCGAGTGGCCGATACCGCTCAGCCGACCGACACGCCTCCGTCGTCGCCTTCGGGTGGCCCGCCGAGGCGGTACCTCGGCCGGGTGGCGCTCGCGCTGGGGCTGGTGGTCACCGGCGTGCTCCTCCTTGTGACCATCGGTGTCCGGAACCCCGATGCGCCGGTCGCGTCGCCGCCGATCCAGCCGGCGCTCGCCATCCCCGAACAGCGTCCGCAGCCGGGCGCGGAAGCACCCCGGGCCGGCCTGGCCGCGCCGGTCGACCGGCCGCAGGTGTCCGACCGGGCCGAACTGGACGCGTGGGCCACCCGCGTGGCGGACAAGACGCACGTCGCGGCGCGCGTGCTGGCGGCGTACGGCCGGGCGGAGATGTGGATGCAGCGCCAGAAGCCGACCTGCCACCTCTCGTGGGCGACGCTGGCCGGCATCGGCCGGGTCGAGACCGGGCGCGGGGATTTCGACCTGGCCGCGATCGGCTCGGACGGCCGGCTGGCGAAGCCGGTGGTCGGCCCGCCGCTCGACGGTTCGCCGGGTGTCCCGGCGGTGCACGACAGCGACGGCGGCAAGCTCGACGGCGACAGGTCGTGGGACCACGCGATCGGTCCCCTGCAGTTCCTGCCGTCGACGTGGAAGAAGTACCAGGAGCGCGCGAACGGCGACGGCGGTGCGCCGGACCCGCAGAACATCGACGACGCGGCCTTCACGGCCGCCCGCTTCCTGTGTTCCGGCGGCGACGACCTCGGCACGCCGTCGGGCTGGTGGCGGGCGATCCTGTTCTACAACCCGGCCGTCGCGTACGGCCAGGACGTCTTCAACGCGGCGGACGCCTACGCGGAGGCGAGCGTCGCGCCCTGAGTCAGAGCTCCCGGTCGGCGAACAGCGGCGTGACGGCCATCAGCACGAGCAGCAGCAGCCCGGCGTACGCACCGAGCGTGGCGAAGATCGACATCGTGGTCCCTCCGGTTTTCGGTCTGCACTCAGCATCGCCGGTGGCGGGGGTGCCGCGGATCGGTCGAGGGGCCTGCTTCGATCGGCCGAAAGGCTGAGGTGACCCGGGCCGTTCGGCCCTGCCGCCTCAGGGTTCGCGCAGGGCGATGTGGGCCTTGACCTCGCTGATCGCCTCGAGGTACTCCGGCACCGGGTTCATCGCCGACGCGATCCGCAGCTGGCCCAGCGCCTCGACGAACCGGCCGAGGCGCTGCAGCGTGCGGCCCAGGACGAACCGCGCGTAGTGGTCCGTCGGGTCCAGCTCCAGCACCCGGGTGAACGCCTCTTCGGCGCGCCGCAACTGAGCGGAGTGGAAGTACGCGCGCCCGGCCAGCAGGTGCACCGACGGCTTGTCCGTTTCGGATTCCAGCAGGGGCTGGAGGGCTTTCAGCGCGTCGAGCGGGCGACGGCGGCCGACCAGGTCTTCGGCCTGGCGGAAGGCGCGGAACCGCGACTCCTCGGGAGGCTGCGAAGCAGCTGCGGCGTCCGTCATGGTCACTCCCACGTTACCCCGGGGGAGGGGGATGCACACGCCTCCGAACGGGACGTGATGGACTGTCCGGCCATGAGCAGCGGGTACCGGGGCCTGGCGCCCTACCTCTACTACTCCGACGCCACGGCGGCGCTCGCGTGGCTGACCAGGGTCTTCGGCTTCACCGAGGAAGTCCGGTTCTGCGACGCGGCGGGCGAGGTCTTCCAGGCGACGCTGCGGGCGGGCGACGCGCGGATCCAGCTGGCGGGGGTCGGGCCGGACTACTGGCAGGCCAAGGGCGTCGACGGCCCGGTCGGCCAGCTCAACATCCTCTACGTCGACGACGTCGACGAGGCCTACGCGCGGATCGAGGCCGCGCTCGGCGACGAGGGCGAGCTCGAGCCGCCGCAGGACCAGCCCTACGGCGCCCGGGTGTTCACCGTCGCCGATCTGGGCGGCAACAGCTGGACCTTCTGGCAGCAGACGTCGGAAACCGTCGAACTGCCGCCCGGCTGGCAGGAGGTCCGCGCGGGCGGTGAGTCCTCCAACGGGTGAACCGCGGCGACGGCTAGGCTGGGCGCGTCACCGCAGGCAGGAACGATTCACCCGAGGAGCATGGCGTGGCTCTCATCGAGCAGGTAGGCGCGCGCGAGATTCTGGACTCGCGTGGCAACCCGACGGTCGAGGTGGAGGTGGCTCTCGACGACGGCACCCTGGCGCGGGCCGCGGTTCCGTCGGGCGCGTCGACCGGTGAGCACGAAGCGGTCGAGCTGCGGGACGGCGACACCGGCCGCTACAACGGCAAGGGCGTCGAGCGCGCGGTCGCCGCGGTGCTCGACGAGATCGGCCCGGAGATGGTCGGCATCGAGGCCGTCGACCAGCGGATCGTCGACCAGAAGCTGGTGGACCTCGACGGCACGCCGGCGAAGTCCCGCCTCGGCGCGAACGCCATCCTCGGCGTCTCGCTGGCCGTCGCGAAGGCCGCCGCCGAGTCGGCCGAGCTGGAGCTGTTCCGCTACCTGGGCGGACCGAACGCGCACGTGCTGCCGGTGCCGATGCTGAACATCCTCAACGGTGGTTCGCACGCCGACAGCAACGTCGACATCCAGGAGTTCATGATCGCGCCGATCGGCGCGGAGACCTTCCGCGAGGCCCTGCGCTGGGGCACCGAGGTCTACCACTCGCTGAAGTCGGTGCTGAAGGGCCGGGGCCTCTCGACCGGCCTCGGCGACGAAGGCGGCTTCGCGCCGAACCTGGCGAACAACCGCGAGGCGCTCGACCTGATCCTGCAGGCCATCGAGAAGGCCGGCTACACCCCGGGCCGCGACGTCGCGCTCGCGCTGGACGTCGCCGCGACGGAGTTCTTCGGCGACGGCGCGTACACCTTCGAAGGCAGCAAGAAGAGCGCGGAGCAGATGTCGGCGTACTACGCCGAACTGCTGCGCGACTACCCGCTCGTGTCCATCGAGGACCCGCTGAGCGAGGACGACTGGGACGGCTGGGTCACCCTGACCGCCGAGGTCGGCGAGAAGGTCCAGATCGTCGGCGACGACCTGTTCGTCACCAACCCGGACCGCCTCGAGGAGGGCATCACCCGCCGCGCCGCCAACGCGCTGCTGGTGAAGGTCAACCAGATCGGCACGCTGTCCGAGACGCTCGACGCGATCTCCCTGGCCACGTCGTTCGGCTACAAGTCGATGATGAGCCACCGCTCGGGCGAGACCGAGGACACGTTCATCGCGGACCTGGCGGTCGCCACCGGCGTCGGCCAGATCAAGACCGGTGCCCCGGCCCGCGGCGAGCGGATCGCCAAGTACAACCAGCTGCTGCGCATCGAGGAGACCCTCGGTGACGCCGCCCGGTACGCCGGCGAGCTGGCCTTCCCGCGGTTCACCGCCGAGGCCTGATGGCGGACCGGGGGAGGACGCGCGGCCGCCGCGACGGTGGCGGCGGGGCATCGCGGGCCAACCGGCCCGCACCGGCCCGCCGCCCCGAAGCGGCGCGGCGGCGCACCGTCGACGCGGAAACGACCAGGGCCCGGTTGCGCCGGGGCCTGGCGGCGAAGCGCGCGTCGGGTGCGGCGAAGGTGCTCGGCATGTCCACCACCCGCCGCGCGGCGGTGGTGGCGATCGTGGTGTGCGCGCTGGCGTTCACCATCGCCGTGCCCCTGCGCACGTACCTTTCCCAGCGGACCGAGGTCCGCGAACAGCAGGCGCAGCAGGCCCAGCTGCAGCAGGAGGTCGCTCAGCTCCAAGGCCGCAAGGCGGAGCTGAGCGACCCCGCGCAGATCGAGGCCGAAGCCCGGCGGCGGCTGCGGTACGTCAAGCCGGGCGAGACGCCGTACATCGTCCAGCTGCCGGAGGACAAGGCGCCGGACGCGGCCCCGCCGTCCGGACCGCAGCAGGCCGCGGCCACATCCTGGTACGAGAACCTCTGGAACCAGGTCTCCGGCGGCTGAGTCAAGCGCCCCAATGTGGCCTTCGTTGCGTCCCACGCACCCAAGGCGGCCTTCGGTGCGTCAGACGCACCGAAGGCCGCCTTGGGGCGCTTGGGGGCCGGGGCGGGGGCACGCTCTAACCTTGACCGCGTGAACAACGCGCAGCAGCACCGGTTCGAGCCCGTCACCGACGCCGACCGCGACATCATCGCGGAGCAGCTCGGGCGGCCGCCGCGGGCGTTGCGCGCCATTGCCGCGCGGTGCCCGAGCGGGCACCCCTCCGTCGTGCAGACCAGCCCGCGGCTGGAGAACGGCACGCCGTTCCCGACGCTCTACTACCTCACCTGCCCGAAGCTGAACTCGATGATCGGCACCATCGAGGCGTCCGGGATCATGAAGGAGATGACCGAGCGGCTCACCACCGATCCCGAGCTCGCCGCGCAGTACCAGCGCACCCACGAGACCTACCTCGCCGAGCGGGACGCCATCGAGCCCCTCGGTCACCAGGTCACCGCCGGGGGCATGCCGGGCCGTGTCAAGTGCCTGCACGTGCACGTCGCCCACTCCCTCGCCGTCGGCCCCGGCGTCAATCCGTTCGGTGACGAGACGCTCGCCATGCTTAAGGCCAACGGGTGGCCCTCGGGGGACTGCGCCGCGTAACACTCGCGCCGCGTGAACAGATAACTGGTCCGGGTGAGCGAAAACCTCGATCACGACTCTCGATGGGCTGAAACCTCGCCGCACTTGCGGCAGGCTGTCACCCGAAAGCGTGAGAGATCCGGCCAGGAGGGCTCAGAGCATGCGTGTGCGGCGGCTGCCAGACGCAGTCGGGAGCTACACCCGGAGATTCGGGATCCGCCACCGCACCGCCTACCCGCTGATCACCGGCATCCTGGCCGTGGTCCCGGCGCTGGTCGCCGGCGGCGGCACGCTCGGCTGGCTCGGCGGCAGCGGTGACCACACCCGCGACGCCGCGCTCACTCAGGGCTACGACCCCGCGCAGGCCGCCATCCAGCAGGTCGCCGTCGACGGCACCCTCCCCGGCGCGCCCACCCCGCTGCCGCTGCCGGCCTACGAGCTCCCGGACGGCCCGCTCGGCATCCCGGCCACCGCGCTCGCCGCGTACAAGAACGCCGCCGGCATCCTCGGCCGCGAGCAGCTCGCGTGCCACATCGACTGGGCCCTGATCGCCAGCATCGGCCGGATCGAGTCCAACCACGCCCGCGGCGGGTACGTCGACCGTGCCGGGACCACGCGTGAGCCGATCCTCGGGCCGCAGCTCAACGGCCAGGGCGGGTTCGCCGCGATCCCGGACACCGACCAGGGCCTGCTCGACACCGACCCGGTGTGGGACCGCGCGGTCGGCCCGACCCAGTTCATCCCGGCGACCTGGCGGGCGTACGCCTCCGACGGCAACGGCGACGGCAAGTCCGACCCGAACAACATCTTCGACGCGGCCCTGGCCACCGGCCGGTACCTGTGCTCTGGCGGGTTCGACCTGGCGAAGCCGGACCAGCTGCGCGGGGCGATCTACCGCTACAACAACTCCGACACGTACGTGAACACGGTGGTCCTCTGGGCGGACGCCTACCGCACCGGGATCATGCAGGTGCCGGACAGCACGGTGCCGGTCGGCGCCCCGAACGCGGCCGCACTGCCCGCGCCGCCGTCGATTCCGCCGCCACCGGTCCCGTCGACGACGGTCTCCACACCGCCGCCGCGGACGACGGACACGTCGAAGCCGCCGCCCACGTCGGAGTCGCCGTCGTGCACCAAGCCGCCGACGACGACGGTGATCCCGTCGACCGTCGTCAGCGTCACGACCGAGCCGGCGCCGGCCACCACGTCCACCAGCGAGACCACCGCACCGACGAAGGCCATACCGGCGGATCCGACGTGCGGCGAGGTGGTGACCTCGGTCAGCACGACGGTCGTCGTCAGCACGACCACGCTGCCGCCACCCACGAGCTGAGCGCGTCCCGGCAGCTAGGGTGATCGCATGCCTCGTGTTGCCGCGATCGACTGTGGGACCAACTCCATCCGCCTGCTCGTCGCCGAGCTGACGCCGCGCCACGACGGCACGGTCGACCTGCGCGACCTGCACCGCGAGATGCGGGTCGTCCGGCTCGGCCAGGGGGTCGACGCCACCGGCGAGCTGGCCCCCGAGGCACTCGAGCGGACCCGGGTCGCGCTCGCCGACTACACGATCGCCGCGCGGCGCAAGGGCGTGGAGAAGGTCCGCATGGTCGCCACGTCGGCGACCCGCGACGCGAAGAACCGCGACGAGTTCTTCCGCATGACGCGCGAGACCCTCGGTGTCGAGGCCGAGGTGATCACCGGCGACGAAGAGGCCCGGCTGTCGTTCACGGGCGCGGTGGGCGAGCAGGACCCGGACGACGGCCCGTTCGTGGTGGCCGACGTCGGCGGCGGCTCCACCGAGCTGGTCCTCGGTACGTGGGACGGCACGAAGGCCGAGGTGCTCGCGGCGAAGTCGGTGGACATCGGCTGCGTCCGCATCACCGAGCGCGCCCTCAAGAGCGACCCGCCGACGGCGAGCGAGATCGCGACGGCCCGCGACCTGGCGGGCAAGGTGCTGACCGAGGCGTTCGACGTCGTCGACGTGGCCCGCGCTCGCACGTGGGTCGGCGTGGCCGGCACGGTGACGACGCTCTCGGCGATCGCACTGGGCCTCCCGGAGTACGACAGCGACCGGGTGCACCTGTCCACTTTGACCCCGGCGGACATCGACCGCCTGGCGTCGCGCCTGCTGTCGGAGGACCACGCGACGCGCGCGGCCAACCCGGTCATCCACCCGGGCCGGGTGGACGTGATCGGCGGCGGCGCGGTCGTGGTCCAGACCCTCGCCGAGCAACTGGCGGCCCGCGGCGGCCCGACGGAGCTGGTGGTCAGCGAACACGACATCCTGGACGGCATCGCCCTGTCCCTCGCCTGACCGACCGTTCGGCCACCCCAAAGGGCTTGTGCGGCAACGGAACCCTCGGTGAGCGCGTTATTACCAGCTGTCCGCGCTACGCCGTCCGGAGTATCCGGATTCCTACGTTGGTTGTGCTCCAACCAGGTGGTCCCGACGACCGTCACACATTTGCAACACCGCAGTCCTGTGATCGGCTTCATCGCCCCCGATAGCGTGCGTCTCACCTTTCGGGCAGACGGAGATGGAGGGGATCATGCGTCGTTCGCGCAGGCTCTGGGGACCCACGGTGGTGATGACCTCGCTGGCGCTCGCGCTCACCGCGTGCGGCGGTGGCTCGGGCAGCTCCACGGGCGCCGGCGGGACGGACCCGGACGGCACGGTCAGCGTCTACGGCACCGAACCGCAGAACGCGCTGGTCCCGACCAACATCAACGACCTCGGCGGCACCAAGGCGATCCAGGTCATGTTCGCCACGCTGGTCGGCTTCAAGGGTGCGGACGCCAAGCCGTTCAACCTGATGGCCGACTCGATCACCACGACCGACTCCAAGGTCTACGACATCAAGATCAAGCAGGGCTGGAAGTTCCACGACGGCACCGAGGTGAAGGCGCACAACTTCATCGACGCCTGGAACTACGGCGCCTACGCCCCGAACGGCCAGCTCAACACCGACTTCTTCTCGAACATCCAGGGGTACAAGGACGTCCACCCCGCGGACGAGAACGCCAAGCCGGCCACGGACAAGATGTCCGGGCTGGTGCAGAAGAACGACTACGAGTTCCAGGTGACGCTGGACGCGCCGTTCTCCGTGTTCGACATCAAGGTCGGCTACCAGGCGTTCGCGCCGCTGCCCGACGCGTTCTTCAAGGACCCCAAGGGCTTCGAGCAGCACCCCATCGGCAACGGCCCGATGAAGTTCGTCTCGCGGACGCCGAACCAGGACATCAAGCTCACCCGCAACGACGACTACAAGGGTGACGACAAGGTCCACTTCAAGGACCTCGACATCAAGATCTACTCCAGCCAGGAGACCGCCTACCAGGACCTGCTGAGCGGGCGGCTCGACTTCATGGAGGCGCTGCCGCCGTCGGCCGTCGCGGGCGGCAAGTACAAGAACGACCTCGGCGACCGGCTGGTCACCGGCCACCTGCTCGGGATCAGCACCATCGCCATCCCGTACTACGTGCCCGGGTACAACAACCTCGAGCTGCGCAAGGCCATCTCGATGGCGATCGACCGCGCGCAGATCACCAAGACCGTCATGAACGACACCTACGTGCCGGCCGACGGCTACATCTCGCAGGGCATCCCGGGCTACCGGCCCGGTGTCTGCCAGTTCTGCAAGTACGACCCGGCGGCGGCGAAGGCGGCGTTCCAGAAGTCCGGCTTCCAGGGCAAGCTGACCATCGCGTCCAACGCGGACGGCGGCCGCAAGGAACCGCTCGTCGCGGCGTGCAACAGCATCAAGAACACCCTCGGCGTCGAGTGCGACTTCGTGCCCGCGACCGACTTCGGGCAGTGGCGCAGCATCGTGACCGGCCACAAGCTCACCGGCATGGGCCGGTCGGACTGGTCGGCGGACTACCCGTCCATCGAGGACTTCCTCAACCCGATCTACAAGACCGGTGGCTCC
Source organism: Amycolatopsis sp. cmx-4-61 (assembly GCF_046548775.1). Taxonomy (NCBI): domain Bacteria; kingdom Bacillati; phylum Actinomycetota; class Actinomycetes; order Pseudonocardiales; family Pseudonocardiaceae; genus Amycolatopsis; species Amycolatopsis sp. cmx-4-61. Next base: position 236,108 of record NZ_JAEBEI010000014.1, on the reverse strand, counting down.
TCGAACGACTCGACCTACTCGAACCCGCAGGTCGACGCGCTGCTCGAGAAGGCGGACGCCACCGCCGACAAGGACGCCGCGGTCAAGCTGTACCAGCAGGCCGAGGACCTGATCGCGAAGGACCTGCCGTCGATCCCGACGTGGGACGAAAAGGGTGTCGCGGCGAAGTCGAAGAACCTCAAGTCCGCGGGCCTGGACTTCCGCCGCATGCCGGACTACCCGTCCATCGAGGTCCTGAAGAAGTAGCTGCGGCTCCCACCACCACGCCGTCGTGGGCGGCAAGGCCCCGCCTTGCCGCCCGCGACGGCCGGCGCGCACTAGGAACTCGTCATGATCCGCTATGTCCTGCGACGGCTGCTGCAGCTGGTCCCGGTGTTCTTCGGCACCACGTTCCTCATCTACGTCCTGGTCTGGGCCGTGCCCGGCGACCCGTTCTCCGGCAAGTGCGGCCAGGTCGCCTGCCCGCCGGCCTACATCGCCCAGATGACCGAGAAGTTCCACCTCAACGACAACCTCTTCGTCCAGTACTTCAAGTACCTCGGCAGCCTCTTCACCGGTGACTGGGGCGAAACCTTCAACGGCACGTCGGTCGGCGACCTGATCGCCACGTCGTACCCGATCACGCTGCGGCTGGCCGTGATCGCGGTGGCCATCGAAGCGGTCATCGGGCTGACCGCCGGCGTGCTGACCGGCCTGCGCGGCAAGGGTTTCCTCGACAACCTCGTGCTGATTTCGACCACGTTCCTGATTTCGCTGCCGGTGTTCGTCACCGCGATCGTCCTGCAGCTGGCGCTGGGCCCCAACGGCGCCGGCTGGATCGAGGCGAGCGTCTCGGACGACCCGGGCATCGGCGAGCTCATCGTGCCGGGCATCGCGCTCGGCAGCCTGTCCATGGCCTACGTGGCCCGGCTGGCGCGGACGAGCATCGCCGAAAACCGCCGCGCCGACTACGTCCGGACGGCCATCGCGAAGGGCCAGCCGCAGAGCCGCGTCGTCCTGGTCCACCTGCTGCGCAACTCGGTGATCCCGGTGCTGACGTTCCTCGGCACCGACCTCGGCGCCCTGATGGGCGGCGCGATCGTCACCGAAGGCGTGTTCAACATCAACGGCCTCGGCGGGCTCATCTTCCGCGGCATCCAGAACCGGGAGAGCGCGACGGTCGTCGGCGTGGTCGTCCTGCTGGTGCTGGTGTACCTGCTGATGAGCCTGGTCGTCGACCTGCTGTACGCCGTTCTCGACCCGAGGATCCGCTATGACTGACCCGAACCTGGTGAGCGGCGGCGGAGCCGACGCGGCGGAGCTGTCCCGGGTGGACGACTCCGCCACCGGCCCGCACAAACCCCGCAGCCTGTGGAGCGACGCCTGGCGCCAGCTGCGGCGCAAGCCCGCGGTGATCGCCTCGGCGGTGATCATCCTGTTCATCGTGCTGATCGCGATCGCGCCCGGGTTGTTCAGCTCGCGCGAAGCGGGCTTCAGCGACCTCACGCACGCCAACGAGGGCCCGTCCGCGGACGCCTGGTTCGGTTACGACAACCAGGGCCAAGACGTCTACGCCCGCACGATCTACGGCACCCGCGCGTCCGTGCTGGTCGGCGTGTTCGCGACGCTGCTGACCGTCCTCATCGGCTCGGTGGTCGGCATCATCGCCGGCTACTACGGGCGGATCGTCGACAGCCTGCTGTCGCGCTTCGGCGACATCTTCGCCGGCCTGCCGTTCGTGCTCGGCGCGATCGTCATCCTGACGACGTTCAACGCGCCCGGTGCCAACCCCGGCGCGGTCACGATCGTCGTCCAGGTGGTGTGCTCCATCGCGGTGCTGAGCTGGCCGGTCGGCATGCGGATCATGCGCTCGGCCACGCTGGTGGCCAAGCAGCTCGACTACGTCAAGGCCGCGCGCGGCCTCGGCGCGAGCACCCCGCGGATCATCTTCCGGCACCTGCTGCCCAACACGATCGCGCCGGTGCTGGTGTACGGCACCATCGCGCTCGGCGCGTTCATCGGCGCGGAAGCGACGCTCGCCTACCTCGGCATCGGCGTGCGCCCGCCGGTGATCTCGTGGGGTGTGCTGATCGCGGACTCGCGGGACTACTTCCGGAACGACCCGCACATGCTGCTGTTCCCCGGCGCCTTCGTCACCCTGACCGTGCTGGCCTTCGTGATGCTGGGCGACGGCATCCGCGACGCGCTCGATCCGAAGTCGAGGTAGCTCCTTGTCCGACAACGAACTCCTGCTCGAAGTGGAAGACCTGCACGTCGAGTTCCGGACGTCCGACGGCGTGGCCAACGTGCTCAACGGCGTCGGCTATTCGGTGCACGCCGGGGAGACCTTGGCCGTGCTCGGCGAATCCGGGTCCGGCAAGAGCGTCACCGCCCAGACGGTGATGGGCATCCTCGACACGCCGCCCGGCGTGATCACCGCCGGTGCCGTGCGCTGGCGCGGCGAGGACCTGCTGACCGCGTCCGAGGAACGCCGCCGCGAGGTGCGCGGCAGCGAGATCGCGATGATCTTCCAGGACGCGCTCTCCGCGCTGAACCCGGTGTTCACCGTGGGGTTCCAGATCGAGGAGCAGCTGCGCGTCCGGCTCGGAATGTCCAAAAAGGACGCTCGGAAGCGCGCGGTCGAACTGCTCGACACCGTCCGCATCCCGGCCGCCGAGCGCCGGGTCAAGGACTACCCGCACCAGTTCTCCGGCGGCATGCGGCAGCGGGCGATGATCGCGATGTCGCTGGCGCTCGACCCGGACCTGCTCATCGCCGACGAGCCGACCACCGCGCTCGACGTCACCGTGCAGGCCCAGATCATGGACCTGCTGCACGAGATCCAGGTCGAACGCAAGATGGGCCTGGTCCTGATCACCCACGACCTGGGCGTGGTCGCCGAGGTCGCGGACCGGATCGCGGTGATGTACGCGGGCCGGATCGTCGAGCAGGCCGACGTCGCCGAGCTGTTCCGCGCGCCGGCTCACCCGTACACCGCCGCGCTGATGGACTCCCTGCCCCGGCTCGACCTCAAAGGACAGACGCTGGAAACCATCAAGGGCCTGCCGCCCAGCCTGCTGGACATCCCGCCCGGGTGCCCGTTCCACCCGCGGTGCAAGCGGGCCGAGGCCCGCTGCTCGGAAGAGGTCCCGCCGCAGCACGCGATCGGCTTCGGCCGCACCAGCGCGTGCCACTTCGCCGAAGAGGTGGTGAGCTCCCGTGGCCGTATCTGACGCCGCTTCCGCCGGGACGAGCACGTCGGCGGAACCCATTCTCTCGGTCACCGGCCTCCGGAAGTACTTCCCGGTCCGGACCGGCATCCTGTTCAAGCGGACGATCGGCCAAGTCAAGGCGGTCGACGGCGTCTCGTTCGACCTGATGCCGGGGGAGACGCTCGGCGTGGTCGGCGAGTCCGGCTGCGGGAAGTCGACGCTCGCCCAGGTCCTCATGCGCCTGGAGGAGCCCACCGGCGGCACGGCGAAGTTCGAGGGCCGCGACATCTTCGCGATGCGCGGTGCCGAACTGCGGAAGCTGCGGCGCGAGATCCAGATCGTGCTGCAGGACCCGTACACCTCGCTCAACCCGCGCATGACGGTCGGCGACATCGTCGGCGAGCCGTTCGAGATCCACTCCGAGGTCGCGCCGAAGGGCTCGCGGGCGGGCAAGGTGCGGGAGCTGCTGGAAGTGGTCGGGCTCAACCCCGAGCACCTCAACCGCTACCCGCACCAGTTCTCCGGCGGCCAGCGCCAGCGCATCGGCATCGCGCGGGCACTGGCGCTGCGGCCCAAGGTGATCATCTGCGACGAGCCGGTGTCCGCATTGGACGTCTCGATCCAGGCGCAGGTGATGAACCTGCTCGGCGACCTGCAGACCGAGTTCGGCCTGTCCTACGTCTTCATCGCGCACGACCTGTCGGTGGTGCGGCACCTGTCCAACCGGGTCGCGGTGATGTACCTCGGCAAGATCGTCGAACTCGGCACCGACGAGGAGATCTACGAACGGCCGTCGCACCCGTACACCCAGGCGCTGCTGTCCGCGGTACCGGTGGCGGACCCGTCGGTGCGTGGCCGGCGTCAGGTGATCCGGCTGAACGGGGACGTGCCGAGCCCGCTCGATCCGCCGTCCGGGTGCCGGTTCCGCACGCGGTGCTGGAAGGCCCAGGACCGGTGCGCGACCGAGGTGCCGGAGCTGGTGCCCAGGACGGACGGGCACTTGTCAGCTTGTCACTTCGCCGAGCAGAAGTCGGTTGTTCCGTAACGTACGTTTGGCCGTTGTACGCGCATTGTCCGGTCTATACGGTGCAGGAACCGCTTTCCGCGAGGAGGAGAAACGTGAAGAGACCCAGGCTTCTGGCCGCGGTGCTGGCCGTGCCGCTGTTCGGCGCGGTGTCCGCGGTCGCGGTCCCGGCCGCGTCGGCGCAGCCCGCGCTGGCCGGCCCGGCGACCGAGTTCACCGTGCTCGCCAAGGACGTCCAGAGCATCGGCAGCGCCCAGCAGGCGATCAAGGCCGCGGGCGGCACGGTCCTGGAGACCAACACCGCGGTCGGCCTCATCAAGGCCAGCGCGCCGGCCACCGGTTTCACCGAGCGCGTGACCACGAACCGGGCCGTGTTCGGCGCGGCCAAGGCGCAGGTCATCGGCTCGGTGCCGAAGAACGGCAAGAAGACCAAGAGCGACAACGTCGAGAAGGAGGGCCGCGGCGCCGCCGCTTCGAAGAAGGCGGCTGCGAACAAGGCCGTCGGGATGGACCCGCTCGACGACCAGCTCTGGGGCCTGAAGTCGGTCCGTTCGGACCTTTCGCGCACCAAGCAGCCGGGCAGCAGGCAGGTCAAGGTCGGCGTCATCGACACCGGCATCGACGGCACGCACCCGGACATCGCGCCGAACTTCGACGAGGCCGACTCGCGCAACTTCACCCGCGACATCCCGACCGACGTCAACGGCGTCGAGGTCGACGGCCCCTGCGAGTTCCGCGGCTGCGTCGACCCGGCCAACCACGACGACGGCGGCCACGGCACGCACGTCGCCGGCACGATCGCCGCCGCGGCGAACGGGTTCGGCGTCTCCGGTGTCGCGCCCAACGTGACGCTGGTGAACATCCGCGCCGGCCAGGACTCGGGCTACTTCTTCCTGCAGCCGACCGTCGATGCGCTGACCTACGCCGGTGACGCCGGCATCGACGTCGTCAACATGTCGTTCTACACCGACCCGTGGCTGTACAACTGCACGGCGAACCCGGCCGACTCGCCCGCCGAGCAGGCCGAGCAGCGCACGATCATCGAGGCGACCCAGCGCGCGCTGAACTACGCGCACCGCAAGGGCGTCACGATGGTGGTCGCGCTGGGCAACCAGCACACCGACCTCGGTGCGCCGCAGCCGGACACCACGAGCCCCGACTACCCGGCCAACAGCACGCACCCGCGCACGGTGGACAACTCGACCTGCCTCAACCTGCCGGTCGAGGGCAACCACACGATCGGCGTGAGCTCCTTCGGGCCGTCCCAGCGGAAGGCGGACTACTCGAACTACGGCCTCGAGCAGATCTCGGTCTCGGCCCCGGGTGGCTTCTTCCGCGACGGCTTCGGCACGCCGTGGTACCGCACGGTGGAGAACGAAATCCTCTCGACGTACCCGAAGAACGTGGGCATCGCCGAGGGCAACATCGACGCGGACGGCAACATCACCGAAGCGGGCCTGGCGGCGGGCGTCAAGAAGGCGACCGCGCCCGACGGCCGCGTGGGCTACTACCAGTGGCTGCAGGGAACCTCGATGGCGACCCCGCACGCGACCGGCGTCGCGGCGCTGATCATTTCCCAGTACGGCAAGAAGTCCCACGGCGAGTTCGGCATGGACCCGGACAAGGTCCAGCGCGTCCTCGAGGGCACGGCGGCGAAGATCGCCTGCCCGGTGCCGAGGACGGTGGACTACCTGAAGGAGGGCCGCGACGCAACGTTCACGGCCACGTGCGAAGGCGACCAGTCGTTCAACGGCTTCTACGGCCACGGCGCGGTCGACGCCTACGCGGCGGTGACCCGCGGGTCGCAGTACCTGAAGTAGGTTTTCGCCTGGGAACGGCCCACCTCCTCCGGGAGGTGGGCCGTTTCGCGTGCGGGGGACCGGCGGCACGAGCAGCTCGCGAAGGTCGGCGCCATCCGCGCGCTCCAAGCGCTGCCCCGCCCGAGCTGTGCTTCGGCACCTGATGCGGCGACGCGAGCAATGCCGGGCAACCTATCCTCGGTCACCTGCGTGTTCCGGGGGACCGAGGGGAAGTTCCGTGATCGTTCGTGAACCGGCGTTGCCGGTGGACCCGAGACTGCCCGGCGAGCCCACCGTGCTCGAGGTCGGCAGCGCCCGGAAGTGGCTGGCGCGCCGCGGGGTGGTGGTGTGGCTGCCGACGCGGCTGCTCGCCCTGCGCCTCGGCGGGCGCGCCCTCGGTGGCCGGGGCGTGCCCGCGTTTCTGATCGTCTTCGCCGTGCTGTGGACGGTCGACGCGAGGTTGTTCGACGTGGTGGACCTGCCGGGCAGGACCGCGAGCGGAGCCCTGATCTTCGCCGCGTTCCAGGTGGTGCGCTGGCGCCGGGCGCAGAGCCGGGACCAACTCGCGGAGCACTTGACCGGCGCCGCGGACCCGCTCCCGTTCCGGCTGGCGGCGAAGCGGGTCGGCTGGTGGTACCTGAGCTCGACGGCGCTCACGTTCGGCGGCGGGGCGGCGCTGTGCGCGGCCTCGTTCCTGGCGTCGCCGGGGCAGGTGACGCGGCACTGGTACGCGCCGTCCGTGGCCATCGGGGTGCACACGTTGGCCCTGGCGGCCGGCGCCGGCGCGACCGCGCTGGTGCTGGGCCGGGCGCTCCGGGCACCGGTGCTCGCCGAGGATGCGACCTCGCAGGTCGTCGACGGAGTTTTGCGCGCCGAGGACCCCTACCGGTTCGCGCCCTCCGCGGTGTACGCCGTACTGGCGATGCCCATCTTCGTCGTCGACTGGGCGGTGCCCGGCCCGCTGGGCCGGGCCGGGCTGGTGTACCTGGGCACGGTGGTGGCCCTGCAGCTGACCGGCTGGCTGCTGGTCCGCCGCCGCCACCGCCGGCTGCCGCCCGGCTTCTACGGCCGGTAAACCGTCTCGGCCCGTTCGGCGTGTACGACAGGAGGGGGATGCGGATGGTCGTGGAAAACCCGGCGACGCCGACGGTCGCGGAAGCCAACCTGACGCGGACCTGGCTGACCAACCGCGGGATCACGGTGGACTGGCCGACGCGATTGCTGGCGGTGCGCATCGGATCCCGCGAGCAGGCCCGGCGGTCGTACCAGTTCTACGGTGTCTTGCTCGGCTTCGCCTGGGCCGTCGCCGTCGTGCCGCACTTTCCGGTGCCGCTCAAGTTCCTGCTGGTCGGTGCGGTGTTCACCGGGTACCCGGCGCTGCAGTGGCGCCGGGTCCGCTCGCGCGAGCACGTCGCCGCCCGGCTGGCGCCCGGCGGCGCCCGGCCGTCGTGGCGGGTGGCGGCCGGGCAGGTGGGCTGGTGGTACCTCGTGTCGGTGGCGACGACGTTCGGCGGCGGCGCGGTGCTGTGCGCCGCGCGGTTCCTGTCCAGCCCGGCGGCGGGAGCGTGCTGGGCGGTGGCACTGGCGATCGGCGCCTTCGGAGCGGCGCTGGTGCTCGGCCCGGCCCTGCGCGCCCCGGTGATCGCCGAGGACGAGACGTCGCTGGCCGTCGACGGGATCCTGCGCGCCCAGGACGCGGCCGTGTTCGCCCCCTCGGCGGTCCTGGTCGTGCTGGCCTGGATCGACTGGAGCGTCACCTGGCCGGCCGCGCCGCCGTGGTTCCCGGTCCGGGTGGGCTACATCGTCCTGGCGATCGCGACGTGGGCGGTCGCCCGGTTCGGTGCCCGGTACCGGCGCCTGCCGCCCGGCACCTACGGAACGGAGACCGCGTCCGGGGGCCGGCACCTCGGCCGGCCCCCGGACCTCAGCGGTTCGACGCCCGCTTGACGAACTTCGCCAGGTCCTTCGACTGCTGCACCCGGGTCGGCTCGTGGATGTACATCATGTGGCCCGCCGGGTAGTACGCCGTGTCGATGTTGTCCCGCAGTTCCTCCGGGATCTGCAGGTGGGCCAGCACGTGCTCGGCCGCGAAGTACGCCGTTGCGCCGTCGTAGTGGCCGAACGCCACGTGGACCCGCAGGTGCGGGTTCGCGCGCATCGCCGCGCTCAGCGAGTCCACCACCGACACCGAACGGCCCTCGAACTCCTTGTACGACCACGCCTTGAACGTGTCCTCGTGGATGAGCTCGTACGGCAGGTCGTTGGCGTACCCCAGCTCCGCGCGCACGTAGTGGTTGAACGCCGCCGCGTACGCGCCGACCACGCGGGAGATCGACGGGTCGTCGCTCATGTGCTCGCGGCCGCCGTCCGGCTCCCACGTCGTGAAGCGGCCGTCCATCCGGCCGACGACCAGGCCGCGGTCGCGCAGCAGCTCGGTGAAGAACCGGACGTGCTCGATCCGCAGGTTCACCCGGTCCACATAGGACTCACTGAGCCCGGTGAGCGACGCCAGCGTGGCCACCGCCTCCGTCCGGTCCTGAGTGGACAACCGGGCGCCGCGGGCCAGCGCCCACGGGAGCTCCTTCGCCGCGAAGTCCTCGGCGTCGGCGAGGACGTCGTCGAGCGGGCGATCGCCGTGCCGGCCGTGGTAGTGCGCGATCGCCGCGTACGTCGGCACGTACAGCGAGTACGGGAGGTCGTTGCCCTCCGTGAACCGCAGCGTGCCCAGGTCGAGCACGGAGGAGATGAGCAGCAGGCCGTTCAGGTACAGCCCGTGGCGGTCCTGCAGGTGCGCGGCCAGCCCGGCGGCGCGCAGCGTGCCGTACGACTCGCCGGCCAGGAATTTCGGCGACAGCCAGCGCTGGTGGCGCGAAACCCACAGCCGGATGATCTCGCCCACCGACTCGATGTCGCCCTTGAAGCCGTGGAAGTCCTTCGTCTCGCCGCCTTCGGACGCGCGCGAGTAACCGGTCGAAACCGGGTCGATGAACACCAGGTCGCTGTGCACCAGCAGCGTTTCGGGGTTGTCGGCCAGCCCGTAGGGCGGCGGCACCAGGTCGTCGACGTCGCCCGAGAGCACCCGGCGCGGCCCCAGCAGGCCCATGTGCAGCCAGATGCTCGACGAGCCGGGGCCGCCGTTGAAGGCGAACGTCACCGGTCGCGACCCCGGGTCGGCGTCGTCGAGGGTGTAGGAGGTGATGAACACCTCCGCCGTCGCCTTGACGCCCTCGGACTTGCCGTCCTTGACGACCTCCTTGCGGAGGACGATCCGGCCCGCCTTCGCCGTGTACGCGAGCTTCTTGCGCTTCAGGGTGAGCGTGTGCTGGGTCGTGACGATGTCGTCGGTCGGCTCGGCCGGGATCTCGGTGGTTTCCGCGGCCGTCTTCTCGGGAGGCTCTTCGGGGGTCGTGTCCGCCATGGCCCCAACTTAGTCGGCGGGAACGGGGGTCTGTGGCAGGGTGACCTGGTGCACACCGAGGACTGGCCCGCGACGGTCGAGGAAGCGCTCGCCACGCAGGAACGGCTGCGCGGCCGGGTGGACCTCACCGACGACCTCCCCGAACTGCCGCCGACCGTCACCGGCCTCGACGTCGCCTACGACGAGGACGGCCACATCGCCGCGGCGGTCGTCACCCTCGAGACCGCCGGGCTCACCGTGGTCGAGCAGCGGACGCACCGCGCGGAGGCCCGTTTCCCGTACGAGCCGGGCCTGTTCGCCTTCCGCGAGCTGCCGCCGCTGCTGGCCGCGCTGGACCGGCTGGAGCGCACCCCCGACGTCCTGGTCTGCGACGGCCACGGCCTCGCGCACCCGCGGCGCTTCGGCCTGGCGTGCCACCTCGGCGTGCTGACCGGGCTGCCCGCGTTCGGCGTCGGCAAGACCCGGTTCGTCGGCTCGCACGACGAACCGGGTGCGTCGCGCGGGGCGTCGGTGCCGCTGATCGACGCCGGGGAAGAGGTCGGCGCGGTCGTGCGCACCCAGGACGGCGTCAAGCCGGTGTACGTCTCGGCCGGGCACCGGATCGGCCTGGCCCACGCCTGCCGGCTCACCCTGGCGCTGACCCCGCGCTACCGGCTGCCGGAGACCACCCGCCGCGCCGACCGGCTCTCCCGGGCGGCGCTGCGATGAGGTCGCTGCGCGAGCTGGACGCCGCGGTGGCCGGCTGCCGCGCCTGCCCGCGGCTGGTCGCCTGGCGTGAGGGCGTCGCGGGCACCAAGGCGGCCTTCCGCGACGAGGAGTACTGGGCGCGCCCGGTGCCCGGCTTCGGGCCGCCGGACGCCTCCCTCGCCGTCGTGGGGCTGGCTCCCTCCGCGCACGGGGCGAACCGCACCGGCCGGATGTTCACCGGCGACCCGTCGGGTGATTTCCTCTTCCGCGTCCTGCACGAGGTCGGTCTGGCTTCGCAGCCGACGTCGACGGCCATCGGCGACGGTCTCGAGCTGTACGGCACCCGGCTCGTTTCGCCCGTCCGCTGCGCGCCGCCGGAGAACAAGCCGACGCCGGCCGAGCGGGACACGTGCCGTCCGTGGCTGGCCGAGGAACTGGCGCTGTTACGTCCGACACTGCGCGCGATCGTGGTGCTGGGGGCGTTCGGCTGGCAGGCGTTACTGCCCGTGCTCGACGCGGCCGGCTGGCCGGTGCCGCAGCCGCGGCCGGCGTTCGGCCACGGAGCCGTCCTGGAGCTGGACGACCTGCGGGTTTTCGGGTGTTATCACGTCTCGCCGCGCAATGTCCAGACTCATCGCGTGACCCACGCCATGGTGGCCGACGTCTTCCGCGCCGCGACCTCGGTGACGCCACCGAACTGAATCGTTACGGAAACCGCAGCGACGCTGGTCACAGCCGGATGGGGCCCCCGAGCGGGGTCGCGGCGAAGGTGTCACCATGAGGACATGGCTGCTGCGAAGTCGAAGTCGGAACCGACTCGGATCCTCGTCCTCGGTGGTGGGTACGTCGGGCTCTACACGGCGTACGGCCTCCAGAAGATGCTCCGGGCCAACGAGGCCTCCGTGACCGTCGTTGACCCGCAGCCCCACATGACCTACGCGCCGTTCCTCCCGGAGGCCGCGGCCGGCGCGATCGAGCCCCGGCACGTGGTCGTGCCGCTGCGGCGGGTGCTCAAGCGCTGCCACGTGCTGACCGCGCGCGTCACCAAGATCGAGAACGAGAAGAAGTCCGTCACGGTCGAGGCGGCCGACGGCCACGTCGAGCAGCTCGGCTACGACATCCTGGTCGTCGCCCTCGGCGCCGTCGCGCGCATCCTGCCGATCCCGGGCCTGGTCGAGGAGGGCATCGCCTTCAAGACCATCGGCGAGGCGATCTACCTGCGCAACCACATCATGACCAAGCTCGACGAGGCGGCCAGCACGCTCGACCCCGAGCTGCGCAAGCGCCTGCTGACGTTCACCGTCGTCGGCGGCGGGTTCGCCGGCATCGAGGCGCTGGCCGAGCTCGAGGACATGACCCGGTTCGCGGTGGAGAACTACTACCCGAACATCAAGGTCTCCGACATCCGCTGGGTGCTCGTCGAGGCCGCCGGCCGGATCCTGCCCGAGGTCCGCGAGACCCTCGGCGTCTACACGGTCGAGCAGCTGGAGAAGCGCGGCATCGAGGTCTACCTGTCGACGGCGGCGAAGTCGTTCGAGAACGGCCACGTCGTGCTCTCGGACGGCACCGAGTTCGACACGGACACGATCATCTGGACCGCGGGTGTGAAGGCCAACCCGGTGGTGGGCCAGTCGGACCTGCCGGTCGACAAGCGCGGCCGGCTCGAGGCGACCGCCGCCATGCAGGTCGTGGGCCACCCGGACGTGTGGACCGCGGGCGACAACGCGGCGATCCCGGACCTCTCGCGCACCGAAGAGGACCCGACGGCGACCTGCCCGCCGAACGCGCAGCACGCCGTCCGCCAGGCCCGCCTGCTGGCGAAGAACATCATCAAGGTCCTGCGCGGCGGCAAGCCGAAGGACTACTACCACAAGAACCTCGGTGCGGTGGCGAGCCTCGGCCTGCACAAGGGCGTGGCGGACGCGCTGAACCTGAAGATCAAGGGCTTCCCGGCGTGGCTGTTCCACCGCGCGTACCACCTCAAGGCGATGCCGACGTGGAACCGCCGCATCCGGATCCTGTTCGACTGGATCCTCGGTGGCCTGTTCCGGCGTGAGGTGATCTCGCTCGGGCAGATCAACAACCCGAAGGACGAGTTCGCGCGCGTCTCGAAGTCCTGACGCTCGTCTCGCGAAGCCCCCGGCCCGTTGCGGCCGGGGGCTTTCGTCGTTTTCGGGGGTATTGCTGGGAATGCCCGGCTGTGTACCGGTGAGCGACATGGTCTGGACAACTGGACGGGTGGGCGGGTAAACCCTTTCTTCACAACGCGGAATAAGTCCGCTCCCGGCTCCCTCCCTCGGTCCCCCCTGGAGCTCGCCATGCCCTTTTCCCGTACCAAAGCGGCCCTGACGGCGGCCTTGCCGATCGCCGCCGCCCTCGTCCTGCCGCCGTTCACCGCCGCCGCGGCCGGCGCCGCCTTCCCCGCCCACTACGCGGCGCCGTACCTGCAGATCAGCGACGCCGACGCCGGCCAGATGGCCGCCGACCTGAACGCGACCGGCACGAAGTTCTACACGCTGGCGTTCCTGACCCCGCAGTCCGGCTGCACGCCGGTCTGGGAGGCGAACGGCACGGGTGTCGGCTCGTTCAAGTCCCAGATCAGCGCGCTCCAGGCGGCGGGCGGCAACGTGATCCCGTCGTTCGGCGGCGCGGCAGGCGGCGAGCTGGCCCAGACGTGCACGAACACGTCGAGCCTCACGGCGGCGTACGCGAACGTCGTGAACACGTACGGAACGCCCCGCCTCGACTTCGACATCGAGGGCGACGTCCTGAACGACACGGCCTCCAACCAGCGCCGCAATTCGGCGCTGGCGGCGCTGCAGCAGCAGAACCCGTCGGTGCAGGTGGACTACACGCTGGCGGTCGACCCGTCGGGCATCCCGTCGAACGAGCTGGACCTGCTGCGCGACGCGAAGAGCAAGGGCGTCAAGGTCAGCGTGGTCAACCTGATGGTGATGGACTTCTACGACGGCCAGCCGGTCCTGCCGGACGCCCTGTCGGCAGCACGCGCGTCGGCGTCCCAGCTGGCGAGCCTGTACGGCATCTCGACGTCGGCGGCGTACGCGATGATGGGGTTGACGCCCATCGCGGGCCGCAACGACGACGGCGCCCAGTTCAGCCAGTCGGACGCCCAGCAACTGGAGAGTTTCGCGGCCTCGAACGGCGTCGCGGAACTGTCGTTCTGGGAGCTCCAGGACTACGACCGGGCCACGGGTTACGCGTACTCGAGGATCTTCAACGCGATCTCGGGCACGACGCCACCGCCGTCGTCCGGAGGCACGATCACCGGCTACGGCGGCAAGTGTGTCGACGTGGCGGGCGCATCTTCGGCGAACGGCACGACGGTGGACCTGTACACGTGCAACGGCACGAACGCCCAGCAGTGGACGTCTTCCGCGGGCACGCTGCGAGCCTTGGGCAAGTGCCTGGACGTGGCCTCGGCAGGCACGGCGAACGGAACCCGCGTCCAGCTCTACGACTGCAACGGCACGGGCGCCCAGCAGTGGACGCATTCGGGAAACCAGCTGGTGAACCCGGCCTCGGGCAAGTGCCTGGACGCAACGGGCCCAAGCTCGGCGGACGGCACCCCGCTGCAGATCTGGACGTGCACGGGAGCGGCGAACCAGTCCTGGACGTTCAACTGACGCGAGCACGAACACCCGGCCGGGCCGCCTTCGAGGCGCCCGGCCGGCGTCGTTCTCCGGGCGGTGGTGCCGTCGACTCGACCCACATAACATCTCTCGTGGTCGAGGGGAGAACCGGTGAACGGCCGCCAAGACACGACGTTTCCGGGAGGCAGCTTCCTGGCCGGGCTCTCCAGTGCCTCCCGCGCCGCCCTGCTGGCCCTGGGTGTCGCGCGTGACTTCGGGGCGGAACGGGTCCTGATCCGCGAGGGCGATGCCGGCACGCATGTTTTTCTGCTGGTCGATGGCTGTGTGAAGATCACGGGCACCACGCCGGACGGCCACCTCGCCCTGCTGGCGATCCGCGTCGGCGGTGACCTCGTCGGCGAGCTGGCCGCGATGGACGGGCAGCCGCGGGTCGCCACGGTCACGACGGCGGGCCGGGTGGCCGCCCGCCTGATCACCCAAGCCGAGTTCCGCCGGTTTCTCGCCGGCTTCCCGGACGTGGCGCTCGCGGTGACCAGCAGTGTCGCGGCCAAGCTGCGCTGGGCCACGCGCCGCCGGATCGACTTCGGCAGCCGGGAAGTCCGGATCCGGCTCGCCAGGGTCCTCCTCGAACTGGTCACGTCGTACGGAACTGCCGCCGGATCGCACGCCGAGATCGGAGTAGCTCTCACCCAACCGGAGCTCGCCGCGCTGGTGGGCGCGGCGGAACCGACCGTGCACCGGGCGCTGGCCGGGTTGCGGCGAGAGGGGATCGTCGAAACCGGCTACCGCCGCGTGTGCGTCTGTGACCGGGCGCGGCTCGCCGGCGTCGCCGACGGCTGAGCCTGGCTCAGGGCACCGCCGCCATCACCAGCAGCACCAACGCGCTCGAGAAGAGCACGCAGGTCCCGGTCAGCGCCAAGCGGACGTGGCGGTGCTTGCGCATCGCCAGCGCGGCGAGCAGCCGGACGAGTTCGTGTGCTTGGTCGGACTGTTCTCGTGCACCCACACGTCCGGTGACGGCCGTTCCGGCGGCGACGCTCGGGAAGGCGAACTGGTTCTCCTCGGACGGGGCCGCGGTCCGAGGCCGGATCGCCAGGTAGACCTGCAGTGAGGCGTAGGCGTACGCGCACGCGAAACAGAGCAACGCTCCGACGAAGACCATTCGCGGCACAGAACCAGCTCTCGCCCCGCCCAGGAACCCGAGCTGGGCGGCAACGAGGGCGGTGATCATGGTCTGAACCGCGATCACGGTGCGCGCCTTCTCGTCGGCGTGCTGGACGGCGCCTTGGAAGAAGGTCACCGTCGTCAAGGTCGTGGCCAGTTCTCCCCGGCTCCCGGTGCGTGCGTCCCTGAGCCCGGCCGGTGTTCTCCTGTTCATCGCTTCTCCCTCCTTCCGGCCGAGCATCGCCGGTCCGCGTCGCGGAAATGCCGTCACCCGATGGTTTCCCCGCGGAAACTGCTCCGCTTGCTCTCCGAAACCCGGTTTTTGACGTGGTGGGCCGCTCGGCGCCGGAGAAGCGTGGACAGGGCCGCGTCCGCCCGAGGAAGGAGTGGAGCTGAACCAGAAGCCTTGGCCGAAGACCAGCCTGCTCGGCCGGATGTCCGCCCGGACCAGGGCCGGCTTCCTCGAACTGGGAACCGCGGTGACCTACGGCGCACGGCAGAAGGTCATCCGGCAGGGCGAGGAAAGCCACCACGTGCTGGTGGTCGTCGACGGGATCATGAAAGTGTTCGTGGACACCGAGTTCGGCAGCCCGGTTCTGCTGGGGCTGCGCGGCCGCGGCGACCTCCTAGGTGAGATGTCGGTCCTGGAGCGCAGACAGCGCTCCGCCAACGTGATGACCTGCACCGCGGCCCACGTCAGGCTCATCAAGAGTGCGCAGCTGGTGAACTTCCTCGACCGCAATCCGGAGGCCTGGGCGGCGATGGCGGCATCGCTGAGCGCCCGGCTGCACTGGGCGAACAACCGCCGGGCGGAGTTCGTCGCCTGTCCGGCGGCGGTGCGGGTCGGCCGCGTGCTTGCGGAAATCGCCGGCCGGCACGGTGTCCGCACGGCGGAAGGCTGGGACCTCGACGTGTCGCTTACCCAGGCGGAGATCGCGTCGCTGGCCGGGGTCGCGTTGGCGACGTTCGAAAAGGCGCTTCAGCAACTCCACCGGTCGGGGCTGGTGCGACGGCGATATCGACGGATCGTAGTCGAGGACCTCGCCCGGTTGGCCCGGTTCGGCGCGAACGACCGCCGAAACCCGTATCAATACGGGGTCGACTACGGGGATGTGGCTCAGAGTTAGGGATCGGAACGCAGACGATCTTCGGAGGAGGCCGCGTTGCCGGAACACACCGACTTCTCGCGGGTGCTGTTGCTGGCCGTCGACATGTGGCGGTACGGGAGCCGTGACGGGCGGCAGCAGGCCGAACTGCAGCAGGCGTTGTCCGACGCGGTGTCCGCCGCGGCCGCAGCCAGCGGGCTCGACCGGTCGTCGTGGCGGGTGCAGGACGGCGGCGACGGCTTTCACGCCGAGATCGACGACGGCAAGTCGGAGCTCGCCTTGGTGGGCCCGTTCGTGCGCGAGCTCGACGCCCGGCTCGCGCGGTTCAACGCCCCCCGGCGCCCCGAAACGCGCCTGAGGCTACGGCTTGCGCTGCACCACGGCGGCTCACTGCCCGCCGCGTACGGCTTCGCGTCCGACGGTCCGGTGCACGTCCACCGGCTCCTGGACTCGACACAGGCACGAGCGGTGTTGGCTGCGCTACCCGAGGCCAACCTGGTCCAGATCGTCTCGGCGCCGATCTTCGACGGCTGCGTGCGCCAGTGCATCACCGAGGTCTCCGAAACGGAGTTCGTGCGTATCCGCGTGGACATGCCGGACAAGGACTTCCACGATGACGCGTGGCTTCGCGTGCCCGGCGTGTCCGCCACGACGGTGGCGGACCTGATCGGCCCCGAGCCGCTGCTGTTGGGGTTACGGTGCGACCCGGCCACGCCGGGCTTCGTGGACCGAGTGCTCCGGTCGTCGTTCGCCGCGGCGAGGATCGCGTTCCCGGACGCGGTGCACGACGATGGCCGGAACATCACCATGAGCCTGCCCACCGTGACTCGCGGCGAGCACCTGCTCGGGGTGTGGCTGCACCACCTCGGCGGAGTGCTCGACGCGGTCGCCCCGGGCTCGCGGATCATCGTGGGGGTGGCCACCGGCCGCGAGCACGCGGTTGTCAGCGGGCTCATCGGCCGTGCGGCGGCAGCGGGTCTTCCGGCCGGAACCGTCGTCGTGGTTTCCGGGGATGTCCACCGGCAGCTCGTCGCCGGTTCGACGGCACGCATGGTGATGCCGGAGAGCTACCGGCCGCTCGGCACCGAACCGGAGTCCTGGATCCGAGTCCTCGGCTACTCCGTCCCGCCGAAGCCCACGGCTCCGCGGGAGGAAGCGAGCGCACCGGCGGCTGCGCCCAGGATCGGCGTGGCGCACGGGCCGGTCTCACACATCGAGTCCGGTACTTTCCACGGCCCGTTCGTGGTCGGCTCGTGGCACGACAACCGGGGAGCGGACCGATGAGCGACAGCACGCCGGCAGCCCAGCCGGGACCCGTCCCCGGACCGGCCTCGGGTTCCGCATCGCCCCCGCAGGCACCGGCGGAGGGGCCGGCCGGCCCGAAGGGCGGCCAGCCGAAAGCCGATGCGCCGAAGCAGAACCGCGGGAGCACCAAGAAACCCGAGCAGGACCAGGAGAAAGACCACGGCGACGACGAAGCCCGCGGCGTGAAGGAAGCCCTCGACCAGGGAGACCGCTTCTTTTCGCCCAGGTATTCGCAGCACGCTCCGAGCGCCACGATCCACCACGGGAAGTTCAACGGTGACGTGCAGATCGGGGACCGTTACTACGGGATCTCCGTGGGACAGCAGCTCTCGCGCAAATCCGGCTCGGTTCGCGAGGACGTGCTCGACTGGGTCAGGTCTCGCTACCTCGCCGTGGAAAACCACGGCGAGATGGCCGAAATGCTCGAGAAGCGCGGGGTCATCCTCTTGCGTGGACAGCCGGGCACCGGACGCGTCACCACCGCGTTGCACCTGCTGGACCAGGCGGTCGAAGGCCGGGTGTTCCGGCTGTCCTGCGGCGAGAACGTGAAGTCATTCGTGAGTGCCGACTTCCCCGAGGAGAACGCCGGGTACGTCGCGGAGCTGCCGCCCCGCGTGAGCGGAGGCCTCACCGAAGAGAACCTCGACGAACTTCGCGATCGACTGAAGAAAGCTTCGTCTTGCTGCGTGTTGGTGGCGGCGCGCGATCCCCGGTTGACGGCCGTGTTCGGCGGCTACGCGTTCGACTACTTCCCGCCCGATCCGTCGGCGTTGCTCGCCAAACACGTCCGGCACGAGGTCCGGCCCGATGACCCACCCGAGTTCGAAGCCGATCTCGACGAGCTGCTCGCGGCCCCGTGGGTCGCCGAGGCGCTGGCCCCCTGCCCGCGGCCGGTGGAATCCGTGGCAATGGCGGCCCTCCTCGTTCAGCACGCACGGGGAGAGATCACCCGGGAGGACGTCGAGCGAGAGGCCGCCCAAGCAGTCCACGGCCAAGTGGCCGAGTGGTTCTGTTCGCTGCAGGGGATCGCACCGGGTCCCGAGCTCGACGAGGCCCTCCGGCTGAGCGCGTTCCGGGTGGCGCTGGCGGTGCTCAACGAGTCGCCGTACAACATCGTCGCCGAGGCGGCCGAACTGCTGGGCAGCAAGTTGGTCACGGCGTCGAGCAAGGACGACAAGCGTGGGATTTCCTTGTTCGCCGACGACCAGGGGAACCGGCTGCCGGAGCTGCGGGCGACGGTGGCCGACGGATACACGACGTTCGGTCGTGTCCTACTCCCGACGCCCCTGCTGCGGTTCCACGATCCGCGGTACCCGGCCGCGGTCCTCGACCATGTTTGGCAGAACCACTACCGGATGCGTGACTCGATCAACACGTGGCTGACGAAGCTGACCGAAGACAGCCGCCCGATGATCTGGGTCCGCGCCGCGCAAGCGATCGGATACCTGTGCCGGCGGGACTTCGCCTACGTCTACATGAAGATGATCAGGCCCCGCGCCGTCGACCACGATCGGGGCTGGTACCTCGGCAACCGCCGCCTCTCGCCGGCGATCGCCCTGGACCAGGCCGCCCAGGACGACGACCTCCGCCCGGCGATCGTCGAACGGCTGGAGGAGTGGCGCCGGTCCGGCTCCCGGCCGCTGCGCTGGACCGCCGCGGCGACCTACGGGTTCTCGTTGGGCCGCCGGCGCATCGCCGACACGCTCGAGGAGCTCCGGGTGCTCGGCACTCCGTCGGAAAGCCGTCACACGCTCGACGACGGTGACGACTGGGACGTCGTCTGGATCTCCGGGTACAGCGTGGCGAAGCTGCTGGCGTTCGGCCGGGTCACCGAAGTCCTCGAATGCCTGCAGCGGTGGTTCGACAGCGATCGGAGCAGCCTGCGCCGGCTCGCGTTGCGGAGCCTGCGGCACCTGACGAACCTCTACGGGTTCGAGCTCGACAGCCTGGTGATGTCGGAGACGGACCGTCCGGCGCTGCCGTCCGGCGCCGAGCAGTGGCCGTTGCTGCTCACCCTGCATTCGCAGGATGCGGGCCTCACGGAGCCGATCTGCGCGTTGCTCCGGCGGTCACTGCGGAACCGGGAGGGCGATGTACTGGCCCGTCACTTCATCACCAGGTGGATCCGGTGTGCCGAGCAGGACCGGGTACTTCTCGACGTCTTGGCCGGCTTCATGGCCGAGCTCGTCGAGACCGAAAGCGACGCCCAGCGGCTGTTGTACCTGATCGGCAGGCTGACGAAGGACTGGGCCGACCCGCTCGCGCCCGCCGTCGCGACCGAGCTGACCGCGGCGATCAAGACCCGGACCAAGATGAGGGTGGTCGTATGACCGAGGAAAAAGTTACCGAAAAGATCGATCGGAAGAGCGAAGAAGAGCCGGAACAGCCGGAGAAGAACGAGCAGACGTTGCCGGACTCGGGCACGCAGGCCGATCCGTCGGTGGTCCGCACCCTCGATGCCTCCGCGTACGCCCCCATCGTGAGTGACGACCGGGTCGGCCGGCTGGGCTTCGTGCGGAACCGGACGCCGATGCGACCGTGGGTGGCCAGGGTTTTCGTCCAGGGCGACGGCCGGATGGTCGTCTTCGGCAGGCACAAGCAGCCGACCGCGGGCGAGCTCTTCTGGAGTGGCTTCCGCTCGGTGTTCGAGGTGGACCTTTCGCTGCGGCAGCTGTCGCTGGAAATCACACTGCCGAGCCTGGGCGACGCGTTCGTTTTCCGGGCGGAGGTGGACATCCAGTGGCGGGTGACCAGCCCCGAGGTGGTCGTCGCGGAAGGGCTTACGGACATCCGGCCGGTGTTGGTCCCGCGCCTGCTCGCCGGCCTCCGCGAAGCGAGCCGGGTCCTGACGGCGGCGGACGTGGAAACGGCGGAGAAGGCCGTCAACACCCGGTTTCCCGCCGACTGGCTGTCGGCGGAGTTCGGGCTGTGGACGAACGTCCTGGTCCGCCTGCGGATGGACGAGCAGAAGGAGCGCAACGTCCGGCTGGAGGCGGAGGTCGGCGCGTTCAAGGAGCTCATCAAGAACGGCGACCTCGATCAGTTCGCGTTGCAGCTGGCCCAGAACCCGAAGGAAGTCGAACCGGTGGTGCGTGCACTGATCGCGGAGCGCGACACTCACCGCCAAGAGGTGTTCGATTTCATCACGCGGCTGATCGAGTCCGACGCTCTCGACCGCTGGCAGATCGACGACCAGGTCCGCACGGTTATGCAGTGGATGCAGGCTTCGATCAACCGCGTGCTGACCGGAACGGACGGGGCACGCCAGCTCAGCTTCGAAGACCGGGCGAACAACACGGGCGGTGCTTGATGTGGCCGTTGCTTCCGCAGGCGCTGCCCAGTTTGATCCTGGTGGTGGCGGTGGCCTGCCTGGTGGTTCGGTTTGTCGTGCCGATCATGCTCAGGACACTGATCGAGCCGGCACGAGACGTGGTGACGCTGCTCGCCGCGGTCTTGGTGCTCCCGGAGTACTGGCTCAGCCAAGCCCGCCGCCGAGCGGGCGGCGCACCCCCACACTTCGCGTACGTGTACGGGAACGGCGTGACGCGCCTGGCGTGGCTCGGTGACCGCGGCGTCGTTTTGGTGTTGCGCTCGTTGGCCCGGGTGGCGGTCTCGGTCCACCCATTGGCGGTGGGCCTGGCTGCGGCGGCCTGGAAGCTGGTGGTCGCGGCGTGAGATCGTCCTGAGCACCACGGCAGGGCGGTCATAACCTAGAGTGTGCGGTGCCCCCGTAGCCCAACCGGCAGAGGCAGTCGACTTAAAATCGATTCAGTGCGGGTTCGAGTCCCGTCGGGGGCACCACACACGCTGGTCAGCGGGCTGGGGTGGGGTGCAGTGAAGATCGAGTGCCCCACTTACGCCCCACTTTGCCGTGACGGTCACAAGAGGTCTTCCATCGTGTCCGCGATCGTGGGTGCCACGGCGCCCCGGCCGACGTACCGGTCGAGGGTAACCGATGGGCGGGCGTGCCCGAGGAAATCCGCAATCTGGCGTGTGCGGCCAAGCGGCATCTCGACGACCTCCCGGAGGGCTATCACGCCGCGTCAAGGGGGCAGCCGGGCAGGTCAGCCGCAGTCGAGCGGGAAGTGCCCCCTTGACACAGCGTGATCGGGCTGCGCCAGATCGACGAGATGCCGAAAGGCCACCCACTTATGGTTGATTGACTTCAACCCCAGGCTCAAGTACTTGAAAAGAGCGATGCCACGTGCGCTCAGAATCATCAGTAAGGCTAAGTTCCCAGCGATAGAAGCCGGGTTCAAGGGGGAGGCCCCGGTCGAGTCCTAGGATTATCGGCGTGAGGGCGGGGGCGCGGTTGTCAAACTGTTCGGCCTCTACGTCGAACTCCATATTTGCCGAGATGTCGTTGCCATTCCTGTCGGGAACAGGTTTATTATCGGAGTTCACCAGGCGGACGTTGAGTTTGAATCGCTTACCCGCATCTTCTTTGTCAGGTTCGGCGGTCACGACAACAACGTGGGCTTGCAGGGGAGTGGTTGTCCGCGTCCAGCCTAGTCCGATGGCATTAAGCTTTTGTCCGGCTCCGCCTTGGGCGTAGTCGGCGAGCTGAATGAAAAATTTCACTCTGCAACACTCAAAATCGAGGAAGTTGGATTAACTCTTAGATGTGAAGGGCGCCGTGCGGCTGCGCCTGTCTGTGTGCGGGAAACGTTCGAAATGGCACTCGACCCCGACGAGAAATGATCTACGACAGAGTGTCGTACAAGGACGCCGAGGGCTAGAGCATAGCGTCGGATCGTTGACAGCTTGGGGTCGGCATCCGCCTTCTCGAAGGCTGCTACGGCTGGCTGTGTGACACCCATGCGTCGTCCGATTTCACCCTGCGTGAGGCTTTTTTCATTGCGGAGGGCAACTAGACGACGGAGTAACTGGTCGTCAGCGTCCACTAGTTCCAGCGCAAGTTGCTGCGTCGGGTCGGCGGGGTTAATCCCCAACAGGTCGTCGAGTTCGTCACTCATCGTCATCATCTCCTCTCTACGCGTATCAAGTCTAGTTTATACTAGGTTCGAGTCGTCCGCGCCAGCCAGGTTGCGTAGCGTGACCATGCCTCATCGATGTGCTGATCTTGCACCGCGCGGCCCTCCGGCCCTCGTGGCTTTTCACCGAACTTGAAAGCTACGCGAAGTGGGCCCATGTTCGAGTGCCAGCCAAAGTAGAGCCGCCACAGTCGAGCTGGGATGGCCGCATCTCCGATCTTCCAGCGGAGTTCAAAGAGTAGCGGGTTTCGAACGAGGTGCTTCAGGTCGACGTAGGGCTTAAGTCTTCCCTCCATCGCGGCAAGCATGATTCGCTTCACCTCGGCTCGGATCATGGCTCGCTCTACCTCTGAGTTGCCCGCCACGCTGATTTCAACCTTCACTACAGAGATGCCGCGTTCATCCCGGTAGAACTCCCAGACTCCGCCGCTGGCTGCGGCAACGACCTCGGTTAACCCCACCCGCACCTCCTGAGACTGCCCTGACAGTCGGAGAGGCAAGATCGCCTGTTACACCCCCGACAGCCAATGGTCTGGTCGGACAGCTCGCTCGCCGCGCCAGGCCCGACTGCGCACCTAGGTGGCTTCTGCGGATGATCAAGCGCCCCAGATTTGCCCACTATCGAGGCCAGACGACGAAAGAGCTCCACTGAGGTCGACTGTTCGCCATCGTTAACCCCGCAGGCAACGGCCGCGATCGACCAACAACAGGCAACGGCAGCCGATCTAGCCTTAAAATCGATTCAGTGCGGGTTCGAGTCCCGTCGGGGGCGCCAAACACGCTGGTCAGCGGCCCAGGGTGGGGCGGAGACCTCGGGTCAACATTGGTCCTTCGGGATATAGCCCTGCTGGCACCCGTACTCATGCTGGGTATCGCCGGACGTCTTCTGTCGGCCCGATCCTCCGGGGTCGAGGTAGCCCTGGTACTCGCGGCATCTGGGGTTGAATTTGCCTGCGGCGATGGCCCGCTGTCCGCAGCCTGGCTCGTTCGAAGAACCCGACCGCTTCGTAGTGGATCGCGGCGAAGGGGTTGTCGCCGGTGCCGGCACCGCTGACGACGTCGAAGGCTTCGAAGGAGAAGTTGGTGGAGTTTGCGTCCTTGGCGGACCCGACGATGTTGGGGGTGACGCTGGGCGATCGGGTGCCGGTGTTGGGGCTGGGCCACATGCGACCACGGCAAGGCCCACGGCAGCAGCTAGTGATGCTCGTACAGCCCAACTCGTCATACACGGAAGTCGAACCCGCTCAGCTTGGCGTTATGAGTCCGCCCCGCCAGCCGTTGGATCGTTACGTGCTGGTCTCCACTTCGATCGATGAGGCCAAAAGGATCTCGGGGAAAGGGAGGGAAAGATCAACTGCCCCGGTTTCTCCTCACTGTCAACGCCAAATGACAGAAGACGCTCACGCCCGACCGTCGTTTGCGGAAGCCAGCATGGCGGGCCGCACCGCATGTCGATCAACAACAGCCGATATCGGCTGATCCGGCCTCCAATCGATTCAGTGCGGGTTCGAGTCCCGTCGGGGGCACCAACTCAACGACCCGCGGACGGCGGGGCCTGGGTCAGCATCGAAAAGATCGGTTCCGCCATCGCGACCCCGAGCGCGTTCGCATACACCTCCGCCGTCGCCTCCGTCCAGCGGCCGCTCTCCGCCAGTTCCTGGTGCGCCGCCTCGTGGCCCATGCTTCGGGTGTCGAAACGGATTGTGCCCACCTCCCTTCCCGATGCGTCCGCCAGCGGGACCGACCGCAGCGCGTGTGCGGGGCCGCCCAGTGCGTCCGGTGCCTCCGCCGTCAACGCCGGCAACCTGGCGCCGTCCACGCTCACCGTGAACGACAGTCCGCTCGGGCGGTCCTCCGCCGCCGCGTTCACGTGGACCACCTGGTCGAAGTAGTGGTGGAACCGGGTGTTGGCCCGGCCGCGGCCGTCCCACATCGTCGTGCCCGCCGTTGCCGACCGGCCCGCCACCGTCACGTCCAGGCGGAGGTCCGCGCCGGCCGGGAGGGGGTTCGCCGGGGTCAGGGCGATGTCGAACACCGTGACCGCGGTGATGTCCCCGCCCAGCAGCAACGCCGTCCGCCAGCCCACCGCCACCAGGGACGACAGCCACTGGCCGGAGGCCGACAGCAGTCCGTCGAACATGCTCGCCACCACCGCGGCCGTCTCCGCGTTCCGGCCCGCCAGTTCCCGGTACAGGCGGTCGATGCGGTCGGCGAGCCGGCCGGACGGCTGCGGTGCGCCGAACGACGGCGTGGTGGCCAACGCCTTCGTCAGCGCATCGTGGAAGATGCCCGGGCCGAAGCGGTTGATGCGGTCGATGATCCACGATGGCCAGCCCGGGTGGTCGTCCCGGTGCAGGAGACCCTCCATCACCGCCACCACCGTGGTCGCCGCCGCGCCGGCTTCGTCGAGGATCGGGTACTCCGGGGCCACCAGGTAGAAGTGTTCGCCGTCGCCCGCCCAGAACTCCTGCCGCTCCCCGGACGCCGTCGTGAGCCTCAGGTCGTACAGGACAGCGTCCTCGCACGGCACGCGCTCCACTCCCGTCACCCGGGTGGGGCCCGGTGCGCGGGAGTGCACCAGGCTGCCCGGCGCCAGGACCCCGATGCCGTTCTCCCCGAGCGTCGGGACGTCCGACGCCAGGGCCGCCGGATCCACGGCCAGCACGGCGGGCGGCGGGGCCGACGGGTCCTCCGGGGCGGCGTTGAGGAACGGGTGGGTGCCTGTGAACACCGGGCCGCCGCCGTCCAGCCGGTACAGCGGGCGGCCCGCCCGCAGGGGCTGCGCCAGGTAGGCCACCGTGGCGGTGCCGTCCCGGGTCAGCACGACGTCACCCCGCTTGACCGTCCGCAGCGGAACCGGCCGGCCGTCCTTGCGCAGCACCTGCGTGTCGCCGGTGAAGCACGACCCGCCCGGCGGCCGGCGGTAGTGCGTTCCGGGCTGGCTGTTCGCGGTGAACTCGTAGCAGTTGCCGTTGGGCAGCGACGCCAGGCCGCCCCCGTAGGTCGCCATGTACGTCGTCTCGGTGACCGGGCGCGCGCACGCGTCCCGGACGTCGGCGACGTCGACGTCCCGCTTGTCCCGGAGCTCCTCGGCGTAGGAGCGCCAGTTCCGCTGGTCCACCACGCCCGGCACCGGCAGCCCGGCGTCGCCCAGCTCGCGGATCAGCGTGTCCACCTCGGCGTCCGTGGCGCCCAGGACCAGGTACTTCGCGTACTGGTTGAACAGCTCCCAGTCCGGGCTGGTCCACATCCCCGCCTGGTACCACAACTGGCGGTTGAGCACGTTGGCCAGCAGCGATTCGCGGAACCGGGCCTTGGCGACGTCCCGGTTCACCTGGCGCAGCAGGGCGACGAGCGGCTCGTAGGTGGCGCCCAGGATCGTGGCGTACGCGCGGGCCGACCGGGCGCGCAGCTGCGCGTTGAACGCCGCCACGTCGCCGCGGATCTTGTCCGCCAGCATCTGCCCGCGGATGCTGCTGCCCAGCTCCGCGATGGCCTGGCACAGGACCACCACGGAGAAGTCGCGCCACCACGAGTCGGCGAGGCCGGTCACGTCCGCGGCCGCCAGCAGCGGGTCGGCCCGCCAGCCGGGGTAGAACACCCCCCGGAACGCCGGGCCGGTGCCGAACAGCTGCGAATAGTTGCCGGGCAGCGCGCTCTGCGTCTTGTTGACGTAGAGCTCGTGCAGGCGACGGCCCGCGCTGTAGTCGGGCATGAGGTTGACCATCGCTTCGATGGCGGGATCGGGCGTGCCCGCCAGCGGGACGGCGGGCCGCGACAGGGCGATGAGCACGGCGTTCTCCGTCACGCGTTGGCGAAGCCCTTGGCCACCATCGGGCCCTTGACGAACTCGGTGATCGGGTCCGGCGGCGGCGGGGGCGGGTCGATCCAGTTCCAGATGAACTGGATCAGGGCGATGACGACGCCGATGGCCGCGATGGCGAGACCGGCCGGCCCGGCCCAGGCGAAGCTCATCAGCTCGAGACCGAGCAGGGCGACGGTCGCCAGTGCGATGAAGGTGTTCAGCGCCTCGAACACGATGTTGCGCACGTTCCCCGACTTGATGGCGTCGTACAGCGTGAAGGCCGCGAGCACCAGACCGCAGACGGCCATCGCCGGCCCGATCCGCCGGGCCATGAACTCCGCGGCGTTCTCGCCGAAGACGGCCACGAACGCCTTCCCGACCGGGCCCCTCGGGATGACCTTGCCGCCCTCGGCGAACCAGGTCGCGAGGTCACCGGCGAACGCGCGGAACGCGCCGCCCTGGCCGCCTGCCGCGAAGTTCTCCAGGAACCGGCCGACCCCCAGCGACATCATCTTCTGGACGCCCTGCACCAGCAGCGCCAGGGCGAGGATGCCCAGGTTCACCTCTTCGGTGACCGTCTTCGGCGTCTGCTTGCCCTTGCCGTCCTGGACGATCGAGTAGATGAGGAAGCCGGCCGAAGCGCCGTAGAACAACATGCCGAGCAGGCCCTTGACCTTCCCGCTCTTCGTCAGCTGCTCCCAGGCCTCGTACTGGCTGCCCTGCAGCTGCTGCCCGATCAGGCGCTGCGCCTCCGGGTCCGTGGCGAGCTGCTGCAGCGACTTGCGCTGGTAGGCGGAGAGGGCCGCGGCGATGCCGTCCACCAGGTGCACGATCGAGTCGGTGGTGGTGATCAGCGTCTTCAGCAGCTCCCGGTTCTCCGCGGCCGCCTGCTGCTGGAGCTTGTCCATGACGGTCGGGTCGACCTTGCCGGCGATGGCGTTCTCGATCAGCGCCTGGAGGAACGGCTTGAGGTCGTCCGACCACTGGGACTTCGAGTAGTTCACCCCGAGCAGCGCCGCGTAGGCGATGGTCACCATGCGCTGGCCGTAGTCCTTCTTCGGCGCGAGCACCTGCAGCTTGACGTACCACTCGTACATCCGCGTCTTGACGTTGTCGAACTGCTTGCTGGCGACCTGGATCTGCCAGGTCAGGAGGTTGGCGTCGTCGGTCAGCCAGGCGAAGTACTCGGCCGCCCACTTCTCGGGGTCACGGTCGAGGTAGGGCCGCATCGCCTTGACGCCGTCGCGGTAGCCCTCCAGGTAGAGGGCGCTGCTCGCCTCCTGGTAGCGCACGCCCTCGGTCTCGCTCTTGCCCATGTCCGTCCAGACGGTCTTCATGGTCTCCGGGCGGATCTTGTTGATCAGGTCCTTGTACTGCGGCCAGGTGCCGAGGTTGTCGTAGAGCATCTGGCCGGTGCCGAGGACCGCGTTGTCGGCGAAGAACGGCTTCGAGTGCTCGAACACCTTCTGCACGCCGTCCGGGAGGGTGTACCGGTGTCCGTAGATGCCGTCGACCCACCGGTCTTCCAGGCCGTTGACGAGGCACTTGTTGAAGTAGCCGCCGCAGGTCGTCTGGGCGTAGTCGACCGTGACCTGGTTGCCCTTGCCGTCGGTGACGATCTGGATCGAGGAGATGTTGTCCAGGTCCTGCACCGACATGGTGGCGGTTTCCGCGGCGGGTGCCGCGGCGGTCGTGCCGTTGCCGAGGACGGCGGTGCGGGCCGCAGCCACCTGCGCGGGCTGGACGGAGCTGCCGCGCCAGTCGTAGTCGTTGTCCTCGTCGTCGGTGTAGGTCCCGGCGAAGGTGCGGCTGCCGGAGACGAGCACGATGACGAAGGCGTTCTGGCGGAACGGGGCGACCAGCTGCGGGACCATCTCCAGCGTGGTCTCGCCCTTGGGGCGGTCGACCTTCGTCACGCGGGTGCGGTCGCTGACGTCGTCGGTGCCGAGCAGGTAGGTGATCTTCAGGTCGTTGCCGGCCCACTCGGACTTGACGGTGAGGTCTTCCGACGGCCGGAACGGGGCGTGCGGATCCTCCTTGAGGTGCCGTTCGGTGTGGTAGACCTGCTCGATCACCCGGCCGCGGACGGCCTGGGGCGCGCCGCCGCCGGTGGACATCGTGCCGACGAACGCGGACCCGCACTCGGTCAGGTTCAGTCTGGCCCGGAACGTGGGGTCGCCGGTCTTGCCCGCCAGCAGCAACGCGTGGTTCGCGCCGTGGTAGTCGACGGTGTGGACGTGGTCCTCTTCGTGCGTGACCATGTCGTCCTGCACGACGAGCTGCCCGTGCGGCTGCCACGTGGTGCCGTCGTGGACTTCGACGTCGTAGACGCGGCCGTGCGCGGCGCGGCAATGGGTCAGGTCGAACGGAACGGGCCGGGTCGGGAGCATGGCTGGTCACCTTTGCGGTCGTCGTCGGAACC
Organism: Amycolatopsis sp. cmx-4-61; assembly: GCF_046548775.1. NCBI lineage: Bacteria > Bacillati > Actinomycetota > Actinomycetes > Pseudonocardiales > Pseudonocardiaceae > Amycolatopsis > Amycolatopsis sp. cmx-4-61. Next base: position 207,582 of record NZ_JAEBEI010000014.1, on the reverse strand, counting down.
GTGCTTCGACACAATCTAGAAAAGCGCAGTGCCGGAAAACTGACGGTGCTCTGCTCGCCCGGCGGGCGGCTGACAGTTTTGCGGCACAGATTGCGCCTGCGGCCGTGTGAGTGATGATCGGCCACCCGTTCAGGGAGAGTTCGTTGCCCGCCATTGCCTTCGGCGGCCTCGTGCGTAGTGTCGATCGTGCCGGAAAACGTCCACGAACGCAGGCGGAAAACGTCCATGGGGGAATCCGAGTTCCATTTCTTCGTCCTGGGCCCCGTTCGCGTGCGGCGGTCGGGCGCCGACGTGGTGCTCGGTTCTCCTCAGCAGCGGGCCATTCTGGCGTTGCTGATGGCGAATCCCGGCAGCCCCGTTTCCATCAGCCGGATTTCCGAGGTGGTCTGGTGCGCGGACCCGCCGCCGAGCGCGGCCAACGTGGTCCACCGGCACATCGGCGCGATCCGGCGGCTGCTCGAACCGCGGCTGCCCGAGCGGGCGGCCGGGCGGTGGCTGTCCCGCAGCGCCAACGGGTACCAGCTGGACGCGCCGCCCGGCGCCGTCGACCTGCACCGGTTCCGGGAACTGGTGTGCCACGCCCGATCGGCGGGCGCGGCCGGCCGCCGGGTGCCGGCCGGGGAGCGTTACCGGGAGGCGCTGGGGCTGTGGGCCGGACCGGTCGCGACCGGGTGTCCCCGGCACGTCACCGAGCACGCGGTGTTCGCCGCGGTGGAGATGGAGTACCTGCAGGCGCTCCGGGAGGCCGTCGACGTCCTGGCGGACGCGGAACTGCCCGAGGAGGTCGTGAGCGCCCTGCGCGAGGCCAGCGGCCGCTACCCGCTGGACGAATCCCTGCTGGCTCGGCTGGTGCTGGCGCTGGGGATCACCGGGCGGCAGGCCGAGGCGTTCACGGCCTACGAGTCGGCGCGGCGGCGCCTCGCCGACGAGTTCGGGGTCGGTCCGGGCCCGGAGCTGCGGGCCGCGCACGCCCGGGTGCTGCGCCAGACCGCCCGCAGCTGGGGCCTCGTCGCCGCTCCGGCGGTCGCGGCGGCCCCGGTCGTGCGGCCGGCGCAGCTGCCGATGGACGTGCCCTACTTCGCGGGACGCCGTGGGGAGCTGGCGCTCCTGCTGGCGGGCCCCGAGCGGCCGGACGCCCCGGTGCCGCGGGTCCGGACGATCACCGGCGTCGCGGGGGTCGGCAAGACGACGCTCGCGACGCACGCCGCGCACCGGCTCGCGCCGCGGTTCCCCGACGGGCAGCTGTACGCCAAGCTGGGCGGCTCCGATCCGGCCGACGCCACGGCGGCGACGACCGTGGTGCTGCACGGGTTCCTGGAGGCGCTCGGCGTGCCGCAGACGCGCGTGCCCGGCACGGTGGACGGCGCTTCCGCGCTGCTGCGCAGCCTGCTCGCGAACCAGCGGGTGCTCGTCGTGCTGGACGACGCCCGCGACGCCGCCCAGGTCCGGTCGCTGCTGCCCGGGTCGGCCGGGTGCCTGACCGTCGTCACCAGCAGGCACCCTCTCCCGGAGCTGGCGGTCGTGGAGGGGACGTGCCCCCTGTCGCTGCAAGCGCTTTCCGCGGCGGAGTCCCGCGAGCTGCTGGCCCGGCGGATCGGCGAGTCCCGGCTCGCGGCCGAAGGCGCCGCCCTCGACGACGTCGTCGAGTTCTGCCAAGGGTTCCCGCTCACCCTGGCCCTCGTCGTCGGGCACGCCGCCCTGCACCCGCACCTGCCGATCGCCGCGATCGTCGAGCAGTTGCGCGCCACCCGGCTGCCGGCGGGCGCGGCCGACGTCGTGGGCACGCTCGGCTGGAGCCGCGTCACCCGGTGCGGGCCCGCGGGCCGGTCGGCAGCGCGCCGGCTGGCCCGACCGTGACGCGCTGGGCGCTCAGGCGTGGGCCAACGGCCACCGTTCGGGACGAACCGGCGCCCGTGGGCCCGGCGATCAGGCGCACCCGGAAGGGCTCGGCGGGATCGGGCGCCTCGGTCGCGCGCGCGGTCAGCGGCCCACCTGGCAGTAGACCGCGCGGGTGAGCTCCGTGATCCGCGCGGCCGAGTCCTGCCAGGACAACGTGGCCGGTTCCAGCGTCAGTACCACCACGATCCTGCCGCCGTCCGCTCCGGCCGTACCGCTCGTGTGCATCGCGCGGCTGGTCAGGTCGATGTCCTGCCCTCCGAAGGCACCGACAGTCCCTTCACCGCTCGAAGCCACCGAGGTGGCCGCCCCGACCTCCGGCGAGTGCAGCACCCGCAGCACGTTGGGGTCCGTCTCCCTGCACTCCTCGCCGGGGGCCGGGGCCGCTCCGAAACCCGACCAGCCCTGCTTGACCGCCTTAGGGCCGGGGACCGCGCTCGGGAGGCCGAACGACTGGTCGAAGCCGTCCCAACCGCACTTGGCCGACTGCGCCAGGTTGCCCAGGATGAAGTCGCGGTACTTCGGGTTCGCCTCGTGCTGGATGTACTGGTACGTCCGGACGATGTCCGCGGCGCTGATCGCGGTGTACCCCCACTTGCCGCGGTCGGCGGGCGGTGCGGTGTCGGTCAGACCGAGCTTGCCGGCCATCCGCTTGACGATCTCCTCCCAGCCGTCGCGGACCCACAGCGTGCTGGCGGCGTCGTCGTTGCTGGAGCGCAGCATCGGCTCCAGCAGCGCCAGGTCGTCGGCCGGGATTTCGTGGCCCGGGCCCTGCGATTCCAGGTAGTCGAGCGCGATGAACAGCTTGACCAGCGAGGCCGAGCGGTACCGCAGGTGCTCGCCGGAGCCGAAGGCCTGGCCGGTCTTCTGGTCGACGACCAGGTAGCTGGCCGTCATCCCGTCGGGCAGGTCGGCCGGAGACGCCGCCGCCGGCCCGGCCGCCAACGCCATCCCCGTCACGACACCGGTCGCGATCGTCGCCAGCCGCCGGATCTTGCCCATGGTGACCACGCCAGTACCTCTCGATCAACTTTGTCCGCGCCACCGTAGCGGGGTGGTCACTCCGCGTCCGCTAGCGGCGAGCCGGGAGCCGGACCGTGACGAGGAGGCCGCCGGCCGGGCGCGCAGCCAGCTCCAGCATCCCGTCGTGGGCCCGGACGACGCTGTGCACGATCGCCAGCCCGAGGCCCACGCCGTCGTGCTCGTCGGTGCGGGTGCGCGCGGTCCCGCGCTGGAAGGGCTCGGTCAGGGTCGGGACCAGCTCCGGCGGGAGCGGACGGCCGGTGTTCTCGACCCGCAGCACGCTCGCGTACCGCCGTCGTTCCGTGTGGACGGTGACCGTGCCGTGCGGGTGGTTGTGGACGATCGCGTTCTGGACCAGGTTCGTCACCATGCGCAGGAGCAGCGCGGCGGAGCCGGTCGCGCGGACTGGCTGCCCGGTGACGTCGAGGGTGATCCGGCGCGCTTCGGCCAGCGGCAGCAGCGTTTCGGCGGCTTCTTCGGCGAGCAGGGAGAGGTCGACGGGCTCGCGGGTGAAGACCCGCCGGTCGCTGCGGCTGAGCAGCAGGAGGGCCTCGGTGAGGTCGATCGCCCGCGTGTTCACCGTGCGGAGCCGCTCGATCAGCTCACCCCGTTCGTACGCCGGGTCGTTGCGGGCGACGTCGAGGATGGCCTGCGAAACGGCCAGCGGCGTGCGCAGCTCGTGGGAGGCGTTCGACGCGAACCGCTGCTGCTCGCCGACCTGGGATTCGAGCCGCTCGAGCATCGTGTCGAAGACGTCGGCGAGCTCGCGGAACTCGTCGGAGGGACCGGGCAGCCGGACGCGGTGGGACAGCGATCCGTGCGCGGCGAGCCGGGCGGCGTCGGCGATCCGCGTGAGCGGCGCGAGCATCCGGCCGGCCAGCAGCCAGCCGCCCAGGACGCCGAACACGAGCAGGAAGCCGAGCGCGGTCGCCGCGGCGGGGACGAACATGCGCACGAGGAGGTACCGGTTGGGGGAAACCCCGAGCAGGCCCTGGTCGTTGTCGGGCACGTACCGCAGCAGCGACACCCACACGACGGCGAGCAGGACGCCGCCGGCGAGCACGAGAAACCCGGCGTAGCTGATGGTGAGCTTCAGCCGCGCGCTGAGGCCGGGGCGCCTGTTCACGGAAAAAGCGTAGGCAGCCGCGGTTATCGCGGGCATATGCTCGTTCCCCCGCTCGAGCCAAGGACATTGCCGTTGGACACCATCCCGGATCTCGGCCCCGCGCCCGAGCGCGTCACTCTCGGCGTGGACGTCGTGCGCCGGTTGATCGCGGAGCAGTTCCCGCACTGGGCGGCGCTCCCGGTCCGGCCGGTGGCCCACGGCGGGTGGGACAACTTCACCTTCCACGTCGGCGGCGAGCTGGTGGCGCGCCTGCCCAGCGCGGCCGAATACGCCCTGGCCGTCGCCAAGGAACAGCAGTGGCTCCCGGTGCTCGCCACCCGGTTGCCGCTGCCGATCCCGGTTCCGGCGGCGAAGGGGAAGCCCGGCGCGGGCTACCCCTTCCCGTGGTCGGTCCACCGGTGGCTCGACGGCGAACCCGCGAGCCCGGACCGGATCGCCGACCCCGTCCGCTTCGCCCTCGACCTCGCCGGGTTCCTGGCCGCGTTGCAGGACGTCGAGACGGCCGGCGGCCCCCGGCCGGGGAAGCACAACTGGTTCCGGGGCGCCACCCTGCGCACCTACGGGGCGGCGGCCGAACGCGCGCTCGCGGCGCTGGGCGACCGCGTCGACGCCGGACTGGCCCGCGAGATCTGGGCGGCCGCACTGGACGCCCGCTGGGACGGCCGGGACGTGTGGTTCCACGGTGACGTCGCGGCGGGGAACCTCCTGCTCGACGCGGGGGAACTGACGGCCGTCATCGACTTCGGGACCTGCGGTGTCGGCGATCCGGCCTGCGACACGGCCATTGCCTGGACGCTGCTGACCGCCGACGGCAGAAAGGCGTTCCGCGAACGCCTGTCGGTCGACGACGCCACCTGGGCGCGCGGGCGCGGCTGGGCGCTGTGGAAAACGCTCGTGGCCGCGGCGCGCACCGGCGAAGAGGCCGCACACCGCGTACTCGAGGAAATCTTCAGCGAGTACCGGAGCGGAAGCTGATCCTTCGCGCCCCACCGGGCCGTCGGCTACCGCGCGTGGCGGTGACTCCGGCCGGGTGAGCTGCCTGCGGTCGTCGGGGGAACGCGCCGGACGCTGTTCGCCGGAATCGGCGGGCTTTCCCGCCGTTGGTGATTGACAACCCCGGGCCGGGCAGCGACGGTGTGCACGGCGTCTGGGAACGCTCCCAGACGCGTCCGACGTCAGTGTGCACAAGGGAGTGCCGATGTGGGGAAGAGCCGGAAACCGTCCTGCCGCGCTGGCGATAGCGGGTCTCGCGGTCGCCGCCGGGGTCGTCACCTCGACGACGGCGGTGTCGTCCGCGCGTGAGCCGAGCGCGGCGTTCGCCTGCCGCGTCACCTACTCGGCCAACGACTGGGGAAGCGGTTTCAGCGCCACCGTCGGCATCGCCAACGTCGGCTCCGCGGCGGCCGACGGCTGGACGCTGACCTACTCCTACACCGGGAACCAGACCCTGCAGCAGGGCTGGTCGGGCACGTGGACGCAGTCCGGCAAGCAGATCACCGTGACCAACGCGAGCTGGAACGCCACCATCCCGGCCGGCGGCTCGGTCAGCACCGGCGCCAACTTCTCCTACAGCGGCACCAACACGACGCCGGCCACCTTCGCGGTCAACGGCGCCGCGTGCACCGGCACCCCGCCGACCACGGCGACGACACCCAGTACCCCGACGACAACCCCGACCACGACCCCAACGACAACCCCGACACCACCGCCGCCCGGGCCGGCGCCCGCGCTGCACGTGTCGGGCAACAAGCTGCTGACCGCCGACGGGCAGACCTACCGGCTGCTCGGCGTCAACCGCTCCAGCGCCGAGTTCGCCTGCGTGCAGGGCAAGGGCATGTGGGACAGCGGCCCGGTCGACCAGGCGTCGGTGGACGCGATGAAGGCCTGGAACATCCACGCGGTGCGGATCCCGCTGAACGAGGACTGCTGGCTCGGCCTGTCCGGTTCGCCCAGCGGCGCGCCCTACCAGCAGGCCGTCAAGGACTACGCGAACCTGCTGGAAGCCAACGGGATCAACCCGATCCTCGACCTGCACTGGACGCACGGCCAGTACACCGGCACCTCCTCGGCGTGCACCGACGTCAACGCGACCTGCCAGAAGCCGATGCCCGACCGGCAGTACACGCCGACGTTCTGGACGCAGGTGGCCACCGCGTTCAAGGGTGACAACGCCGTGGTGTTCGACTTGTTCAACGAGCCCTACCCGGACGCCGCCGCCAACTGGTCCGACGCGGCCGCCTCGTGGCGGTGCCTGCGTGACGGCGGCACCTGCACCGGCATCGGCTATCCCGTCGCGGGGATGCAGGAACTCGTCGACGCCGTCCGCGCGACCGGCGCCCGGAACGTGATCATGACCGGTGGCCTGACGTGGACCAACGACCTCACGCAGTGGCTGGCCTACCGGCCCGCCGATCCGGCGGGCAACCTGGTGGCGTCCTGGCACTCGTACAACTTCAACGCCTGCATCACCGCGTCCTGCTGGGACAGTCAGATCGGGACGGTCGCCGCGCAGGTGCCGGTGCAGGCCGGGGAGATCGGCCAGAACAGCTGCGCGCACGACTACCTCGACCAGGTCATGGCCTGGCTGGACGCGCACAACCTGGGCTACACGGCCTGGACGTGGAACCCGTGGGGCTGCACCGGTGGCAACGTGCTGATCGAGGACTTCGCCGGCACGCCGACCAAGACCTACGGCGAGGGCTTCCGGGCCCACCTGCTGACCGTTCACCCGTGAGGGTCGCGCCGGGGGTGCGACGGCGCTCGCCGCATCCCCGGCGTCCGTGCGAGTCTTCAGGGCGGACCCACCCGCTCGTCCGCACCCGGGGGACTTCATGGGCAAGCTGCTGCTCGCCGCGCTGCTGGCGGCGTTCGCACTGCTGCCGCCGCCGTCCGGCCCGGCGCCGAGCGCCGGCGCCGGACCGGGTGACCCCTTCGGCCCGGACCTGCGGGCGCGGATCGCGCGGGCGCAGGCCTACGCCGACAGCCGGCCCGGGGTGACCGGCATCGTGCTCCGCGACCGCCGGACCGGAGCCGTCTACCGCAGCCCGGCCGCCGGCACGCTGATCTGGGCCTGCTCGACGCCGAAGCTGGCCATGGCCGTTGACCTGCTGCTGCGCGAGGACACCGGGGCCATCGCGCTGTCGGCCGAAGATCGCGAGCTGCTGCACCGGATGCTCTATTCGAGCGACGACGCCGCCGCTCACGCGTTGTGGACCCGGTACGGCGGCGAGACCGAATTCGGCCGTCGGTTTCCGGCATACGGAATGACCGACATGCGGTTCAGTGATCGCCACCCGCACCACTGGGGCTGGATCCGCACGACGGCCGACGATCTGGACCGGCTGATCGAATACGTCCTGACCCGCCTGCCCGCGCGGCACCGCGACCACCTGGTGCGGGAGCTGCGGGCCGTCGACGTCAACCAGCAGTGGGGGGTCTGGGGCGCCGGGCCGTCCGCGCAGCCGGGGAACAAGAACGGCTGGTCCGACGACAACGACGACGGCTCCTGGATCATGAACTCGGTCGGGTTCGCGGGCCCGGACGAGCGGTACACCCTCGCCCTGATGAACGACACCGGCGTCGTCGCCGGCGGCGAGGAGGCCGGTCGCGAGACCACCACGAAGATCGCCGCAATCCTGTTCGCCGGGTATTTCGGCGCCTGAAATCTGCCGTCCTTTCAGGGGATTTCCGAGCCCAATCGTGTTTATGGGGGCACCGTGCGTAGGCCCCTGTGAGGTCTGTGTATGCTGCGATTCGCTTGACCGGGTGATCACTCACCCGAATCAGTGGCCGCCGTGGTCGGGGATGGTGATCTCACGCGGCCCCTAACGGCTTGGTTCGGGCTCGGATAGGAGATTTATGCAGGTCAGGTCAGCTCTCGTGCGTGGCGGGATCGCGGTGCTCGCCGCGGCCGCCGCCGTCATGGTCAGCGCTCCCTCCGCCCTCGCGGACGACGGCGCCGCGCGCGGCCGCGTCGTCGAAGACGCGGGCACGGTCGGCTACCGGATCAACCTCGACGGTGGCGGTGACTACATCGCCAAGCTGTTCGGCTTCAAGCTGTCGGACGGCAAGTCGCTCAAGCTCTACTGCGTGCAGATCACCGTCGGCATGCGCACCGACGTCGACATGGTCGAGACGCCGTGGAACAAGTACCCGGCCGCCAACTCGCCGTTCAACAAGAACAGCGACAAGATCAACTGGGTGCTGCACCACGGGTACCCGGGCCTCACCCTCGACGCGGTGGGGGCCGCCCTCACCAAGCAGGGTGTCAAGGTCCACGACGGCATTTCCGAGCGCGAGGCGATCGCCGCCACCCAGGCCGCGGTCTGGCACTTCAGCGACGGCGTGAACCTCAACCTGCAGAAGCCGCTGGCCGAGCCGAACCCGGCCGAGGCCAACGCCGACGTCGCCGCGCTGTACAGCTACCTGATCGGCGACCAGAACAAGGGCATCGGCGCCCAGCCGAAGCCGACGCTGAACATCTCGCCGGTCAAGGCCGACGGCAAGGCCGGTACCAAGGTCGGCCCGTTCTCGGTCGCCACCTCCGGTGACGTCACGTCGCTGACCACCGAGCTGCCCGACGGCGTCAAGGTCACCGACGCCGACGGCAAGGAGCTGAAGACCGCCGACGTCAAGGACGGCAGCAAGCTGTTCGTCGACGTCCCGGCCGGCGCCAAGCCGGGCGACGGCTCGTTCTCGCTCAAGGTCACCGGCGAGCTGGACACCGGCCGCCTGTTCGTCGCGGAGAACTACGCCCGGAAGCCGGCGCAGTCGCTGATCGTGGCCGACTCGGAGAAGACCCAGGTGGCCGCGAAGGCGGGCGCGAGCTGGACCGAGGCCGGCACCGTCCCGAGCACCCCCGCGCCCAGCACCACCCCCGGCGGTGCGCCCTCCGGTGGCGGCGAGCTCGCCAACACCGGTGTCGACGCCGCGGTTCCGTTCGGCATCGGCGGCCTGCTGCTCGGCGGCGGCGCGCTGATGCTGCTGGTGAACCGGCGCCGCAGCCGCGCGTAAGCAGCGCTTCACGGAACGGGGTCGGTCCACTGTGGACCGGCCCCGTTTTCCGTGTCCGGTACCCGACGTTCGGATTGCGATCATCGGGGCAAAAACGGCGAATCGCCTTTGAATTGGTCTAGACTTTTCCCCCATGCGCGGTACGACGGTTCCGCTCGGCACGCCCTGCCGGCCCCCGCAGCCGGGGGAGCTGCCGATGCACCGGCTGGAGGTGCCCGCCCCGCACGCGCCGCCGTTCGCGGTCGGCACCTTCGCCGCGCTGGGGCCGCTCTCGCACGCGGATTTCCCGCACCGGCACACCTTCCACGAGCTCGTCCACGTCACCGGCGGCACCGGCGCGCACGTCGTCGACACCGCGCGCTGGCCGCTGCGGCCGCCGCACTTCGGCGTCCTCGCGCCGGGGCAGGTGCACCAGTGGGCGGACGTCCGGGACCTCACCGGGCACGTCGTGCTGTTCACCGACGACTTCCTGCTCGACCACCCGGCCGACCGCGAGTTCCTGCGCCGCCTGAGCGAACGGCCGTGGCTGCACCTGGACGACCACGCCGACGCGCACGTCACGCGGCTGATCGCCGACCTGGAGGACGAATACCGCCGCGGCGGCGAGGGGACGGAGTCGGTGCTGCGGGCGCTGGTCCACGTCCTGGTCGTGCGGGCGGGACGGCTGCTGGGCGCGCCGTCGCCCGCCCCGGCCCCCGCGGTGGCGGCGGAGTTCGTCCGGCTCGCCGGCCGTCCCGAGCTCGGGCTGTGGTCGGTGCGCGCGCACGCCGAACGCCTCGGTGTCACGCCGGGCCACCTCACGGAGGCGGTGAAGGCCGCGACCGGCCGCACCGCCGCGCAGCTGCTGCGCGAGGCCCGGACCCGGGAGGCACAGCGGTTCCTGCTCCGGACGGACCTCACCGTGCGGCAGGTCGCCAGCCGTGTCGGGTTCGCCGACCCGGCGTACTTCTGCCGGTTCTTCCGCCGCGAAACCGGGCTGAGCCCGGGCGGCTTCCGCCGCGGCGGGGAGATTCACCACGACTGACCGGTCCAGTCCATCGCCGCTCACCCGGTGCGCTGCCTACGTTCGAGGAGATCCCCGACCTCCCCCACGAGGAGCAGGCATGGACGAAGAAACCAAGCTCAGCCGCAAGACGGTCCTCAAGGCCGCGCTCGCCGCGGGTGTCGCCGCGCCGGTCGCGCTGATCGGCGGCCCGGCGCTCGCCCGCGCGAACGCCGTCGGCGGTGCGGCACCGGAGCTGACCCCGGCGTGCCACGACGACGACGATCCGACCATCGAGCAGACCGAGGGCCCCTACTTCAAGCCGAACTCGCCGGAGCGGACCAACCTCGTCACGCCCGGCACCCAGGGGACCCGGCTGACCGTGACCGGGTACGTCTTCGGCCGCGCCTGCCTGCCGGTGAACCGCGCGCTGCTGGACTTCTGGCAGGCGGACGTCAACGGCGCGTACGACAACACCGGCTACACCTTCCGCGGGCACCAGTACACCAACGCCCAGGGCGCGTTCACGCTGTCCACCATCGTGCCCGGCCTCTACCCGGGCCGGACGCGGCACATCCACGTCAAGGTGCAGGCACCCGGCCGGCCGATCCTGACCACGCAGCTGTACTTCCCCGGCGAGCCGCGCAACAACACCGACACGATCTTCGACGCGCGCCTGCTGATGACCGTGCGGGACAACGGCTCGGCGAAGGAGGCCGCCTTCGACTTCGTGCTCGACGTCCCGCAGACGCCGACGTCGACGCAGCCCACCCAGCCGTCTTCCACCCAGCCGTCTTCCACCCCGCCGTCTTCCACCCCGCCCGGGGGCACGACCTGGGCCGTGGGCACCGCGTACACGGCGGGCGCGCGGGTCACCTACGGCGGCCGCGGTTACGTGTGCCTGCAGGCGCACACCGCGCAGCCGGGCTGGGAACCGCCGAACGTCCCGGCGCTCTGGCGGGCGGAGTGAGGCCGTCCCGCTGAGGAGGGAGGGAGAACCGGCAGGTCCCGGCCGCATCCCGGGGCCTGCCGGACCCCACTGCGCACCTTGGGGGTCGACGGCGGCGCCGCGGCCTGCCAGATTGGGGCCATGACGATTTCCCTCGACGCCTCCGAGTGGGTCCGGCGCTTCCACCCGGCGCCGTCCGCGACGGCGCGGCTCGTGTGCTTCCCGCACGCCGGGGGATCGGCGAGCTACTTCCACCCGGTTTCGGCGGCACTGGCGCCCGCGGTCGAGGTGCTGGCCGTGCAGTACCCGGGCCGGCAGGACAGGCACACCGAAGCCCCGGTGGACGACCTGTTCGTGCTCGCCGACCGGCTGGCGGACGTGCTCGTCACGGAGACGGCGGGGCCGGTGGCGTTCTTCGGCCACAGCATGGGCGCCAGCCTCGCGTTCGAGGTCGCGCGGCGGCTCGAGGCGAAGGGCACGCGGCTGCTGTCGCTGTTCGTCTCCGGACGCCGGGCGCCGTCCGCGCCCAACGACGACCGCGTGCACGAAAAAAGTGACGACGCGCTGCTGGCCGAGGTCAAGCGGCTCGGCGGCACGGACGCGGCGATCCTGGACGACGAAGACATCCGCAGCCTGGTGATGCCCGCCTTGCGCAGCGACTACAAGGCCGCGGAGCTCTACCACTACCGCCCGGGCCCGGACGTCTCCTGCCCGATCGTGGCGCTCATCGGCGACAGCGACCCCAAGGTCACCGAGGCCGAGGCCCGGCTGTGGGCGGAGCGGACGTCCGCGGGGTTCGAGCTGAAGACGTATTCGGGCGGCCACTTCTACCTCAACGACCACGCGGCGGCGGTCATCGGCCTGATCGCCGAGCGGCTCGGCGGCTGAGCGGGCGGGCGGGGTCGTGACCCCACCCGCCCACCGGTTCAGCAGTACAGGTTGGCGCCGGGGTCGACGCCGAGGACCGCGGTGATCTGGCGGTACTTCGAGACGCGGCTCTCGACCTGGGCGGGGTTGCCGCCGTTGCACTCGATCGAGCCGTTGATGCTGCGGATCGTCTCGCCGAAGCCGCGGCCGTTCACCATCGCGTTGTGCGGGGTCATGGTGCCGGGGCCGCTCTGGGTGTTCCAGTACCAGAGCCCGGTCTTCCAGGCGACGGCCGAGTTCTGCTCGACCTGCCACGGGTTGCCGAGCAGGTCGATGCCGAGCGCGTCACCCGCGGCCTTGTAGTTGAAGTTCCAGCTCAGCTGGATCGGGCCGCGCCCGTAGTAGGCGGACTGGCCGGCGGGGCAGCCGTAGGGCTGGTTCCAGTCGCAGTAGTGCGGGTAGTTGGCGGTGTTCTGCTCGACGATGTAGACGAGCCCGCCGGTTTCGTGGTCGACGTTCGCGAGGAACGCGGCGGCTTCCTGCTTCTTCACGGTGTCGCTCCCGGTGGTCGCGAAACCGGGGTAGGCCGACAGCGCCGCGGTGAGGCCGCTGTAGGTGTAGAAGGAGTTCCGGCCCGGGAAGATCTGGTTGAACTGCGCTTCGCTCACCACGAACGCGCCCGGGTTGCCCGGATCGGTGCCACCGCCGCAGTTGTAGGGCTCCCAGTACCAGGTGCTGATGACCGGGTCGTAGCCCGGGTTGGCGTTCTTGGCGCGGTAGTAGCCGCCGTTGGTGTACCGGACGATCGCGCCGACGTCGTACCACTGGCCGGCCACCCAGTCCGGGTAGCTGCAGCCGGTGCCGGGGTCGGTCCCGCCGCAGCTGTAGGGCTCCCAGTACCAGGTGCTGATGACCGGGTCGTAGCCCGGATTCGCGTTCTTGGCGCGGTAGTAACCGCCGTTGGTGTAGCGCACGACGGCGCCGACGTCGTACCACTGCCCGGCCACCCAGTTCGGCGCGCTGCACGCCGCGGCGGCCGCTTGCGGGGCGTGCCCGGTGACGGCGGGGGTGCCGAACACGAGCCCGGCAACGGCGGCAACGGCGGACAGGACCGCGACAAGGCGTTTTCTCAAGACTGGCTCACTCCTTCGGCCACGACGGATGCCGGGCGCGCAGGCGCCCGGCGTCGAGGGGTGGGGTGCTCATCCGGCCGAGACGAACGTGACACGGCCACTAGAGCAGATTGGTCTAGTCCAGTCAAGAAAGCGTGCGGGAGCGGGCAACGGTTGTGCGCGATCGTCCCCGAGGAGTCCGGCGCGCGGCCGGCGCGCCGCGGGGCGGGCGACGCGGCGCGAAACCGCGTGGCCCGCCCGGCACGTCACCGCGCTTGCGGGATCTTCACCTGCGTCGCCGGGGCGAGGTTCAGGATGCGCTGCAGCCTGGCCCGGCCCAGCCGGTGGAGCATCTCCCCGAGCTCCTCCGGCGCGATGCTCCCCTCGAGGTCGAGCCGCGTCGTCCGGACGACGCGGTCGATCTCCGACGCGGGCAGCCGCCCCGCGAACTCCCCGGCCAGCCACACCCCGACCTCGTCCACGACGTCGTCCGCCCGGTGGCTCCGTACGGTCATCGCTCTCCTCGTTTCGGATCGCCTTTTCACCCAGGTCGGGGCGGGAAAATCCCGGCCCGACGCCAGTCCGACGGGCGAGCCGGGGGGCCATGACGCCGAATCGGTGAAGTTCGTGGCAAAAAAGCCTTGCGTGTTCGGACCGGTGAGTACCGTGACCGCCGCCATCACTCACATGGGCTGATTGCCGCCCGAAGTTGTCGGCCGTTCGGGTAAAAATCCGCCGAACCGCGCCGGTGGTACGTCTGGCTCAGGACCCTGGAAGCGGGCGTTCCTGACGGGACGCGGAACGGGAGACGCGATCCATGGGCCGGTACGACCGGACCGACCTCGGGGCGTACAGCCTGGGGTTGCTCGACGCCGCCGAAGCGGCCCGGGTCGAGCGGCACCTCGCGGCGTGCCCCGACTGCCGCCAGGAGGCCCGGGAGTTCGAAGCGGTTCGCGGCCTGCTCGACCACCTGACCCAAGTGAAGTCCACTTAGGACAGTTGCGGGAATTGTCGGTGCCGCCGGGTACGGTCCGCACCGTGACCGACGACCACTTCCTCGACCCGACCCGGCACACGTACGCAGTCGTGGCCGGCAGCTACGACCGCTTCGCGCCCCCGATCGCCGAAGACGTCCAGGACCGCGCGCTGCTCACCGCGTTCGCCGACCTGGTCCGAGCGGACGGCGGCGGCCCGGTCGCCGACCTCGGCTGCGGTACCGGCCGCGTGACCGCCTACCTGGCCGACGCCGGGTTGGACGTTTCCGGCATCGATCTGACGCCGGAGATGCTGGCCATCGCCCGCCGCGACCACCCCGGCCTGCGCTTCTCCGAGGGTTCGCTGCTCGCGCTCGACCTGCCGGACGCCGGCCTGGCCGGCGCGGTGGCCTGGTATTCGATCATCCACACCCCGCCCGAGCGACTGCCGGCGTTGTGCGCCGAGCTGTTCCGCGTCCTGCGCCCGGGAGGCCACCTGCAGCTGGCGTTCCACGTCGGCGACCGCCGTCATCACCGAACGGACGGCTACGATCACGACGGGTTTTCGCTCGACATCTACTGGCTGCCGGTGGACCGGGTCAGCGAGCTGCTGACCGACGCGGGATTCGAGATCCTGACGCAGGTATTGCGGGACCCGGCCGCCCGCGTGCCCCAGGGGCGGGTGCTGGCGCGGAAGCCCTGAGACTCCAGCGCCGGACCGAGCAGGGGCGACCCAGCGGCAGGTGCCGCCCTGACGTGCGTTGACTTCCGCGAGGAAGGGAGGTGGCGGCCCCGGAGCGTGGTTGTCGCCGCCCAGCCATCCGGTTTGCCCCGAAGCCGGCCTGACGGGCGCCGACCCCTCAGCGGGAGGCGGCCGCCTTGACGGTCCGCAGCACCGGCGCCGTCTCCAGCGTCCGGATGGCGTCGAGCGCCCCCAACCGGTGGGTCAGGTAATGGTGCAGGGCCGCCGCGTCCGGGCACAGCGCCTGCGCCACCAGGTTCGCCGGCCCCGTCGTCGCGGCCACGAGCGCCAGCTCCGGGTGGGTCGCCAGTGTCCGGGCCACCTGGTCGAGCCGGGCCGGCGCCACCGCCATCCAAAGCAATGCCTGCGTCGTCGCGCCCAGCGGGGCCGGGTCGATCTCGAGGTCGAAGAACACCGTGCCGCCCGCCTGGAGATCGGCCAGGCGACGCGCGACGGTCGCCGCGGACCAGCCGGTCGCCGTCGCCAGCTCGGCCAAACCTGCGCGGCCGTCCCGCTGCAGCGCGGCCATCAAGGCGTCGTCTTCGCCGGTCAGCGGCTTGCCCGGGCCGGTGTGCACCGGCGTGAGCGCCGCGATCTGCGCCGCGTCGAGCGCGTCGGCCCGGCCGAGCCACGCCGTCGGGCCGCCGAAGTAGCGGTGCAGCAGCTGGTGGGCCGAAACCGCCGTGATGCTCGCCGTCCGCGGGATGTCCCGCAGCAGCAGCGCGTGGTCGCTCGCCGCCGTCGTGTGCACGTTCACGCAGATCTCCGTGCCCCCGGACATCAGCTTGATCCACGCCGTGTCGCCGCGGCGGGCGAGCGCCTGGGCGAGGTCCTGCGCCGCGTGCGGCGTCGCGGTCAGGCGGACCATCCACTCGGCCTGGCCGGCCCGCTGCGGGTCCGGCAGGCCGACGACCCGGAGCGACGCCTCGGCCCGGAGCCGCCGGTAGCGCCGCGCCACCGTCTGCGTCGAGACGCCGAGGACGTCGCCGATCTTCGTGAACGGCGCCCGTGCGTCGATGTGCAGCGCGTGGATCAGCGCCCGGTCGAGGTCGTCCAACGTGGTCATATCCCTCATTGAACCGCACCGAACGGAACAAATCCGCAATCCGCGGCGCAAAGCTGGAACCTACGTTGATCGGCCGTCAGGGTGGACGCCGACCGAAAGGAGGCACCTCTTGCCCACCATGACGCGTTACCGGCGGCGCTGGGCCGCACTGGCCGTCCTGCTCACCGCCGAGGCGATGAACCTGCTCGACGCGACGATCGTGCAGGTCGCCGGCCCGGCCATCCACGCCGACCTGCCCGGCCCGGCCGCCGACGTCCCGTGGTTCAGCGCGGCCTACACGCTTCCGTTCGCCGCCTTCCTCATCACCGGCGGCCGTCTCGGGGACGTCTTCGGCCGGGCCAGGGTGTTCAAGCTCGGCGTGGCGGGCTTCGTGCTCGCGTCGCTAGTCTGCGCGGCCGCCGACGACTCCGGGCTGCTGATCGGGGCCCGCGCGGTGCAGGGCGCGGCGGCCGCGCTGATCATCCCGCAGACCATCGGCCTCATCCGCGCCCTCTTCGACGGCGCCGAACTCGCGAAGGCGCTGGGCACCATCGGGCCGGTGATGGGCCTGTCCGCGGTCACCGGGCCCCTGCTCGGCGGGCTGCTGACCCAGGCTGTGTCGTGGCGGGCGGTGTTCCTGGTGAACGTCCCGCTGGGCCTGGCGGTGCTCCTCGCCGCCCGGCTGCTGCGGGAGGACCGGGCCGCCACCCGGCCCCGGCTCGACGTCGTCGGCACCCTGCTCGTCGCCGCCGGCGCCGGGGTGTTCGTGTACCCGCTGATCGATCCGGCCGGGACGAACTGGGGCCTGCTCGCCGCCGGCGCCGCGGTGCTGGCGGTCTTCGGTTTCCACCAGCGCCGCACGGCCGCGCCGCTGGTCGAGCCGAGCCTGTTCGCCCACCGCGGGTTCCCGGCGGCACTCGCCGGGTCGCTGCTGTTCTTCGCGGTGATGACGGGCCTGATGCAGGTCGTGCCGATGCAGCTGCAGCTCGGGCTCGGCGTCGACGTCCGCACCGCGGGCCTGACGCTGTTGCCGCTCTCGGCCGGGCTCGCGGTGTCGTCGTACTTCGCCGGTGCCCGGCTGGTGCCGAAGTTCGGCCCGCGCGTGATGTTCGCCGGGCTCGCCCTGCTGACGGCGGGCCTCGTCGCCGCCCTCACCCTGGGGGCCGGCGCGTACGCGTGGGCGCTGGCGTTGTGCGGGCTCGGGATGGGCACGTTCACGGTGCCGTTCTTCGCCGCGGCCCTGGACCGGGTCCGGCCGCACGAGACGGGCTCGGCCGCCGGGCTGCTCAACGCGGTGCAGCAGCTCGGCGGCACCCTCGGCGTCGCCCTCCTCGGCGGGCTCTACCTCGGCACCGGCACGGCGGCCGTGGCGCTCGGCCTGGGCGCCGCGCTCGCCGTGGCCGCCGCGATCGCGGTGGTGCCGCTCAGCCGGGAGTCCGGGCGGCTCAGTAGTCGTCGCGGCCGGTGAACTGCTGCTCCAGCAGCTCGGCCGCGCCGGCGACCAGCTCGAGCGGATCGGTGAACTCGTTGATGTCGAGGTTGATCAGCGGCAGCGAGTGGCGGAGCACGACGTGGTCGCCCATCACCGCGATCCCGCCCACCACGATCGCCTCGCCGACCTCGGTCAGCACCTCGAGGAGGTCCACCTCGTCGTGCCGGGCGAACGGCGTGGCGATCTGCACCCAGTCCTCGCGCTGGTCGAGGATTTCGCGCGCGATCACGACGATCTGCGCCCGCTGCTCGGTGTCGGGGTCGTCGCCGAACACGAGCCGGATGCGCAGTTCGTCGGGCTCGTCGCGCACCACCCGGTACGACTCCCTGATGTAAGCGACCAGATCGCCCCACTCCGCCACGGCTTCTCCGTCCTCGTGCCTGTCCGGGCGCCCAGCGTAGCGATCAGGCGGTGCCGATCCGGTCGAGATCGGCGAGAACGTCGGCGGGCAGTTCGAGATCGGCGGCGGCGAGGTTCTCCCGCAGGTGCCCGGGCGACGACGTGCCGGGGATGAGCAGCATCGACGGCGACCGCTGCAGCAGCCAGGCCAGCGCGACCTGCATCGGCGTGGCGCCGACCCGGGCGGCGCAGTCGTCGAGCAGCCCGGACTGCAGCGGGCTGAACCCGCCGAGCGGGAAGTACGGCACGAAGGCGATCCCCTCGGCGGCGCACTTGTCGACGAGGGGATCGTTCTCCCGGTGGGCGAGGTTGTACTGGTTCTGCACGCAGACGACGGGCGCGATCGCCTTCGCCTCGTCGAGCTGCTCGGCGCTGACGTGGCTGACGCCGAGGTGCCGGATCAGCCCCTGCTCGCGCAGTTCGGCGAGCACGCCGAAGGGTTCGGCGAGCGACATCGGCACGGGGTAGTCCCCGGCGGCGTTGCTGAGCCGCAGGTTGACGACGTCGAGCGCGTCGACGCCGAGGTTCCGCAGGTTGTCGTGCACGGCCTCGGTGAGGTCGGCGGCCGACAGCGCGGGCGGCCAGCCCTTGTCCTCGCTCCGCCGCGCCCCGACCTTCGTCACGATGACGAGCGATTCGGGGTAGGGGTGGAGGGCCTCCTTGATCAGGGCGTTCACGGTGTGGGGGCCGTAGTAGTCGCTCGTGTCGAGGTGGGTGACCCCGCGTTCGACGGCCTCCCGCAGCACCGCGACGGCGGTGTCGTGGTCCCGCGGCGGCCCCCAGACGCCGGGCCCGGCCAGCTGCATGGCGCCGTAACCCATGCGCCTCACGGGGAGTTCGCCGCCGAGGGTGAAGGTGCCGCCGAGGTCCGCCATGCCGCTCCTAGCTCCGGGTGCTCTTGCCGGGAAGTCTAGGCGCAGTCACCGAAGTCTTCGCGCCACCGTTTTCGTCGGTGCCGGCCGGTAGCCTGGAATCGGGGGCCCGCTTACGCGGTTTCCTTGTCCCGCAACGGAAATCCATCAGCGGGTTTCACCCGGTCCAGCGATGTTGGTTCGCACGCATGTTCGATAACGTTGGTGGTGATCGCGAAAGGAGATCACCGTGAACCTCCACGGCTCAACCGCAGAGTCCCTTGCCCCGCAGCACCCTCGTCACCGACTCCTGCACGCGGCTCGGTGGCAGTTCCCCGGATCGCACCGCCTTCACCAGCCGGTCCAGCACCTCGTCCACCCGGCCCCCCGAGGACCACAGAGCCTGGTCCGCGCCGGCCTGCAACGCCTTCAGGACCGCGTCCGGCAGCGGATACTGGGCGGTGATCGCCTTCATGGCGCCGAGGTCGTCGGTCACCACCGGCCCGGTGAAGCGGAATTCGCCGCGCAGCAAGGCGTAGGCGGCCGAAGACAGGGAAGCCGGGACCCCGTCGGTGAGGTCCGGCACGTCGAGGTGGCCGACCATGACGGCAACCGGGCCGTAGTCGGCGAGGTCGCGGTAGGGCACGAGGTCGACCGCGCGCAGCTGCGCGAGCGGCGGCGTGACCACCGTGCCCTTGTGCGAGTCGCCCGAGCCGTGGCCGTGGCCCGGGAAGTGCTTCAGCACCGGCTGCACGCCCGCGTCGCGGAGGCCCTGCGCAAACGCTTTCGCGTACGTCTTGACCTTGACCGGGTCCGGGCTGAAGGACCGGTCGCCGATGACGTCGTCGTCCGGCGCGCCGGTGACGTCGGTGTCGGGGGCGAAGTCGACCGTCACCCCGCGGGCGCGCAGGTGCCGGCCCCGCTCGGCGGCCAGCGCGCGCACCTCGTCCGGCGACTTCGTCGCGGCCATCGTCCGGGCCGAGGGCAGGTCGCCGTCGAGGTCGTCGATGCGCTGGACGCGGCCGCCTTCCTCGTCGACCGAGACCGCCACCGGCACCCGGGCCACGGCCTGGACGGCGGCCAGCGAGCGATCTTTCAACAACGCTGTTGCGTTACCCCCGATGAAGATCCCGCCGACCTGGTGGTCGCGCACCAGCGAGACCGTGGCCGCCGGGTTGTCGCCCGAAACCCCGACGACGACCAGCTGCGCGACCTGGGCGCGGACGTCGAGCCCGGCCACCAGCGAGGCACAGTCGCCCGGCCGGGCGAGGCGGGAGGTGGGCACGGAAGGCGAGGGCGGAGCCACCGGCGAAGGAGTGGGCCGGTCGTAGGTCAGGGGCACCGCCAAGCCGGACACGGTCCGTGGTTGCAGGCCCGCGACCAGCAGGCACCCGGCCACGATGCAGAACGCCACCCCGAAGGCGGCAAGACGTCGGCGGTTCATCGGTCCCTTCACTCGTTCGTGGTCCCCTCGACCGTAGTCGACGGCCAAACTTCACGGTGTGAAGAATGGCCGGGCGCCCCTTAGAGAATTCGTGAAGGCGTTCTCCGCAGACTGGCCGCAGTCAGGTTTCGTCGTGGGCGGGGAGGGTTCCATGGACCAGGTGCGAGTGGCGGCGTGGGCGTCCGATCCGATCGCCTTGACCGGGCTGATCAACCACCTCAAGTCCCGCCCGGAGCTGCTGGTCCTGCCCCGCGCCCGCCGGGGCGAGGCGGCCGTGCTGGTGTTCGCCGTCGGGGAGGTCGACCGGGAGGCCGTCACCGCGCTGCGGGCCGCGGCTGCCGAGTCACCGGCCGCGATCGTGCTGGTCGCCGGGCACGTCGACCCCGCGCACGTGGGTTTGCTCGCCGACTGCCACGTCTCCGCGGTGCTGCCGCGGACCGCGCTCGACAGGCTCAGCGCGACCGTGGTCGCCGCGGCGCAGGGCCGCTCGTCGTCGCTGCGCGAGCAGGTGGAGGCGCTGGCCGGAGCGGGTGGTGGCGCGGCGCTGACGCCGCGCGAGGTGGATGTGCTTCGCCTGATGGCCGAAGGCTGGGACACTGCCGAGATCGCGGGCAAGCTCTGCTACTCGGAACGGACCGTGAAGAACGTCATCTACGCCATGACCAACCGGCTCAACCTGCGCAACCGGCCGCACGCGGTCGCGTACGCCGTGCGGGCCGGTGTGATCTGAGGAAGCCTGTTGCGAACGATCGCCCGCCGGACCGCGCTCGTGGTGGCCGCGCTGATCCCGCTCGCCGCCTGCAGTCCGGGTGACGCCGGGGAGAAGACGAAGCTCACCATCGCGACCTTCGGTGAATTCGGCTACGCGCCCCTGATCGCCGAGTACGAGAAGCTGCACCCGGACATCACGGTGCAGAACCGCGTCACCGACTTCGACACCCACCACAAGGGGCTCGCGACGCAGCTCGCCACCGGGCACGGCGCCGCCGACGTCGTCGCGATCGAAGAGCAGTACATGCCGCAGTACCGGAAAGCGAAGGACAAGTTCGCCGATCTCGCCGGTTACGGTGCCCGTGACCTCGAAAAGCAGTGGGTGCCGTGGAAGTGGGCGCAGGGCACCGACGGCGCCTTCGTCCTGGGCCTCGGCACGGACATGGGCAGCCTCGCCCTCTGCTACCGGCGTGATCTGTTCCAGGCCGCGGGCCTGCCGACCGACCGTGCCGAGGTCGCGAAGCTGATGCCGGACTGGGAGGCCTACGCGGCCACCGCGGAGCGGTTCACGGGCAAGACGCCGAACGTGAAGTTCACCGACTCCGCCGGGACCGTCTACACGGCGATGCTCAACCAGTCGCCGGAGAACTACTTCTCCCAGCGAGACGACTCCTTCATCGCCGACCGCAACCCGAGCGTGCGCACGGCTTTCTTCCTCTCCGGCGGCCTGGCCGCGAAGGGGCAGACGGCGGCGGCGACCACGTTCACCCAGGCCTGGAACGTGGCGATCAAGCAGGGTTCCTTCGCCACCGTCGCCTGTCCCGCGTGGATGCTCAGCCAGATCAAGGAAGCCGGTGGGGACGCCGGCCGCGGCAAGTGGGACGTCACCACCGTGCCGGGCAGGAGCGGCAACCAGGGCGGCTCGTTCCTGACCGTGCCGAAGCAGGGCGCGCACCAGAAGGAGGCCTACGAGCTCGCCCGCTGGCTGACCGCCCCGGAGCAGCAGAAGAAACTCTTCCTCTCCGACGGCATCCTGCCCAGCGAGCCCGCCGTCTACCAGGATCCCCAGGTCGTCGCGCACACCGACCCGTACTTCGGGGACGCGCCGATCGGGCGGATCTTCGCCGCCTCGGCCGACCAGCTGCGTCCCAACTACCGCGGCCTGCGGGACGCCGACGTCCGGCCCGAGTTCGGCCGCGCTCTCGGGCGGATCGAGGAACGGACCGAGACCGTCGACCAGGCCTGGGCGAAAGCCGTCCAGCAGGCCCAAGCCGCCCTGAAGTAGCCGCGCGTGCAGCACCGGCTCGCCCGTTTCGACCGCGCAGTCACGCCGCTGCTGCTCGTCGCGCCCTTTTTCGCGCTCTTCGTCGTCTTCGGCGCCTTTCCGCTGCTGTACACGGCGTGGGTGTCGCTCCACGACTGGAACCTGCTGGAAGGCGATCAGGGCGCCTTCGGCGTGGCCAACTACGGCGACCTGCTCACCGATCCGCACTTCTACAACGCGCTCGCCAACACGGTCTCCATCTTCCTGCTCGCCGCCGTCCCGGAGTTCCTGCTGGCGCTGGGCATCGCGGCGCTGCTCGACCGGCCGCTGCGGGGCGCGACCTGGTGGCGCACCGGGGTGCTGCTGCCGAACGTCGTGTCCGTCGTCGCCGTCGGGCTCGTGTTCGGGCAACTGTTCAGCCGTGACTACGGCGTCGTCAACGAGGTCCTCGGCTGGATCGGGGTCGCGCCGGTCAACTGGCGGGCGACGACGTGGTCGTCCCACGTCGCCGTGGCGAGCATGGTGCTCTGGCGCTGGACCGGCTACAACGCCCTGATCTACCTGGCCGCCATGCAGGCCGTTCCCGGCGATCTGTACGAGGCCGCCGAGCTCGACGGCGCCTCGCGGTGGCGGACGTTCTGGTCGATCACCGTGCCCGGCATCCGGCCCGCGCTGGCGTTCACCGCCATCGCCGGCACGGTCAACGGCCTGCAGCTGTTCGCCGAGCCGCAGCTGTTCGACGCCGGGGGCTCGGCCGGGACCGGCGGCAACGACCGCCAGTTCCAGACGCTGGTGATGTACCTGTACGAGAAGGGGTTCACGCACTTCGACGCCGGTTACGCGGCCGCGCTGACCTGGGTGCTGTTCGTCATCTGCGCGGGGTTCGCCCTGGTCAACTACCGGCTGGTGCGCCGGTTCGTGAGGTCGGCGTGACGGCGCGGCGCCGGCCGGGCGGCTGGGTGTACGCGGTGCTGGTCGGGGTGCTCGGCGCGTCGGTGTTCCCGCTGTACTGGTCGTTCGTCGTGGCCACGCGGGACAACTCGGCGATCGGGGAGACGTCGCCGCTGCTGCTGCCGGGCGGGCACCTGGCCGAGAACGTGCGGCGCGTGTTCGACACCGTCGACTTCTGGCTCGCCATCGGCAATTCGCTGATCGTCGCGGGCACCGTCACGGTGGCCAACGTGGTGCTGGCGAGCCTCGCCGGGTTCGCCTTCGCGCGACTGCGGTTCCGGGGCCGCAACACGCTGTTCCTGCTGGTGGTCGGCTCGGCGATGGTGCCGGCGCAGCTCGGCGTGATCCCGCTGTACCTCGTCGTCGGCGACCTCGGCTGGTACGGGCGGCTCGAGGCGGTGATCGTGCCGGCGCTGGTGAGCGCCTTCAGCGTGTTCTGGATGCGCCAGGCGTGCGAGAACGCGATCGGCCCGGACCTCGTCGACGCCGCGACCGTCGACGGCTGCTCGGTCCTGCGCACGTACTGGCACGTGGCCGTCCCCGCCCTCCACGCGCCGGCCGCGGTGCTCGCGATGCTGACGTTCATGGCCACGTGGAACGACTACTTCTGGCCGCTGGTGGTCCTCGACCCCAACGAGACGCCGACCGTGCAGGTCGCCCTGTCGCAGCTGGCCAGCGGTTACTACACCGACTACGCGCTGATGCTCACCGGCGCGACCGTCGCCGTCGTGCCCGTCATCGCGTTGTTCCTGCTGCTGGGCCGCCACATCGTGCGGGGCATCCTGAGAGGGGCACCGGTATGACCTTCCCGGCGGGTTTCCTGTGGGGCGCGGCGACCGCGTCCTACCAGGTCGAAGGCGCCGTGACCGAGGGCGGCCGCGGGCCGTCCGTCTGGGACACCTTCGCGGCGGCCGACGGCACGGTGCTCGGCGGTGCGACCGGCGCCGTCGCCTGCGACCACTACCACCGCTACGCCGAGGACATCGGCCTGCTGGCCGGCCTGGGCCTCAACGCCTACCGGTTCTCGGTCGCGTGGCCGCGGGTGATGCCGGACGGCCGGACGACGTCCGCGGCCGGGCTCGCCTTCTACGACCGGCTGGTCGACGAACTGCTCAGCCAGGACATCGTGCCGGTGCTGACCCTCTACCACTGGGACCTGCCGCAGGCCCTGGAAGACGACGGCGGCTGGCCGGAGCGTGACACGGCCGCCCGGTTCGCCGACTACGCCGCGGTCGTGCACCACGCGCTCGGCGACCGCGTGCACCAGTGGACGACGATCAACGAGCCGTTCTGCGCGGCGTTCCTCGGCTACGGCAGCGGCGTGCACGCCCCCGGTGTCCGGGACCACGACACGGCGCTCGTCGCGGCCCACCACCTCCTGCTCGCGCACGGCCTGGCGACGCGGGCCCTCACCGAGCAGGCCCGGCCGGGCCACGAGTTTTCGCTGGCGCTGAACTTCGCCCCGGCCATCCCGGACGGCGACACCCCGGCCCACCGGGAGGCGGCCAGGAAGTTCGACGGCATCCACAACCGGTTCTTCCTCGACCCGGTGCTGGGCCGCGGCTACCCGGAAGACGTCCTGGCCGACACCGAGCACCACGGCGGCCGTTTCGCCGCGGCCGTCCGCGACGGCGACACCGACGTCATCGCCGCCCCGATCGACTGGCTGGGCGTGAACTACTACGCCCCGGCGCGCGTGACCCCGCTGGAAGACCCGCACGCGCCGGGCAACTGCCCGCTGCCGGGGTTGCGCGGCTTGGACGTCCTGCCCGCCCGACCGCCCCTGACGGCGTTCGGCTGGGAGCAGGCCCCCGGCACGCTCACCGACCTCCTGCGCTGGATCCACGACCGCTCCGGTGGCCTGCCGCTGGTGGTGGCCGAGAACGGTGCGTCCTTTGTGGACAAGGTGGTCGACGGCCGCGTGTTCGACGCGGCGCGCGTCAACTACTTGATGGAGCACCTGCGGGCGGTCCACGACGCGATCCGGCTCGGCGCCGACGTGCGTGGGTACTTCGCGTGGTCGCTGCTGGACAACTTCGAGTGGGCGATGGGCTACACGCAGCGGTTCGGCCTGGTGCACGTCGACTTCGAGACGCAGCAGCGGACGGTCAAGGAGTCGGGCCGCTTCCTCGGCCGGGTCGCCCGGGCCAACGCGCTAGCTGCGCCGGCGGAAGGCGTCGGCGACGCCCGAGCGTGACGGCGTCTCCAGCTTGCCCAGCAGCCGGGCCACGTGGGCTTGCACCGTCCGCCGCGGCAGGGACAGTTCCGCCGCGATGTCCGGGTTCGACCGCCCTTGCGCGACCAGCCCGGCGATCCGGACCTCGATCGGCGTCAGCGACTCCCAGCCGTGGCCCGGCCGGATCGGGGAGAACAGCGCACCCCGGCGCACACCGAGGCGGCGCAACCGGGTTTCCGCCCGGCGGAGATCCCAGCGTGCCGCCAACGTCGTGTACAGCTCGGCCGCCTCTTCGAACGCCGCGTGCGCCGCGTCCAAGCGGCCCGCGCGCGCCAGCAGCACGGCCGCGTCCTCCAGCGCCGCAGCCAGTTCCGGGCGGCGGCCGACCGCGCGGAAGTGCTCCGCCGTCGCCAGCACGGGCGCCGGGTCCTCGTCGATCAGGCCGCGGCACCACGACACCGCCGCGTGCGCCCGCGCCGGACGTCGCTCCTTCGCCGCTTCCTCCTCGCACACCGCCAAGGCGCGGCGGGCGCGGGTGACGTCGTCCTGCTCCATCGCCAGCCGCACGAACGCCGGCAGCCACTGGTGCCGCAGCATCATCTGCGCGTACGTCGGGTTCAGGATCGGCTCCAGCACCGCCAGCGCGCGGACCCGGTCGCCGCGCTGCTCGGCCGCCAGGGCGTCGGCGACCAGCAGGAAGTCGAAGCTCTCGCGCTCGGCGCCGGTCGCCGGGGCGTACTCCTCCGCCGCGTCCAGGTGGGCCGCGGCCTGGGCGCGGTCGTCACGGCGGCCCGCGATCAGCGCCGCGACGCCGTGCAGCAGCAGCGCTGCCGGGCCTGGCTCGCGCAGGCCGTAGAACGTGATCGCCGGTCCGTCCTCGATGACCGCATCCAGTTCGACCAGCGCCTCGTCCCAGCGGCCCTCCCAGTACCGGTGCACCGCGGCGGACACCTGCAGCCCGACCGGCAGCGCGTGCCGCGCCGCGACTTCGCCCGCCGCGCGCAGGGCGTCGCCCGCTTCGGCCAGGCGATCGAGGTTCTGCAGCGTGAACACGCGGTTGTCGAGCAGGTCCAGGTGCAGGTCGGCCAGTTCGTGCTCGTCGCCGACGGCTTCGATCGCCGCGTCGATGTGGGCGAGCGCGCGGTCGTGCTCGCGGCGCACCGAATCGACCAGCCACAACGACTGCAGCGCGTGCGCGGTCAGGTAGCGGTCGCCGCCGGCGAGCGCTTTCGTCTCACGCGCGGTCCGTTCCGCGGTGTCCAGATCGGACAGATCGCCCCGGCGGAAGTTCGCCAGCAGCTGCCGGTGCTTGACCCGCCAGAGCTCGGGCACGGCCGGGTCGTCGACGGACGCGGCGAGCGTCGCGACGGCGCCCTCGGTGTCACCACGCCGGTGCCGCAGCGCCGCGAGCACGTGCCGCATCTCCTCGGCGGCGTCCGGGTCGGTGGCGGCGTCGAGTGCCTGCTGGGCCAGGGATTCCGGGCTGCGCTCCAGCCGGAACAGCACCTTGACCAGCGCGACCAGCAGCGTCTCCCGGCGCGGGTCGCTGCCGGAGCACGCGGCCAGCGCGCGTTCCAGCAGCTCGACGGCGATCAGCGGCGCCCGGGTCGACACGGCGGCGTGGTGCGCGGCGAGCCAGTCCAGCACCCATTCGTCCACTGTGGCCGGTGCCGCGACCAGCTGCTCGGCGACGCGCTTCACCGGCGCGCCGATCCCGGCGAGCGCCTCGGCGGCCTGCCGGTGCAGCGCCGCGCGCGTCCCGGCCAGCAGCCGGTCGTAGAGCGCCTGGCGCAGCAGCGGGTGCCGGAACGCCAGCTGGGTCCCCGTGTCGATGAGGACGTTCGCCGCGACGGCTTCCTCGAGCGGCGCCAGCAGGTCCGACGGCCGCGAGCCGAGCACCGCGGCGACGTCGCCGACGGCGAACTCCATGCCCAGCAGCGCGCCCCAGCGCAGCACTTCCTGCGTCCGCGACGTCAGGAAGTCCAGCCGCCGGTCGACCGCGGCGACCAGCGACCGCGGCGCCTCGAACTCCGCGGGATCGTCGACGTCGGCGTGGCCGCCCGCCACCGCGACCGCACCGGCCCGCCGCAGGACGTCGACCATTTCCTTGACGTACAACGGGTTCCCGGCCCCGCGGGCGGCGAGTTCGCGCAGTCCCGGCCCGGGTGGGGCGCCGAGCTGGTCCTCGATCAGCTTGTCGACGTCGTCGCCGGTCAGCGGCGCGAGGTCGAGGACGACCCCGTCCCGTGCCTGGACACCGCGGCGCAGCTGGGCGAGTTCGGCGCGGTCCGGCGCCGGGCGGGTCGCGGCCACCAGCAGCAGCGGCAGCTGCCTGGTCGCCGCGCAGAGCCGGTGCCAGACCAGCACGGACGCTTCGTCGGCCCACTGGAGGTCGTCGATCACCAGCACCTGCGGCGACTGCGCGCACAGCTCGTCAACCAGGGCCAGCAGCCGGTCGACGGCGCCGAGCACCGGGTCGGCCGGCCCCCAGGAGCGGCGCGCCGCTCCTTCGCCCGCGAGCTCCTTGGCCACCCGCGCCCGCCGCGGGTCGGGCGAGTGCACGTCGATGGCCAGGCACTCCAGCACGACCTGCAGCGGGAACCGGGTGCTGAGCTCGTCGGCGGCGGCCCAGAGCCGCTGGAAGCCGGGGCCGTCCGGCAGCGAGCTGGTGAGCAGCTCGGACTTCCCGATCCCGGCGTCGCCCTCGATCCAGACGGCCCGCCCGCGCCCGGCGCGGACGTCGGCGACGAGCTCGGCCAGCTTCGCCGTTTCGGCACTTCGGCCGTACAGCCGGTGCCCGGTGACGACGACGGGCGCCGCGGGCGCGTCGAGAGCGGGGTCCTGGGCGAGGATCTGCCGCTGGAGCCGCTGCAGCCCCGGGCCGGGTTCGACGCCGAGTTCGGCGACGAGGGTGGCGCGGGCGTCGCGGAAGACGTCGAGGGCGTCGGCGGGCCGTCCGCTGCGGTAGAGGGCGAGCATGAGCGACTCCCGCAGCGACTCGCGCAGCGGGTGTTCGCCGGCGAGCACGGCCAGCTCCGGCGCGAGATCGAGGTGCCCGCCGAGGGCGAGCACGGCTTGCGCCCGCCGTTCGAGGGTGTCCAGCCGCAGCTCGGCGAGGTGTTCGCGGTGACGCTCGGCGAACCCGCCGGGCACCCCGGAGAGGGCCTCGCCCTGCCAGAGGGCGAGAGCGTCGTCGAGCTCGGTGACGGCGGCCCGCGGATCGCCCCGGTCGAGCAGCCGCTGCGCGCGTTCGCGGTGCCGTTCGAACAGGGCGGCGTCGAGCGCGTCTTCGCCGAGGATCAGCGAGTACCCGGCGGGGTCCGACACGAGGACACTGGCGGCCGACCACCGCGACCGGTCCGGTTCGAGCGCCCGCCGCAACCCGGAGACGTAGGTGTGCACGCTGCCTTCGACACTGGCCGGCGCGGAGTCGCCCCAGACGCCGGCGATCAGTTCGGCCCGCGGAACGGGCCGCCCGGCATTGACGGCGAGCACCGCGAAGAGGGCACGCTGACGAGCGGGACCGAGGCCGATCTCGGCCGCCCCGCGCCAGGCCCGCAGCGGGCCGAGCACACCCACCCGCAGGCCGGTGTCCGCATCCGCTGGCATGTCGTTGCCGTCCCCTCTGGGACATCCGCCCAGACCCCATCCCCCAGGGACATTCGCTACCGGCTACTCCGGTGACCTTACCGACGTGACAGCCCCGGGCAAGGTTGCGCGTTCAACCGCAACTCCCGACCTTCGGCGGGTGCGGGGTGGAGGGGGTTGCGGCGGGCGGCGCGGGCCGAGGGGCGGCGGGGTGGAGCGGGCAGGGGGCGAGGCGTTGCGCCCGAGCGGCGCGGGCCGAGGAGCCGCGGGGGTGTCCCGGCGGCAGCGTGGCGCGGGTAAGGCAGAGCGAGCTGGCCTGGCTATGGCGCAGCCGTAGCTGACCACCCGGATGGAGCGGCCGAGGCGAAGCCCAGCACCCCGCCCGGTCCCAAACCGCCAAGCCTGGCCAGCACCCGCGCTGCCTGCCCCACCACCGCGCCCGGTCCGAAGACCGCCAGGCCCGGCCAGCGCCCGCCCTGTCCGCCCCAGCAACCCGCCCGGTCCGAAACCGCTCGAAGCCGCCGCCCAGCCGAGCGTGCGAAGCCCGCGTCCCGTTATCCCCCCGCAGTGGCCCGCGACCGCGCCGGATGGGCCCGCCGGATGCCGAACGGCTGCATCCGGGCCTCCGCGCGCCGGACGTCCCACGTCGCGCCCATTCCCGTGTACGCCGTCAGGGCCGCCCGGAACGCCGTGCGTGCCTGGGCCAACTCGCCCGACACCGCCAGCAGGATCGCCGCGTCCTCCGTGGCCTTCGCCTCCTTCAGCACCCGGCCGGCCGCCCGGTAGTGCCCCGCCGCCGTCAGGACCGGGGCCGGGTCGCCCGTCGCCAGGCCGCGGCAGTGCGCGGCCGCCGCCGCGTGGGCCGGGGGGATCTCGCCCTCCGGCTCGAGCAGGCGCACCGCCTCCTCCGCCCGCTGCCGGTCGCCGAGGAACAACGCCAGCCTCACCAGGTCGGGGAGCCACTGGTGGCGGGCCGCCGGTGGGTGGTCGTCCTCCAGCAGGGGCGACAGCGCCGCCAGCGCCGCCTCCGGCCTGCCCTCCTGCTCGGCCAGCAACGCGCGCGCCGCGAGCAGGAAGTCGCCGCCGTCCGGCTCCAGCCCGGGCGGCCACTGCCGGCGGTCCGCCGCGTCCAGGTGCGTCCTGGCCTGGCCCGGATCGCCGCGGTGCCCGGCGATCAGCGCGCCGACGCCGTGGACCAGCAGCGCCGAGCCCGGGCTGCGCAGCACGTAGGACGCCGTCTCCGCGCCGTCGCGGATGACCGCGTCCAGCTCGGCCAGCGCCTCGGGCCAGCGGCCCAGCCAGTAGTAGTGCACCGCGCCGGCCAGGTGCATCTCGCCCGGCACCGCGCGGGTCGCGGCGATCCGCCGGGCGGCGTCGAGCGGCTCGGCGGCGTCCTCGAGGCTGTCGAGGTTCGGCACAGCCAGCGCCGCGTCGTCCAGCGGGTGCAGCCCGGCCGGGGCCAGCGCCGTCTCGTCGCCGAGCTTCGCCAGCGTGCCCAGCAGTGCCTCGTGGCGCCCGCGCCACATCTCCGGGACGTCGGCGTCGTCGAGCGTCCGCTTGAGCTCGGCCGTCGCCTCGGAGAAGTCGCCGCGGCGGTAGTAGACGTAGGCCAGGATCCAGCGCATTTCGGCCGCGCGCCTGCTGTCGGACGTCCGCGCCACCACCGAGCGCGCCTCGGCTTCCGGCTCCCGGCCGAGCCAGAACAGCAGCCGGGCCAGGGTCGCGGTCAGCGTCTCGCGCGCGTCCGGCGGCAGCGTGCCCTGCGTGACGGCGTGGCGCAGCAGGTCGACGGCGACCCGCGGCGTCTCGGTGGCCACCGTGCCGATGTGCTCCAGCAGCCACGCCGTGACCCACGGGTCGACCTGCGCGGGCGCGGCGGCGAGCTGCCCGGCGACGCGTTCGGCGGGCGCGCCCGCGGCGGCGAAGGCCTCGGCCAGCTGCCGGTGCAGCGCGACCCGCATCGCGGCGGGCGTCTTTTCGTACAGCACCCGGCGCACCAGCGGGTGCCGGAACGCCAGCCGGTCGCCCGATTCGACGAGCACCCCGGACGTGATCGCCTCGTCGACCGCCCCGACCAGCGCCGTCGGCGGCCGTTCGGTCGCGACGGCGATGTCCGACAGCGAGAACTCGTGGCCCAGCAGCGCCGCCCAGCGCAGCGTGTCGCGGGTCCCGCTGGAGAGGAAGCTCAGGTAGAGGGTGATCCGCGAGCCCAGCGGCGGCGGGATGGTCTGGCACGCATTGCCGTCGAGGTGCGCGTGGACGCCGTCGAGCACGATCATCGACTGCGCGAGCAGCGTCCCGACGATTTCCCGGACGTAGCGGGGGTTCCCGGCCGCGTAGGAAACCAGCAACTGCAGCCCCGGCCCGGGCGGCGCGCCCGCCAGCTCGGTCGCCAGCTCCCGGGTGGCTTCCTCGGCCAGCGGCGGCAGGGTCAGGACGGTGATGTCATCGTTGTCAAGTTCAGCCCGCAGGTCGTCGAGCGCCGCCGGTCGCGGCACCGGACGGCACGCGCCGACGAGCAGCAGCGGCAGCTGCCGTGTCTCCCGGCTCAGGTAGCGCCAGACGTGCAGCGTGGCGTCGTCGGCCCACTGCAGGTCGTCGACGACGAGGACGAGCGGGGCTTCCGCGCACAGCTCGCGGACGAGCCCGAGCACGTCGTCGACGGGGTCTTCGCCGGACTGTCCGGCGAGCCGCGCGGCCAGGGCGGCTCGGCGCGGGTCGGTGGCGCGCGGGTGCACGCCCAGTGCGTCGAGCAACGGCCGCAGAGCGAACCGCTGGTCCAGCGCGTCCGCGGCGGCGAAGGCGGGGTCGAAGTCCCGCGCCGCGGTGAGCAGCTCGGCGAGCAGCGCGCTCCGGCCGCTGCCCGGCTCGCCCTCCAGCCACACCGACCGGCCCTCGCCGGCACCGAGGCCGACGACGGCCTCGTGCAGGCGGTCGAGTTCGGCTTCCCGGCCGACGAAGGTGTCCGCCCGCTCGGGCAGCGCCGCGGCCGGCAGCCGCGCCGGCCGCCGGACCGGCGCCGGGTTCGGTTCCGGCGCCGCGGCGGGTCCTTCCCGCAGCTCGTCGTGCAGCCGGCGCAGGGCGGGTCCGGGTTCGGTGCCCGACGCCTCGACGAGCCGGTCGCGGATGTCGGCGTAGACCGCGATCGCCTCGGTCCGCCGCCCGGCCCGGACCAGGGCCCGCATGAGCAGTCCGTGCACCGTCTCGCGGAACGGGTGTTCGCGGGTCAGCGCGGTCAGCTCGGCGACGAGTTCGGTGTGCCCGCCCGCCTCCAGCACGACCTCGGCGCGCCGCTCGACGGTCGCGAGCCGCACCTCGGTCAGCCGGGCGCGCTGGGCGGCGGCGAACGGCCCGGGCAGGCCGGACAGCGGAACGCCCTGCCAGAGCGCCAGCGCTTCGTCGAAGGTCTCGCGGGCCCCGCGGAGGTCGCCTGCGGCCTGCCGGCGCTGTGCCTGCTCGCGCAGGGTTTCGAACCGGTGGACGTCGATCGCTTCGGCGTCGAGGCGCAGCGAGTAGCCGGAACCGATCGACGCGAGCAACTGCGGACCCTCGCCCTTGGCGCGGCCGGGTTCCAGCGCGCGCCGCAGCCCGGAGACGTAGGTGTAGATCGAGCCCTGCGCGCTCTGCGGCGGCGCGTCGCCCCAGACGGCGTCGATCAGCTCCTCGCGCGAAACCGTGCGGTTCGGGTGCATCGCCAGTGCGGCGAGGACGGTCCGCCGGTGCGCGGAGCCGAGGTCCAGCTCCGTGTCGCCCTGCCAGGCCTTCAAGGGTCCCAACAGCTGGAGTCGCAATGCTGCTGTCGGGGGGTCCAGGGGGGCTTGCCCCCCGGCCGGGGGCTGCGCCCCGGCCCCGGAGGGAGGCAGTGCGGAGCTGTCCGCGGCCGACATCGGTCTCCCTTCGTGCGCGACGAATCGTCACGCGCCGGATGCCTGCCGTGAGCATACGCGGACACCGTGAACCGGCAGGCAAGGATGGCGGACATTCGGGCAACGCGCGCGCGTGCGGGGTTCCGCGCCGCCGCGGCCTGCGCCACCCTCGGGGAGCCCGAGAGGAGCCGCGGATGCCGACCGAAGACATGCAGCGGGCCGCCGCCTGCCTCGCGTCCGCGCTCGATACGGCCCGGTCCCACCTGCGTGCCGTCAACAGCGAGATGGCGATGACGCAGGCGTCGTGGCGCGGTGAGGCGTCGGTGCGGTTCGGCCAGGCGATGCGCGACTGGGAGCAGGAGTACGACGTCATCCTGTCGCGGCTGGCGGAGCTGCTGGAGGCGACCGGCGGCCCGATGCCGCGGCCGCGCCTGCCGTGACGCGGCTCGATTTCGGCTTCGCCGATCTGGTGCTGGACCGGATGGCCGCCATCACCGGAGACCTCGGCGAACTGCTGGCCGACCTGGAGGCCCGGGTCGAGCCGGAGCTGGCCGGCTGGCCGCCGGAGGCCCGGGAGGAGTACCGGCGCGCCCAGCGCGACTGGGCCCGCGCGGCCGGGCGGATGCCGGGGTGCCTGGAGCGGGCGCGGGCGGCGTTCGGGGAGCTTTCTTCACGGGCGTGAAGAAGGAATAGGGAAGGCGTGAAGACACGTCGGCCACACTGCGCGCATGAAGCCCGTCGAAGTGAGCGTCCTCGCCTCGGACCCGATCACGCACGCCGGCGCGGTGAGCCTGCTGGACAACCATCCCGACGTCCGGCTGACCGACCTCGTGCCGGACGTGCTGCTGGTGATGGAGGACCACGTCACCGAGACCGTCCTGGGCCAGATCCGGGCGGCCAAGGCGTCCCACGTCGTGCTGGTCGTCGAGCACTTCCGCGAGAGCGACCTGATGGCGGCGCTGGAGTGCGGGGTGGTGGCGATCCTGCCGCGCCGCGAGACGGGCGGCGCGGAGCTGGTGACGGCGGTCCTCGCCGCGGGCGACGGCACGGCGAACCTGCCGCCGCGGCTGCAGGGCGCGCTGCTCGCGCAGGTGCAGCGGATGCGCAAGGACGTCCTCGAGCCGAACGGGCTGACGCTTTCCGGGCTCGCGGCGCGTGAGTGCGACGTGCTGCGGCTGGTCGCCGAGGGCTTCGGGACCGAGGAGATCGCGGCGAAGCTGTGCTACTCCGAGCGGACCGTGAAGAACGTGCTGTACGGCCTGATGACGCGCTGCGGCCTGAACAATCGTGCCCACGCCGTCGCCTACGCGCTGCGAGCCGGCGCAATCTGAGACGTTTTCTCTGCCGCTGTCACCTTTTCGTGGGCTAGGGTCCGGTCATGGCGCTCACGGCAGTGGAGATCGCGGCCTCGGTCCGGGCCGGGAACCTCGATCCGGTGCGGGTCACCGAGGAGGCCCTCGACCGGATCGCCGCGGCGGACGGCGTCGTCGGCGCGTTCCGCCGGGTGCGCGCCGAGGAGGCGCGGAAGGAAGCCGCCGAGGTCGCCGCGCGGCCGGATCTCGCGTCGCTGCCGCTGGCCGGGGTGCCCGTCGCCGTCAAGGACGTCACGGAGCTGACCGGCGAGTACGCGTCGCACGGTTCGCAGGCGGGATCGTCCGCGCCGGCCGGCGCGGACGGCGTGATCGCGGCGCGGCTGCGGGCCGCGGGTGCGGTGATCGTCGGGCTGACGCGGGTGCCGGAGCTGTGCATCTGGCCGATGAGCGACACCCCCGACGGCATCGCCCGCAACCCGTGGGACCCGACGTACGCCGCGGGCGGATCATCCGGCGGCAGCGCGGCGGCGGTGGCGGCGGGGCTGGTCCCGCTGGCCCACGGTTCGGACGGCATGGGTTCGGTGCGCCTCCCGGCGGCGATGTGCGGCCTGGTGGGCTTGAAGCCGGGCGCGGACCTGCTGGCCGAGGGCGGCTGGTTCGGCATGTCGGTGCACGGGCCGCTGGCCACGACGGTCGCGGACACGGCGTTGCTGCTGTCGGTGCTGGCCGATGCGCCTGCGTTGGCTTCGGTCCCGTCGCCGTCCGCGGTCCGGATCGGGATGTCGACGACGGTGCCGGTGCTGCACACGCCGGTCCCGAAGGAGCTGGTGGCGGCGGTCTCGACGGCGGCGGGCCACCTGGCGGCGGCCGGGCACGCGATCGCCCCGGCGGCCCCGCGGTACCCGGCGACGATGGTCCTGGGCATGACGGCCCGCTGGCTGGCTGGCCCGGCGGTCCAGGCCCGCGACTTCGACATCTCGCGGCTGCAGCGCCGGACGCGAGCCCACATCCGCGCGGGCCGCCTGGCCGAGCGCGCGGGCCTGCTCCACCCGCGCCCGCGCGACCGGTGGATCGCCCGCGCGGAGGAGTTCTTCGCGACGCACGAAGTGCTGCTGACGCCGACGTTGTCGCACTGGCCGGTGAAGGTGGGCCGCTGGCACGAAAAGGGCTGGCTGGCGAACGTCCTGCCGTCGACGCGCCTGGCGGGCTTCACGGGCCAGTGGAACTTCGCGGGTTATCCGGCGATCACGGTCCCGGCGGGCCGGTCGGTGGTGTCGGGTTTGCCCACGTCGGTCCAGCTGGTGGCCCGCCCGGGCGGCGAGTCCCTGCTCCTGGGTTTGGCGGCCCAGCTGGAGGCGGCGAATCCCTGGCCCCGTACGGCCCGCAACTGAACGCACCCCGATGTGGCCTTCGGTGAGGGTGGCGGTGGGGCATGGGAGGAGCACCCAAGGCCGCCATGGGTGCGTCTGACGCAACCAAGGCGGCCTTGGGGCGCTTGTGCCGGCGCCGACGAATCCGGAACTGTCGGTGCCTGCCGGTAGCGTGGGAAACGGGGGCTGCTCAGGCCCGGAACGCGGTGAAGGCCGCGTCGGGGACTCGTAGTCCCGCAACGCGGCCTTCACCGGATGTTCCTTGCCGGCCAGCGATTCCGGCCGGGTGAGCTTGGCCCTGGAGCCGCAGAGCTCAGGAGCTCGGCTTGCTCCCCGTCGGCGACAGCGGCTTCGCGCCGTTGCCGTTCGCCGGCTTGGTCGCCGGGCCGTTCGAGTTCGCCGGCTTCGCCTGCGGCGCCGGCTTGGGAGCCGGAGCGGGCTTCGCCGCCTGCGGCGCGGGCTTCGGAGCTGCCGCGGGCTTCGCCGCCACGGCCTGAGGCGTCGCCTTCGGTTCCACAGTCGCCCCCGCGGCCTGCGCCGCTCCCGCAGGCTGCGCTCCTGCGGGCTGCCCCGGCTGCGCCGCCGCAGCGACCTGCGCCGCCGCTCCCGCAGGCTGCACTGCCGCCGGCTGCGCCCCTGCGGGTTGCCCCGCCGCAGCGGCCTGCGCCGCCGCACCCGCCGCTCCTGCGGCCTGCGCCGCTCCCGCAGCCTGCGCCGCTCCTGCGGCCTGCGCCGCGCCCACCGGCTGCGCCGCCGCACCCGCCGCTCCTGCGGCCTGCGCCGCGCCCGCCGGCTGCGCCGCCGCTCCTGCGGCCTGCGCCGCTCCCGCCGGCTGCGCCGCCGCTCCTGCGGCCTGCGCCGCTCCCGCCGGCTGCGCCGCCGCTCCTGCGGCCTGCGCCGCTCCCGCCGGCTGCGCCGCCGCCGCTCCCGCGGGCTGCACCGCCGCCTTCGGGAGCGTCGGCTGCACCACCGGTACGACCGGTGCCGCCGGGGTTGTCGCCGAGTCCGCATCTCCGCCGACCAGCCTCGAGGCCTGGGGGATCACCGCCTCCTCCGGCAGTGCCGCCAGCTGCGTCTCGCTGCGGTTGAGGATGTCCTCCGCCATCGCCAGGCTCTTGCGGGCCTGCTCGCGGATCTCCGCCAGGCGCTCGACCTTGCGGTTGGCCGCCGTCGTGCGCTGGGCTGCCTGGGTGGTTGCCTCGTCGAGCCGGCGCTTGGCCTCCGCCGTGGCCTCGTCCAGGCGCCGCTTCGCCTCGGCCGTCGCCTCCGCGATCCGGCGCTCCGCCTGGTTCTTGCTCGCCGTGCGCTGGTCCGCGATGTGCTTCTCCAGCGCCGCCTTCTCGGCCGCCTGGGCCGCCTCGAACTCGCGCTCCAGCTTCCGGCGCTTCCGCTCGGCCTCGTTGTCCAGCAGCTCGCGCCGCTGGGCCGCCTCGATCGTCAGCCGCTGGACTTCGGCGCGCGTCTCCGCCAGCGCGGCCTCGTGCTCGGAGTGCAGCAGGTCGGCCTGCTTGTCCAGCTCCGCGACCAGCTTCGTGTACCGCTCGCGCAGCTTCGTCGACGCCTCCGTCGAGGACGCCCACGTCTTCTCCGCGGCCACCTCGGCGCGCTTGATGATCTCGTCCGCGCGGGCCTGCGCGAGCGTCACCGTGCGCTGCATCCGCTCGTCGAGGTCCTCCAGCCGCTCCGGCGGCTTCTTCAGCTCCTCGACGCGTGCCTCGAGCGCCGCGACCTGCTGCCGGACGGACTCGACCTCTCGGGCCGCGGCCGCGGCCTGGGCCGCGGCGGCGTCGCGTTCGCTGAGCACGCGGCGCAGCTGGGCTTCGACGTGGTCGAGGTACTGCCGGACCTCGTTGCGGTCGAAACCGTGCCAGGCCTGGGTGTACTCACGACGGAGGGGGAGGAGGCCGTTGAGGGCGGTTGCGGCGGGGTCGCGCTCAGAAACCATGCGCCCGACCGTACCCGGGCACCCGCCGCCTCCGCCGTCCGGCTTAACGAATCACTGACACGTGTCGCGCTGTCGCCGGAATGGCCTCACCCGGGGAACGCAGAGTGAGCTTGAAAACCGGCATCCGCGCTGACCAGCGGGACGGAGTCACCAGTGGAACCCGCGGGAAAGCCGGGCCAGCGCCATCGCCGCGCGCGAGAGGTGTTTCTCGCCACGTCCGATCTTGAGCTCGCCCGAACCGCCCGCCGCGGCCGAATCCGGGAAGATCCGGAAACCCTGGTACGCGATCGCGTCGGTGAGGCCCGGCGTGAGCGTGTAGGCCAGTCCGATCGCCTGCCCGGCCGGGGTGCCGATGTGCTTCGGCCGCTCGACGAGCGCCTTCATCACCATGTCCGCGGCCTGCTCCGGCGACTTCGTCGGGAACGCGTCGTAGATCTTCGTCGGGCGGATCATCGGGGTGCGCACCAGCGGCATGTGAATGGTGGTGAACGTGATGCCGTCGCCGTGCGTCTCGGTCGCCGCGATGCGCGAGAAGTAGTCCAGCGCCGCCTTCGAAGCCGCGTACGCGGAGAAGCGCGGGGCGATGCCCTGGACGCCGATCGACGACACGTTCACGATGTGCCCGAACTTGCGCTCCGACATGTGCGGCAGCACCGCGAGGATCAGCCGGACCGCGCCGAAGTAGTTGATCGCCATCGCGCGCTCGTAGTCGTGCATCCGGTCGTAGGACAGCTTGATCGACCGGCGGATCGACCGGCCGGCGTTGTTCACCAGCATGTCGATCCGGCCGTGCTCGGCCAGCATCGCGTCGACGGCCTTGCGCAGCGAGTCCTCGTCGGTCAGGTCGGCCGGGTACACCGACGCCGTGCCGCCGGCGGCGACGATCTCGTCGCGGACCTCTTCCAGCTCGTGCTGGCGGCGCGCGACGAGCAGCGGGACACCGCCCGCGGCGGCGACCTTCAGCGCCGTCGCCCGCCCGATGCCCGAGGACGCGCCGGTGATGATCACGCGGCGGCCGTCCAGCTCACCGCGCGGGCCGTGCTTGCGCGCGCGGAAGGGGTCGAGGTGCTCGCGCCAGTAGCGCCACAGCGTCGGCGCGTACTCCTCCAGTCGCGGGACTTCCACGGTGCCGGCCAGCGCCTTGCGCGTCTCGGCCGAGGAGAACACCGACGGGAACGCCATCGTGTCCAGCAGCACCGGCGGGATGCCGAACCGCTCGAGGACGGCGTCGCGCGCGATGGTGACACCGGGGATGTGCTCGGTCAGCTTGACCAGCCCGACGATCCGCTTCGAGATGCCCTCGCCCAGCTGGACGGTGATCGTCGGCGCCCCCGCGGCCCGCGCGAAGGCGTTGTACACCGACACGACCGGCTGCGGCTCGGGGTTGACCAGGTGGAAGGCGCGGCCGTCGAGCCCCGGCTTGACCACCAGCTCCAGCAGCGCCTTGGCGACGTAGTCGACCGGCACGATGTTGGTGTCGCCCAGGTCCGGGCCGACGACCGGCAGCACGTCGGGCAGCCCGGCGAGCCGGTTGATCGCCGGGAAGAGGTAGTACGGGCCGTCGATCTTGTCCATTTCGCCGGTCTCGGAGTGCCCGACGACGACGGCGGGCCGGTACACCCGCCACGGCACCCGGTCCTGCTCGCGGACGATCTTCTCGGCTTCGAACTTGGTCCGGTGGTACGGCGTGACCAGCCGCTGCCCGGCGTCGAACATCTCCTCGGTGAACACGCCTTCGTGGTCGCCCGCGACGGCCACCGACGACACGTGGTGCAGGCAGCCCGCGCGCAGGTCCGCGGCGAGGTCGACGACGGCCCGCGTCCCGTCCACATTGGCCTTGACGCTGGCTTCGTCGTCGGCGGTGAGGTCGTAGAGCGCGGCGAGGTGGACGATGTGGTCGACACTGCCGCGCAGCTGCTCCCGGTCCGCTTCGGACACGCCGAGCAGCGGCTCGCCGAGGTCGCCGGTGACGAGCGTGACGCGGTCGGAGTGCGGCCACTGGTCGACGAGCGCGGCCAGCCTGGCCCGCGAGGACGCGCGCACCACGAGGGCGACGCGGTCGTCGTCGGGGCGGGAGAGCAGCAGCCGGGTGAAGTGACGGCCGATCAGTCCGGTCGCCCCGGTCACCAAGAACGTCGCCATCTGACTCACACCTCTCGCCGCCACAGCCCTGACCCTGGGCATTGTGCTGCATGGCGTCGCCCGCGACCACCGTGTCGAAACGTGATGTTACCCACGGGTAACTTATGCGGGGTCCGCGATGACGACGCGGTTCTCCTCGTAGCCGTCCGAGCCGCCGACCCACCGGCCGCCGCACGTCACCAGGACCACGCGGTGCGGGCCGGACGGGCCGAACAGGTAGTCCGCGCGCGCCGGCAGGTCGCTCTTGTGCACCGTGACCAGCTGCGAGATCCGGTACCGCCACGTCTTGCCCGAACTGTCCACAATGGTCACCTCGGCGCCGATCCTGGCCGACCACAGCTCGGCGAACGGCCCGGTCGCGCCCCGCCAGTTCACGTGGCCGGCGAACACGCTCGCCCCGCTCGCCGCGTCGAGGGACGCGCCCCACCACGTCGCCTGCCCGAGGTCCGCGGGGATCGGCAGCTCGCCGCCGGGGCCGAGGTCCATGCGCACCAGCGTCGCCGTCCCGCCGGCGGGCAGCCGGACGGTGCCGGGCCGCTGCTGCCGGGTCGGCGGTGGGGACGGCGGTGGCGCCGCCGAGGAAGACGTCTGTGCGGCCGGCGCGGCCGGAGCCGCGGATGTCGTCGCCGCCGGGGATGAGGACGGCGCCGGAGCCGCGGCAGCGGCCGCGCCCGCGGCGGGCAGTGCCGTGCCGGCCACGACGGCCACGGGTGGCGCGGTGACCACGGAGGAGCCGAACTCCACCGCGAGCACCGTCGCCGCGCCGAGCGCGAAGCCGGCGAGCAGCCGGCCCCGGCCGCGCTTCGGCGGGGGCGGCTCCGGGTCGCCGTCGGGCAGCTCGTCGTCGACGGCCGCCCAGCCGGTGCCCCGGTGCCATTCCTCGGCGAACCAGTCTTCGCCCTGCCAGCCGTGGTGCGCCACGCCGTTACCGCCGGGACGCCCGCCGCGCGGCGGCACCGGCCAGCCCGGCCGCCAGCAGCACCAGCAGGCCGAGTCCGGCCAGGCCCAGCGCGGAATAGTGCGTCTCGACGGCTCCTCGGGCCAGCGCCACCGGCTGGTCGCCGGCCGGGATCGCGCGCGGGACCTCGTTCGGTTTGTTCGCCACCGTCAGCGCGAGGGTCTCGCCCGGCTTCAGCGTGCCGCACGCCGACGGCGGGTTCTGCGGGTCGTAGGCGTTCGTGTAGCCCGGCGGCGGGCTCGCCTCGACGACGCAGATTTCCTGCGGCGCGCGCAGGTTCTCCACCGTCACGCCGCCGGTCTTGCCGTCGGTGGTGACGACGACGGGTTTGCCGTCGGCCCCGGTGAGCGGCTTGCCGTCCTGGCCGAGCGCGGCCGACGTCCGGTCCTTGCCGGTGATCCGCAGGACGGCGCCGCCGACGCCCTTGCCGGTGTTCGCGTCCGTCTTGGTCACCTGGACGGTGCCGGGCTTGGCCACCTCGACCACGCCCTGGGCGGTCAGTTCCTTCTCGCCGCCGGTGGAAACCACGCGCTGCACCTTGGTGTCGACCGGCACCCGCACGTACGGCCGGTCGGCCGGTGCGGAGAGCGCGGCCACCAGCTTCGGCCGGTCCCCGGCCGGGGTCAGCTTCACGTGCACGGTGCCGTCCGCGCCCGTCTTGAGCGTGACTTCCTTCGCCGCGGCCTGCGGGCTCGAGTTCCCGGAGGCGGTGTCCGCCTTCCCGTCGTCGAGGGTGGCGTCGGTCGCCGTCAGCTTCACCGGGACGTCCGGGACGCCCTTGTCGCCGGCGTTCTGCACGGTGACCGTCCACTCGGCGGCCTCGCCGGGGTGCTGGTCGCCCTTCGGCGTGGTCAGCGACGCGGTCCACGGCCCGCGGTTGGTTTCGGCGTCCGTCTTCAGCCGGTCGACGGCGTCGGCCGCGGCCGGGAAGTTGTCGCGCAGGAACTTGAGGTGCCCTGGCGCGTCGTAGGCGATCTTGTCCGCGGGCAGGCTCGGGTCGAGGTCGGCCGGGGTGCGCGGCGCCGCGGTCCAGGAGTGCAGCAGGTGCGCGAGCGCGGTCGCCTCGTCCGCGGCCTTGGTGTCGCCGTAGCGCAGCAGCAGGTAGGAGATGTTCGCGGCGGCCTCGGCGGGCAGCTTCGTGCCCCACTTCGTGAGCAGTTCGTCGCCGGGCTTGTACTGCTCGTCGGTGTCCGGCGCCCGGAGCAGGAAGCTGACGCAGAACACCTGCCGGCCGCCGACGACGTACGACCCCAGCCAGACCTGGTGGTCCGAACCCTGCTGGCCGCCGACCCGGTGGCCGATGCCTTCCTGGCTGGCGGCGGCGGCCGGGGACGCGCCGACCGTCACGGAAAGCGTGCCGAGCAGGGCCGCGGCGACGAGACCGATGAGCGCGCGAACACCCGCGCGTGGGCGTGCTGACCACCCCATGTGTCAATGCTCCTTCGTTCGACGCGCGGCATGGCCCCGCGTCTGTGCAGGTCACACGACTGATCAAGTCCCCGACGCGCGTTCGGTGAACGTCCGAGCACGCGAAGTGAGCGTTGCGTCAAGGAGCGAAACTGTGTACCGCTCTTCGGGTGGCTGTCGCCGAACGGTCGTGGCGGCCGTCGCTTACCGTGTCGTCCACGGCCGGTGGGCGGCCGTCGAGTAAAGTGTTCTTTACTCGACGGGAACCGCTCGTCCCCGGCGGTCGTTGAACCCGATGCAGCGATGATCCACGAAGCAGCAGATCCAGGAGGATCAGGTGCGTTCCAGTAGCAACCCGGCGTTCCGCAACCTGCCCAGCGGCGGAACCCAGACTTACGGGCAGTACGGGCCCCCGGTGGGCTTCAACCAACCCCAGGGCGGCGTGCCCGGGTACGGCCCCGGCCGGACGGCCTCCGGTGAGGGCGACCGCCCGATGACCGTCGACGACGTCGTCGTCAAGACGGGTCTGTCCCTCGGTACCGCGCTGCTGTTCGGGGTGATCACGGCGATCTGGGCGCAGGTCCAGCTGGCCGACACCGGCCGGCTGTCCGGTGCGCTCATCGGCGTGATGCTCGCCGGCCTGGTCGTCGGCCTCGTCGTCTCGCTGGTCATCATCTTCCGCCAGAAGCCCAGCGGCGCGCTGACGCTGACGTACTCGGCGGCCGAAGGTCTCTTCCTCGGTGCGCTGAGCGGCGTGTTCGAGGTGATCTACCCGGGCATCGCGCTGCAGGCGATCGTCGGCACCGTGGGTGTCTTCATCGGCATGCTGGTGGTCTACAAGACGGGCGCGGTCAAGGTCACGCCCAAGCTGACCAAGTGGATCGTCGGCGCCGTCGTCGGTGTCGCGGTCCTGATGCTGTTCAACCTGATCAGCTCGCTGGCCTTCGGGTTCAACCCGCTGCGCGACGGCAGCCCGCTCGCCATCGCGTTCAGCATCCTGTGCATCGGCATCGCGGCGTTCAGCTTCCTGCTCGACTTCGACCAGGCCGACCGGATGATCCGCGAGGGCATGCCGTCGAAGTGGGCGTGGTACACGGCGTTCGGCCTGATGACGACGCTGGTTTGGCTGTACCTGGAGATCCTGCGGCTGCTCTCGTACTTCCGCGATTGACCTGGCTGACAGTCCCGCAGTGAAGGCGCTCCGTAACCGGCGGGGCGCCTTTTCTGTGGGTAATTCGTGCATTTGTGGACCCCGCTGCGGACGGCGCTCACCCTGCGTGTTTGATGAGCCGGTCGGTTCTCATTTCACATGTGTGAGGTTCACAGTGAGCGTTCCCCCTCCGGCCCCCGGGGGCCAGCAGCCGGTGGGTCAGCCCGATCCCTACGGTCCGCCGCCGGGCGGCCAGCCGCAGCAGCCGCAGGGTCAGCCGGGGCAGTACGGCCAGCCGGGGCAGTACGGTCCGCCCCCGGGGCAGTTCCCGCCCGGCCAGCAGGGGTTCGCGCCCGGTCAGCCGGGTTTCCCGCCCGGCCAGCCCGGTTTCCCGCCCGCGCCGCCGGCCCCGCCGAAGCGCTCGAAGGCCAAGCTGATCCTGGGCGGCATCGGTGCGCTCGTGGTGCTCGCGATCATCGCCGTCGGGATCATCTCCTTCATGAAGTCGCCGGCCACCTCGAACGCCGGTGACTGCCTCACCATCACCGAGTTCACCCAGGGCGGCGACGACCCGGTGAAGGCCGACTGCAACGACCCGAAGGCGAACGTCAAGATCGCCAAGAAGCTGGAGACCGCTTCCGAGGCCTGCCCCGGCGGCTCCTCCGGCGCCGGCTACGACACCTACTCGGTCACCGGCCGCAGCTCCTACAAGCTGTGCCTGATGATCAACGCGAAGCAGGGCGACTGCCTGGCGAACTTCACGTCCCAGACCAAGGGTTACGTGAAGGTCCCGTGCACCGACCCGTCGAAGGACGGCGAGCTGGTGAAGGTCGTGACGGGCCAGGCGGACAAGAGCGTCTGCGAAGGAACCGACGCAACGCGCGTGGCGGTGTACCCGGAGCCGGCGACGACGATGTGCGTGAAGACGAACGAATAGCTGTGGTCTCACGAAGGCCCCCTCACCATGTGGTGAGGGGGCCTTCGCCGCGTGCGGGGGCTGTGCGGGTGTTCCGACGCCCGCGGGATGGCGGCGGGGCGTCGCCGGACGGCGGCAGGTCGCGGTGGGTGGGGCCGCCCGCCAGGGGCCCCGAAGCCTTATCCCCAGCCCAGCCCAGCCCAGCCCAGCCCAGCCCAGCCCAGCCCCCAGCCGCGGCCTCGGCGCCGGGTGGCGGCTTTCGACCCGATCCCATGGGCGGCGCTCCGTCGCCCGCGGCGTGGTGGCGGCGGCGCCCTGTCCGATGCGTCGGTCACCACACGAGCCAGCAGCATTCGGGGGCATCCGGATTGCTCCGTTCGTCCCACAGTGTGCGACGGGCTGCGACGGACCCGTCACCCGATCTAGCTTTTGGTCGTCCTGCCCGCCCGAGCCTGGAGTACCGGTGGCGACGACCGAATCCCCGATCGGTGACAAGAAGGTCCTCGACTTCCCCACGTCCTGCGCCGCGCCCGTGCCGCGGCCGGAAGACCCCGTCAAGACCGGCCCGCTGGCCGTCGCCGGGGTACTTGCCGCCGGCCTCACCTGGTACGTCTGGGCGAGCCAGGGCGCCAAGTCCGGCGTCCTGCTGTTGCTCGGCTTCGGCCTCGGGCTCGCGCTGTTCCACTCGCGGTTCGGCTTCACCTCGGCGTGGCGGCAGCTGATCGCCGTCGGCAACGGGCAGGGGCTGCGGGCCCACACCGTCCTGCTCGGCACCGCCGCGACGCTCATCGCGCTGATCGCGGGCACCGGCAGCGGCCTCTTCGGCAGCAAGCCGGCGCCGACGGCGGGCGCCCTCGGCCTCGCCCTCTTCGTCGGCGCGACGCTCTTCGCGATCGGCATGCAGCTGGGCGGCGCGTGCGCGTCCGGGACGCTGTTCGCCGTCGGCTCCGGGCAGTCCGCGATCGTGCTCACCCTCGGCGGGTTC
This sequence comes from Amycolatopsis sp. cmx-4-61, assembly GCF_046548775.1. Taxonomy (NCBI): domain Bacteria; kingdom Bacillati; phylum Actinomycetota; class Actinomycetes; order Pseudonocardiales; family Pseudonocardiaceae; genus Amycolatopsis; species Amycolatopsis sp. cmx-4-61. The sequence continues at coordinate 162,925 of NZ_JAEBEI010000014.1, read as the reverse complement.
GTCCTCGGCTCGGTGCTCTACACCTGGGCGTACCCGGTGCTGTCCGGCTGGCCGGAACTGAAGGGCGTGCTGCTGGCCGACCACGTCGGCTGGTTCGGCTCGTGGGCGATCACCATCGCCGTCCTCGCCGGGATCGTCCTGGTGACCCGGGCGGTGCAGCGCCGCCGGACGCCGCCGCCGGTGGACGTCGTGCCGACCGCGCGCGGCTTCGCCCGCGTCTTCCGCGGTTCCTGGCCGATGCTCGCCGGCGCGGTCGTGCTGGGCGTGCTGGCCGCCGCCGTGTTCCTCGTCTCCGGCGGGATCTGGGGCATCACCAGCGCGTTCGCCCTGTGGGGCGCCAAGGTCCTGCAGGTGTTCGGGCTGCACCCGGAATCGTGGGAGTTCTGGCGCCAGAAGGCGAACGCGGCGTCGCTGGCCGGCCCGATCTGGCGGGACAAGACCAGCCTCACCGACATCGGCATCATGATCGGCGCGGCGGTCGCCGCCGCGGCCGCGGGCGCGTGGAAGATCCACAGTTCCATCCCGTGGCGCACGGCGGTGGCGGCGCTCCTCGGTGGCGTCCTGATGGGCGTCGGCGCGCGCATGGCGGGCGGCTGCAACATCGGCGCGTACCTCGGCGGCATCTCCACCGGCAGCCTGCACGGCTGGCTGTGGGGCGTGTTCGCCCTCGGCGGCACGTGGCTCGGCCTGAAGCTGCGCCCGCTGTTCGGGCTGGCGAACCCCGAGCCGTCCGACAGCGTCTGCTGACAGACGGAGGCCCCCACCCGCCGGGTGGGGGCCTCCGCCGAGGAATCAGGAAAGGCGCTCGATGATCAGCGCCATGCCCTGGCCGCCGCCGACGCACATCGTCTCGAGGCCGAACTGCTTGTCGTGGTGCTGCAGGGAGTTGATCAGCGTCGAGGTGATCCGGGCGCCGGTCATGCCGAACGGGTGACCGACCGCGATCGCGCCGCCGTTGACGTTCAGCCGGTCCAGGTCGATGCCCAGGTCCCGGTACGACGGGATGACCTGCGCCGCGAACGCCTCGTTGATCTCGACCAGGTCGATGTCGCCGATCGAGAGCCCGGCGCGCGAAAGCGCCTGCTTGGACGCCTCGACCGGGCCGTAGCCCATGATCTCCGGCGACAGCCCGGTGACGCCGGTGGACACGATCCGCGCCAGCGGCGTCAGGCCCAGCTCACGCGCCTTCGTGTCGGACATGATGACCAGCGCCGCCGCGCCGTCGTTGAGCGCGCAGCAGTTGCCCGCCGTGACGCGGCCGTCGGGGCGGAACACCGGCTTCAGGCCGGCGACGCCGTCCAGCGTCACGCCGGCGCGCGGGCCGTCGTCCTTCGAGACGACCGTGCCGTCCGGCAGCGTGACCGGGGTGATGTCCTTGGCCCAGAAGCCGTCCGCGATGGCCTTCTCGGCCAGGTTCTGCGAGCGGACGCCGAACTCGTCCATCTCCTCGCGCGTGACGCCCTTCAGCCGCGCCAGGTTCTCCGCGGTCTGGCCCATCGCGATGTAGACGTCGGGGACGTTGCCCTCGGTGCGCGGGTCGGTCCAGGTGTCGGTGCCGGACTCGGCGGTCGTCTTGGTGCGCGCCTCGGCGTCGGCGAACAGCGGGTTGTGCGTGTCGGGCCAGGAGTCCGAGCTGCCCTTCGAGAACCGCGAGACGGTCTCGACGCCGGCCGAGATGAACACGTCGCCTTCGCCGGCCTTGATCGCGTGGAACGCCATCCGGGTGGTCTGCAGGCTGGAGGAGCAGTACCGGGTGATCGTGCAGCCGGGCAGGTGGTCGTAGCCCAGCTCGACGGCGACCGCGCGGCCCATGTTGAACCCGGACTCGCCGCCCGGCAGGCCGCAGCCCAGCATCAGGTCGTCGATGTCCGCCGGGTCCAGCTGGGGCACCTTGGCCAGGGCCGCCTGGACCATCTGCACGGTCAGGTCGTCGGGCCGCATGCCGACCAGCGAACCCTTGTTGGCCCGCCCGATGGGCGAGCGTGCGGTGGAGACGATGACGGCTTCAGGCATGACGTGACACATCCTCGTATCGCGAGCTAAGCAGTTGCTCACCATACTGCCGGGTACGGCCCCGGCGGCAAAGCCCAACGCGACCTGCGCCACTCCTGGCAAGATCGGGCGGCGTGGCGAACGAGCCGGAACGGGTGCTGCGGACCAGGACGATCGTGCTGTGGGGCGTCGGGCTGCTGGTGGTGGCCGGGGTCGCCGCGGCCGCGCTGCTGACCCTGCTGGGCGGCGGCCGCCCGGAGGATTCGGCCCGGCTCGACGCGCTGAAGACCGCGGCCAGCATCGTCGTCGGCACCGGGGGCGCCGCCGCCCTGCTGCTCGCCGCCCGGCGGCAGCGCTCGGCCGAGCTGGAGCTGGTGCAGAAGGACCACGACGCGACCGAACGCCGGATCACCGAGATGTACGGCAAGGCCGCCGACCAGCTCGGCAGCGACAAGGCGCCGGTCCGGCTGGCCGGGCTGTACGCGCTCGAACGGCTCGCCGCCGCGCACCCGGAGCACCGGCAGACGATCGTCAACGTCTTCTGCGCCTACCTGCGGATGCCCTTCGACCCCGAGAAGGACGAAGAAGAGGGGCAGGTGCGCAGGGCCGCGCAGCGCATCCTCATGCTGCACCTGCGTCCCGGCCGCGGGGAGCGGCCGAGCGGCGACTTCTGGCCGGACACCGACCTCGACTTCTCCGGGGCGAAGCTCGTCGAGCTGACCCTCACGCACTGCGTGATCCGGTCGATCACCTGCGATCACGCGAAGTTCCTCGGCTCGGCCACCTTCCGCGGCACCGAATTCCGCACCAAGGCCGATTTCACCAAGGCGTACTTCCGGGACAGCGTCGATTTCCGGGGAACCGTTTTCGGCGGCGAACGCGAGAGTTTCGCCGACGCTCTTTTCGCAGGTCCGGTCGACTTCGGCACGAATTCGGCCGCCCGGCTCGCGGGCGCCGAGGCCGAGCCGGGCTTTCCCCGGACCTGGCCACCGGGCTGGCAAGAAGGGCCGAAAACCGCAGGCTCCGAGCGGCTGCAATTGACGAGAAACGACGAACCGGCGAGCCGATAGGATCGTCCCGCGGGTCGCCAGCCGACCGAGAAGGGTGCGGTGGCCCACGGCCGGTACCGGTGCGCCCGCGCGGCTCGGGTGGCCGCCCGATCGCGCACGAGTGGACAACCCCGCCGGTCGGCCGTTTAGGCTGGCGGTCGTGGAGTACGCAGAGCACATCGCAGACCTCGTGGGCAACACCCCGCTGGTCAAGCTGAACTCGTTGACCAAGGGGCTCAAGCCGCTCGTGCTGGCCAAGGTCGAGTACCTGAACCCGGGTGGCTCGGTCAAGGACCGCATCGCGCTGCGCATGATCGAGGCCGCCGAAGCCTCCGGCGAGCTGCGCCCGGGCGGCACGATCGTGGAGCCGACGTCCGGCAACACCGGCGTCGGGCTGGCCATGGTCGCCCAGCGCAAGGGCTACCAGTGCGTGTTCGTCTGCCCGGACAAGGTCAGCGAGGACAAGCGCAACGTGCTCAAGGCGTACGGCGCCCGGGTCGTGGTCTGCCCGACGGCGGTCGCGCCCGAGCACCCGGACTCCTACTACAACGTCTCCGACCGCCTGGTCCGCGAGATCGACGGCGCCTGGAAGCCCAACCAGTACGCCAACCCGCAGAACCCCGAGAGCCACTACCTCTCCACCGGCCCGGAGCTGTGGACGCAGACCGAAGGCAAGATCACGCACTTCGTCGCGGGCGTCGGCACCGGCGGCACGATCTCCGGCACCGGTCGCTACCTCAAGGAGGTGAGCGAAGGCCGCGTGCAGGTGGTCGGCGCCGACCCGGAGGGCTCGGTCTACTCCGGCGGCAGCGGGCGCCCGTACCTGGTCGAAGGCGTCGGCGAGGACTTCTGGCCGGGCACCTACGACCGGACCATCGCCGACGAGATCATCCCGATCTCCGACGCCGACTCGTTCCAGATCACCCGCCGGCTCGCCCTCGAGGAGGGCCTGCTGGTCGGCGGCTCCTGCGGGATGGCCGTCGCCGCGGCGCTGAAGCTGGCCGAGCGGCTCACCGAGGACGACGTCGTCGTCGTGCTGCTGCCCGACGGCGGCCGCGGCTACCTGACGAAGGTGTTCAACGACACCTGGATGTCCTCCTACGGCTTCCTGCCGCCCGATTCCTCCGGCGCGACGGTCGCCGACGTGCTCACGAAGAAGAGCGGCCACCTGCCGGCGCTGGTGCACTCGCACCCGAAAGAGACGGTCGCCGAGGCCATCGCGATCCTCTCCGAATTCGGCGTGAGCCAGATGCCCGTGGTCAGCGCCGAACCGCCGGTGATGGCCGCCGAGGTCGTCGGCGCGGTCAACGAGCGTGACCTGCTCGACGCGCTGTTCACCGGCAAGGCGCAGCTGGCCCACCGGCTCGAGCAGCACATGTCGCCGCCGCTGCCGACGATCGGCGGCGGCGAGCAGGTGGGCGCGGCGATGACCGCGCTCGAGGGGGCCGACGGCGCTCTCGTGCTGGTCGACGGCAAGCCGGCCGGGGTCCTCACCCGGCACGACCTCCTGGGCTTCCTGGCCGGTCGCTGACCGGATCCGGGAAGGTCTTCGTCGGTGGACCCGGCAGGCGTTGCGAGCGCCCTGCCGGGTGATCCGATAGCGTGGGCGCAGTAGAACACTTTCGCGTCCTCGTCAAGGGGGTTCAAGACCCACATGAGTGCACCGCAGCCACCGAACCAGCCGTGGGGTGGCGGCCAGCCGCCTCAGGGCCCGCCGAGTGGCCCCCAGCCGCAGCAGGACGACCCGTTCGGCAGCCCGGAGCCCACCCAGGTGGTGCAGCCCGCGCAGCCCCACGGCGGTTCCCCGTTCGGGGAGACGCCGGAACCCACCCAGGTCGTCCAGCCGGCCCAGCCGGGTGACGGCGGGGCGGGCGCGACCCAGGCGATGCCGCCGGTGGACGCGAACGCGACCCAGGCGGTGAACCCGGCCGGCGGCGGTGGCGCCCCGGTCGCGGACTCGACGCAGCTGGTGCCCCCGGGCTCCCAGCCGCCGGCGATCCCGTACACCCCGCCGCCGAGCGCGGCCGACAACCCGGCCGCGGCCTACGGCCAGCAGCCCGGTGGTTTCGGCCAGCAGCCGGGCGGCTTCGGGCACCAGGGCCAGCCGGGCGGCTTCGGGCAGCAGCCGGGCGGCTTCGGTCAGCCGGGCCAGCCGGGCCAGCCGCCGCAGGGCTTCGGTGCGCCCGGGTTCGGCGGCCCCCAGCAGCCCGGCTACGGCGGGCAGCCACCGCAGTTCGGCGCGCCCGCGGCGGGCGGCAACAGCCTCTTCCGCTACATCGCCGGCGGCCTCGCGACGCTCTTCGCCCTCATCGCGCTGATCTACACGTTCGTCTACATCGGCGACGTCAGCGACTACTCGACCGCGCTCGACGGGGCCCCCAGCGACGACGTGCTGAACCGGTTCCTCGACGAAGCGGGCACCGCGCGGCCGGGCACCCTGTGGTTCTACGTGATCGGGCTGCTGGTCGGCTGCCTGGTCGCGCTGGCGGGCGGCATCGGGCTCGCACTCGCCGGCAAGCTGCCGGCGAAGCTGCGCAAGCTCGTGCCGATCGCCCTCGCCGCCGGCGGCGCGCTGACCGTGCTGTTCTCGGTCCTGCTGCTGATCGGTTCGACGCCGAACCCCGCCTTCGTGGAGCGGCTGAGGAGCCTCGGCAACAACCTCGACAACGCCACCGGCATGGGCATCCCGCCGCTGGTCTTCGGCATCCTGCTCCTCGTCGTCGGCGTGCTGGGGCTCATCCCGGCCACCGCGCAGCTGATCGGCCTCGGCGGCGGCGGTGCCGCGCCGGGCGGGCCGCAGGGCTTCGGCGGACCGCCCCCGGGCTTCGGCGGACCGCAGCAGCCGTTCGGCCAGCCGGGCCAGCCGGGCCAGCCCGGTCAGCCGGGCGGGTTCGGCCAGCCGGGCGGGTTCGGCCAGCAGCCGGGCGGCTTCGGCCAGCCGGGCCAGCCGCCGCAGGGTTACGGGCCGCCTCCGGGCCACGGCCAGCCGGGCGGTCCCAACCCGGCCAGCGGCGGGTTCCCCCAGCCGCAGCAGCCGGGCGGGTACGGCCAGCCGCAGCAGCCGGGCGGGTACGGCCAGCCGGGGCAGCCCGGTGGCTACGGCCAGCCGGGTCAGCCCCCGCAGGGCTGGGGCCCGCCGCCGGGCCAGCAGGGCCCGCCGAGCGGAGGGTTCGGCCAGCCGGGTCAGCCGCCGCAGCAGCAGTGGTGAACCCCTGGGACCATTTCGTGCCCCGGAGCCGTTTCGGCTCCGGGGCACGCTGCATTCCCGGCCGGTCACACAATTGTCCGAAAAGGACAAGAAGCGTCCGGCACAGCTGTCCGTGATCGTGTGACAGCATTTCTGCCACTACCGCACACAAATGATCTTGGGTTCCGCCGTCCGGCCGAATTCCGTTCCGTTTCCGGACTGATTACCCCGATTCCGACTAGGGTGAGCGCCGTCGTCCCGTGTTCGGCTGATGGGGGAGAAGTGACCGGTCCGCACCGATACCCGGTGGCGCATTCGCATTCGTATTCATCGACTCGGCCATCCGGCGTAACGGCGGTTCTCGCCGGCGTGCTCGGTTTCCCGGCCGCGATCGCCGCGGGATACGTGCCGGTCAAGATCTTCCTCGACATGCCGGCCGAGTTCAGCCTCGGCGCGCTGCCGTCCTGGGTGCTGGTGGACCTCGCCGGGTACGTCGTCGCGGGGCTCGTGCTGCTCATCGGTTCGCTCGCGACGCTCTTCCGCGCGACGGCGGGCGCGGTCCTGCTCGGCGTCGGGGCGTTGCTGGCCATCGGTGCCCTGCTCACCGAGCCGATGTCGGTGGGCGTACCGCCGGCCCGGTTCGCCGACGCGATGTTCACGCACGGCGGGTTCGCCATGGCCGACCGCGTCGGCCTCGCCGCGCTGGCGGTGCTCGTGCTGGTGCTGGCGTTCCTGCCGCCGACGTTCCGCTACCTGCGCTACCGCACGTCGATGACGCCCGTCCTGTCCGGCCAAGGTGCGTATTCGTCGTCGCGGAGCTGGTGAATGGCCGTCACGGCCCCACCGAGGCGGGGAACCGGACCGGCGGTGGCCGCGGGGGTGCTGGCCGTGCTCGGCGGGATGTGGTTCCTGACGGGCCTCTTCTGGTGGACCCTCGTCCTCGGGTACGACCAGCTGGACTTGATGGTCCCCGGCCAGATCGCGGACGCCGTCATCGGCCTGCTGCTCCTGCTCGGCGGCGTCACGTTGCTCGGGGGCGTGGCGGCGGGCCGGGTGCTGTGCCTGGCCACCGCCGTCCTCGCGCTGGCCGCGCTGGTCGCCGGCCTGGTGCTGCGTTCCCAGCGCGTTCTTTTCCTCGTGGGTGGTCCCACCGGGATCGGCTCCGATGTGCTGCGCGGATTCGTCGTGGTGGTGCCGTTCGTGGCTTTGCTGGTGCTCGCGGCCCTGCCGGCCACCCGCCGGTGGACGCGCCGCTGAGATCCGTCCCACCTGACGGGAATGTCAGGGGAGGCCCGTACGCTGAACCAATGGTGGACGACTACTCCGAACTGGGTTTCGAGACTCGCGCGATTCACGCCGGTCAGAAGCCCGACCCCCGCACCGGTGCGGTGATCGTGCCGATCTACCAGACCTCCACCTACGCGCAGGACGGCGTGGGCGGAACCCGCGAGGGCGACTACGAGTACTCGCGCACCGCGAACCCGACCCGGTCGGCGCTGGAGGAGGCGCTGGCGTCGCTGGAAGGCGGCCGGCACGCGCTGGCCTTCGCGTCCGGCATGGCCGCCTCCGACGTGGTGCTGCGCAGTACCCTCCGCCCCGGCGACCACCTCGTGCTCGGCAACGACGCGTACGGCGGCACGTTCCGCCTGATCGACAAGGTGCTCAGCCTCTGGGGCGTCGAGCACACCGTCGCGAACCTCGCCGACCTCGACGACGTGCGGGCCGCCATCCGCCCCGAGACGAAGCTGGTCTGGTGCGAGACGCCGACCAACCCGCTGCTCGGCATCGCCGACATCGCGGCGCTGGCCGGGGTCGCGCACGACGCCGGCGCCCGGCTGGTGGTCGACAACACCTTCGCGACGCCGTACCTGCAGAACCCCCTGGCGCTGGGCGCGGACATCGTCCTGCACTCGACGACCAAGTACCTCGGCGGCCACTCCGACGTCGTCGGCGGCGCGATCGTGACGAACGAGGACGAGCTGCGCGAGCAGTTCTTCTACCTGCGCAACGCCGCGGGCGCGGTGCCGGGGCCGTTCGACGCGTGGCTGACCCTGCGCGGCATCAAGACGCTGGCCCTGCGCATGGAGCGGCACAGCGACAACGCCGAGAAGATCGTCCAGGCGCTGGTCAAGCACCCGAAGGTCGCGAAGGTCTACTACCCGGGCCTGCCGGAGCACCCGGGCCACGAGACGGCGGCGAAGCAGATGCGCCGCTTCGGCGGGATGGTGTCGTTCAGCCACGTGGACGGCGAGCAGGCCGCGCTGGAGGTCGCTTCGCGCACGAAGCTGTTCATCCTCGCCGAGTCCCTCGGCGGCATCGAGTCCCTGATCGAGCACCCGGGCAAGATGACCCACGCGAGCACGGCGGGCTCGACCCTGCAGGTCCCGGCCGACCTCCTCCGCCTGTCGGTCGGCATCGAGGACGGCCGCGACCTGGTCGCGGACCTGCTGACCGCACTGGGCTGAGCCCAAGCGCCCGAAGGCCACATTGGGGGGCTGGTCAGCCCACGTCGAGGCCGCCGCCGTAGAGGCGCTCCACCCGGAGCGTGATCACCACGCGGCGGTCCTCGACCATGTTCCGCAGGAAGGTCGCCTCGTCCTCGGGGTCGCTGAACGGCGCCTGCATGGCGAGCAGGGCGAGGCCGGTTTCGTCCCCGGGCACCACGCTGACCGGTGAGACCTCGGCCGGCCCCTCGGCGACCGCGAACGCCAGGTGGTCGTCGCTGCTGACGTAGAGCGACGCACGCGGGTTGTTCGCGAGCTGGCGCACCTTCGCGCGTCCCGCGGCGGAGCCGATCCGCACCACGCGCTCAGCTGGGTCCCAGCGGTAGGCGACCGTCGACAGGTGCGGGTGTCCCGCGCGGTTGACGGTGGCCAACGCGCCCAGGCTGTGCGCGGCCAGCAGCCGGCTCGAGGCGTCTTCGGTGGGTTTGGCGGGGCCGGGGCCGCGGCCCGGCTCGGAGGCGGTGGTCACCCGGTGATCATCGAGGACGCACGGAGACCGCGGAAGAAGGCACTTTCGTGTTCCCCGGGCACATCGGGGTAACCCGCCAGGTCAGGGGTTGTAGTTGCCGTGCACGACACCGCCGGTCGACGGCGTGCCGGTGGCCGGCAGGTTCGCGCCGTCGACGCAGCCGCCGACCAGCTCGACGTGGCTGTCGTGGCGGATGTACTGGGCCGGGGACCCGCACGAGGCGCTGTCCACCGTGAAGTACGCGGCGCCGGTGAGCGCGGCGGCCGAAGCCAGGCCGACGACGAGGGGGAGCAGGCCGGCCGAGCGCGTCGCGCGGGCCCGTCGGGCCGTGTCCGCGTCGTTCCCCGGTGCCATGGTCGCTCCTTGTTTACCGCCTGTTGACGCACCCCAGGGTACCCGGCTCACGGTCCGGACAACCTGTGGAGTTCCTGAGTGGCATAGTCCGGCCCATGGAACTCGTCACCCTCGAGCGGATCAAGGCCGCCCGGGAACTCCTCAAAGGAGTGACCCGGGTGACGCCGATGGAGCACGCGCGCGACCTGCGCCGGCTCCACGGCGGTCCCGTGCACCTGAAGTGCGAAAACCTGCAGCGGACGGGCTCGTTCAAGATCCGCGGCGCCTACACCCGCATCCACGGCCTCACCGGGGCCGAACGCGAGCGGGGCGTCGTCGCGGCCAGCGCCGGCAACCACGCGCAGGGCGTCGCGCTGGCGTCGTCGCTGCTCGGCGCCAAGTCGACCGTCTTCATGCCGCTGCGGGCCCCGCTGCCGAAACTCGCCGCCACCCGCGGCTACGGCGCCGAGGTTCACCTCCACGGCGCCCTCCTCGAAGAGACGCTGAGAGCCGCCGTCGAGTTCGGCGAGCGGACCGGCGCGGTGTTCATCCACCCCTTCGACCACCCGGACGTCATCGCCGGCCAGGGGACGGTCGGCCTGGAGATCCTGGAGCAGGTGCCGGGGGTGAAGACCATCCTGGTCGCCACCGGCGGCGGCGGGCTGGTCGGCGGGGTCGCCTCGGCCGTGAAGGCGCTGCGCCCGGACGTCCGCGTCGTCGGCGTCCAGGCCGAGGAAGCCGCCGCGTACCCGCCGTCGCTGGCCGCCGGCGCCCCCGTGCGGCTGAGCCAGACCTCGACCATGGCCGACGGGATCGCGGTCGGCGAACCCGGCCTGGTCAGCTTCGCCCACGTCGAGTCGCTGGTCGACGACGTCGTGACGGTGTCCGAGCAGTTCCTCTCCCGCGCCGTGCTGCTGTGCCTGGAGCGGCGGAAGCTGGTGGTCGAGCCGGCCGGCGCGGCGACGGTCGCCGCGCTGCTGCAGCACCCCGGCGTGTTCGAGCCCCCGGTCGTGGCCATCCTTTCCGGCGGCAACGTCGACCCGGTGCTGCTGCTGCAGATCATCCAGCACGGCATGACCGCGGGCGGCCGCTACCTGCACCTGCGGCTGCGGGTCCCGGACCGCCCCGGCTCCCTGGTCGGCGTGCTGTCGTGCGTCAGCGGACTGGGCGCGAACGTGCTCGACGTCGAGCACTCGCGCATCTCCGGCAGCCTCGACCTCGGCGAGGCCGACGTCGTGCTCGCGCTGGAAACCCGCGGTCCCGAGCACTGCAAGGAAGTCGAGTTCGCGCTCACGAACGCCGGGTACACCGTGGTCTGACTCGTCTTTTCCGGGGTTCGGATGGCGAAGCCCCGGATGTCTAAGCGCCGGTGATGGCGGCCAGGGCGAGGTCCGTGGCGGCTTCGGAAACCTCGGCCGGTGCGGTGAACCGCCGGGCCCGGATGTGGGCGACCAGGTCCGGGTCCGGCGGCACGCCGTGCTCGCGCAGGTAGTACGCGACCGCGCCGGGCCACGCCCAGGCGCCGTCGGTCCGGAAGCTCAGCGGCACGGCGTCCGTGCGCTCGGGGGCGAACGCATCGGGCCCGTTGCTGCGGGACGCCAGGATCACCGGGGCCGCGTCCAGGTAGGCCAGGACCGGCTCGATCTCGGACGGCGGCAGCGGCGGCCGCCGGAGGATCGGGCGCCCGGCCGCGTCGACGCCGTCGTGGATGCGCGGGGTCCGGATGCCGTCGAACGGCGTGGCGCGCCGGCGCAGCCAGTCCGGGATCTGCTGCTCGGCGCGCGGGAACGCCCGCAGCTCGTCCTGGAAGCCGATCGGCGGCGGCGTGCGCCGCCACTGCGGTTCCCGGTCGAACGCGAAGTCCGCGTCGACCCCCCGGCCGGCGTCCACGGTCAGCACCGCCCCCAGCCAGGTCCCCGCGCCCGGCCGGTACATGCCCGCGCGCAGCGTGCCGAAGAGCCGGAGCAGTTCCGGGGGCGGCTGGACCGCGCGGGGCACGCCGTCCTGGCCCGTGACGACGACGTCGGCTTCGATGTGCCGTCCGGCCGCCCGGTACTCGGCCCGGATCGCGCGCCAGGTGCCGGGCGGGGCCATCGACGCCAGCCCGTGCCCGATCCGGTCGACGAGCTGCCGCTGCTGTTCCGGGCTCAGCGGCACCGGCGGTGTGCTCATCGGTCAGCCCTGCTCGGGTGGCCGCGTCGTCGCCTGCGGGATCTCTTCGAGCACGTCGTCGGCCAGGAGGTCGGCGACCGGCCGCTCCAGCACGTAGGCGGTGCCGCCGCCGGGCTGGTCGTACCAGTCGATGGCCGTGCCGGTGAGGGCGCGCACCGGCCGGCGCAGGCGGTAGACGTGGTAGGCCCAGTCCTGGACCTCGGCCGGTTCCGAGCGGTGCGGCCACTCGGTCCGCGCGGCGTAGAGCGTGTTGCCGGTCGGCTCGCCGTAGCGGTCCATCTCGGTGCCCGGGGGCAGGGTGACCAGGCGTTTCCCGCTGTACATCGACAGCGGGGCGTCGCCACCGACGGGCTGGATCGGCCACTCCTCGGTCTGGCGCTTGGCGTCGGGCGGGAGCTCACCGCGCAGGGTGACGCGGTCGAGGTAGAGGTGCCCGACGAAGTGGCGGACGGCCGCCGCCGCCGTCGGGAAGGTCGCCGCCGCCAGCCGTTCGCCGCCCCGGGCCCGGAACACCGCCCAGCCGTCGTCCTCGCGCACCAGGCACCAGGCGCCGTCGGCGACCTCGCCGATGCGGTAGCGGGCGGCGGGGATCTCCAGCTCGGCCGCGGCGTCTTCGGCCGCGCGCAGGGCTTCCTTGTCCGCGGCTTCCGGGTCCGCCGGGCCCGTCGCGGCGCCGCCGGTCGCTTCGGCCAGCCAGCCGGGCAGGGCCTGCCCGGTCCGCGGGAACTGCGCGAGCTCCCGGGCGAACTCGGCCACCGGCCGCGGCCCGTCCCACGCCGGCTCGTCGTCCCACGTGTACGTGTACTCGATGCTCGAGTTGAGCGCGACGTGCGCGACGGCCTGGAACCAGGTGCCCCGGTCCGGCACGTACATGGCGGCCCGCAGCTCGGCCAGCAGCTCGGCGACCTCCCGCGGCGGCTCCCACGGGGACAGGCCGCCGTCGGTGGCCCGGCGGACGAACACCGGCAGTTCGGTGTACCCGCCGATCGCCCGGTAGGTCAGCATCACCTGCGTCCAGTCCGGCGGCACGGACAGCGCGACGACGTTCGCGATCTGGTCCCAGTACCAGTTCTGGTCCTGGGGGGCCAGCGGCGGCCGCGGCCGCGCGAGCGGGACGTCCCCGGGCACCGGGCGACCGGCGTCGGCGAGCCGCGCGCGCAGCCACGGCTGGATGTTCGCCGGATCGCGCGGGTAGGCGTCGAGGTCGCGCACCCAGCCCGCGTTGTCGATCGACGGCGCCCAGTGCGGGTCCCAGTCCAGGTTGAACAACGTCTGGATGCGCCCGGGCGGGTCGATCAGGTACCGCATCGAGAACCAGGTGCCCTCGCCCGGCACGTAGTACGCGTCGCGGATGCGGCGCACGGCGGGCGCCACCCGGTCCGGCACCGCGACCGGGACCTGGCTCCCGTCGGCCATCAGCACGGTGAGCACGAAGTCCTGGACGTCGACGTTGACCCGGCTCACCAGGTCGATCCGCCGCCACCCCGGGGGCGCGGCGTCGACGAGGGCGTTGCCCACTTCGTGCGACTGTTCCCGCCACTGCGAGACGTCACGAGGCATGCGTGCCGGTCCTTTCTGGTGCCGCGGCCGGTCCCATCAGGACACTCCGGCCGGCGTGTTGGTGAAGCTGCGCAGGTGGACGCTCCGGTTGCCGGCGGCGTCGACCTCGACCCACCGTACTTGGATGGTGTGCGGCACCAGATCGCCGTCGTGCCGCATCGGGAACACGTCGATCCCGTCGATCTTGCCGCCCTTCTTCAGGTGCTCGGCGAGGTCGGACTCGAACGCGTACCAGTGGTCGGGACCGGCCTGCTTCGGCCAGCCCTGGTTCTGCGGGCGCCACTGGGACATCATGTTGACCAGCTCGCCGGGCCCGCGGAACTGGTTGCCGGCGATGTGCCCGCCGTCGTACAGCCCCATGCCCGCGCCCAAGCGGCCGGACTCGCCTTGTGCCCCGCCGTCGCGGCGCAGCAGCTCGCCTTCGGGGGCGAGCTCCGGCTGGTGGGAGCGGCCGTGCACGGTCTGCGCCGGGCCGCCGTCGACCTCGGGACCGGTCTGGTAGGTGAACCGGCCGTCGTCGACGTGGTAAACCATGTTCGGCGCCGGGTTGTTGAGGTCCGGGTGGTGCGGCCGGAAGGTCTCGACCACCGCGACGTTCCCGTGCTCGTCGGTCCAGTACACCGAGCGGACCTGGTCGATCTTGTTCTTCCCCTCCCGGTAGTCGCTGTGCACGACGTACTTGGAGTTCGGCTCCAGGTCGGGGTGGGCGTCCAAAAAGGACTTACCACTGGGCAGCTTGACGTCGTGCTGCTGCGCCCCGCGGAACCGCTCGGGGTCCCGGACGCCGTGCGGGACGTCGGCGTCGGCGTCGATCCGCTGTCGCAGGTGGACTTCCGGGTTCCCCGGCAGGGTGCTGATGGCGTTCCAGTCCGGGTTCGTCCGCGCGATCCGGCCGGAGTCGACCTCCGCCCAGCGGACGTGCCCGTCGGCGTCGGTGTGGAACGTCCCGCGGTGAACGCCGCTTGAGTCGGTGACGTCGTACCGCCGGTGCGGCTCGTACGGGCCGCCTTCGGCGAAGGACTGCTTCGGCCCCGGCGCGTTCGGGTGGGTGCGGTCGATCTCGACCGCGGGACCGTCGAAGTCCGGCCGGTGGTACTGGACCGAGGGGTGCGGCACGCCGTCGGCGTCGGTGTGGAAGGTCTGGTGGTGCCCGTCGATCGCCACCCGGTAGGTGGTGTCCGGGTGCGGGTGGGTGACGTCCGGGTTCGGGTGGTAGGCCGGGTTCGGCTTGAACGCGGGATCGGCCTGCCCGGTAGGGATCCGCGGCGGCACGTTCGGGTGCGACGTGTCGATGTGGGTGACGCGGCCGGTGCCGTCGGTGTGGTAGGTGCCGCGCGGGTGCCCGTCGGCGTCGACGACCTGGTAGGACCGGTGCGGTTGCAGCGGCTGGTCCCCGGGGAAGCGCTCCCCGGCGTGCGGCGGCCGGGGCGCGTCCGGGTGCGCGCTGCCCGGCCCGACGGGCACGGGGTCCCCGCCGGCCGGCGTGAAGTCGGTGCCGTGCTGCGGGTTCCGCCGGACCTCGGCCTGGTGCTGCGGATCGGTGAGCTCGCGTTCCTGTTGCCGCGAAAGGGGATTCCGGTCCTCCGGAACAGGCGGCGCGTCCCGGTCGGCGCCGGGCGCCTGGCGTTGCCGGGTGTCGTCGTCACCGCGGTGCCGCGAGCTGTCGGCGTCGACATCGTGCGGATCGTGGTGCCGGGTGTCCGGCGCGAACCCACTGTCTCCGGCGGCGTGCGTGGAGCCGTCGGGGTGGTGGACGTGCCATTCGCCGTCCGGCGGGATGCGCGGCCGCATCTTCCCGTCCGGCCCGATCTCGTAGTCGGAGGAGAAGACGCGCCCGTGCGAGTCGGTCCAGGCGGGCTTGCTGGGCGCGAGCACCTCGGTGTCGAGTTCCCGCGAGAGCCGGTGCGCGAAGTCGTTGGAGGAGGCATCGCACCCGATGAGCCGGACGGGCCGCCCGTCGTAATCTCCGTTGCGCCGCAGTATATCGGCGAATTCCTCGGGGGTGTAAAGGCGATCCCCGATCCGCGCGTGCCCGTCGGGAGTGACGTGCACATCGACGGTGTAGCGCCCGTCGGGATCGGGCCGCACCCGGTGGGGGAGGTCGCCCATGCCGGGATCGCCGGCGTGGTAGGAGCTGCCGGAGGGGGTGCTTTCGGAGTGCTGCGCGTTGACTTCGTCCGGGGTGAGGGGGTGGGGCTCGTGGGTGGGGAGGTCGAGGTCGTGGGGTGGGAGGTCGCGGTGGTGGGGGTCGGGTGTGTATGGGCTGTCGGGGGTGTGTGGGTGGGTTTCCGGGGTGTTGGGGCCGTGCCCGGAGTTGGTGGATCGGGTGTCGGCGGGGTGGGCGGGGGTGCCGTCGGAGCGGTTGGGGCCGCGACCGTTCGGCGGGGTGTCGGCGCCGGAGTTGCTTGGCCGGGTGCCGGGGGTGCCGTCGGGCCGGTTGGGCGCGGCGGGGCCGCGACCGTTCGGCCGGGTGTCGGGACCGTTGCCGGGGGCGCCGTTGCCGGGGCTGTTCGGCCGGGTGCCGGGTCCGTTGCCGGGGGCGCCGTTGCTGGGGCTGTTCGGCCGGGTGCCGGGGCCGTAGCCAGGGGTGCCGGTGTCGGGCCGGTTCGGGACGGCGGGGCCGCGGCCGCCCGGGTGGGTGTCCGGGCCGGGGCGGGTGGGGGCCGGAGCCGCTCCGCGGGCTGCGGGCGCGGGGGTGTCGGGCGTCCGGGGGCGGGCCTCGGGCAGGTCGGTGCCCGGGCGGGGGCGCCCCGGTGTGTCGATGCGGGCGCCGGGGGTGCCCGGGGTGCCCGTCCAGCCCGCGCCGCCGCCGGGGCGGGGTGAACCGCCGCTGGGACCGCCGCCGGGTGCCGGTGTTGCGCCGCCGGGTGGCATGCCACCCATCGCGGGCTGACCACCCTGCGGCGGAATTCCCTCCCCGCGAGGCGAAGGCACGGCCGAACCGGGCTCACCCGTCCGTGGAGCGGCGGGAGCGGTCCCGCTGGCCGAGGTGGTTCCGTCGACCCGCGGTGGCGCGGCGCTGCTCGGGATTTCGGTGCCGGCGTGCGACCCCGGGCCATCGGCCCGGCCGCCCGGCGACGAGCCGGAATGCGCGGGTCCAGCGCTGCCATCGCCGGTCCTGCCGGGGGCAGGGCTGGTGTCGCCGCTGTGCGATGGACCGGAGTTCGCGGCATGGGCGGGAGAGCTGTCCCCGACCCGGGTGGGCGGAGGGCTGGTGTCGCTGCTGTGCGATGGACTGGAGTTCGCGGCATGGGCGGGAGAGCTGTCCCCGGCCCTGGTGGGCGAGGGGCTGGTGTCGCCGCCGTGCGACGGCCCGTTGTCGCCCGCACGGGTGTGAGCGGGGCCGCTGTCGCCGATTCGCGACGGGTTCGGGTCGCCGACGTTGGCTTCGGCCCGAGTGGGGGCGGGACTTGTGTCGCCAGAATGCGACGGTCCGGTGTCGCCCACACGGGTGGACGAGGGACCGCTGTCGTCAACTCGCGACGGGTTCGAGTCGCCGGTGCGCGCGGGCCCCCTGTCGCCAACTCGCGACGGGCCCGGGTCGCCAACGTGCGGCGAGCTGTTGTCCCCGCCCCGAGCAGTCGCCGGGCCGCTGTCGCCGACGTGCGACGGCGCCCCCTCCTCGCCACCCGTACGCGATGACGAATCGGATCCTCGGCTCCGGCGCGAATCGCCCGAAGAATCCGTGTTCATCGGGTCGGACCCCGGCGAATCACCGTCGGCGTGCCCGGAGGAGGACGAGTCACCGTCGGCGTGCCCGGAGGACGACTCACCATGCGCCCGGGCGTGGACTCCGCCGCCCTCCCTCGGCATCTTGTGGACGAAGCCGACCCTCTCCACCTTCAGCCCGTCGAGGCCGCTGACCTTTCCCAGCACCTTCCCGAAGACCTTCGCGATCTTCTCGAACAGGTCCACCAGCTTCGACAGCAGCGGCGACACTTTCCGGATCGTGTCGGTCAGCTTCTTGAGCAGCTCGCCGATCTTCTTGCCCCACTTGGCGATCGCCGCCGTCGCCTGGGCCACCACCACCGGGGTGCCGAAGCCGAGGGAAAACACCTCCTCCATCACCCACGCGATGAGCTTGCCGACCAGGTCCGCGATCAGCTGCCGCACCGTCTCGCGGACGAACGACACCACCTGGCCCATGATCATCGTGACCGTGCTGATCGCACCCGCCACCGTCGCCGCGCCCGACAACGCGTCCGAATGCTCCGCGGCGAAGGCCCGGTACGCGTCCGCGCCCGCGCCCGTCCAGCCCGTCGTGCCGTTCTTGACCGCGTTGTCGAAGTCCACCTTGCGCTCGCCCAGCGCCTTCGAGACGTTGCCCCAGGTGTCCGCATAGGACTGGATCACCGGCGGGTTGCCCGCCACGGAATCCAGCATGTCCTTCAACGGCTGCACGTGCTCCATCAGGAACGACGCCACCGACGACATCAGGTACCCGAACGGGTCGATCGCCGCCCCGGCGACCTCCCCGGCCAGCGACAGCATCCCGAGGCCGCCGGAAACCCAGTCGCCGTCCCTGATGCCGTTGAACGCGTCCATCGAGGACTCGGCGATGCCGATGCCGCCGGCCCAGCCGTAGTCGCCGTTGCCCGCCGTGAACGCGCCCGGCCCGTCCGGATCCTTCTTGGCCTCCGCGACGAGCGG
Source organism: Amycolatopsis sp. cmx-4-61 (assembly GCF_046548775.1). Classification (NCBI taxonomy): domain Bacteria; kingdom Bacillati; phylum Actinomycetota; class Actinomycetes; order Pseudonocardiales; family Pseudonocardiaceae; genus Amycolatopsis; species Amycolatopsis sp. cmx-4-61. Next base: position 145,009 of record NZ_JAEBEI010000014.1, on the reverse strand, counting down.
GTTGCCCTCGGGCATCAGGCACCGTCCACGGACTTGTTCAGGTCGTCGGCGACGCCGCTTTCGTACGTGCGGTAGGCGAGCGCGGCCTCGCGCACCTTCCCCGACACCGCCGTCATCGCCTGCACGGCGTCCTTGAGCGCGTCGATCCCGTACTGCTCCACCGGGTCGAGCAGCATCCGGAACGGCTGGCAGAGAATGCCGTACGCGTCGGTCGGCATGCTCACCTGGGTCGCCGCGTCGACGGCCTGCTGCAGCCCGTCGCCGATGGCGTCGAGCTGCTTCGCGTGCGCCGTCAGGTCGGTGCTGAGTTCCACGTCCGTCATCGGTTTTCCCCTCAGGAAAGAATCGGCCCGCCGAAGTCGTCGTCATCGTCCTCGACCGGACGACGGCGCCGCGGCGGCTGCGGCGAGGCAGGCGGCGCGGGAGGCGCAGGTGGCGTGCGCGGCGGCTCCTCGACGTCCTCCGGCAGGAACCGGCGGACGCGGCCGGGTTCCGGGAACGCCGGTTCGGCCTCGGGCGGCGGCGCCGGGAACGTGCTCTGCGCCTCGCGGACGATCTCGGCCGCGGCCTGGTCGCCGGTGCCGGTGGTCTCGGTCATGGCCTGCTGCAGCAGCTCCGGGATCCGCGCCTGCGCCCGCTGCACCAGCTGCATGACCTGCGCCGACACCTCGGCCATCCGCTTGCCGGCCGCGGTTTCGGCGATGACGAGGTTCTTCAGCAGCCCGCGCGAATCGATCGTCACCTCGACGGTGCCGTCCTTCGACCGCTCGGTGACCGTCTGGCCCTGCATGCGATCGGCCAGCGCCTGGTACCGGGCGGCGTTCTCCTCGAGCCGCTTGGTCCAGTTGTCGATCAGCGCGTCGCTGGCGTCGATGCTCTCCGGCATCACGGCCCCCTTCCCTCCATCACACAGACGGACCCGGGCCGCCGTCGGTTCCCGGATCACGACAAAGGCCACGATAGGGGACCCGGAAGTCTCCTATCGTGGCCTCTCGCCGAGATGTGTCAGAGGTTGCCCCGGCGTCTGATGGCGCCCAGGCGTTAAAGATTGCCCCGGCGCTCCTGCTCACGCTCGATGGCTTCGAACAGCGCCTTGAAGTTGCCCTTGCCGAAGCCGAGCGAGCCGTGCCGCTCGATCAGCTCGTAGAACACCGTCGGGCGGTCGCCGATCGGCTTGGTGAAGATCTGCAGCAGGTAGCCGTCCTCGTCGCGGTCGACCAGGATGCTGTGCTCCTTGAGCACCTCGATCGGCACGCGGACGTTGCCGATCCGCGCCCGCAGCTCGGGGTCGTCGTAGTAGGAGTCCGGGGTGTCGAGGAACTCGACGCCGGCGGCGCGCATCGCCGTCACCGTCGCGATGATGTCGTTGGTGGCCAGCGCGATGTGCTGGCAGCCGGCCCCGTCGTAGAACTCGAGGTACTCGTCGATCTGCGACTTCTTCTTCGCCACGGCCGGCTCGTTCAGCGGGAACTTGACCCGGTGGTTGCCGTTCGAGACGACCTTGCTCATCAGCGCCGAGTACTCGGTCGCGATGTCGTCGCCGACGAACTCCGCCATGTTCACGAAGCCCATGACGCGGTGGTACCAGTCGACCCAGTAGTCCATCTTGCCGAGCTCGACGTTGCCGACGCAGTGGTCGACCGCCTGGAACAGCCGCTTCGGCGCGCCTTCGGGGCGCTTGATCGTGCTCTCGCGCGGCTCGTAGCCGGGCAGGTAGACGCCGTTGTAGCGCGAGCGGTCGACCAGCGAGTGGCGGGTTTCGCCATAGGTCGCGATCGCGGCGACGCGGACCGTGCCGTGCTCGTCGGAGACGTCGTGCGGCTCCTCGAGGACGGTCGCGCCCTGCGCGCGGGCGTGCTCGATGCACTTGTCCACGTCGGTGGTCTCCAGCGCCAGGTCGATGACGCCGTCGCCGTGCTTGCGGTGGTGGTCGAGCAGCGGCGAGTCCGGCTTCACGCCGCCGGTGATGACGAACCGGGCCGAGCCGGACTTGAGCACGTAGGACTTGCGGTCGTAGACGCCGGTCTCGGGACCGGAGTACGCGACGAGCTGCATCCCGAACGCGATCTGGTAGTACCAGGCGGTCTGGGTGGCGTTGCCGGCGATGAACACCACCGCGTCCATGGCCTTGACCGGGAACGGGTCGGTCGAGGCGTCGTGGTCGACGAGCCCGACCAGCTGACGCAGCTGGTCGTAGCTGACGTCGTCGAGGGCACCCTGGGGTTCGGCAGTCTGGGTCATACCTCGAAGGATCATCCTTGCGAGGCAAGATGCGCAATGGTCTCTGATTTCGCTGGACAATCTGACCGGTGTGTGCCGGAGACCGACGGTCATGATGGACAATCTGCGCATGGCGGAGAACCTCGATGCGCTGGATGCGCGACTGCTGTTGCTGCTCACGGACTCCCCGCGCCTGGGGGTGCTGGAGTGCGCGCGCCGGCTCGGGGTGGCGCGCGGGACGGTCCAGGCGCGCCTCGACCGCCTGACCGAGCGCGGCATCCTCGGCGGCTTCCCGCCGGAGCTCGACCTGGCGGCGATGGGCTACGGCCTGACGGCGTTCGCGGTGCTCGAGATCGCGCAGGGCCGCCGCGCCGAGGTGGCGGAGGCGCTGGCGGCGATCGACGAGGTCTGCGAAGTCCACGCGACGACCGGCCAGGGCGACCTGTTCGTCCGCATGGTGGCGCGCGGCAACGACGACCTGCAGCGGGTCATCGACAAGGTGGTCGGCGTCCCGGACGTGCTGCGGACGTCGACGTCGATCGCGTTGTCGACGCCGGTGCCGCCGCGGGTCCGCCCCCTGCTGGAGCGGACCGCGCGGGGCTGAGGGCTCAGGCGACCTGGGCCAGGTAGCGCCGGGCCGAGCGCTGGACGACGTCGAAGCCGTCGGTCCGCACGACGGCGTCCCACCAGGCGCCGTAGATCGCCTCGAACCGGTAGCCCGCCAGCAGCTCCGCCGCCCGGCGGACCACTTCCGGCCGCTCCGGGATCAGGTTCGGATAGCTGTACATGAAGCCCACGTGCGTGCGGTCCGGGATGACCTGCACGATGTCGCCGGACAGCAACGCACCCTGCCCGTTTTCGCCGCCCGGCCAGTGCAGCACCGTGCCGCCGGCGAAGTGCACGCCGAGGTTGATCAGGCGCAGGTCGTCGGCGACGTCGAGGGTGGTGCCGGACCACAGCTTCACCGCCGGGTCGGGCCGGCCGATCCACTGCTGGTCGGCTTCGTGCAGGTAGACCGGCACGTCGAACGCCCGCGCCCACTCGACCATCGTCGTGTAGTAGTGCGGGTGGCTGATCGCGATGCCGGTGATGCCGCCCAGGTCGCGGACCTGCGCCACCAGTGCGTCGTCGAGGTAGGCGGCGCAGTCCCAGAGGAAGTTCCCCGAGCGGGCCCGCACCAGCAGCGCGCGCTGCCCGATCGCGAATCCCGGGTTCGAGCCGACGCCGGTGATGCCGGGGCCCTGCTCCTCGATCCGCGGGGTGTAGGTGCCGCTTTCGCGGAGAGCGGAAAGGTTCGTCCACTGCTGCCCGGACTGCGGGACGTACTGGCGTTCGTCCTCGCAGACCGGGCAGTCGTCACGGGCCGCGGCGTACTGCATGCCGCAGGCCTGGCACAACGGTTGCGTGCTCACAGCTGTGTCCTCCCAGAATGTGGATCCTGGGAGGACACGCTAGCCGCGGACGTCAGGCGTCGGTGTAGGGAACCGCCTTGACGAGCGTCACCTTCTGGACCTTGCCGTTGGGCAGCTCGTACTCGCGGGACTCGCCCTCCTTGGCGCCGAGCAGGGCCTTGCCCAGCGGCGACTCCGGGGAGTACACGTCGAGTTCGCCCTCGGCGCCCTCCTCGCGGGTGGCGAGCAGGAACTTCTCGTCTTCGTCGTCACCCTCGTAGCGGACGGTGAGGACCTTGCCGGGGCCCGCGGTGCCGTCGTTCGCGGGCGCTTCGCCGACCTTGGCCGAGCGCAGCAGCTCCTGGAGGTGCCGGATGCGCGCTTCGGCCTGGCCCTGCTCCTCGCGAGCCGCGTGGTACCCGCCGTTTTCCTTGAGGTCACCCTCTTCGCGGCTGTCGTTGATGCGCGCGGCGATGACCGGCCGATTCTCGATCATTTCGTCGAGCTCGTGCTTGAGCCGGTCGTAGGCATCCTGGGTGAGCCAGGTCACCTTGGTGTCGCTCACGGTCACCATCTCCTCGTCGGGCCTGCCAGGCTTGCGTGTTCAAGCCGGCCCACGCGGGCGTAGGTGCCCGCGTGGCTGAGATAAAGGAAAAACACGGCCCGTCGCGGACCGTGCTGAGGGGTCAGAGTATCACGGCGCGAGAGGTCGACGCCCGTTATTTCCCCGCACCCTGGGCGTTGAGCGCGTGGTTCACCCCGTTGGCCGCTATGGGGTTGACAGATAGCGTGGTATGTCGTACGAGCAGCCGAAGACGTCTGCAGTAACGGGTTCCCCGATGCTCTTGATCGTCGTGCTCATCCTGCTGTACTTCGCGCCGGCCGGGATCAGGAGCTCTTTGCGGCCGCTCTCGGCGCCGGTCTTGTCCCGGACGCGGACGACGCACACGCCCGGCCGGCTGTTGTCGTCACGGGTGACGTTGATGGTGATTTCCATCGCGTTGCCCGGTTTCGCGGTGAAGGCGATGCGCTCGGCGTCGATCGGCGCCGAACCCAGGTTGACGTACGCGACCCAGGCGATCAGGCCGCTGACCAGCAGGGCGACGGCCAGGAAGAGCCAGCGCCGCCAGCGCCGGGACGTCTTCGCGCGCGCGGTGCCGTACCGGCCGTCGGGCAGCGTCGGCGCGCTGGCCGTTTCCGCCGGTCCGCCTGCCAACCCGGGCCTCCTGCTCGTTCCTGTCGTACCCGTCTGGACAATGGTGACGCGGGTACGTCCCGAGTATCCGCCCGCTGGGTGGGCGGCCCGCAGGTGGGTCGCGGAATAAGGGCAGAAGGGGAGTCGTTCGGAGCATGGTGGACGCCGACGAGCTGAGGAAAACCGCCAACCCGCGCCTGCGCATGATGGCCGTGCACGCGCACCCGGACGACGAGTCGAGCAAGGGTGCGGCCACGATGGCGCGCTACGCCGCCGAGGGGCACGAGGTGCTGGTCGTCACGTGCACCGGTGGCGAAGCCGGCAGCATCCTGAACCCGGCCATGGACCGGCCCGAGGTGCTGGCGAACATGACCGAGATCCGCCGCGAGGAGATGGCCCGCGCGGCCAAGATCCTCGGCGTGAACCAGCACTGGCTGGGCTTCGTCGACTCCGGCCTGCCGGAGGGCGACCCGCTGCCGCCGGTGCCCGAGGGCTCGTTCTCCGTCGTCCCGCTCGAGGAGTCGACCGAGGCGCTGGTGCGCGTGATCCGCGAGTTCCGCCCGCACGTCATCACGACCTACGACGAGAACGGCGGCTACCCCCACCCCGACCACATCCGCACCCACGAGGTGTCGATGGCGGCGTGGGACGCGGCGCCGGACCCCGAGCGCTTCCCGGACGCCGGCGAGCCGTGGCAGCCGCTGAAGCTGTACTACGTGCACGGCTTCTCGAAGGCCCGGATGGAGGCCTTCGACGCCGCGCTGAAGGAGGCCGGGCTCGAGTCGCCCTACACCGAGTGGCTGGCCAAGTGGGACCCCGACCGCGCCGATGTGATGGAGCGGGTGACGACCCGCGTCGAGTGCGGTGAATACTTCGAGGTGCGGGACGAGGCGCTCAAGGCGCACGCCACGCAGATCGACCCGACCAGCCGCTGGTTCGCCGTGCCCCTGGAGATCCAGCGCGAGACCTGGTCGACCGAGGAGTACGAGCTGGTCAAGTCGCTGGTCGACAGCACGTTGCCGGAGGACGACCTGTTCGCCGGCATCGCGGGTCCGGAGAAGGGCCCTAAGGAGAAGGGGCACTGAGGAGAAGGTGAACACATGAGCTTGACGCTGCCGGCCGGCGTGGCGCTTCCGGTGACCGCGTCGGCCCTGGTCTTGACGCAGCAGCCGGGCAACGGCGACAACGGCGGGCAGGGGGAGGACTTCGGCAAGTCCTCGCCGGTCGGCTTCCTGGTGCTGATCCTGTTCCTCATCGCGGTGGCCTTCCTGGTCCGTTCGATGACGAAGCACCTGAAGCGCGTCCCGGCCAGCTTCGACGAGCCGGCCGCCGAGGAGAAGGCGGCCGAGCCGGAGCAGCCGGCGGCCGGCTCCGACGCCGAGGCGGCCGAGAAGCCCGTGAAGGACTCCTCGACCACCAAGGCCGACTAGCCGGCCGAGGTCCCGGCGCCGAGGCGGCCGGGGTCCACGTCCGGAACCGCGAAGCGCGGGTTCGCGCCGGCCGCGACCAGCCGCATCACGAAGCCGGCGGCTTCCTCCGCCTGCCGCGCGGCGGTGAGGCCGCCCAGTACCGCGGGCCGTGCGCCGAGGTCACCGATCAGCGCGGCGGTCCGGCCCAGTGCGCCGGTGTCGTCGCCACAGAGCGCGACCACCGGTGCCGCAGCCGGGTCGCCGATGAACGGCCAGGATGCGCCGGCGAACAGGTGCAGGGCCTTGATCACGTGGGCGCCGACCGCGACGTCGGCGACCAGTTCGGCGGCCGACCCGCGCTCCGGGAGCAAGCGCCCGGTCGCGTAGTCCACGGCGTTGGTGCAGTCGATGACGGTCTTCCCCGACAGTGTCCCTTCCGTGCCGCCGACCAGCCTCAGCGCTTCCACCAGCCCGGCCCAGGCGATCGCGACCACGACGGCCTCGGCCTGGCCCGCGAGCCGGCCCGGGTCGACCGCGGTCGCGGCGGCACCGATCCGCTCCGCGGCGGCCTTCGCCCGGTCGGGGTTCCGGCCGGTGACCGCGATCGCGTGCCCGGCGCTCGCCCACGCGCTTCCCAGCGCCACCGCGAGGTTGCCGGTCCCCAGCAGTCCGATCTTCACCATGGTCTCCTTCGTCTCGTGAGTCTCACGGCGACGCTAAGAGGCCGTCTCCTACCAACCGGTAGGAGCGCGGGTGGGAGGCTGGACGGGTGAACGAGCAGGGCTGCGAGACCTTCGTCTCGGACTGCCACGTCCGAGCCGCGGTCGAACTCATCAGTCACACGTGGGACCCGGTCGTCGTCTCCGCGCTGCGGATGGGACCGACCCGGCGCAGCGTTCTCCTGGACCGCATCGCCGGGGTGAGCGACAAGGTGCTGACCGAGTCGCTCCGGCGCCTGGCCTCGCGCGGCCTGGTCGCGCGGACGGCCCGGGCAGCGGGGCGCGACGCCGCCGTCTACGAACTCACCCCGTTGGGAGCGTCCTTCGCCGGCGGCCCCTTGGCGCACCTCGCCGAGTGGGCGGCCGAGAACCAGGGCGCTCTGTCGTCGACGCCGTGACCCGGGGCAACCAGGCTCACAACCGCGGGTCCACCGGGTCCGATTCCAGCGCGAGCACCGCGAACACGCACTCGTGCACCCGCCACAGCGGCTCCCCGCGCGCCAGGCGCTCCAAGGCTTCCAGCCCCAGTGCGTACTCGCGCAGCGCCAGCGTGCGCTTGCGGTTCAGCCCGCGCTTGCGCAGCCGCTCGAGGTTCTCCGGGCGCGTGTAGTCGGGGCCGTAGATGATCCGCAGGTACTCGCGTCCGCGGACCTTCACCCCCGGCTGGACCAGCCCGCGCGTGCCGCGGGTCAGGTTGCCCGCCGGCTTGACGACCATGCCCTCGCCGCCCGCCGCCGTCAGTTCCTCCCACCACGAGACGCCGCGGGCGACCGAGGCGTCGTCCAGCAGGTCCACCTCCAGCGTCCGGGTGCGCTGGAAGCGCGGCCCGCGCAGCACGTCCAGCGAAGACAGGTGCCACGCGTGCGGCCGGTCGTGGTGGGCCCTGCCTTCGGACGCCAGCAGCTGGAACGGCGCCAGCCGCACGCCGTCCAGGCCCGACGTCGGCCGGCAGTAGCGCCGGTACGCCGTCCGATATGCGTCCACTGTGGACGAACGGGACGCCGTCCGCGCCAGCAGCTCCGAAACGTCGATGCCCCGCGCGGCCGCCGTCGCCAACACCGAGACCGCCGCCGGCAGCACCGCTTGGGCGGCCGCGCCCACCGACGCGTACTGATCGGCGATCAGCGAACCGGCCTTCGCGCTCCACGGCAGCAGCTCGGCGTCGAGCAGCAGCCAGCCCGAGTCCAGCTCCTCGAACAGCCCGGCCGCCGCCGTGCGCACGTCCGCCAGCAGCTCGGCGTTCTGCTCGGGCGAGAAGAACGGGCGCCCGGTCCGCGTGTACACCGCGCCGCCGCCGCGGATCCCGAAGCGGCGGTACGCCACTTCGTCGTCCCGGCAGACCAGCACGACGGCCCGCGAGCCCATGTGCTTCTCTTCGCACAGCACGGCTTCGACCCCGGCCGCCCGGTACTCGGCGAACGCCTCGTCCGGGTGCTCGAGGTAATCCTCCCGCGAAGACGTCGAACACGGCGCCATCGTCGGCGGCAGGTACGCGAGCCACCGCGGGTCGACCGCGAACCGGCTCATCACCTCCAGGGCCGCCGCCGACTGCTCCGCCGAGACACCGACCCGGCCGTGGTGCGCGGTCTGCACGATCCGCTTCCCGGTGACGTCACCCAGCTCCAGCACCGCCGGCTCGCGGCCACCCAGCGGACGCGTGGCGTCGAGGGGCCGCGCGGGCTCGTACCAGACCCGGTGCGCCTTCACCGAGACGACTTCGCGCTCCGGGTAGCGCAGCGCGGTCAGCTTCCCGCCGAACACGACGCCGGTGTCGAGGCACATCGTGTTGTTGACCCACTCCGGCTCCAGCGTCGGCGTGTGCCCGTAGAGGACCGTCGCGGACCCGCGGTAGTCGCGGGCCCACGGCAGCCGCACCGGCAGGCCGTACTCGTCGGTCTCGCCGGTCGTGTCGCCGTAGAGCGCCATGCTGCGCACCCGCCCGGACGCGCGCCCGTGGTACCGCTCCGGCAGCCCGGCGTGGGCGACGACGAGCTTCCCGCCGTCGAGGACGTAATGCGCGATCAGCCCGTCGCAGAACTCGTGCACGCGGCGGCGGAACTCCTCGCTCTCCGCGCCGAGCTGCTCGAGCGACTCGGCGAGCCCGTGGGCGACGTTGACCTTCCGCCCGTGCAGCGCGCGCACCAGCTTCTGCTCGTGGTTACCGCAGACGACGAGCGCGTTGCCGGAGGAAGCCATCCCCATCACGCGCCGCAGCACGCCCGGGGTGTCCGGGCCGCGGTCGACGAGGTCGCCGACGAACACCGCGGTCCGGCCGTCCGGGTGCACGCCGTCGACGTACCCCAGCTCGGCCAGCAGCTCCTCGAGCTCGGCCGCGCAGCCGTGGACGTCGCCGATCACGTCGAACGGCCCGGTCAGCTCCCGCTTGTCGTTGCGCAGCGGCTCGACGACGATCTCGGCTTCGGCCACCTCGGCCTCGGACCGCAGGACGTGCACGCGCCGGAAACCCTCGCGCTCCAGCGACTTCAGCGATCGCTGCAGCTCGCCGCGCTGCCGGCGGACCACGTGGTCGCCGAAATCGCGGTCCGGCCGCCCGGCGTTGCGGGCGACGCAGACACCGAGCGGCAGGTCCAGCACGATCGCCGTCGGCAGCACGTCGTGCTCCTTCGCGAGCTTCACCAGGCTCGCCCGGGAAGCGCGCTGGACGTTCGTCGCGTCGATGACGGTCGTCCGCCCGGCGGCGAGCCGCTTCCCCGCGACGTAGTGCAGTGCGTCGAAGGCGTCCGCCGAGGCCGACTGGTCGTTCTCGTCGTCGGCGACGAGCCCGCGGAAGAAGTCGCTGGAGAGCACCTGCGTCGGCGCGAAGTGCGTGCGCGCGAACGTCGACTTGCCGGAGCCGGAAGCGCCGACGAGCACGACGAGCGCCATGTCGGGAACGGTCAGCTTCACGCGGCCACCTCCTCGTGGGTGGTGAAGACCGCCATCTGGGTCGGCGGTCCCGATTCCTGGTCCTCCGGTCCGATCGGCACGTATCGGACGTCGTAGCCGCGTCGGGTCGCGACGCCGTCCGCCCAGGCGCGGAACTCGGCTCGCGTCCATTCGAACCGGTGGTCGGCGTGCCGGAAATGCCCCGTTGGCAGGAACTCGAACAGCCGGTTGTACTCCGCGTTCGGCGTCGTGACGAGCACCGTGCGCGGGGCCGCGACCCCGAAGACCGCGTGTTCCAGGGCCAGCAGCCGCTCTTCGTCGACGTGCTCGACGACCTCCATGAGCACGGCCGCGTCGAACCCGGCCAGTGCCGGGTCCGCGTAGGTGAGCGCGGACTGCCGCAGCGTGACGCGGGAGTTGTCCTTCAGCCGCTTCTCGGCGATGCGCAGCGCACTGCTCGACACGTCGACGCCGACGATCTCGGTGAACGACCGCTCCTTCTCGAGAACGCGCAGCAGCGCGCCGGAGCCGCAGCCGAGGTCCAGCACGCGCCGGGCGCCCACGGCCCGCAGCGCGGCGAGCACGCTGCCGTGCCGCTGCGACGCGAGGCTCTCGGGCTGGTCCGGCACCTCCTTGACCAGCGCTTCGGCCTCCGCCGGGACGTCGTCCGCCTCGGCCAGCCGCGAAAGCGCGTACGCGACGACCGGACGGCGCCGCTCGAGGTAGCGGTTCGTGATGAGCGTCCGCTCGGGGTGCCCGGCGAGCCAGCCGTCGCCGGCGCGCAGCAGTTTGTCGGCTTCGTCCTGGCCGACCCAGTAGTGCTTGTCGCCGTCGAGCGCGGGCAGCAGCACGTAGAGGTGGCGCAGCGCGTCGGCGACGCGCTGCGTGCCGGTGAGACGCAGGTCGACATAGCGACTGTCGCCCTACTGCGGGAACTGCGGGTCGAGCGGGATCGGGGTCGCGGAGACGCGCCAGCCGAGCGGCTCGAACAGCCTGTGCACGACCTCGGCCCCGCCGCGCGCCGACAGCGACGGCACGTGGATGTCCAGGTCGAAGCGCTCGTCGACGAGTTCCGGCCGCGCGGCGCAGCGGCCCGCGAGCGCGGTCGTGAAGGCGGCCCGCAGCGCGACCGCGAGGTACGAGCCGCCGGCGTACGGCCGGTCGTTGACGTACTGGGTCAGCGACGTCCCGCCCCCGCGGACGAGCTCGACCGGATCGATCTCGACGAACAGGGCGGCGGTGCAGCGCCCGGGCCCCGCGTCCGGGTAGAAGACGTGCGCGGTCCCGGCCGACAGCGCAACCGACTGCGCCTTCTCCGGGTGCTTGTGCAGGAGAAAGCCCAGGTCGGTGGCCGGGTTCCGGGTCGTCGTGATGGTCAGCAGCACGGGCATCAGTGTGGCCGAGGAGCCGGTGACCGCGCGCCCGGTTTTCCCGGGTGCGACCCTGGAACCATGAACCGCCTCGCGCACGCGACCAGCCCGTACCTGCTCCAGCACGCGGACAACCCGGTCGACTGGTGGCCGTGGGGGCCGGAGGCGCTCGCCGAGGCGAACCGGCGGAACGTGCCGATCCTGCTTTCCGTCGGCTACGCCGCCTGTCACTGGTGTCACGTCATGGCGCACGAGTCGTTCGAGGACGCCGGGACCGCGGCCCTGATGAACGGGAACTTCGTCAACATCAAGGTCGACCGCGAGGAGCGGCCCGACATCGACGCGGTGTACATGGCCGCCACCCAGGCGATGACCGGGCAGGGCGGCTGGCCGATGACCTGCTTCCTCACGCCGGACGGCGAGCCGTTCCACTGCGGTACCTACTACCCGCCGTCGCCGCGGCCGGGCATGCCGTCGTTCCGGCAGCTGCTGGCCGCCGTCACGCAGGCGTGGCAGGAGCGGCCGGACGAGCTGCTGGACGGCGCCAAGCAGATCGTCGCGCACCTGGCCGAGCAGACCGGGCCGCTCAAGGAGTCCGTTGTGGACGAAGCCGTGCTCGCCGGCGCGGTCGGGAAGCTCGAGCAGGAGGCGGACAGCGTCAACGGCGGGTTCGGCGGCGCGCCGAAGTTCCCGCCGTCGATGGTCCTGGAGTTCCTGCTGCGCCACCACGAGCGCACGGGTTCGTCGGTCGCCTTGTCCCTTGTGGACAGGACCGCCGAGGCGATGGCCCGCGGCGGCCTGTACGACCAGCTGGCCGGCGGTTTCGCACGCTACTCCGTCGACGCCGAGTGGATCGTGCCGCACTTCGAGAAGATGTTGTACGACAACGCGTTGCTCCTGCGGTTCTACGCGCACCTCTGGCGGCGCACCGGCTCGGCGACGGCGTTGCGCGTCGCCACCGGAACGGCGGAGTTCCTCTTCGAGAGCCTGCGGACGCCCGAAGGCGGCTTCGCGTCTTCGCTGGACGCGGACACCGAGGGCGTCGAAGGGCTGACGTACGTCTGGACGCCGTCGCAGCTGCGTGAGGTGGTCGGCGACGACTCCGCGGCCGAGCTCTTCGGTGTCACCGAGGAAGGGACGTTCGAAGAGGGTGCGTCGACGCTGCGCCTGTTCGGCGACCTGCCGGAAGCGCTGCGCGTCCAGCTCCTGGAAGCACGTTCGAGGCGGCCGCAGCCGGGCCGGGACGACAAGGTCATCGCGTCCTGGAACGGCCTGGCGATCACGGCACTGGCCGAAGCGGGCGCCGCCCTGGATCGTCCACAGTGGATCGACTGGGCTCGTGAAGCGGCCGAACTGCTGCTGCGGGTGCACGTCGTCGACGGACGGCTGCGGCGCAGCTCGCGTGACGGCGTCGTCGGCGAGTCCGCCGGGGTGCTGGAGGACTACGCCTGCGTCGCCGACGGGTTCCTCGCCCTGCACCAGGCGACCGGGGACGCGAAGTGGCTCACTGAGGCGACCCGGCTGCTCGACCTGGCGCTGGCGCACTTCGCGTCCCCGGACGTCCCGGGCGCGTACTTCGACACCGCCGACGACGCCGAGACGCTGGTCCAGCGCCCGGCCGACCCCGGCGACAACGCGAGCCCGTCGGGGGCGTCCGCGCTGGCCGGCGCGTTGCTGACGGCCTCCGCACTGGCGGGGTACGACAGCGCGGCGCGGTACCGGGAGGCGGCCGAGCAGGCGCTGCGCCGGGCCGGCGTGCTGGCCGGGCGGGTGCCGCGGTTCGCCGGCCACTGGCTGTCGGTGGCGGAGGCGCTGCAGGCGGGCCCGGTGCAGGTCGCGGTGGTGGGCGACGACGCTGCGCTGCGCCTGGCCGCGGCCCGTGGCGTGCACGGCGGCGGCATCGTGCTGGCCGGGGAGCCGGACGCACCGGGCGTGCCGCTGCTGGCCGACCGGCCGCTGGTCGCGGGCGCCCCGGCGGCGTACGTGTGCCGGGGGTACGTCTGCGACCGCCCGGTGACAACGGTTGAGGAGCTGACCGCCCGGCTCTGATCGCCGGGCTCTGATCGCCCTGGGTGAACGCCGTGTCGACGGCCGTGTTTCCGGCGTAGCTTCGGTAGCGATGTAATCATGTAATCTGGAGGTACGACATGGGACGCGGATGGCGCGGAGGCCGGGGCTGGCAGCAGGCCGAGGTCCCGCCGGCGGACGACGCGGCGGCCTGGTTCGGCGGCCGCCTGCCCGACGGCTGGTTCACGGGCGCACCGGAGGTCACGGTCGACCGCGAAGAGATCATCGTGGTCGGCGAGCTCCCGGCGCTGACGGAGGAGTACGCGGACGACGCCGCCCGCGCGGCGGCCGAAGAGGGCCGGATCAGCCGGTACCGCGAGGAGACGCGCGACGAGCGCATCGAGATCGCCCGCCAGGCGGAGCACCGTTACCAGCGCAAGGTGTCGTGGGGTGCCCGCCTGGGCGGCACGACGGCGTTGTTCACGACGCACTCGGCACCGGTGATGACGCGCTTGCGCCAGCCGGAACGCCTGGTGCTGGACACGCTGGTGGACGCGGGCGTGGCCCGGTCCCGCTCGGACGCGCTGGCGTGGGCGGTCCGGCTGGTCGGCCAGCACGCGGACAGCTGGCTGGGCGAGCTGCGGGAAGCGATGAGCAAGGTCGACGATCTGCGGTCGAAGGGTCCCGACCTGGCGTGAACCGTGGGCTGCCGCCTCGGCGGCGGCAGCCCACGGCCCGGGGCCTGGGCGCGCGGTGCCGCCCCCTCGGTGGCACCCCGCGGCCCGCCGGGAACCGGCAGGTCCGTCTTGCGGCCGCGAACCGAGCCGCGGTTGCTGGCCCTTCGACAGGACCCTCGCTCCCAAGGCGAGTACCGGCGGCCCGGCACCCGGCCGGGCCGCAGCCGCGCGGTGCCGCCCCCTCGGTGGCACCCCGCGGCCCGGCCTCAGTCCGCGATCAGCACCGGTTTCCGGAACCCCGCTCCCAGCTCCCGCTGCCGCCGCACGAACCACGCCCCGGGCGCGATTCCGGTTGCCTCATGCTCCGGGTGGATCAGCCACACCGGCGCCGTGTTCTCGAAGCCCGCGATCGCTGAAGTACGTGGACAGCGCCCGCTTCACGAATGTGACGCTCAACGGCAAGCCGATCTGAACCTGCGGGATCGCCGACGCTGCGGCAGGCTTACTACCAACGAGTAGGAAGCCTGCCGTTCGTCCTTTCCGGAGGTAGCCGTGGACGTCCCCGAAGTGCCATCGAAGGTGGATCCGGACGCTCTGACCACCGTCCTCGACGGTCGCTGGGCCGAGCTGCGCCGCGGGGTGCGGGCGCAGATGGCCGAGGCGGAGTTCCGGGACCCGGTGGACCTCGGCATCGAGGCGCACCGCGCCCAGGTGCTCGACCAGCTGCGCGCGCTCGCCGCGACCGACCGGCCCGGCCTGGGCTTCGACCCGGCCTACGGCGGCGGTGGCGACGTCGGCGGCTCGGTGACGTCGTTCGAGATGCTCGGCTACGGCGACCTGTCGCTGATGGTGAAGGCCGGCGTCCAATGGGGCCTGTTCGGCGGCGCCGTCCAGCTGCTCGGCACCGAGCGCCACCACGAGCGGTACCTGCGCGCGATCATCGACCTCGACCTGCTCGGCTGCTTCGCGATGACCGAGCACGGTCACGGTTCCGACGTGCAGCACCTGCGCACCACCGCGACCTTCACCGACGGCGGCTTCGTCGTCAACACGCCGGACGCCATGGCGCGCAAGGAGTACATCGGCAACGCGGCCCGCGACGGCCGGATGGCGGTCGTCTTCGCGCAGCTGGTGACCGGCGGCGAGTCGCGGGGCGTGCACGCGTTCATGGTGCCGATCCGGGACGACTCCGGTGCTCCGGTGCCGGGGGTGTCCATTGAGGACTGCGGCCCCAAGGCGGGCCTCAACGGCGTCGACAACGGACGGCTGGGCTTCGACAACGTCCGGGTCCCGCGCGAGGCCCTGCTGAACCGCTTCGGCGACGTCGCCGAGGACGGGACGTACTCGAGCCCGATCGAAAGCGACAGCCGCCGGTTCTTCACCATGCTCGGCACGCTGATCCGCGGCCGGGTGAGCGTCGGCGGCAGTGCGGGGAGCGCGACCAAACGCGCCCTGGCCCTGGCCATCCGCTACGGCGAGCAGCGCCGCCAGTTCATGACGCCGGACGGCGACGAGGTCGTCATCCTCGACTACCTCGGGCACCAGCGGAAGCTGCTGCCGGCGCTGGCGAAGACGTACGCGCTGCACTTCGCGCAGGAAGAGCTGGTGTCGAAGCTGCACGACATCGACTCGTCGGCGCCCGAGGAGGAGCAGCGCGAGCTGGAGGCACGGGCGGCCGGCCTGAAGGCGCTCAACACGTGGCACGCGACGGCGACGATCCAGGCCGCGCGCGAGGCGTGCGGCGGCGCCGGCTACCTGGCGGAGAACATCCTGCCGGGCCTGAAGGCCGACACCGACGTCTTCACGACGTTCGAGGGCGACAACACGGTGTTGCTGCAGCTGGTCGCGAAGGGCCTGCTGACCAGCTACAAGCAGGACTTCGAGGACCTGTCCCCGCTGGCGACGGCCCGGTTCTTCACCGACCAGGTGGTCCACGCGTTCCTGGAGCGGACCTCGGTGCGCAAGGCACTCGAGTCGCTCACCGTGGGGTCGGACGCGGAGGTGTTCTTCCGCCGCGAGTGGCAGCTGCGGCTGTTCGAGGACCGCGAGGAGCACGTGGTCGAGGGCGTGGCGAAGCGCCTGCGCAAGGCGGCCGACGACCCGTTCGGCGTGTTCAACGCGGCGCAGGACCACGTGCTGCGCGCCGGCCGCGTGCACGTCGAGCGGGTGGTGCTGTCGGCGTTCGCGGCGGGCATCGAGCGCTGCGAAGACCCGGACGCCCGCACGCTGCTCGAGCGGGTCTGCGACCTCTATGCGCTGTCGGCGATCGAAGAGGACCTGGCGTGGTTCCTGGGGCACGGCCGCCTGACGGCGTCGCGCGCGAAGGCCGTCACATCGGCGGTCAACCGGTTGTGCGCGGAGCTGCGCCCGCACGCGCGCACGCTGGTGGACGCGTTCGCGATCCCGGCGCAGTTCCTCGCAGCGCCGATGCTGGTGTCCTGATCGGCCGGTTTGCACGTTTTCCCTGGTGGGGTGCGGGAAAGCGGTCGTCACCCGTCGTCTAGCGTGGCGCGTCCGCTTCCCGCACTCCCCGAAGGAAACCCCCATGGGCGCACGCCGTGAAAGACGCTTGCTCGAAACCGCCGCACCGATGATGCAACCGGGCGAAACGCCCGAAGTGATCGCCATGGCCAAGGTGGGCTCGCTGCGGAAGGTCCTGGGCCGGCACTTCGCACTCGCCGCCGCAACCGCCGTTCTGAGCGGCGGCACGATGTTCTCGATCACCACCCAGCGCGAGCTCTACCTGCTGCTCACCGACCGCCAGCTGCTGTTCTTCGAGGCCGACGCCTACACGGGCGGCCCGGGCAAGGCGCTGTTCGGCGTGCCGCGGACGCACGTGGCGATCACCGAGCCCAGTGGCGGGTTCTTGCTGAAGTTCGAGCTGCACGTCCACGGCTGGGACCAGGCGATGACGTTGTCGATGCCGCCGTTCCCGCCGTCGCTGCGCAAGAAGGGCCGGCAGCTGGTGGCCGGCCTGCCGCGGCTGCAGCCCGCCGTGGGGTGAAACCCAGGCGGGTGGCCGGTATCGGGGACCAGCCACCCGCCCGGGAGCTCACGAGCGGCGGTGCTTGCGGTCGTCGTCGGTGACCTCGAACTGCTCCTTGCGCACCTTGCCGGACACGGTCTGCTCGTCGCTGACCGTCTCGGTCCGCAGGCGGGCCCGCTCGACCGGTACGGTTTCCTTGCGCACCACGGGTTTCTCGGCGTGCAGGACGACGTCCTGCTCGGCCTCGCCGATCTCCGCCGTGCCGTCCGCGCGGGTGACCGGCTCGCGTTCGATGCGCACCTCTTCGTGCCGCACCGGCACGGTGACCTGCTGTTCCTCGGTGACGACGTACTTGCGCAGCCGCACGCGCCCGGTCTCGACCTGCTCGGTGCCGACGTTCAGCCGCTCCTCGGAGCGCGTCATGGCGCGGTCGTCGCGCTTGCCCGTCCCGGCCTTGCCCCGGTCCATCCGCCCGTCCGGCGACGTGCGCGGCACCGGCAGGCCGTAGTGCTGGTAGAGCTGCGTGCTCTCTTCGGGGGACAGGTGCCCGTCGGCGTCGATGCGGGGTGCGCCGGAGACACTGTCCTTGTCGACCTGGACGTGGACGCCGTCCTGGTCGGTGTGCGCGCCGGAGAGCGGGACGAAGCTTTCCTTGGTGCCGAACATGCCGGTCTTGACGGTGATCCACTCGGGCTGGTGCGTCGCGTCGGCGAGGTAGACGTTGCCGACCTTCCCGATCTTGTTGCCGTTCGGGTCGACCACGGCACTGTCGATGAGTTCCTGGGGCTGCAGGGTCCTGGCCATCGCGGTCGTGCTCCTTCCACACGTCGATTCGTTTGGTGAACCCACGGTCGGACGCTCCGGCCGGCCCGGCAACCGTCGTGGTGTTCCCGTGGGTGACCCCTGAAAGTGATCGTTTGACGCGGTTTCCGCTGGCCAACGGAGGCGGGACGCCCAGGTCGGCGGCGTGTTCCCGCCGTCACCGGCGGCCGGGGGCGAGCCGCGAAGGTGTGGATCCGGATTTCGGCGTGACCGCCGTCACCGGAGGCGTTGTCACAACGCCGTCGCCGAGGTCGTCAAGGGGGTGAAGCAGACGATGGGAAGGGAACCACGATGGAAGCGCGGCTCAACATGTTCGAGAACGAGATCACCGGCAAGTTCGTCAAGCGCCTGATCGCGGCGTCCCGCCCGGTCGAGGAGTCGTCGCTGCCGCACGCGACCCAGGAGCTGGTGAAGATCCGCGCGAGCCAGATCAACGGCTGCGGGATGTGCCTCGACATGCACACGAAGGACGCGGCGGCGGCCGGCGAGACGGCGGTCCGCCTGGCGATGGTGGCGGCGTGGCGCGAAGCGGTGGTGTTCACCGAGGCGGAGCGCGCGGCCCTGGCGCTGACGGAGGAGGGCACCCGCCTGGCGGACGCGCACACCGGCGTCAGCGACGAGACGTGGGCGGCGGTGCGCAAGCACTACGACGACGAGCAGATCGGGGCGCTGATCGCGCTGGTGGCGACGATCAACGCGTGGAACCGGCTGAACGTGATCGTCCGCACCCCCGCGGGGGAGTACCAGCCGGGGATGTTCGGCTGACGGGTTCTTCCACCGGCCGTGGGGTGCAGGACCAGCTTCGATGGCGACGCCCCTCGCGGCCGTGGAACCCCCGTATCGGGTGATGTCGACAAAGGACGGTGGCGGGGCCGCGCTTTTCGCCGGTCCCGGCTCAGGCGTACATGGCCAGCCAGATCGCGACGTAGTGCGACACCGCCGCCAGCACGGTGCAGGCGTGGAAGAACTCGTGGTACCCGAACGTCTCCGGCCAGTGGTTCGGCCACTTCACGGCGTAGAACACCGCGCCCAGCGTGTAGAACAGCCCGCCCACGCAGAGCAGCACCAGCGCCGCGACGCCCGCGTGCGTGGCCAGTTCCGGGAACACGAACACCGCGACCCAGCCCAGTGCGATGTAGATCGGCACCCCGAGCCACCGGGGTGCGTGCGGCCACAGCATCTTCAGCGCCACGCCGGCGATCGCGCCGCCCCAGACGATCGACAGGATCACGTAGCCGGTCGGCTTCGACATCGCCAGCAGCGTGAACGGGGTGTACGTGCCCGCGATGAACAGGAAGATCATCGAATGGTCCGCGCGCTTCATCCACTTGTACGCGCGCGGGCTCCAGAACTGGCGGTGGTAGAGCGCGCTCACGCCGAACAAGCCGAGCACCGTCAGCCCGTAGACCGACGTCGCCAGTGCGGCGAGCGCGGACACTGTGGACGCCACGCTGATCAGCGTGGCCACCGCGGCCAGCGCGCCGAAGAACGTCCAGAAGTGGATGTGCCCACGCAGCCGGGGGCGGAGGTCCACTACGGGCTCGGGTGGTTCCGTCATCAGGCTCACCCTTCCAGGTTACGGGGCCGTAGGTTGTCCGGCAGCGGTCGAGTCACACGCCTCACACCGGGTGCGTACGCTGACTCCACGTGAGTGTTCGCTCGTTCTTGTCCGACGTCGTGTACAGCGCCTACGGCAGGCGCCTCATCCAGCAGGCGGCCGGGCGGCATCCCCGGCACATCGCCATCATGCTCGACGGCAACCGCCGGTGGGCCCGGGAAGCGGGCTTCACGGACGTTTCGGACGGGCACCGCGCCGGCGCCAAGAAGATCGCGGACTTCCTCAGCTGGTGCCAGGAGGCCGAGGTCGAGGTCGTCACGATGTGGCTGCTGTCCACCGACAACCTCAACCGCGACCCGGACGAGCTCACGCCCCTGCTGCGGATCATCACCGACGTCACCGACGAACTCGCCGCGCCGGGGACGCCGTGGCGGCTGCGGATCGTCGGCGCCCTCGACCTGCTCCCCGCCGATGTCGCAAAGCGACTGAGCGAAGCCGCCGCCCGCACCGAAGGGCGGACCGGGATGGAGGTCAACATCGCGGTCGGCTACGGCGGGCGCCAGGAAATCGCCGACGCCGTGCGGAAGCTGCTGCTGCAGCACGCCGACGAGGGAACGTCCATTCACGAGCTGGCGAAGATCCTCGACGTCGACCACATCTCCGAACACCTCTACACCTCGGGCCAGCCGGACCCGGACCTCATCATCCGCACCTCGGGCGAGCAACGGCTTTCCGGCTTCCTGCTGTGGCAGTCCGCGCACTCGGAGTTCTGGTTCACCGAGGCGTACTGGCCGGCGTTCCGCCGGGTGGACTTCCTGCGTGCCATGCGCGACTACGCCTGGCGGCACCGCCGGTTCGGCTCCTGACGCGCCGGCAAAACCGCTGCTCAGGGCCCACACCGACACCCAAAGTTGATTTCGGCCGACCGACGGTGAGGTGACGATCCGGCGAATCACCGGGTTGGCTCCCTGCGCGCCGCCGGATTCGTCGGTACCTTCCGAGGTGAGGGCGCGCGTTCCGTGCGGGTCCTCGCGGGAGGCCCTGGTCGTGGCGGTGATCGAGGGGGCGGCGCAGCCGCCCACGAGACGCTCGAGGGGGCCGGCACCCGGCCCTCGTGGCCGCGCCACCTGACTCCAGGTCAGGAGGAGTGGTCCAGCCAGGGAGGTGCCCGGCCCAGCGAGTGCGGGCGTGAGGTGCACACGCCCTCGAGGGAGATGCCGTCGTGACTGCGCAGCGTTTGCCCCGCAAGGCCTCTGGCCACTCTTCGACCGGTGCCGTTCCCGGCCCGGAGAAAGCGCCCGAATCCCAGCAGCACATGTACGTGCTCGACACGTCGGTCCTTCTTTCGGACCCGTGGGCGGTCACCCGCTTCGCCGAGCATGCCGTCGTGCTTCCGCTGGTCGTCATCAGTGAACTGGAGGCGAAGCGCCACCACCCGGAGCTGGGCTGGTTCGCCCGGGAATCCCTGCGCATGCTCGACGACCTGCGCCGGCAGCACGGCAGGCTCGACGCACCGCTCCCCATCGGGGAGCACGGCGGCACGCTGCAGGTCGAGCTGAACCACTCGGACCAGACCGTGCTCCCGGTCGGGTTCCGCACCGACTCCAACGACCACCGCATCCTCGCCTGCGCGCTCAACCTGGCGGCGGAGAACCCGGCGGTCACGCTGGTGACGAAGGACATCCCGCTGCGGGTCAAGGCGGGCGCCGTCGGTCTCGAGGCCGACGAGTACCGCGCGCAGGAAGTGACGCCGTCGGGCTGGACGGGCATGGCGGACGTGGACGTCCAGCAGGAACTGCTGGACGAGCTGTTCGGCGGCAGCACCGTCGACCCGGTCGAATGGGGCATGGACGAGCTCGCCGAGCTGCCCTGCCACACCGGGCTGCGGCTGCTCGCGGGCAGTTCCAGCGCGCTGGGGCGGATCACCGCGGACAAGCGCATCCGGCTGGTCCGCGGCGACCGCGAGGCGTTCGGCCTGCACGGCCGCAGCGCCGAGCAGCGCGTCGCGCTCGACCTGCTGCTCGACTCCGACGTCGGGATCGTGTCGCTGGGCGGCCGGGCCGGCACCGGCAAGTCGGCGCTCGCGCTGTGCGCGGGCCTCGAGGCGGTGATGGAACGCCGTCAGCACCGCAAGGTCGTGGTGTTCCGGCCGGTCTACGCGGTCGGCGGCCAGGACCTCGGCTATCTGCCCGGGTCCGAAAGCGAGAAGATGCAGCCGTGGGCGCAGGCGGTGTTCGACACGCTCGGCGCGCTGGTCAGCCAGGACGTCCTCGACGAGGTCTTCGACCGCGGCATGCTCGAGGTGCTCCCGCTGACGCACATCCGCGGCCGCTCGCTGCACGACACGTTCGTGATCGTCGACGAGGCGCAGTCGCTGGAGCGCAACGTCCTGCTCACGGTGCTCTCGCGGCTCGGCACGGCGTCCCGGGTGGTGCTCACGCACGACGTCGCCCAGCGTGACAATCTGCGCGTCGGACGCCACGACGGCGTCTCGGCGGTGATCGAGAAGCTCAAGGGGCACCCGCTGTTCGCGCACGTCACGCTGACGCGCTCCGAACGCTCGCCGATCGCCGCCCTGGTCACCGAAATGCTGGAGGACCACGGCTGACGGACCCCGGGGGCGGCGCGAGCGCCGCCCCCGGCAGTCCTTCCCGTCATTGCCGGGCATCCGGTGAAAAACCCGCTCGGCCGATGGACGGCCGCAGCCGGGGTGGGCATAGTTGGCCGGATGCCGCCGGAAAGCCTGTCGCGTCGTGAACTTCTCGTGCGTGGTGGCGCAGCAGCCGCCGCGCTGACCGTGGCCGGGGCGGGCGTCGCCCAGGCCGAGCCGGACGCCGAGCCGGACGCCGAGCCGGACAACCAGGCGGACGGCGTGGTCCTGCGGCAGGGCACGAACATGTCCGCCGCGCTGTCACCGGACGGCCGGTGGCTCGCGGTCGACCT
The DNA here is from genome assembly GCF_046548775.1 of Amycolatopsis sp. cmx-4-61. Classification (NCBI taxonomy): domain Bacteria; kingdom Bacillati; phylum Actinomycetota; class Actinomycetes; order Pseudonocardiales; family Pseudonocardiaceae; genus Amycolatopsis; species Amycolatopsis sp. cmx-4-61. The sequence continues at coordinate 122,826 of NZ_JAEBEI010000014.1, read as the reverse complement.
GGTCACCGGGATCTGGGTGCTGCCCGCCGCCGGCGGCCGCGCCCGGCGGCTCACCGACGACCTCCAGGACGCGACGCTCCCCAGCTGGTCGCCGGACGGCCGCCGGATCGTGTTCCAGTCCTACCGCGACGGCAACTTCCACCTGTACGTCATCGACGCCGCGGGCGGTACGCCCCGCAAGCTCACCAGCGGCCGGTTCGACCACCGGGAGCCGGTGTTCTCGCCGGACGGCACCAAGATCGCCTTCAGCAGCGACCGGGACGGCAGTTACGGCATCCACCTGCTGGACGTCGCCTCCGGAACGATCGGCACGGTCGTGTCCACCGCCGACGAAGAGGCGTCGCCGCGGTGGTCGGCCGACGGCACCAAGATCGTCTTCACGGTGAACGACACCGCCATCGACGTCGTCACTCCGGCGACCGGCGCCCGCACGCGGCTGATCACCGCAACCGGCGCTGACAAGGTGTACGGCCCGGCGTTCGGTCCCGGTGGGCAGCCGAGCTACCTGCGGCTGCGCGGCGCCGAAGCGGACCTCATGCTCGGCGAGGAGCAGCTGACGAAGGGCGAGGACGTCTTCGGCTTCGCCGCGAACTGGTCCGGGTCCGCCGTGCTCTACACCGCCGACGGCCACATCCGGCGGCGCACGGGGGCCGGTGCCGTCGAGGACATCCCGTTCGAAGCGCGCGTGTCCACGGCCGCCCGCGACTATCGCAGGCGGGTCCGTGACGTGGACGCGGCCGGGCCGAAGCCCGTCCGGGGCATCGCCGGTCCGGTGGTGTCCCGCGACGGCAAGCGGATCGCGTTCCGGGCGCTCAACGCGATCTACGTCGTCGCGGCGGGCGGAGGGCGGCCGCAGCGGCTGATCGGCGACGGCTACTTCAACTCCGACCCGGACTTCCACCCGGACGGGACGAACCTGCTCTACACGAGCGACCGGCTCGGCACCGCCGACCTGTGGCTGCACGACCTCGGCACCGGCGAGGACACCGTCCTCACCCGGTTGCCGGGCGCCCAGGTCGCGCCGCGGTGGTCGCCGGACGGCGGCCGGGTGGCCTACGCCGACCAGGACGGCGCCACGTGGATCCACGACGTGGCCGCGAACACCGCCCAGCAGGTGACGCCGCCGCTGTTCATGCCGGGCCGGCCGAGCTGGTCGCCCGACGGGTCGGTCCTCGCGCTGGCCGCGGTGAAGCCGTACTCGCGGCGGTACCGCGAAGGCACCAGCCAGATCCTCACGGTCGACCTGAAGACCCACGAACTCCGCTACGCCGAGCCGATGCCGTTCCGCTCGCTCGCCACCCGCGGCGACGACGGTCCACTGTGGTCACCCGACGGCCGGTACCTCGCGTTCACGGTGGAAAGCGTCGCCTGGATCGCCCCGGTCGACGGCACCGGGCGGCTGATCGGGGCGCCGCGGCAGGTCACCCACGACGTCACCGACTCCCTGGCCTGGCAGGGGAACGACACGCTCGTGTACCTGTCGAAGGGGCAGCTCAAGGCGCAGAAGATCGCCGGTGGTGAGCCGCGCACGATCCGGCTCGACTTCACGTGGGCGCGCCCGCGCCCGCCGCGCCGGACCGTCGTCCACGTCGGCGCGGTGTGGGACGGCGTCGCCCCGACGCTGCGGCGGGACGTCGACATCGTGGTCGAAGGCGGCCGGATCGCCGACGTCCGGCCGCACCGGGACGCCCCCGGCACCGTCGACGCGCACGACCTGACCGCCATGCCGGGGCTGGTCGACATCCACAACCACTGGCACCTGCGCGGCCGGCAGTGGGGTGACCGGCAGGGCAGGCTGTGGCTGGCCTACGGCATCACCACGACCCGCTCGCCCGGCGACCCGGTGTACCAGATGCTGGAGACGCGCGAGGCCCTGGAATCCGGGAACCGGGTCGGGCCGCGGTACTTCGGCACCGGGGAAGCCGTCGACGGCTCCCGGATCTACTACAACTTCATGCGGCCGACGCTGTCGCCCGCGCAGCTGGACCTGGAGCTCGCCCGCGCGGTCGAGCTGGAATACGACATGATCAAGACGTACGTCCGGCTTCCCGTGGCCTACCAGCAGGCCGTGGTCCGGGCCGCGCACCGGGCGGGCATCCCGCTGTCGTCGCACTACCTGTACCCGGCGGCGAACATCGGCATGGACGCGATGGAGCACACCGGGGCCACCAACCGGCTCGGGTATTCGCACACCGTCAGCCGGATCGGCCGGTCCTACCAGGACGCGGTCACCCTGTTCGTCCGCTCCGGGATGTCGATCACGCCGACGTTGTTCACCTCCCGGGCGTTGTACGCCGACGACAAGTCCCTCGTGACCGACGAGCGCACCCAGGTCCTGTTCCCGCCGTGGGAGTACGCGCAGCTCAAGACCACGGCGGACACCGCGGGCAACCCGGAGAACGCCTACGCCCGCCAGGTCCTCGCCGGGAACGTCGACATGGTGCTGCGGATCCACCGGGCGGGCGGGTTCGTGGTCACCGGCACGGACTCCCCGCTGGACAACGTGGCCGTCTCCACCCACCAGAACCTGCGGGCCATGGTCGCGTTCGGGTTCACCCCGTACGAGGCGCTCACCACCGCCACCCGCAACCCGGCGCGGTGGCTGGGGCTCGAGGACCGGATCGGAGTGCTCAAGCGGGGTGCGTACGCCGATTTGTCGCTCGTCCGCGGCAACCCGTTGCAGGACGTCAAGGCGGCCGCGAACGTCCGCAGCGTGCTGGTCGGCGGGGTGCTGCGGACGGTCGGCGAGCTGCTGGCGCCCTTCCGGAACCAGCCGGGCGCCCGGGCGGCGGCCACCGAGGTGGCGCCCGCCGCCCGATCGGCCGAGAAGCAGCACTGGTGGCACGTTCCGGAGTGGTCGGAACACGTGTGCTGCGCGGGCTGAGTCACCAACCCGCCGTCACCAACCCACGGTCACCAGCCTGCCGGCAGCGGGCGTCCTTCGGCGAACCCGGCCGCCGACTGGACGCCCAGCAGCGCGCGCTCGTGGAACTCCTCGAGGGTCCGCGCGCCGGCGTAGGTGCAGGACGAGCGCACGCCGGAGCCGATCGAGTCCAGCAGGTCCTCGACCCCCGGGCGCTGCGGGTCCAGCGACATCCGCGACGAGGAGATGCCCTCCTCGAACAGCGCCTTCCGCGCGCGGTCGAACGAGTTGTCCGTCCGCGTCCGCGCGCCCACCGCGCGCTTCGACGCCATCCCGAACGACTCCTTGTAGGGCCGCCCCTGCTCGTCGAACCGCAGGTCGCCGGGGGATTCGTAGGTGCCGGCGAACCACGAGCCGACCATCGCCGCGGACGCGCCGGCGGCCAGCGCCAGCGCGACGTCACGCGGGTGCCGGACCCCGCCGTCGGCCCAGACGTGCTTGCCCAGCTCACGGGCGGCGGCCGCGCACTCGGCGACCGCGGAGAACTGCGGGCGGCCCACGCCGGTCATCATCCGGGTCGTGCACATCGCGCCGGGCCCGACGCCGACCTTGACGACGTCGGCGCCGGCCTGGATCAGGTCGCGCGTGCCCTCGGCCGTGACCACGTTGCCCGCGACCACCGGGACCTGCGGCGACACCGACCGGACGGCCTTCAGCGCGGCGATCATCTTCTCCTGGTGCCCGTGCGCGGTGTCGACGACCAGCACGTCGACGCCCGCCTTCAGGACGGCGTCGGCCTTCGCGGCGACGTCGCCGTTCACGCCGACCGCGGCCGCGACCCGCAGCTTGCCCGCGTCGTCGACGGCGGGGGTGTAGATCTCCGCACGCAGGGCGCCGACCGCGGTCAGGACGCCCGCGAGCCGGCCGTCGGCGTCGAGGCCGAGCGCCAGCGGGGCGCCGTGGCCGTTCAGCAGCTCGAACACCTCACGGGCCGGCGTGGTGAGCGGGACCACGACGGCCGGGGGCTGCGCGACGTCGGCGAGCCGCGCGAAGCGGTCCACGCCCGCGCAGGCCGCTTCGTCGACGATGCCGACCGGGCGGCCGTCGCCGTCCACGACGACGACCGCGCCGTGCGCGCGCTTGTGGACCAGGTTGAGGGCGTCGGCGACCGCGTCACCGCCGGTCAGCACCAGCGGGGTGTCCCACACGGTGTGCCGGCTCTTCACCCAGCCGACGATCTCGGCGACGGCGGCGCTGTCCACATCCTGCGGCAGCACGACCAGGCCGCCGCGGCGGGCGACGGTCTCGGCCATCCGGCGGCCGGCGACCGCGGTCATGTTGGCGACGACGATCGGGATGGTCGCGCCGGTGCCGTCCGCGGTGGAGAGGTCGACGTCGAAGCGGGACTCCACGTCCGAACGGTTCGGGAGCAGGAACACGTCGTCGTAGGTCAGGTCGTGGGCGGGCCGGTGGCCGTCGAGGAAACGCACGAGTCACCAGACTACCTGCCTTGGCCCGTGGCAGGATCGGCGGCATGAGCCGCCGCGACCGGGACGCCGAGGGACGAGCACGCAATGCGCGGCCGCGCGACGGCCTCGGCCGGCCGCTGCCGTACGGCGCCGACGGCGTGGAACGCCAGCCCGAAGGCATCGAGCGCACGCCGGCGCAAACGCTTGCGGAGGCTCAGCGGCTGCTCGACGACGGCAAGCCGTTCCACGCGCACGAGGTGTTCGAGGACGCCTGGAAGACCACCGGCGAGCCGGACCGCGAGCTGTGGCGCGGCCTCGCGCAGCTCGCCGTCGGCCTGACGCACGCGGCGCGCGGCAACAACGTGGGCGCGGTGTCCCTGCTGGAGCGCGGCGCGGCGAACATCGAGCCGTTCCGCCGTGCCGCGCCGCACGGCGTCGACGTCACCGGGCTGCAGGAGTGGGCGCGCACGCTGGCGGAAGAGGCGAAGCAGCGCGTCCGGGTGTCGCCGAGCGTGCCGCGGCTGACGCGCTGACACCCTCGGCGAGCCCTTTTCTCAGGGCTGGTCCCAGCCGTCCGACGCGGCCTTCTCGGCGCCGATCGTCGTGCCTTCGCCGTGTCCGGTGTGGACCTTCGTCGCATCCGGGAGCGTGAACAGCTTTTCACGGATGGACCGCACGATCGTCGGATAGTCCGAATAGGACCGTCCGGTGGCGCCGGGACCGCCGTGGAACAGCGTGTCGCCGGTGAACAGTACGCCAAGGCCCGGTGCGTACAGGCACACCGCGCCGGGTGCGTGCCCCGGCGTGTGGATGACGCGGAGCTCGGTGCCGGCGGTGGTGAGCACCTGGCCGTCGGCCAGTTCGCCGTCCGGGGCGCGGTCCGGGTGCGTGAGGTCCCAGACGACCCGGTCGTCCGGGTGCAGCAGGATCGGCGCGCCGGTCGCGGCGGCGAGCTCCGGGGCGGCGTTGACGTGGTCGTTGTGCGCGTGGGTGCAGACGATCGCGGTCAGTTTCCGCTCGCCCACGACGTTTTCGATCGCCTTCGCGTCGTGCGCGGCGTCGATCACGATCACTTCCGTGTCGTCGCCCACGAGCCACACGTTGTTGTCGACGTCCCAGCTGCCCCCGTCGAGCCGGAAGACGCCGGAGGTCACCAGGTTCTGCACGATGGCCGTCATGCGCCCGACCCTAGTGGTCCTTCGGCGGGTAGATGACATACCGGCAGTATGCTACCGTCGAGTCATCTTACTGTGAGTAAGTTGGAGGGCGACGCGATGACCCGGGACCTCCTGGCCGAGCCGCTGAAGCTCCGGTGCGGCGCGGTGCTGCCGAACCGGCTGGTCAAGTCGGCGCTGAGCGAGCAGCTCGGCGACCGCCGCAACGCCCCCACGCGCGAACTCGCCGAGCTGTACCGGGCCTGGGCGCGCGGCGGCGCGGGCGCGCTGATCACCGGGAACGTCATGGTGGATCCGGCGGCGCTCGGCGAGCCGCGCAACGTCGCCGCGACCGCCGGCCCGGCAGGGTTCCGGGCCTGGGCGCGGTCGGTCGAGGGCACGGACACGCGGCTGTGGGTGCAGCTGAACCACCCGGGCCGGCAGAGCCCGCGGTACCTCTCGCGCGAGCCGGTGGCGCCGTCCGCCGTCCCGTTCGGCAACCGGGGCATCCGGACCGCCTTCGCGCCGCCGCGCGCGTTGACCGGCGAAGAGATCGAAGCGATCATCGAGCGCTTCGGCGTCGCAGCGCGCACGTTCGTCGAAGCGGGCTTCACGGGCGTGCAGATCCACGGCGCCCACGGCTACCTGGTCTCGCAGTTCCTTTCCCCGCTGACGAACCGGCGGACCGACGCCTGGGGCGGCGACGCCGTCCGCCGCCGCCGGTTCCTGCTCGAGGTGGTCCGGCGCGTGCGCGCGGCCGCGGGCGACGACGTACCGGTGTCGGTGAAGCTCAACAGCGCGGACTTCCAGCGCGGCGGCTTCACCGAGGACGAGTCCCTGGACGTCGTGCGCGAACTCGGCGAAGCCGGCGTCGACCTCCTGGAAGTGTCGGGCGGCACGTACGAGAAGGCCGCGATGATGGGCGCCGGGCGCGCGAGCACCCAGGCCCGGGAAGCGTATTTCCTGGACTACGCGGCGAAAGCTCGCGCGGTGTCGGACGTCGCGCTGATGGTCACCGGCGGGTTCGCGACACCGGAGGGAATGACCGGAGCGCTGCGTTCGGGTGAGGTGGACGTGATCGGCCTCGGCCGGCCACTGGTCGTCGACCCCGGCCTGCCGGCCCGGCTGATCGACGGCGAAGACGTCCGGGCCGAGCGGCTGTGCCCCAAGACGGGGATCCGGCTGGCGGACAGCCTCCTGGAGATCCAGTGGCACACCCGCCAGATGCACCGGATCGCCGCGGGCAAACCGGCCGACCGCCGCGGCGCGCTCCCGACCCTGGTGCGGGCCGGGCTGACCGACGGCCTCAACGCGTTCCGCCGCGTCCGCGGCTAGTGTCGCGCGTCGCAGGTTCGTCGACGCTCACCGAGCAGGACGCGGGTCCCGAGCGCCCCAATGTGGCCTTCGGTGCGTCAGACGCACCCAATGTGGCCTTCGGTGCGTGAGACGCAACCAAGGCCACATTGGGGCGCTTGAGCCGGGCCGCTTTCAACGGACCTCGGACACGCGACACCGCTAGGCGGTGGCCAGCCGCGCGAAGCGGCGGTCGTACAGGAACGCGCCCGTGACGAGCGCGGTGAAGAAGAGGCCGATGAAGACGCAGTTCAGCGTCACCTGGCCGTAGCCGAGGGCGGCCGCGTCGACGAACGGGTACGGGTAGAAGCCGGTCAGCGCGCCGCGGGGGAGGGTGAACGCCAGCCACGCCAGCGGGTAGAGCAGGGACCACCAGACCGTGCGCCACGTCAGCGCGCCGCGGGGGCCGACCAGGAGCCAGCCGAGCACGAACAGGATCGGCGTCACCTTGTGCAGCATCGTGTCGGAGAACAGCGAAAGGCCGTGCAGTTCGTACAGGCCGGCCAGGGCGACCTGGTACACGATGCCGGTGACGACGATGCCGGCCAGCGCGTCGAGCCAGAGGACGGTGAACAGCCTGCCGCGGGCCGCGCCCAGCGCGACCAGGGCCGAGTTGAGCGTGACCAGCAGGTTCGACTCGATCGTGAAGAAGCAGAGCAGGTTCGCGACCCGCCCGTCCGGATCGCTCGCCGTGGCGACGACCTGGGTGACGAGGCCGGTCAGCGCGACCAGCGCGGTGACCGCGAACCAGGCGCGGGTGAGCTTCGAACCGTGCATCCCGGCAGCGTACCCGCGGGTAACTCCACAGTGGACCCCCCGAAGGGGCCGAGTAGCGTCAGCTCCCTTCGGACCGGTCGCCGTGGAGCAGGCCGCGGACGGTGTCGATCGTGTCCGCCTCGGCCGGGTCCTTGTCCGGGCGGTAGCGGACCACCCGCGCGAACCGCAGGGCCAAGCCGCCCGGGTACCGCGTCGAAACCTGGGCGCTGTCCAGTTCGATCTCGACGACGATCTCCGGCCGGACGTACACCGTCCAGTCGTCGCGGTGGGTCTCGATCTCCTGGAACGCCCTCGTCTGCCACGCCAGCAGCTCGTCGGTCATGCCCTTGAACGTCTTGCCGACCATGATCGGCGGGCCGCCGTCCGGGTCGCGGGCGCCCAGGTGCAGGTTGGACAGCGTGCCCGTGCGCCGGCCGTGGCCCCACTCCGCGGCGAGCACGACGAGGTCGATCGTGTGCACCGGCTTGACCTTCAGCCACGCCCGCCCGCGCCGCCCGGCCGCGTACGGCGACGCCAGGTCCTTGACCATCACCCCTTCGTGGCCCGCGTCCATCGCCGCCTCCAGGACCGAAGACGCCCGCGAAGTGCCGACCTCGCCGGGGATCACGTGCGCCCCGGCGACCTTGCGCAGGGCCGCGTTGCGTTCCGAGAGCGGCGCGTCCAGCAGGTCGACGCCGTCGAGGTGGAGGCAGTCGAAGAAGTACGGCCGCAGCAGCAGCGCCTTGACCTGTTCCTCGCGGGTGCTGCCGAACCGGCTCATGGTGTCCTGGAACGGCCGTGGCCGCCCGGCGTCGGTCAGAGCCAGCGTCTCGCCGTCGAGCACCACCGACTCGCACGGCAGCCCCCGCACCAGCTCCACGAGTTCCTGCACGCTCCCGGTGATTTCCCGCAGCGTCCGCGTCCAGACGCGCACGTCGTCGCCCTGGCGGTGCACCTGGATCCGCGCACCGTCCATCTTGTACTCGACGATCGCCTCGGCGTGCTCGGCGACGGCTTCGTCCAGCGACTCCGCCGGGGACGCCAGCATCGGCTTGATCGGCGTGCCCAGCGTGAGCCGGAACTCCGCCAGCGCCGCCTGCCCGCCGGTGAGCGCCGCGACGGCGGTGATGCCGAGCTTCCCGGACAGCATGAAGGCGCGCCGCACGTCCTCGGCCGCCACCTCGGCCGCGGCCGCGACGGCGTCGACCATCACGCCCTCCAGCGCGCCCTGCCGCAGCTCGCCGGTGACCAGCCGGAAGAGGAACTGCTGCTCGTCCTGCGTCAGCCGGGTGAACAACGCGCGCAGCACGTCCTGCCGCCGCGTGTTCGACCCGGTGCCCGCCGCCACGCCCGCGGCCGCCGTCAGGGCCGCGTCCACCTCGGTGACCGTGGCCACGGACTCCGCGGACGGCGAAGCGCCCAGCGCGGCCAGGGTGCGCCAGCCCGCGCCCAGCCTGTCCTGCGCCGTCTGCCCGGTGAGGTACGCGACCACGGCGGGCAGCTCGGCGACCTCCGCCGCGCGCAGCACGGCGGCCAGGACGGCGATCTTCACCTTCCTGGACCTGGTCGCCGCCAGTTCGGCGGACGCGCGGACCAACTCGCTCAGCAACACCCGGACATCATGACCCGGACCACCGACAATTTCAGATCGGCTAGCTGTCCGGCCTGGTGCAGAGCGGGTCGAGCAGGCCGTCCTTGGTCACGCAGGGGGTGTACCCGGCGTCCTGCAGCTCGGCCCGCGCGGCCGGGGCCGCCAGGTAGTCCAGGAACCGCTTCAGCACGCTCTCTTCGCCGGGTACACCCTTCGTGTACAGGTATTCGACCGTCCAGAACCGGTAGCCGGCGACGATCGTCGTGACGTCGGGGTAGTGGCCGTCGAGCTGGACGACGGCCACCTGCTGGTCCCGGGCCGCGGCCGCCTTCGCCGCCGGGACATCGGCGTACCCGATCGCGCCCGGGACAGCGGCAACCTCGGTGAGCACCTCGGCGGTCGTGCCGCGCTCGCAGCGGGTGGTCGCCGCGGCCGGGTCGCGCTCGGGCTTGCGGCACGAGTCCGAGGTCAGCCGGTCCTCCGCCCCGCCGAGCACCTTCCGCTCGAACGTCTTGCGCGTGCCCGACTCCTGCCCGCGCCCGACGATCCCGATCGGCACCGACGGCCCCGGCCGCAGCTGGTCCCAGTTGCGCACCCGGCCGCTGAAGATGTCCCCGACCTGCTGGGTCGTCAGCCGGTCGACGCCGGCGGCGCGGTTGACGACCAGGCTGTAGACGACGATCGCGACGGCCTTCGCCGTCAGGTCCGGTCCCGCTTCCCCGGACCGCCCGTCGGACAGCACCGCCAGCCCGTCCTTGCCCGCGGCGTCGACGGGAGCGAGCGCGCGGACGCCGGTGACGCTGCCGGTCGCGCGCGTCGTGATCGCGGCGTCGTCGCACTGGCCGTGGTACTCGGCGGCGATGCCGGCCATGATCGGGATGAACGCGCTCGACCCCTCGACCGACAGCTTCCCGGCCGCGCACTGCGCGGAGCCGCCCGGCCGGGACCACGACACGAGCAGGGTCGCCAGCAGCGCGCCGGTGAGCAGCACCCCGATCGCCGTCGTGAGTACCGGCCAGCCGAACCGGCGCTGCTTGCGGTCGTCCTTGATCCGGCCGGCGGCCAGCCGGGCGTGGTGGTCGATGTCCTTGCTGATTTCGCCGTCGTGCCCCGCCGACTCGCGCAGGACGACGACCAGCTTGAACTTCTCCTTGCGCCGCAGCGAGAGCCGCGCGAACCGCACACCGTGCCACTCGGGCGCTTCCGGCGGGGGTTCGGCCGCGGCCAGCCCGGCCAGCCGCTTCGGCAGCAACGCGCGTACTCGCGAGAGCTTCACGCCTTCGACCGGGCGTTGCGGGGTCTCGCGCGTGAAGAACTCGAGGCCGTCGCGGACGTGCTGGCGGAGGCCGTCGTCGGTCGCGTCGGACACCCGCGCGTCCCAGACGATCCGGCTGCCGAAGGTGAACGACAGCGGGATCTCGAAGTCCCCGGGTGCGATGTCGAACCCGCCGGTGTTGTGGATCCGGATGACGACGATGCTCATCCGGTCGAGCAGCCGGGCCATCTGCTCGAGCTGCGGAGCCGCCTGCGCCGAGCCGTTCTCGCCGTCGTGCAGGTCGATCGGGGACAGCCCGATCTTGGAGTTGTAGAGGACCCGGAACGTCAGGCGGCGCCGGCGGATGAAGTAGCGGTCGACGAACGGCGCCGCGATCGCGACCAGTGCGGCGATCCCGAGGACCAGGCTGCCCGAATCCGAGCTGAGGATCTCGGCGAGTGACTGCATCGTCGCGCCGACGCCCACCGTGCCGCTCCTCTGCCCCCGGACTCCCCAGGCGGAAGAGCCTAGGCAGCGCTCAACCGGCGTGGGGGTGCGGCGACCGAGTGTTCACCGGTCGTTCATCGGCGGCGATCCAGCTGGCGAGCAGGCCGAGCGCGCGTTCGCTCGCCGACCCCGGTTCGGCGTGGTAGATCACCAGGCCCTGGTCCGGGTCGTCGGGCAGCCGCAGCGTCTCGTACCGCAGCCGCAGCTCGCCGACGACCGGGTTCAGCACCACCTTCCACCCCTGGGCCTTTTCCCGCACCGCGTGCTCCGCCCACAGCGCGCGGAATTCGGCACTGCCCCGCGAAAGCTCGTCGACCAGCCGGGCGAACTCCGGGTCGCCGGGGTGCTTGCCGCCCTCGGTCCGCAGGTTCGCGACGACCTCACGGGACACCGTGTCCCACTCCGGGTACAGCTCCTTCCCGCGGTCGCCGAGGAAGGACAGCTTCGCGATGTTGCGCTCTTCGAGCCGGGCGAAGTCGAAGGCGACCGCGCCGCCGAGCGCGTTCCAGGCCAGCACTTCCAGGTAGCGGCCGAAGACGAACGCGGGCGCCTGGATGGCGTCCAGCAGCTGCTGCAGCTCGGGCCGGACCCGCCGCGGCGCCGTCCTCTCGCGGCGCTTCGGCCCGGCGAGGTTGTGCAGGTAGGACTCCTCGCCGGGGCCGAGGCGCAGCGCGCGGGCCAGTGCGTCGAGGACCGCGTCGGAGACGTTCTTCGCGCGGCCCTGCTCCAGCCGGGTGTAGTAGTCGACGCTGATGCCGGCCAGCTGCGCCAGTTCCTCGCGCCGCAGGCCCTTGACCCGCCGGTGGCTGATCCCGGGCGGCAGGCCCAGGTCGGCGGGGTCGAGGGCGGCGCGGCGCGCCTTCAAGAAGGCGCCCAGTTCGGCTGCGTCACTCATGCTTCCAGTATCCGCGCCGGTCACCGGCCGCCGCGGGCCATGCGCAGCACGTCGAGAGCCTCGTCCAGCTGCTCTTCGGTGAGCTTCCCGTCGCGAACGTACCCGCGCTCGATGACGACCTCCCGGATCGTCTTCAGCTCCTTCAGCGCCTGCTTCGCGACCGCCGCGGCTTCCTCGTAGCCGATGTACTTGTTCAACGGCGTCACGATCGACGGCGAGCCTTCGGCGTAGGTCCGCGCGCGTTCGGTGTTCGCCGTGACGCCCGCGAACACCTTGTCCGCCAGCAGCCGCGCGACGGCCGCGAGCAGCCGGGCCGATTCGAGGACGTTGCGGGCGATCACCGGCAGGTTGACGTTCAGCTGGAAGTTGCCTGCCGCGCCGGCGAACGCGACCGCCGCGTCGTTGCCGATCACCTGCGCGACCACCTGCAGCGTCGCCTCCGGGATCACCGGGTTCACCTTGCCCGGCATGATCGACGAACCCGGCTGCAGGTCCGGCAGCGCGAGTTCGGCGAGGCCGGTGCGCGGCCCGGAACCCAGCCAGCGCAGGTCGTTGGCGATCTTGTTGAGGGACACGGCGACCGTGCGCAGGTGCCCGGACGTCTCGACGACGCTGTCCTGCGTCGCCTGCGCCTCGAAGTGGTCGCGGGCCTCGGTCAGCGGCAGCCCGGTCACCGTGGCGAGTTCCGCCGCGACCGCCGAGCCGAAGCCGTCCGGCGCGTTCAGGCCGGACCCGACGGCCGTGCCGCCGATCGGCAGCTCGCCCAGCCGCGGCAGGCCCGACTTGAGCCGTTCGACGCCGAAGCGGATCTGGGACGCCCACGCGCCCGCCTCCTGGCCGAGCGTGATCGGCACCGCGTCCATCAGGTGCGTGCGGCCGGACTTCACGACGTCGGCCCACTCGGCCGCGCGGACCTCGATGGCACCGGCGAGGTACTCGAGCGCGGGGATGACGTCCTTGGTGACGGCCTCGGTCGCGGCCACGTGGATGGTCGTCGGGAAGGTGTCGTTCGACGACTGCGACGCGTTGACGTGGTCGTTCGGGTGGACGTCCCGGCCGAGAGCGCGCGAAGCCAGGGTGGCGATGACCTCGTTGGCGTTCATGTTCGACGACGTCCCGGACCCGGTCTGGAAGACGTCGATCGGGAAGTGCGCGTCGTGGGCCCCCTCGGCGACCTCGTCGGCGGCGGCCGCGATGGCGGCCGCGACGTCGGCGTCGAGCACGCCCAGCCGGCTGTTCACCCGCGCGGCCGCGGCCTTGAGCAGGCCGAGCGCGCGGATCTGGGCGCGCTCCAGGCCCCGGCCGGAGATGGGGAAGTTCTCCACTGCCCGCTGGGTCTGCGCGCGGTAGAGCGCGTCGGCGGGCACGCGGACCTCGCCCATCGTGTCGTGTTCGATCCGGAATTCCTGATCAGCCATGACACGATTCTGGCCCGGTTCGCGCGCGGCCGCGTGGTGGCGTCGCCCACCCTCGGCGTCCCGCGACGCTAGGATCGGCTGTGTTCTCGATCACTGCCATCCACCACTGGCTGGAGCGAGCATGACTGACGTTGCTGGGGACCCCTACGACCTCGTCATCATCGGCGCGGGGCCGACGGGCCTGTTCGCCGCCTACTACGCCGGGTTCCGCGGCCTGTCGATGGCGGTGGTCGATTCGCTGCCCGAGCCCGGCGGCCAGGTGACGGCGATGTACCCGGAGAAGATGATCTACGACGTCGGCGGGTTCGCCGAGGTGCGCGGCCGCGATCTCGTCGAGGGCCTGGTGAAGCAGGCCGCGCCGTTCAAGCCGAAGTACCTGCTGGGACGCAAGGCCGAGAAGCTGGAGCCGCTCGATGACGGCGTCGAGCTGACCCTCGACGGCGGCGAAACGCTGCGCGCCCGTGCCGTGCTGATCACCGCGGGCATCGGCGAGTTCACCCCGCGCCCGCTGCCGGCCGGCGACGGCTGGCTCGGCCGCGGGATGGTCCACTTCGTCCCGTCGCTGCGGGCGCACGCGGGCCAGCACGTCGTGGTCGTCGGCGGCGGCGACTCGGCGTTCGACTGGATCCTCGCGCTGCACCCGGTCGCGGCGAGCGTGACGCTCGTGCACCGGCGCGCGAAGTTCCGCGCCGCCGAGTCGATCGTCCGGCAGGCGCGCGAGCTCGGCACCCGGATCATCACCGATGCCGAGGTCACGCGGTTCGTCGAGGCGCCGGACGGCACGCTCGAAGCCGTCGACGTCTCGATCAAGGGCGCGGGCGAGGAGCGGCTCCCGGCCAACGCCGTCGTCGCGGCGCTGGGGTTCACCGCCGACCTGGGCCCGATCGAGACCTGGGGCCTGGAGATCCACCACCGCGCCATCGCCGTCGACTCGACGATGGCGACCGCGCGCGAGCGGGTCTACGCCGCGGGCGACGTCGCCGCGTACCCGGGCAAGGTGAAGCTGATCGCGACCGGCTTCGGCGAGGCCGCGACGGCGGTCAACAACATCGCCGTCGCGCTCGATCCGGAGGCCCACCTGTTCCCGGGCCACTCCAGCAACGCCGAGTAGGTCAGCCTTTCGTCTTCTCCGCGATCCACGGGGCGTAGGCGACGACGGAGGTGTAGATCGACGGCGCCGTCGCGCATTCCGGGTCGTTGTTGCCCGGGCGGCTGGTGACGCCGACGAGCAGCCAGCGGCCGCCGTCGCGCACGATCTCGGGACCGCCGGAGTCGCCGAAGCACGCGCCGGCTTTGCCACCCGGGTTGTCGGTGCACAGCTCGGCCGTGCCGTCGAACCCCGACGTGCACTTCGAGCCTTCGACGATCTTCGTGTCGAGCTGCTGCAACGTCGTCGGGAGGCCGCCGCAGCCGACCTTCGGGCAGGTCTGGCCCCAGCCGACGATCCGGGTGGCGGTGCCCGGCGACGCGGCCGTCGCGAGCCCGATCGGCACGGTCGTGACCGGTGCCGTCAGCCGCAGCAGCGCGATGTCGCCCGCCGGGCTCTCGGTGTTGAACGCCGGGTTCACGACGATCCCGGCGAGCTGGGCGACCTCGCCGCCCTGACCCACGTCGTTCGTGCCGGTCCGCAGCGAGATGTCGGCCGGGGTCTTGCCGAACGCGCAGTGCGCGGCCGTGACCACCCAGGTGGGCGTGATCAGCGCGCCCCCGCAGAAGAGCTTGCCCGACGCGGTGTGCAGCGACACCGTGAACGGGTACGGCTGGTCCGCGGCGACGCCCCCGACGATGGCGGGAGCGGCCGCGGCCGTGCCGGGGACCAAGGCGGCGAGGATCAGGGCCAGCAGGGCCGGCAGTCGCCGGGTCACGGAACTCCTTACGGCAGCGGGGGCACGACGTCGTCGTCGGGCGCGTCCAGGTGGCCGTCGAAGTTGACCGAGGAGTACGCCCGCAGCTTGTTCAGCCGGTGGTAGCCGTCGATCATTCTGACGGTCCCGGACTTGGACCGCATCACGATCGACTGCGTCGTCGCCCCGCCCTCGCGGTAGTGGACGCCGCGCAGCAGGTCGCCGTCGGTGACGCCGGTGGCGCAGAAGAAGACGTTGTCGCCGCGCACGAGGTCGTCGTTGAGCAGGATCCGGTCGAGGTCGTGCCCGGCGGCGAGGGCCTTCTCGCGCTCGGCGTCGTCCTTCGGCCACAGCCGGCCCTGCAGCTCGCCGCCGAGGCACTTCATCGCGCAGGCCGCGATGATGCCCTCGGGGGTGCCGCCGATACCGATCAGCATGTCGACGCCGGTGGTCGGGCGGGCCGCGGCGATCGCGCCCGCGACGTCGCCGTCGGAGATGAACCGGATCCGCGCGCCGGCGTCCCGGATCTCCTTGATGATCCGCTCGTGCCGCGGCCGGTCCAGGACACACACGGTGACGTCGCTGACGCTGCTGTGCTTCGCCTTGGCGACCCGGCGGATGTTCTCCGCGATCGGCGCGCCGAGCTCCACCTTGCCCGCCGCGTCCGGCCCGACGGCCAGCTTTTCCATGTAGAACACCGCGGAGGGGTCGAACATCGCACCGCGCTCGGCGACCGCGAGCACCGCGAGGGCGTTCGGCATGCCCTTGGCCATCAGCGTGGTGCCGTCGACCGGGTCGACCGCGACGTCG
This sequence comes from Amycolatopsis sp. cmx-4-61, assembly GCF_046548775.1. Lineage (NCBI taxonomy): Bacteria > Bacillati > Actinomycetota > Actinomycetes > Pseudonocardiales > Pseudonocardiaceae > Amycolatopsis > Amycolatopsis sp. cmx-4-61. Next base: position 106,911 of record NZ_JAEBEI010000014.1, on the reverse strand, counting down.
CAGTCCGGCCCGTCGCCGTTGCCGACCTCTTCGCCGTTGAACAGCATCGGGGCTTCGTCCTTCTCGCCCTCGCCGATCACCACGACCCCGCGCATCGACACCGTCGAGACGAGCTGGCGCATCGCGTCGACGGCCGCGCCGTCCCCGCCGATCTTGTCGCCGCGGCCGACCCAGCGGCCGGCCGCCATCGCGGCGGCTTCGGTCACCCGGACCAGCTCCATCGCGAGGTTGCGGTCGGGCGCTTCACGACGACTCTCTGCGGCGGACATCATTGCCTCCCGGATGGTGGAACTGGCGGGTCAACAGTCTGTCAGAAACCCGCCCGGTTTCCAGATACCGTCGGCATGGCCTAGCTCACTGCTCGGAGTCGTCCTCAACGGACGCGAGTGCCGCCTCGACGCGTTCGCGTGCGCCCTCGAGATGGCGCTCACAAACCTTCGCGAGCTTCTCGCCCTTCTCCCACAACGCGAGCGACTGCTCGAGGGAAAGCCCGCCGGCCTCGAGCTCGCGGACGACCTCGACGAGGCGGTCGCGAGCCTGCTCGTAGCCGAGTTCCTCGCTGGTTGTCTCACTCACGCTCGGTGTTCTCCGACCTTCCGGGCTGGCACGCTGTTCGCGCACACTACCGCGCTGGCCATGGCGTGGTCGTACCCGACGAACGCCAGGGCGAACTCCTGGCCGTCACCGTCGGCGATCGCCTCTTCGAGGTTCTCCTGCGCGCCGGCGACGCGCTTGCGGTGCCCGGCGCCGTCGGCGAACCACCATCGCGAGCCGACCTGCATCGACGTCGCTTCCGACAGCCGCCGCAGCTGCGGCCCCAGGTCGCGGCGGGCGGCGGTGCCGCAGCCGGCCAGCAGGGCCGTCCAGCACTCGGCGGCGGCCCGGTCGGTGCGCACCGCCTGGTCCAGCAGCGGACGCGCGCCCAGCTGCCGGGCGGCGTCCACGGTGAGCGGGAGGAACGTCACCTTCACTCCTGCTCTCCTTCCGCCACCGCCTTGATCGCGCCGTCGCCCACGCGCACGCGCAGCCGGGCACCGGCCTCGACATCGGAGACGGAGCGGAGTACCTGGAGGTTGCCTTGCGCGTCGACGAACTGCACGACCGCGTACCCGCGGGCCAGCGTCGCGGCCGGCCCGAGCGCGGTGAGCCGGGCGCGGGAGTTCGCGATCTCGGCCTGGTCCTTGGCGAGCAGGCTCAGCATGGCGCGGCGGGCGCGTTCGCGGTGGACGTCGACGTCGTCCTGCCGCCGCTGGATCGGGCCCAGCGGGTCGGCCAGCGACGGGCGGCTGCGGATCTGGTTGAGCAGCCGCGCCTGCGTGTCGACCCAGCCGTGCAGGGCGCGGCGCCCGCGGTCGCGCATCTGCCGGACCCGCTCGGTCTCCTCGCGGAGGTCGGGCACGATCCGCTTGCCGGCGTCGGTCGGCGTCGAACAGCGCAGGTCGGCGACGTAGTCGAGCAGCGGTGTGTCCGGCTCGTGGCCGATGGCGCTGACCACCGGCGTGCCCGCGGCCGACACCGCGCGGCACAGCGCTTCGTCGGAGAACGGCAGCAGGTCCTCGACGCTGCCGCCGCCGCGGGCGATGACGATGACGTCGATCTCGGGGTCGGCGTCGAAGATCCGCAGCGCGCGCATGACCTGCGGTACCGCCTGTGAGCCCTGCACGGCCGTGTTGAGCACCTTGATCCGGACGTGCGGCCACCGCCCCTGCGCGTTGGCCAGGACGTCCCGCTCCGCCGCCGACGCGCGGCCGGTGATCAGCCCGACGCCCTTCGGCAGGAACGGGATCGGCCGCTTGCGCTGCGCCGAGAAGAGGCCTTCGGCGGTCAGGAGCTTCTTGAGCCGTTCGATCCGGGCCAGCAGCTCGCCGATGCCGACCGCGCGGATCTGGTCGGCGCGCAGGCTGATCGTGCCGCGGCCGAAGAAGTACGACGGCTTCGCGTGCACGACCACGCTCGCGCCCTCCCGCAGCGGCGGCTCCATTTCGCGGATCAGCCAGTTCGGGCAGGTGACGGACATCGAGACGTCCGCCGAGGGGTCACGCAGGGTCAGGAACGCCGTCTGCGTGTTCGGGCGCGAGCTGACCTGCGTGACCTGGCCTTCGACCCAGACGGTGCCGAGCCGGTGGATCCAGTCGCCGATCTTGCGCGCGACGGTCCGGACCGGCCACGGCGATTCCGCGGTGCTCGCGGGAGCCGGGGCGGACTCGGTGCTCACCGGCCTTCCGCACCGTCTTCCTTGTTCTGCTCCGTCTTGCGGGCGTTGGCGATCCGGCGGGAGAGCATGCCGGTGAACGACGAGCGGTCGGCGTGGGCGCGTTCGTACTCGAGGATGGTCTCGAGCTGGTCGATCGAGAGCTGGCGCAGCCGGGCCCGCAGCTGCGGGAGGGTGAGCTGGTCGTAGCCGGTCAGCCCGGCCGGGCCCTCGTACCCCGCGGCGCTGGTCCTCGGCGTCTCGTTCTTGGTCTTCTTGTCGATCTTGGGCGTACCGGGCTTCGGCTTCTTCGGCGGTTGGTCTTCGCTGTCGTTCTCGCCGTCGGCGTGGTCCTCGGCGAGCGCGCGTTCTTCTTCGGCCCACGGATCGCCGAGCTCGGCCTCGAGTTCGGCCGCCGACGGCACGCGGCCGTTGATCTCCGAGCGCGGTTCCGGCACGTCGGCGACCGGGGCGCGGTCCGGGCGGGCGGGCTTCACGTCGGCGTCGGTGTCGGTTTCGGCGTTGGTGTCGGTGTCGGTGTCGGCGTTGGTGTCCTCGTCGAACGTCGCCCAGCTGGGGGTGTCCTCGATCGGGCGCAGGCTCGAGAGGGCGTTGTCGCCCTTGATCGCCAGCTCGGTGACGTGCTGCTGCACGCGCATGGAGGCCTGGAGCACCTGGCTGACCACGGTCACCGGGAGGCCGGCCAGCTGCCGGGGAAGTTCGCGAACCCGCTCGGCGGTGGAGACGGCGAGGCCCGCGGCGACCCGGAGGGGGAGCGGGAATGGCTTCATGGGTCCCAGCCTGCCCCATGACCGGCCGTCCTGCCCAACCGGAAGGGCGCAGCGCGTGACCGGCGGCACAGCCCGGCCGGGGGACGAAGCTCACCCGAAAGGGACTTCGAGTTCGTCTCGGGGCTGCCCGTACCCTGGGTGGCATGAGTGCAGCGAGTCCCGGAATCGAGCCCGCGGGTACCCCCACGATCACCGGAACCGCTTCCGGCAAGCGGGTGCTGCTCGCCAAACCCCGTGGTTACTGCGCGGGTGTCGACCGCGCGGTGATCGCCGTCGAGAAGGCCCTCGAGGTCTACGGCGCCCCGGTGTACGTCCGCAAGGAGATCGTGCACAACAAGCACGTCGTGGAGACGCTGCGTGAGCGCGGCGCGATCTTCGTCGACGAGACGTCCGAGGTGCCCGAAGGCGCGCTCGTGGTGTTCTCCGCCCACGGCGTCTCGCCGATGGTGCACGCGGAGGCGGCCGAGCGGAACCTGCGCACGATCGACGCGACCTGCCCCCTGGTGACGAAGGTGCACAAGGAGGTCAACCGCTTCGCGAAGGACGACTACGACATCCTCCTGATCGGCCACGAGGGCCACGAAGAGGTCGAGGGCACCGCCGGCGAGGCACCGGACAAGGTCCAGCTGGTCGACAAGGCCGAGGACGTCGACAAGGTCGACGTGCGCGACCCGTCGAAGGTGATTTGGCTCTCCCAGACGACGCTGTCGGTCGACGAGACGATGGAGCGCGTGGACCAGCTCCGCGAGCGCTTCCCGAACCTGCTGGACCCGCCGAGCGACGACATCTGCTACGCGACGACGAACCGCCAGGTCGCGGTCAAGGCGATGGCCGCCGAGTGCGACCTGGTGCTGGTGGTCGGGTCGACGAACTCGTCCAACTCGAAGCGCCTGGTCGAGGTGGCGCTGAAGGCCGGCGCCCGCGCGTCGTACCTGGTGGACTTCGCGCGCGAGGTCGACGAAGCCTGGCTGTCCGGCGTAACGACGGTCGGCGTCACCTCGGGTGCCTCGGTGCCGGACGTCCTGGTGATGGAGCTCCTGGACTGGCTGGCCGAGCGCGGCTACGGCGACGTCAACGAGGTCACGACGGCCAACGAGAAGATCTCGTTCGCACCGCCGAAGGAACTGCGCAAGGTCTGAGCCACCGTGTCGACCCCCCAATCACGCGTGTCGACCCCCCAATCACGTGTGATGACTCTCCAATCACACGTGATGCCTCTAGGCGCACGAAAACGGCGGTCACCTCGGGTGAGGTGACCGCCGTTCGTCAGCGTTCTTCTTCGTCCCAGGGACGCTTCTGGCGCGGCGCAGCGCCTCGCCCGCCGGACGGGCGCCGGGGAGGCGGGGTGTCCCGGCCGTCCTCGGGCGGGCGGGGACGGCGTCGAGGAGCGTCACCGCGCGGCTCGCGGCGGCGCGGTTCGCTCTCTTCCGGACGCGGTGTGCGCCGGGTGGCCGGCGGCGGCTTGCGCGTGCCACGGGTGCCCGGGTCGCGTTCGGCGGGAGCGCGGGAGGTGCGGCGTTCGCCGTCGGCGGGGGGACGCGGCCGCCGTGGCGGTTCGCCGTCCCGCTTCGGCCGGGCGCCCGACGGGACCGGGGTCTGGCCGGTCCGGTTCGAACCGGCGGGCCGCGGACGCCCACCGGCCGCCGCCCGCGGCGACGGCTTCTCGTCGTCCTCGTCGGCCGGGCGGGACTTGGCCTTCTTCGGCGCGTCCGGATCGCGTTCGCGGAAGATCCGGACGAAGCCGATCAGCAGGGTGATGCCGGTGGTGATGGCCATCGTGGGGAAACCGTTGATCAGCGGCGTGCCGATGTTCAGCGCCTTCGACAGCATGTCGTCGCCCTGGGAGCCGGACGTCAGCAGGATGACGCCGGGCACGGTCACGGCCAGCACGAGCGGCGGCATCACCATGGGCCCGAACAGGCCCCGGCGCTTCACGGCGCAGACCGCGATGACGGCCCCGGCGACGTAGCAGACGGTGAAGATCAGCGGCAGGCTGCCCTGGCTGGGCTTGCCGAGGACGGCGCCGACGATCGCCAGGCCGAAGCCGACGAGGACCGCGGCCCACCAGGGCAGTCCGCGCCTCGAACCGACGACAGGACGCTCATCCCACGCAACGGGGACGTCGTCGGCATCTGGATCGCTCTGGCGATCGCGAATCGCGGTCACAGGGCAACACCGTATCTCGTGGTTGTGAAGATCTCGCCAGCACCGCCGCCGACGTGGGCCGACAGCCACCCGCGGGCACGAACCGGTGGCGCGCGGTGACACCCCGGACGGGCCGGCGGCCCGTGAACCCCAGGGTCCTCCGCGAGCGGGGCGGACGCCAACCCACGCCCGGCGAGGCTCCCGCCGGCCGCCCGTCGAGTGCGCTCGCCGCGAGGCTCGCCGGTGGTCAGGTGCGGGACATCGAGCGACGATCACCGCAGTTCAGACGCACGCTCGACGCGCCAGCCGGCTCCGCAGGTAGGCGACCGACCGCCTGGGTGCGCGAGCCGCGGCCTCGCGATCCCTGCGCCGCCGCGGACCCCGGCCGAACCCGCCCCGGAACCCTCGACCGCGACCGATCCTCAACTCGCCGCCAGCTCGTCCCCCTTCCGCACCGACGGCAGGGCCGCCGGGCTCCCCGACGCCTCCGTCAGCGGCCCCACCGTCGCCCGGAACGTCTCCAGCGCCTCCAGCTCCCGCCGTCGCGCCGACAGGAACCGCTGCAGGTGCGTGCTCGACAGGTTCAGCGCCTCCACCGCGCCGCCCGCCGCCCGGTGCGCCGCCGCCGCTCCCGTGCGGACCTGCTCCACGTCCGCCTCCAGCGTCCGGTCGCTCGCCGCGAACAACGCCGCCGAGGCCAGCACCCCGAAGCCCGTCGGGCCGCACAGGAACACCCGGCGGTCGATCAGCCAGCGCAGCAGCTCCGGGTCCGTGTCCAGCGCCGCGACCACCGCCGCGTCCGAGGGGACGAACATGATCGTGCCGTAGATCGCGTCCGCCCAGCGCTGGTAGCCCTTGCCCGCCAGCTCCGCCGCCCGGGACCGGATCTGCCGCACGTGCGCGCGCAACGCGTCCAGCCGCTCGTCCGGGTCGTCCGTCTCCACCGCCTCGGACCACGTCGCCATGCTCGCCTTCGCGTCGACCGGGACCGTGCGGTCGCCGCCCACCCGCAGCACCATGTCCGGCTTCGCCGAACCGCCGCCGCCCAGGTCCGTCTGCAGCGTGAAGTGGAGGTCCTCGCGCAGCCCCAGCGCCCGCGCCGTCTCGACCAGCACCTGCTCGCCCAGCTCGCCGCGCCCGCTGATCGAGGCGAACGCCACCTCGTAGCGCCGCAGCGCCAGCTGCTGCTGGTCCGCCTTGGCCCGCTCGGCCGCCACCAGCCGGGCCGCCGCGTCCGCCCGGCGCATCCCGTCCTGGTACAGCCGCCACAGCAGCGCGACGGCGAACAGCAGCAGCACCGCGAGCACGATCGCCGCCGTGGTCAGCACTGTCGCCACTTGATCCCCTCCCACCGAACTCCGAACCCTCAACGCCGAGCTCGCAGACATCATGGCGGACAGCACCGACAAAAACCGCACCCGATCCGTCGCTCTGGGTAGCTGACCTGCGAACACTTCGATTCCGCGCAGGGCGTGTCCGATCCCGCACGCTCGTGTTAGTACACACGTTCGAGTGAGCCGGCGGCGTGCCTGCGCGATTTCGTCGGAGCCGGGTCGTACCTTGGCCCCCGTGAGATTCCTGCACACCTCCGACTGGCACGTCGGCCGCACGTTCCACGGCGCCGACCTGCTCGCGGAACAGGAAGCGGTGCTCGGGCACCTCGCCGACCTCGTGGCCGGCGAGGCGATCGACGCCGTCCTCGTGGCCGGTGACATCTACGACCGCGCGGTCCCCTCGGCGGAGGCCGTGCGGGTGGCCACGAAAGCCGTCGCCCGCATCCGCGCGGCCGGCGCCCAACTCGTTGTCACACCGGGGAACCACGACTCGGCGCCCCGCCTCGGCGCCTTCGCGGAGTTCGCCGCGGCCGGCGGCCTCCACCTGCGCACCACCGTGGCCGGGCTCGCCGAGCCGGTCCTGTTCGAAGACGCCCACGGCCCGGTCGCCGTCTACGGCATCCCTTATCTGGAACCGGAACCGGCGCGCCACGCGCTCGGCGTCCCCGACGCCCGCGGCCACACCGGCGTGCTCACCGAGGCCATGCGCCGGATCCGCGCGGACCTGGCCACCCGGCCCGGCGTCCGGTCCGTGGTCCTCGCGCACGCCTTCGTCACCGGCGGCGAACCGACCGAGAGCGAACGCACCATCGCGGTCGGCGGGGTCGAGCAGGTGCCCGGCTCGGTCTTCGACGGCGTCGACTACGTGGCCCTCGGCCACCTGCACGGCCCGCAGACGCTGGCCGAGCACCTGCGGTACTCCGGCAGCCCGCTGGCGTACTCGTTTTCCGAAGCGCGCCAACGCAAATCGGTCTGGCTGGTCGACCTGGACGAACGCGGCCTGGCCGAGGCCCGGCGCCACGAACTGCCGGTGCCGCGCGCCCTCGCCACGCTCACCGGCGAAATCGAGGACCTCCTGCGGGACCCGGCGCACGACGCCCACCTCGGCCACTTCCTCTCGGTCACGGTCACCGACCGGGTGCGCCCGGTCGACGCGATGCGGCGGCTGCGCGAGCGCTTTCCGTACGCGGTCCACCTGGAGTGGGCGCCCGCGGGCGGGCACGCCGGCGCCCCGCTGCGCTACTCCGACGCCGTCCGCGGCCGGTCCGACATCGAGGTCTCGCGCAGCTTCCTCGACGACTGCCGGGGCGCTCCGCCGAGCGAGCGCGAAGAGCGGCTCCTGTTCCAGGCCCTGGAAGCGGCCGACCGGGGGGCCCTCGCGAAATGAGGCTGCACAGGCTGGAGGTCGAAGCCTTCGGGCCGTACTGCGCACGCGAAGTGGTCGACTTCGACGTGCTCGGCGCCGACGGTCTCTTCCTCCTGCACGGCGAAACCGGCGCGGGCAAGACCACGCTGCTGGACGCCATCGCGTTCGCGCTCTTCGGCGTGGTCCCCGGCGCCCGCAACGAGGCCAAGCGGCTGCGCTGCGACCTCTCCGAGCGCGACCAGGTCACCGAGGTCGCGCTGGAGCTCACCGTGCAGGGGCACCGGCTGAAGATCGTGCGCAACCCCGAGTACCAGCGGCCCAAGCGGCGCGGCGAGGGCACGACCACCCAGCAGGCGCGGGTGTCGCTGAGCTGGATCGGCTCCGCGCCCGCCGGGCTGGCGCCGGAGGGCCTGATCCGGATCGAAGAGGTCGCGCGCACCGTCGAGCGGCTGCTCGGGATGACCGCGGCCCAGTTCTTCCAGGTGGTCCTGCTGCCGCAGGGCGAGTTCGCGCGCTTCCTGCGGTCGGACACCGCCGAGCGCGAAAAGCTGCTGGAGCGGCTGTTCGGCACCGAGCGCTTCGCCGACGTCGAACGCTGGTTCGCCGACCTGCGCGCCGAGCGCGGCCGCGAGCTGGAGGCGAGGCAGCAGGACGTGCGGGAGCTACTGGCCCGGTACGCGCAGGAAGCCCAGCAGGAGCCGCCCGAAGAGGACGTGGCCGAGTGGGTCGATGCCGTGCTCGCCGAGTCCGCCGCCCGCGTCGGGCAGGTGACGGCCGAGGAGGAGCGGGCGCGGTCGGCCGCCCAGCGGGCGGACCTTTACCTGCAGGAAGAACGCGCGGGCGCGGAGAAGATCCGCCGGGTCCGCACCGCCCACCTGCGCCTGCTCGAGATCACCGAACAGGCGCCGCAGCGCGCCGAGTGGGCGCAGGAGGTCGCGGCCGCGCGGCGGGCGGCGGGTGTCGCCGTGGAGGCCGACCTGCTGGACCGGCGGGCCGCCGAACTGACCGAGGCCGAGCAGGCGGAGAAGGAGCGCGGTGCCCGGCTGCGGGAGTTCGGCACCCGGGCGACCGGCGACCTGAAGGCGCGGGCGGCCACCGCGCGCGAAGAGGCGGGCGCGGTCGCGGAGCTGGTCGCCGAGGCCGAGCAGCAGGAGCTCGACGTCATGCGGCGGGACGACCGGAAGCTGGCCGCCGTCACGGCCCGGCAGCAGGTCGAGGAGCTGACCGCCGAGCTCGCCGCGATCCCCGGCCAGCTGGCCAAGCTGCGGGCAGACGCCCTCGAAGCCGCCGAAGCCGAAGCGAAGCTCGAGGGCGCGAAGGCGAAGGTGGACGAGCTGCGCGTCTTCGCCCGCGAGGCCGCCGAACTGCCCGAAGCACAGGCCAAGGTCCTGCGGGGCGAGGCGAAGCTGCGCGAAGTCGTCGACGCGCACCAGGCGGCCCGGCAGCGCCGGCTCGACCTGCGCGAGCGGCGGCTGGACGGCATGGCGGCCGAGCTGGCCGCCGCGTTGGGCGACGGCGCGCCGTGCCCGGTGTGCGGATCGGCCGAGCACCCGGCGAAGGCGAACCGGGACGTCGAGCTGGTCGACCCGGCCGAGGAACGCGCGGCCGAGGAGGCCGAGCAGGCGGCGGACGTGCTGCGGCAGCGGGTCGTCGTCGCGCTGGAGGAGGCGAAGGCGCGGCTGGCCGGGTTGGTCGAGCGGCTGGCCGGGCGCACGGCCGAGTCGATCACCGCCGAGCTGGCGGAGGCCCGCGCCACCGTGGCGGCGCTGACCGGGCAAGCCGCCGGCAAGGCGAAGCTGGGCCAGCAGACCGTCCTCCTGGAGCGCGACCTGGAAGCGCGTACCGAGCGCCTGCGCCGGGCCGAACAGGCGGCGACCGAAGCCACCACCGACGTCCGCGCCCTGGAGGAGCGGCTGGCCGAGCGCGAACGCCGGCTGGTCGCCGGCCGGGGCGAGTTTCCGGACGTCGGTGCGCGACGGCAGCACCTCCTCGGCCTGGCCGAGGCCCTGGAGGCGGTCGCCGAGGCGCGCACGGCGGTCGTCGGTGCCCGGGAGCGGGTGGCGGAGCAGAAAACCCTGGTCGAGGCGGCGGTGCAGGCGAAGGGATTCACGTCGCTGAAGAAGGCGCGGGCCGCGATGCTGCCGGACGAGCAGATCGAGAAGCTCGAGCAGGGCATCGCCGAGGCCGAGGCGGCCGCCGCGGGCGCGCGGGCGCTGCTGGCCGAGCCGGACCTGTTCGGCATCTCGCCGGGCGACGTCGCGGACGTCGGCCGCGCGGCCGACGCGGCCCAGCTGGCCCGGGCGCGCGCGGATTCCGCGTACGCGGCGCTGCGGGTGGCCACCGCACAGCACGACGAACTGACCCGGCTGGCCGGCCTGCTGCGCCAGGCGCTGGCCGGGCTCGCGCCGGCCGAAGCGGAGTACGCCGAACTGCGGGCGCTCTCGGAGGTCGTCAACGGGCGCGGGCAGAACAGCCGCAAGATGTCCCTGCGGTCGTACGTGCTGGCGGCGCGGCTCGAGGAAGTCGCCGTCGCCGCCACGCACCGGCTGCGCACGATGAGCCAGGGCCGGTATTCGTTCGTCCACTCGGACGCGGCCGGGGCGCGCGGCACCCGCGGTGGGCTCGGCATCGACGTGCTCGACGACTACTCGGGCACCATCCGCCCGGCGAAGACGCTGTCCGGCGGCGAGTCGTTTCTCGCGTCACTGGCCCTCGCGCTGGGGCTGGCCGACGTCGTCGCGGGGGAGACCGGCGGCGCGCTCCTGGACACGCTGTTCGTCGACGAAGGCTTCGGCACGCTGGACGCCGAAACGCTCGACGTCGTGATGAACATCCTCGACGAGCTCCGCGCCGGCGGCCGGGTCGTCGGGCTCGTGTCGCACGTCGAGGAGCTGCGGCAGCGCATCCCGACCCGGCTGCGGGTCCGCAAGTCCCGCACGGGCTCGACCCTGCAGGTGCGCGCCGGCTGACGACTCGGCCAAGATGACGGCATGACCGACCAGCCGCCGAACGGCCTGCCCCGCTACCGCCTGCTGACCGGCCCGGACGACGCCGGGTTCTGCCGCCGGGTCAGCGAGGCGCTGGAGCTCGGCTACCGCCTGCACGGGTCACCGGCGGCGACGTTCGACGGCAACCAGGTCGTCGTCGCGCAGGCCGTCGTGTGGCCCGGAGAACCGGGCTGAGAGGTACATCCCGGCGTAGGAACACCACGGCGTCCAGGCACGCGCCCGCTCCGGCAGCGAGTCCGGCGCGATGCCCAGCGCCTCGGCGCCGCCGCGGACCGCGGGATCCTCGGCGAGCAGGACGTCCGGCGCGCCGAGGACGCGCATGACGACGTAGTCGGCCGTCGACGGGTCGACGCCGGGGGTCGCCAGGAGCTCGGCCCGCAGCTCCGCCGCGTCCCGGCCGACGTGCACGTCGAGCCGGCCCTCCGCCAGCGCGGCGATCCCCGCGTGACCCGGCACGGCCTCGGCGACCTGGGCCGCGGTCGGGAACAGCCGCGAAACCCCCCACTCGCCCGGCACCTCGTCGCCCGGCGGCAGCGGGCCGCCGGCCAGGGCGCGCAGCAGCAGCTCCTCGCCGTCGACCGCGCCCGGCACCCGGATCCCCGGGACGGCCGCGACCACCGGCGCCAGCGCCGGGTCGGCGCCGAGGACCCGGGTGACCGCCGCCGGGTCGGCGTCGAGGTCGAGCAGCCGGCGCACCCGGCTGACCGCGCTGCCGAGGTCGCGCAGGTCGGTGAGCATCAGCTCGCACCGCACGTGGTCCGGCATCGGGGTCAACCGCACGACACCCGTGCCGTGGGCGAGCCGCAGGGTGCGCGCGTAGGCCTCCGGAGTGACTTCCTCGACGCCTGGCACGGCGTGGTCCGCGAAGAAGCGAAGCAACCCGTCAGCGTCGAAAGGCGGCCGGAACGGCAGCCGCAGGCTGAGCCGGGTCCCGGTGACGTCGGCCTGGCGCCCCCGTCGTGAAGCGGCGAAGGCGCGAAGCTGCGAAGGCGTTGTCGCGAACACTTCGCGGATCGTCTCGTTGAACTGCCGCACGCTGGAAAAGCCCGCCGCGAAGGCGACGTCCGTCAGCGGCAGCTCGGACAGCTCGATGAGCAGCCGCGCGGAGTGCGCCCGGTGGGCCCGGGCGAGCGCGAGCGGGCCCGCGCCCAGCTCGGCGGTGAGCACCCGGCCGAGCTGGCGTTCCGAATACCCGAGACGCCGGGCGAGGCCCGGGACGCCTTCGCGTTCCACGGTCCCGTCGGAGATCAGGCGCATCGCCCGCGCGGCCAGGTCGGCGCGCACGTTCCAGTCCGGCGAGCCGGGCACGGCGTCCGGCAGGCAGCGGCGGCAGGCGCGGAAGCCGTTGGCCTGCGCGGCCGCCGACGTCGGGAAAAAGCGCACGTTCTGCACCTTCGGCGTCGACGCCGGGCACGACGGGCGGCAGTAGATCCCGGTGGTGCGGACCGCCATGATGAACTGGCCGTCGAAGCGCGAGTCGCGGGCGGTGACCACGCGGTAGCAGCGTTCGGCGTCGCGCCAGAGCGCGAGCGTGTCGGTGACCATGGATCCCAGCATGTCAGCAGCTCAGCGGCCTCGCTGGCGGAAATCCGCCACGGCGTTGGGTGCGTGGGGCCCGGCCGGGTGAGCCACGTAGACTGCGGGGTCGTGAGCCTCACCCTCGGTATCGTCGGCCTGCCCAACGTCGGCAAGTCCACCCTGTTCAACGCGCTGACCCGCAACGACGTGCTCGCCGCGAACTACCCGTTCGCGACGATCGAGCCGAACGTCGGTGTCGTGCCGCTGCCGGACCCCCGGCTGGACAAGCTGGCCGAGCTGTACAAGTCGGAGAAGACGGTCCCCGCCGTGGTGTCCTTTGTGGACATCGCGGGCATCGTGAAGGGCGCGTCCGAGGGCGCCGGGCTGGGCAACAAGTTCCTGGCGAACATCCGTGAGGCCAACGCGATCTGCCAGGTCATCCGCGTGTTCGACGACCCCGACGTGGTGCACGTCGACGGCCGGATCGACCCGTCGAGCGACATCGAGACGATCAACACCGAGCTGATCCTCGCCGACCTGCAGACCCTCGACAAGGCGCTGCCGCGGCTGGAGAAGGAAGCGCGGACGAAGAAGGAGAACAAGCCCGCGCTCGACAACGCCCAGAAGGCGAAGGAAATCCTCGACGCCGGGCGCACGCTCTTCCAGGCGCAGAAGGAAGTCGACTTCGAGGCGCTGCGCGAGCTGAGCCTGCTGACGACGAAGCCGTTCCTGTACGTCTTCAACGCCGACGAGTCGGTGCTCACCGACGAAGCCCGCCGCGCGGAGCTGACCAAGCTGGTCGCGCCGGCGGACGCGGTGTTCCTCGACGCGAAGGTCGAGGCGGAGCTGCTGGAGCTGGACGACGAGGAGTCGGTGCGCGAACTGCTCGAGTCGGTCGGCCAGCCGGAGCCGGGCCTGTACTCCCTGGCCCGCGCGGGGTTCCACACGCTCGGCCTCCAGACGTACCTGACGGCGGGCCCGAAGGAGTCCCGCGCCTGGACGATCCCCCAGGGCGCCACGGCCCCCCAGGCGGCGGGTGTGATCCACACGGACTTCGAGCGCGGCTTCATCAAGGCGGAGATCGTCTCGTACGACGACCTGATGGAGGCGGGCTCCATGGCGGCCGCCCGCGCGGCGGGCAAGGTCCGCATGGAGGGCAAGGACTACGTCATGGCCGACGGCGACGTGGTCGAGTTCCGCTTCAACGTCTGAGCTCCTCCGCTGTCCACCCGGATCGTCCCCATTGGGCGAGCCGGGTGGTGACCGCTCGGTAACCGCCCCCACCGGGCCCCTCGGCCATTAGGATCGGCCGCCGCGTCGTCCGGTGGCTGGAGGGTTTTCACGATGGGGCAGAAAACGGCAGCGAACTCGGTGCCGCCGTGGACGCAGCGCGACGAAGTGCTGCGGTACACCTGTTACCTGGCCGCCCTGCTGGCCGGCGGGCACAGCACGCAAGACGTCCACGAGGTGCTGGCGCCCTTTCCGCCGACGATCGGCGGCGACGAGAAGTTCTGGGCCACCGGGCCGTTCGTGCTCTCCGACTTCCGGGCGCTCGGGGACGGCAGCTGGCAGGTCACCACGCCCTTCGTCTTCGGCACCGGCGCGGTGGGGCTGGGGCTCGTCGCCGGGTCGCTCGTCGGCGGGTCGATCGCCAAGTCGCGGGCGCGCCGAGCCGCGCACGCCGCGGCGGTTCCGCGCTGGGTCCCCATCGAGCAGGGGAACGTGTACTTGAGCCAGTACGGCTTCTACATGCACACCCCGAGCATCCTGCGCTGGCCGTGGACCGACCTTTCCGGTATGTCGGTCGTCGCGCCCGCAACCGTGCACTTCACCGGGAACAGCGAGCACGGCCCGATTTCCTGGCTGCTCCAGTCGGACTGGGCGGAACTGCTGTTCGTCTCGTGGGCGCTCGCGATCCACCCCCGCCACCCGCAGCTCGTGACCGGCGGGTGGCTGCCGCAGGGGTGGATCGAGCACGCCCGCTTCCACCAACGCGCCCCGCAGCCGGCGGCGGGTGCGGGCGTGCCGGGCATCGCCGCACCCGAGACGCCGGACCAGCGGGGTAGCGACTAGCCGAGCAGGCCCAGCAGGGCGATCGCGATCAGCACCACCGCGGGGGCGAGGGCGTTGATCCAGGCGCGCTGGGCGGCGGTCAGAGTGCTGTTCATGGGGCAATCCCTACGGGCCGGACCGATGCTTCCGCTCGGATCAGCGCGCCGATCATGGCCCGTGTTAACAGCTGTGATCGAACTCTCAGCCGTCCAGGTGACGGCGGTGGCGGGCGGTGAACCAGAGCACTCCGCCCGCCGCCGCGACCATCGTCGCGAACGCCGTCGTACCGACCACGATTGCCTGAGTCATCTCGTCTCCCTCCCGAAGGTTCCGGTAACCGAGAGACGTCGCAGACCCGGGAAAGTGCACTGAGAGTTACCGAGGTCACAGGGCGGCGAGCACCGAGTCGATCTGCGAAGCCAGGTCGAAGTCCTTCGCCGTCAGGCCGCCCGCCGAATGCGTCGAGAGCCGGAACGTCACGGTGCGCCAGCGGATGTCGATGTCCGGGTGGTGGTCGGCGGCTTCGGCGAGCACCGCCACCCGGTCCACCGCCTCGATCGCCTGGGGGAAGCTCCCCAGTTCCACCTCGCGGGAGATCACCGCGCCGGACCGCGTCCAGCCCGGGCCCAGCCGTCCGTCGGCCTCGGCGTCGCTCAAGATTTCCGTCATGTCTCCATGGTCGTCCGTCCTCGGCTACGCTGCACGGTTGCCACGGGAGTCCGGCCGGTGCCGGGCTGAGAGGCGGGTATCCGCGACCGTTCGCACCTGAGACGGATCATGCCGGCGAAGGGAGGGCTTCCCCCTCCTCGTCCGGCGAAGTGCAGGAGGGTAGATGAAACGCAGGGCTGTTCGCGCCGCGACGGCCATCGCCGCCGTCAGCGCCGTCGCTTCGGCGTGCTCGCTGTCGAGCGGTGACGGTGGCACGCAGCAGACGCCCACCGTCACCCTCGTGACGCACGACTCCTTCCTGGCCCCGCAGGAGGTGCTCGACGCCTTCCAGAAGCAGTCGGGCATCAAGATCTCCGTGCTCAAGCAGGGCGACGCCGGATCGCTGACCAACAAGCTCGTGCTGACCAAGGCCAACCCGATCGGCGACGTCGCGTACGGCGTCGACTCCACCTTCGCCTCCCGCGCGCTCGGCGAGGGCGTCTTCGATCCGTACACGAGCCCCGAGGCCGACCGCGGGCCCCAGCGCTACGCCGTCGACCCCGAGCACCGGCTCTCCGCGGTCGATGTCGGCGACGTCTGCGTCAACGTCGACACGAACTACTTCACCGCCAAGGGGATCCCGGCGCCCTCGACCTACGACGACCTGGCCGACCCGAAGTACAAGGACCTGCTGGTCGCCGAGGACCCGGCGACGGCCTCACCCGGGCTGGCCTTCCTCCTCGGCACCATCGCCAAGTACGGCGACGCCGGCTGGAAGGACTACTGGACGAAGCTGAAGGCCAACGGCGTCAAGGTGGTCAGCGGCTGGGAAGAGGCCTACACCAAGCAGTTCTCCGGCTCGTCCGGCAAGGGGCCGCGGCCGATCGTCGTCTCGTACGCGTCTTCGCCGGCCGCCGAGGTCGGCGACGACGGCAAGCCGCGCACGAAGGCGCTGCTCGACACCTGCTACCGGCAGGTCGAGTACGCCGGCGTGCTGGCGAACGGCAAGCAGGTCGAGAACGCACGCAAGGTCGTCGACTTCCTGCTCTCCCAGCAGTTCCAGGCGACGGTCGCGGCCAACATGTACGTCTACCCGGCGCGCCAGGGCGTCGACCTGCCGCCGGGCTGGGCGCAGGTCGCGCCGCTGCCGCAGAAGCCCGAGACGCTGCCCGCGGACCAGGTGCAGGCGGGACGCGAGAAGTGGATCGGCGAATGGCGCACGCTCGTGCAGTGACACCCGAGGCGCCGCCTCGGGCCGGGGGCTCCGCCACCCGGAGCCCCCGAAAGCTCGGGCGGTGACCGTGACGTCCGCCCGGCGGGCCACGGCCCCGCCGCGGACCGCCCGCGGGCTCGGGCTGGCGCTGCTCGGGCTCGCGCCGATCGGTTTCCTGGTGGTCTTCTTCGCCTGGCCGGTCCTGGCGATCATCGGCCGCGGGTTCGCCGCCGGCGGCCTCGACGTCGTCCTCGGCGACGCGCGGACTTGGCAGCTGGCCGGGTTCACCGTCGGGAGCGCGGCCGCGTCGACGGTGGTCGCGGTGCTGGCCGGCCTGCCGGTGGCGTTCCTGCTGGCGCGGGTGCGGCTGCCCGGCGTCGGCCTGGCCCGGACGTTGGTGCTGGTGCCGTTCGTGCTGCCGACCGTGGTGGTCGGGCTGGCGTTCCGGGCGCTCTGGCCGGACGGCGGCGTGCTGCCGATCGTGCTGGCCAACGCCTTCTTCAACGTCGCCGTCGTCGCGCGGACCGTCGCCGGGCTGTGGGCGCGGCTGGACCCGCGGACGGCCGACGCCGCCCGCGCGCTCGGCGCCTCGCCGTGGCGGGCCTTCCGGGCGGTGACGCTGCCCGCGCTCGCCCCGGCGATCGCGTCGGCGGCGGCCGTCGTGTTCCTCTTCTGCGCGACCAGTTTCGGGGTCGTCCTGATCCTCGGCGGCGCCCGCTACCGGACTCTGGAAACCGAGATCTACCTGCGCACGGTCGACCTCCTTGACCTTTCGGGGGCGGCGGCGCTTTCGCTGATCCAGTTCGCCGCCGTGGTCGCCGCGCTGGTCCTCGGCGGGCTGGCGCGGCGGCGCCGGGACGGCGCCCGGATCGGGTCCGGGCAGGCGCACCGCCCGCGTGGCGGCGAATGGTGGGCCGTCGGCCTCGCGGGCGTCGTGCTCGCGTTGCTGGTGACGCCGATCGTCGCGCTCCTCGCCGAATCGGTGTCCACTGAGGACGGCTGGAGTCTCGCCGGGTACCGGGCGCTGACGAGCACCGGCGAGAAGGGCGCGCTCCAGGTGTCGGGCTGGGACGCCGCGCTGAACTCGCTGAAGGTGGCCGTCGACGCGACGCTGCTCGCGATGGTCGTCGGCGTGCTGGCGTCCGTCGTCCTGGTGGCGCTGCGCCGCTCGCCCGCGAGAGCCGCGCGGGGCCTCGGCGAGACGATGGACGCCGTCCTGATGCTGCCGCTCGGGGTGTCGGCGGTCACCGTCGGGTTCGGCTACCTGGTGACGCTCGACGCGCTGCCCGGTGACCTCCGGACGTCGCCCTACCTGGTCCCGCTGGCCCAGGCGCTGGTGATCATCCCGCTGGTCGTGCGGATGGTGCTGCCGGTGCTGCGCTCGGTCGACGTCCGGCTGCGGCAGGCCGCGTCGACGCTCGGCGCGAGCCCGCTGCGGGTGTGGCGTGAGATCGACCTGCCGCTGACGCTGCGGCCGCTGGTCGCGGCGGCGGGGTTCGGGTTCGTCGTGGCGCTCGGCGAGTTCGGTGCGACGAGCTTCCTCGCCCGGCCGACGGCGCCGACGCTGCCGGTCGCGATCGCGTCGCTGATGGCGCGCCCGGGGGAGCTGAACAACCAGATGGCGTACGCGGCGTGCGCGTTGCTGATGCTCGTGACGGTGCTGGCGGTCGCGCTGATCGACCGGCTCGGCCGCGGCGGGGTGGGAGAGTTCTGATGGCGCTGTCGGTGCGGGACCTGACTGTCCACTACGGATCGTTCGCGGCCGTCCGCGACGCCCGGCTGGACATCGCCGACGGCGAGGTACTGGCCCTGCTCGGTCCGTCCGGCTCGGGCAAGTCGACGCTGCTGCGCGCGATCACCGGGCTCGAGCCGTCGGCCCGCGGCTCGGTGAGCTGGGACGGCGAGGACCTCGGCGCGGTCCCGGTCCACCGGCGCGGCTTCGGCCTGGTCTTCCAGGACGGCCAGCTGTTCACCCACCGCGACGTCGCCGCGAACATCGCGTTCGGCCTCCGGATGCACGGCGTGCCCCGCGTGCAGTGGGCACCGCGGGTGGCCGAGCTGCTGGAGCTGGTGGGCCTGTCCGGCTTCGAGCGACGCCGGGTGACGGAGCTGTCCGGCGGCCAGGCGCAGCGGGTCGCGCTGGCCCGGGCGCTGGCGCCGAAGCCGCGGCTGCTCCTGCTGGACGAGCCACTGTCCGGATTGGACGCCGGGTTGCGCGAACAGCTGGCGATCGACCTGGCGGATCTGTTGCGCCGCAGCAAGATCACGGCGCTGCTGGTGACGCACGACCAGGAGGAGGCGTTCACGCTGGCGGACCGAGTGGCGGTGCTGGACGCCGGGGAGGTCCGCCAGGAGGGCGCGGTCCGGCGCGTGTGGCGCAACCCCGCGGACGACGGCGTGGCCCGGTTCCTGGGGGTGACGACGTTCGCCGACGGCGTGGCGGCGGGCGGAGTGGTGCGCACGGCCTTCGGTGACGTCGCGCTGCCGGACGTCGCCGACGGCCCGGTGCGGCTGGGCCTGCGGCCGCACGCCCTGCGAGTGGCAGCGTCCGGAATGGACGGTGAGGTGGTGGCCGCGGTACACCGGCGGGAACACGTGCGGCTGGTGGTGAAACTAGCGGAATCCACTGTGGACGCAGTAGCCCCGGCGGCGTCGGACCTGCGCGCGGGTGACGCGGTGAAGCTGCAGCTCGACCCGGACGGCGTCGCGCTGATCGGTTGACGCCGTCCGGAAGGAACCTCAGCCGTCGCGGGTCGAAAGGCGGGCGTAGGCCAGCGACAGCCCGATCACGATGTAGCAGACCGCTCGCAGGGCGCCCTCGCCCAGCATCTGCGTGCCCATCGGGTCCTGCAGGACCTCCGCCGGGGCCAGCGACCAGTTCTGCGTCAGCAGGAACGGGTGCAGCCAGTCCAGCGAGCTCAGGAACCCGAGGATGGTGAACACGATGTCCGCGGCCAGCACGGACGCCACCACCAGCATCGGGTGCTCGGTCCAGCTGGAGATCGCCAGCGCGACCGCGCCGACCGCCCACAGCTGGAGCACCACCCAGCCGGCCACCAGCAGGATCCGCACCAGCGCGCCGCCGAGTGACAGCGTCGTGCCCGACAGCGTGAACAGCGAATCCGTGCCGTTGATGATCAGCCCCGTCACCACGCCGGTGACGCACATCGCCAGCACCGACACCACCGACACCGTGGCTACGCCGAACGCCTTGACCGCCAGCAGCCGGCCCCGGCCGACCGGGGCGATCAGCCAGCCGCGCAGCGTTCCGTGGGACGTCTCGCCCGCGATAGCGTCCGCCCCCGCCATCGCCGACGCCAACGGCAGCAGCAACGCCAGTGACATCACGATCGCCGCGATCGGCAGGACGAACGCGTTGTTGACCGCGGACGCCAGCAACGCGCCGTCGGGGTTCGGTCCGCCCGCGTCGGGCGGCCCGCTCACCAACGTGAGGCCGATGCCGATCACGATCGGGATCAGTGCCAGCAACCCCAGCACGGCCAGCGTGCGCGGCCGCCGGAAGATCCAGCGCAGCTCCGCGGCCAGCAGCCGCGGCAACGGCACCGTGTCGTGGCCCGTGCGGACCGCCGGTGCGTCGAGAACCGCCGTCGTCATTCCGCCCCCTCGGTCAACCGCGCGAACAGGTCTTCCAGCCCGGTGCGGGCCCGCGTCGCCTCGTGGACCGCGACCCCCGCGCCCACCAGGACCTGCAGCACCCGCGGCGCTTCGGCCGCGGTGAGGTCGGCCCGGACGCCGTCCGGCGTCAGCCGGGCGCCGATCCGGTGCTCCCGCAGCACTTCCACCGCCTGTTCGGCGTCCGGCGTGCGGACCAGCAGGGCCGCGTTCCCGGACTCCAGCAGCTCCGCCAGCTCGCCCTGGGCGACGACGTTCCCCGACTGCAGCACGGCCACGTGCGTGCAGGTCGCCTCGACCTCGGCCAGCAGGTGCGACGACACCAGCACGGTGACGCCGTCGGCGTGCAGCTCGGCCACGATCCTGCGGATCTCCCTGGTACCCGCAGGGTCGAGGCCGTTGGTCGGCTCGTCGAGCACGACCATCTTCCGCGGCACCAGCAACGCCGAAGCGAGGCCGAGCCGCTGCTTCATGCCGAGCGAATACCCCTTGTACCGCCGCCGCGCCGCACCGGTCAGCCCGACGCGCTCCAGCGCCGAGTCCACTGCGGACGGAATCCCGGCCGACGTCAGCCGCGGTTCCGCCGCGGCGAAGCGCAGCAGGTTGTCGCGCCCGGACAGGAACGGGTGGAAGCCCGGCCCTTCGACCAGCGCGCCGACGTCGGGCAGCGCGTGCGCGGCCGCGTCCGGCATCGGCCGGCCGAGCAGCTCGACCTCGCCCTCGGTCGGCCGGACCAGGCCGAGCAGCATCCGGATCGTGGTCGTCTTGCCCGAGCCGTTCGGCCCGAGCATCCCGACGACCGCGCCCTGCGGGATGTCGAGGTCGACGTGGTCCACCGCGACGGTGCTGCCGTACACCTTGCGCAACCCCCGGGTGCGCGCGGCGAGCGGGACCGCCGAGGCGGACGTCTCCGCAGAAACGTCCGCCCCGGACTCGACAGCCGTGCTGGTCACTTCTGGCCCAGCGCTTCGTACAGGACCTGCTCCGGCACCGCACCGGCGGCGAAGCGGCCGTCGTCGGTCAGCACCGCGCTGCCCACCTTCGTGGTGACGAGGTAGCCGCTGCCCCACGAGCCGCTGACCTTCTTGGCGAACCGCTCCAGCAGCGCCTTCGGGTCGGCGTTGGCCCCGCGGCCTTCACGGCCGGACTGCTGCTTCGGGGCGGCGTTCAGCGCGTCCGCCGGCACCTTGCCGGTGACGACGGTGTCCCAGCCGTCGCCGACGACCTTGGTGTCCTGCTTGGCCTGCTCGGCGAGGTCCTTGTGCTGCTGGTCGATCGTCGGCGTCTTCTCCTGCACCTTGGCGCCCTTCGGCGGGGTGAAGGCGAAGAGGTCGGCCGGCTGCTGGGTGAACTCGATCTGGGTGAACGCGACCTCGAGCGCCGGCGTCGCCGTGCCGTTGCTCAGCACCGACACGCGCAGCGGCATCCGCGTCTGCGAGTCGACCGCCACGCGGATCTCGCGCAGCAGCGTCCGCTCGGTCGGCTTCGGCGTCAGGACCAGCTCGTAGGCCGGGCGGTCCGCGACGGTCGCGGTGCCGTCGACCGACACCGTGCTGCTCTCGCGCACCTTCGCGAGCAGTTCCGTCGACGCCGCCAGCGGGTCGGCGGTCTTGTCGCTGCCCGCGCCGTGCTGCTTGGCGACGTCGGCCGGGATGGTGACCTTGGTCGCGGTGTTCGTCTTGGAGCTGTAGTCCCACACGGTGGTGCCGTCGTGGACCACGGTCTCCTGGCTGGCCCCCTGGGTGACGGCCAAGCGGCTCTTGCCCGCGCCGTCGGTGAAGATGTGCGCGGAGTCGATGTTCAGCGCCGACGCCCCCGGCAGCGCGTTCCCCACCGCGGGCAGGCCCAGGTCGTTGCTGACCTTCAGCGTGCCGTCGAACGCGCCCGGCTTCGCCTTCACGACCGACTGAACGAGGTCCTCGGCGCTGATCTGCGGCAGCGCCGGCTTGTCGTCGGCGCTGGCCGGCATGGCGACGAACGCGAGCCCGCCGGCACCGAGCGCGGTGCCGACGACCGCGGCGGTGATGCCCTTCGTCTTCGGTTTCATGCGTCTCTCCCTGTGGTGTTCCCGGGCTCGAGTGTGCCCGGCTCCCTGGCACCGACGCTTCCCTCTCGAGGCTGAGATACCACTGAAGGTTCTCCCCCCCAGGCTGAGATCGCGCTGAGAACCCACGCACGACCTGGGCAAACCGGTCATGATGAGTCTCGTGAAACCTCGGGTGCTGGTGGTCGACGACGAACCGGGCGTGCGGAAGGCCCTGCAGCGCGGCCTGCGCGCGGAGGGCATGGACGTGGTCACCGCCGCGGACGGGCCCACCGGCCTGCAGCTGGCGGGCACGGGCTCGTTCGACGTCGTCCTCCTCGACATCATGCTGCCGGGCCTGTCCGGCTACCGCGTGCTGGAACGGCTGCGCAAGGACGGCGTCACCACGCCGGTGCTGCTCGTCTCGGCCAAGGACGGCGAGATCGACCAGGCCGACGGCCTCGACCTCGGTGCCGACGGCTACCTCGTCAAGCCGTTCTCGTTCGTGGTGCTGGTGGCGCAGGTCCGCGCGGTGCTGCGCCGGGCCGGGCCCGAGGCCGGCCGGGGCACGCTGCGCCTCGGTGCGCTGGCCGTCGACCGCGGGCTGCGGCAGGTGCACTGGCACGACGAAGAAGTCCCGCTGAGCCCGCGGGAGTTCGCGCTGCTGGAGGTCCTGGTCGGCCGGGCGGGCACGGTCGTCACGAAGGACGAGCTGCTGCGCGCGGTCTGGGGCGAGGAGCAGGCGGTGACGCGCAACCTCGTCGAGGTCTACGTCGGGTACGTGCGCCGCAAGCTCGACGCGGTCGGGGCCGGGGCGTTGCTGCGGACCGTCCGCGGGCACGGCTACCTGGCCTCCGACGCCCGGCTCGACGAGGTCATCACCCCGTGACGTCCTGGTGGCGGGGCCGGACGCTGCAGGCCCGGATCACCGTGCTGGCCGCGACGATCACCCTGGTCTGCCTGCTCGGGCTGGCGGCGCTGGCCGCGTCGAACCTCTCGCCGCTGCTCATCGGCTCGGTCGACCGGGAGCTTTCCGGAGCGCTGGGCCCGGCGGGCGCGGAGGTGAGCGCGGGCCGTCCGCTGTCCGGCGCCGCCCCGGTGACGCTGCGGGTGCTGGACATCGCGGGCGCACCCGTGGACGGCGGCACCCCCGCCGGGCTTTCGCCCGCGGACGTCTCGCTGCTCAAGGCAGGCCAGCCGGTGCAGCGCGACGGCGCGCGGTACCTCGGCACGGTCGTCAGCGCGCCGGACGGGGCGCAGCGGCTGGTCGTCGCGGGGGCCGGCCTGGTCGGGTTCGCCGCCGCGGTGCACTACGGCGGGGTGTGGCTGGTGGTCGTCGCCGCGGTCGGTGCCCTGGTGGCGGGCTTCGCGACGTGGCTGGTGGTGCGCCTGTCGCTGCGGCCGGTCGCGCGCATGCGCGGTTCGGTGCGGTCACTGCCGCCGGGGGCGCGGCTGGCGCTGCCGGACTCGCACGACGAGCTGCGGGCGCTGGCGGAGGAGTTCAACGCATTGCTGGCGCGGCAGGAGCAGGCCAGCGACCGGCTCCGGCGCTTTACCGGCGACGCCGCGCACGAGCTGCGCTCACCGGTGGCGTCGATCCGGGTGCAGGCCGAGGTGGCCGTGGCCAACCCGGATCCGGAGCTGGCCCAGGAGACGCTGTCGGACATCCTGACCGAGGCCGAGCGGCTGTCGTCGCTGCTGGACGGGCTGCTGTCGCTGGCCCGTTCGGACGCGGGGGAGGTGCCGCCCGCGTCGCCGGTGGAGCTGGTGAGCGAGGTCCGCGCGGCGGTGGGCAGGCTCCCGGCGGGGGCGCCGGAGACCCGGGTGAGCACCGCGGTCGCGCAGGCGTGGGCGTCGGCCGCGCACGCGGAGGTGGAGCTGGTGCTGGACAACCTGCTGCGCAACGCGTGCCGCTACGCGCGCGGGCAGATCGTGGTGTCGGTGCTGGCGTCCCGGTCGTGGGTGCGGGTGGTGGTCGACGACGACGGCCCGGGCATCGCCCCAGAGCACCGCGAGAAGGTGTTCGACCGGTTCTACCGCATCGCCGACGATCGGGCCCGTTCGTCGGGCGGCACGGGCCTGGGCCTGGCGATGGTGGCGGAGACGGTCCGCCGCCGCGGCGGCCGCGTCCAGGTGAGCGAGTCCCCGGACGGGGGCGCCCGCTTCGTGGTCGTCTGGCGCACGGTCCCGGCCGGCTGACGGGGCCGGGTGGAGGCTTCCGGGTAAGTTCCGGGACTGTGAACGCTGTGATCGTGGGAGCCGCTCTCGTCCGGGACGGCAAGCTGCTGGCCCAGCAGCGGGCCTGGCCGCCGAAGCACGCGGGGCAGTGGGAACTGCCCGGCGGCCGGGTCGAAGAGGGGGAGTCCGAGGCCTTCGCGCTGGCCCGCGAGTGCAGCGAGGAACTCGACGTCGTCATCGAGGTCGGCAGGCGGGTCGGGGCGGACATCGCGCTGCCCGGCGGGAAGGTCCTGCGCATCTACGCCGCCGAGCTCGTCTCGCCCGGGGAAGAGCCGCGGGCCGTCGAGCACCGAGCCGTTCAGTGGCTCGGGCCCGACGACCTCGACGACGTCGACTGGCTGCCCGCGGACCGGATCCTGCTCCCCGCCCTGCGCGAGCTGCTCAGTTAGCGCCGATCATCCGCAGCGCCGCGTCGAGCCGGTGCGAGCCGCGCTCCCGGGCGCGTTCCGCGCCCGCCTTGCGCACCCGCTCCAGCTCGGCGACGTCGTCCAGCAGCGCCGACGCCCGTGAGCGCAGCGGCCGCAGCTCCTCGATCACGGCGTCGGCGACGGCGTCCTTCACCGCTCCGTACGACGCGAACTCCGAAGCCAGCTCCTCCGGCGATCCACCCCGGCACGCGGCCAGGATCTCCAGCAGGTTCGCCATCCCCGGCCGCGTCTCCGGGGCGTGCACCGGCACCGAACCGCCGTCGGTCACCGCCCGGCGGATCTTGCGGCGGATCTGGTCGGGCTCGTCGAGCGCGAACACCACGCCCACCGCGTCCCGCGCCGACTTCGACATCTTGCGCGTCGGGTCGGCCAGGTCCTTCACCCGCGCACCGGCCGGCGGGAGCACCGCCCGCGGGACGGTGAACACGTCGCCGTACGTGCCGTTGAAGCGCTTGGCCAGCGTGCGCGTCAGCTCGACGTGCTGGCGCTGGTCCTCGCCGACCGGCACCTCGTCCGCGCCCTGCAGCAGGATGTCCGCGGCCATTAGCGCCGGGTAGGTCAGCAGCGACAGCCGGACGCCGGCCTGGCCTTTCGATTTCTCCTTAAACTGGATCATCCGCGCCGCTTCGCCGTAGTTGCAGGTGCACTCCAGGACCCAGGTCAGCGCGCCGAGCTCGCGGGCCAGGTCGGACTGGACGAACACCCGCTCCGGGTCGATGCCGGCGGCGATCAGCACCGCCAGCTGCTCACGCGCCAGGGATCGGAGTTTCGCCGGGTTGTGCGGCGTCGTCATGCCGTGCAGGTCGGCGACGAAGTACAGGTCGTCCGCGCCACCTTCGCGGGCCCAGCGGCGGACCGCGCCGAGGTAGTTGCCGAGGTGGACGTGACCGGAGGGCGTGATGCCGGAGAGCTTGCTCATCTGTCTTCCCTTTCGAGGCGGGGCCACCCCGGAGAAGGCACGAAAAAGGCCGCCCGTCCGGGGCGGCCGCTGGTGATCAGCGCAGGTCTAGACGGCCGCCGAGGGCGGCCACCAGCTGGACGTCTGCGCGTGCATACGGCGAGCATAACCGACAGCGTCACCACTCGGTATCGTCCGGACGCGGGATCGGCCGCGCGGGTTTACCGTCATAACCATGTATGTCGTCCTGCTGAACTACACGGCTCCGATCGAGGAAATCGACTACGCGCTCCCGGACCACGCCGAGTGGCTGAACAAGCAGTACGAGCACGGCCACTTCCTGGCTTCCGGGCGGCGGAACCCGCGCACCGGCGGCGTGATCATCACGCGCCCGATGGCCCGCGGGAAGCTCGACGCCATCCTGGCGTCCGACCCCTTCTGCGTGAAGCACCTCGCCCAGTACGAGGTCATCGAGTTCTCGCCGACGAAGACCGCGCCGGAACTCCGGCTGCTCAACGAGGCCGTGCCCCACTAGCACTCAAGCCCCACTAGCACTCAAGCGGCCAGGTCCTGCTTCGCCTTCTTCAGAGCCAATACCGGGCACTTCTTGCAACGCGGCGTCGACCGGCAGCACTTCTTCTTGACCTTGCCGGCCTTCATCAGCTTGCGCACGACCTTCCGCGGGTCCTTCGGCTTCTTGCCCACGCGCACGCACCTTCCGGATCGCCGGCTTCACCGGGTTTCCCCGTTAGGCCAGCCTAACCGTCAGGGGGGCGTGGGGCCGCTCACACCGGGGTGGCAGGTATCCTGGGTGAGGTCCGCGTGTGACCAGAGCCGGTCACGGGATGCCTGACGGGCTTACGCGGCCACCCACACCCTTGAAGTTCAGGAGTTCTCGCGTGCCCGCAGCCAGCGCTACCGTCGAAACCGGCCGGCCGACCGGTAAGACCCGGCCCGACCTGCGCAATGTCGCGATCGTAGCCCACGTCGACCACGGCAAGACCACTCTGGTGGACGCGATGCTCCGCCAGTCCGGCGCCTTCGCCGAGCGCGCCGAGCTCGTCGACCGCGTGATGGACTCGGGGGAGCTGGAGCGCGAAAAGGGCATCACGATCCTCGCGAAGAACACCTCGATCCACCGCCAGACGCCCGAGGGCTCCGTGACGATCAACGTCATCGACACCCCCGGCCACGCCGACTTCGGCGGCGAGGTCGAGCGCGGCCTGGCCATGGTCGACGGCGTCGTCCTGCTGGTCGACGCGTCCGAGGGGCCGCTCCCGCAGACCCGGTTCGTGCTGCGCAAGACCCTCGAGGCCGGCCTCCCGGTCATCCTGCTGGTCAACAAGACCGACCGCCCGGACGCCCGGATCGCCGAGGTCGTCGAGGAGACCCACGACCTGCTGCTCGAGCTGGCCAGCGACATCGAGGACGCCGACCACGACGCGATCCTCGACCTCCCGGTCGTCTACGCCTCCGCGCGTGCCGGCAAGGCCAGCCTGGAGCAGCCCGCCGACGGCGAGATCCCCGACAGCGAGAACCTCGACCCGCTGTTCGACACGCTGCTCCGGCACGTGCCGCCGCCCGCCGCGGACCTCGACGCGCCGCTGCAGGCGCTGGTCACGAACCTCGACGCGTCCAACTTCCTCGGCCGCATCGCGCTGATCCGCATCCACGCCGGCAAGCTGCGCAAGGGCCAGACCGTGGCCTGGATGCGCGAAGACGGCAACGTGCAGAACGTCCGCATCTCCGAGCTCCTGGTCACCGAGGCGCTCACCCGCGTCCCGGCGACCGAGGCCAGCGCGGGCGAGCTGGTCGCCATCGCGGGCATCCCGGACATCACCATCGGCGACACGCTCGCCGACTCCGACAACCCGGTCGCGCTGCCCCGGATCACCGTCGACGAGCCCGCCATCTCGATGACCATCGGCGTGAACACCTCGCCGCTGGCCGGGCGCAACGGCGGCGACAAGGTCACCGCGCGGCTGGTCAAGGCCCGCCTGGACCAGGAGCTGATCGGTAACGTCTCGATCCGCGTGCTGCCGACCGAGCGCCCCGACACCTGGGAGGTCCAGGGCCGTGGCGAGCTGGCGCTGGCCATCCTCGTCGAGCAGATGCGCCGCGAGGGCTTCGAGCTGACCGTCGGCAAGCCGCAGGTGGTCCTGCGCACGATCGACGGCAAGCTCCACGAGCCGTTCGAGCGCCTCTACATCGACTCGCCGGAGGAGCACCTCGGCGCGATCACCCAGCTCCTGGCCGCCCGCAAGGGCCGCATGGAGGACATGAGCGGCAACGGCACCGGCCGGATCAAGCTGGAGTACGTGCTCCCGTCGCGCGGCCTGATCAGCTTCCGCACCGACTTCCTCACCGAGACCCGCGGCACCGGCATCGCGAACCACGTGTTCGAGGGCTACTTCCCGTGGGCGGGCGAGATCCGCACCCGCCACAGCGGCTCGCTGGTCGCCGACCGGTCGGGCCCGGTCACCGCGTACGCGATGATCCAGCTCGCCGACCGCGGCACCTTCTTCGTCGAGCCGGGTGCCGACGTGTACGAGGGCATGGTCGTGGGCGAGAACCCGCGCTTCGAGGACCTCGACATCAACATCACCAAGGAGAAGAAGCTGACCAACATGCGTCAGTCCTCCGCCGACGTGATGGAGACGCTGGCCCGCCCGCGCAAGATGGGCTTGGAAGAGGCGCTCGAGTTCTGCTCGGTCGACGAATGCGTCGAGGTCGCGCCCGAGGTCGTCCGGGTCCGCAAGGTCACCCTGGACGTGAACACCCGGGCGAAGGAGCGTTCGCGCGCCAAGAGCCGCGACAACGGCTGATCCTCGCTTCTCGCGAAAAAACCTCCCGGCCCGCGCGGCCGGGAGGTTTTTTCGTGCCCGGTACCCTTACGCTGGGTCGGCCGACGGCGGACTCGGCGTCACCGATTCCGGCGTTCTTCTCCTTATATCTTTATAGGGCTCCCGACGGCTTCATCGCCTGGCGTCCGCCACCGGCGTGAACCGTTCTCGTGTCCGGTCCGTGTTCGTTCCGCCGTTCCGGAACGGTCCGGGAACCCGGACGGACCGTCGCGCGTCTTTCCCCGTAGTAGCCACCTCGGGGCGGCGCGGCCGTCCGATCCGGGTATGGGAATCTCGGTTTCGGCGGCGGAGGCGGCCATGGGAGCATGGCTGACCCGATCGGGGAGAAACCAGGAGGAACAGGGCGTGCGGGTGAATCGCAAGGCGGGGCCGGTACTGGCACTCGCGGCCGTCCTGCTCACCGCCTGCTCCAACACCCCGCCGCCCCCGGTCGTGTCGTCGTCGGTCGCGCCGGTGTCCACCACCGGCAAGACGCCGTCGCAGATCGTCGTCGGCGTCGACGACGTGCTCGGCGGCTACAACCCGCACAACCTCGCGGACTCCTCCCAGGCGACCTCGGCGCTCTCGCAGCTGCTGCTGCCCTCGGTGTTCCGGCAGAAGGACGACGGGACCGTCCAGCTCGACAAGAACCTGATGAAGTCCGCTGAGGTGGTCTCGCAGCAGCCGTACGTCGTCGCCTACGACATCCGGCCCGACGCCTCCTGGTCCGACGGCGCGCCCATCGCCGCCGAGGACTTCGACTACCTGCGCACCCAGCTGCGCGACCAGCCCGGCGTGATCGCGCCCGCCGGCTACCGGCAGATCACCGACCTGCAGTCCCGCGAAGGCGGCAAGCGCGTCGAAGTCACCTTCGCCAAGCCGTACCCGGGCTGGCAGACGCTGTTCTCCGACCTGCTGCCCGCCCACCTGCTCAAGGACGCCCCCGACGGCTGGCGCGGGGCGCTGGCGTCGAACTTCCCGGCCGTCGCCGGCCCGTTCTCGATCAAGAGCCTGGACACCGCCCGCGGCGAGGTGATCCTCGAGCGCAACGAGCGCTACTGGGAGAAGCCCGCCGCGATCGACCGGATCGTGCTGCGCCGGTCGGACCAGAACACGCTGCTGGCCGCGCTGCGCAGCGGCAACGACCAGTTCGCGCTGGCGCGGACGACCGGCGACGAGCTCAAGCTGCTCGGCGAGCTCGGCTCGACGGTACGGCTGCACACCGTGGCCCGGCCCCTCGTCGCCGAGGTGCTGCTGCGCCCGGTGAGCGCGACGCTGCAGGACGCCCAGGTCCGCGCCGGCGTCGCCGCGCTGATCGACCGCACCAAGCTGATCACCGAAGGCGTCAACGGCGGCCCGTCGTCGGCACTGCACGCCGACGCCCAGGTGACGGCGCCGTCGGTGAAGGGCTACGCGGCGACCATCCCGCCCGGCCCGCCGTCCGCGCCCGACGTCGCCAAGGCCGAGCAGTCGCTGAAGGCGGCCGGCTACACCAAGACCGCGGGCACCTGGCGCAAGAACGGCAAGGCCCTCTCGCTGGTCATCGCCTCACCGGGCACGCAGGAGCCGTACGCGACGCTCGCCAAGGAGCTCACCAGCGAGCTCGCCGCGCAGGGCATCGAGGTCAACGCGATCACGCCGCAGCCGCGCGACCTGTTCAGCGGCCTGCTCGCGATGCCGGTGGTCGCCGGGGTCCAGCAGCCGACCGGCGACTCGGCGGGCAACGTCGGCGTCGACATCGCCGTCGTCCCGCAGGCGGTCGGCGGCGACACCGCGTCGGTGCTCGCCTCGACCTTCGGCTGCCGCCCGGAGCAGACGGCCGCCGGAGCGGACAAGACCAAGCCCGTCGTCCCGGGCAACGCGGCCGGGTTCTGCGACCCGGCGCTGCAGGCGTCGATCGACGCGGCGCTGTCCGGATCGACCCCGATCGGCGAAGCGCTCACCACTCTTGAGCCTGAACTTTGGCGCCAGAACGTGGTGATTCCGCTGTTCCAATTGGCTGACACCCTGGCGATCGGATCGGGCATCTCGGGCGTCACGCCCGGTCCCCCCATGGTGGGCCCGTTCGGGGCGGCGGTGAACTGGACTCGCGGCCCGAAGTAATCGGTTGGCTACGCATTCAGTACTACCGGGTGATCTTTACCAACGCCTTCGAGTGGGACGTTGTGAATCCGTGAGGTAACCGTCGTATTTCTGGATGTCGACTGGAAGTCACCCTTTGGTCACGATCGACCCTGAACTGGTGACTGTCGGTGCTTTTCCTTTCTAGCGTGCTCCCGCAGTGCGCCAGTTGAGTGTCGCTTGGCGTGTCGTAGGCTCCGGCCCATCCAAACCGGAGCGGTGTGGGCCCTTGTCCCGATTCTCAAGGGCTCAGTGCTAGGAGGGCACACTTCATGAGGAGATCCAAAGCAGTCTCCGCTTTGTCGCTCGTCGCCGGCGCTTCGCTGTTGCTGAGCGCCTGCAGCGGTGGTGATTCGGGTTCGGGCAACACCGACAAGAACGGATCGTCGACCGACGTCAAGGCGATGGCTGTCGGCAAGGCCCAGACCGGCGACCTGTTCAAGCTCGCGGACACCCCGGGGTACAACGGCACGGTCACCATCGGTATCGACGACGGGTACTCGGGGTACAACAACCAGACCCCGGACACCAACAGCTCGTACAACAACTACGTTCTGACCGCGGTGCTCTCCGGTACGTTGAGGCTCGACGGCA
This sequence comes from Amycolatopsis sp. cmx-4-61, assembly GCF_046548775.1. Taxonomy (NCBI): domain Bacteria; kingdom Bacillati; phylum Actinomycetota; class Actinomycetes; order Pseudonocardiales; family Pseudonocardiaceae; genus Amycolatopsis; species Amycolatopsis sp. cmx-4-61. Next base: position 75,867 of record NZ_JAEBEI010000014.1, on the reverse strand, counting down.
ACAACAAGATCCTGCTGAACAACGACGTCTTCGACTCGTGGGACATCACGCAGAAGGACCCGCAGCAGGTCACCTACAAGATCAAGCCGAACATCAAGTGGTCGGACGGCCAGCCGTACGACTGCAAGGACATGTACCTGGCGTGGCTGTCGCAGAGCGGCCTGGCCAAGGGCCCGGACGGCAAGAACCCGTTCAACTCGGCCTCGACCACCGGGTACTCGCTGATCAAGCAGGCGACCTGCAAGGACGCGCTGACCTTCGTCACCGACTACAGCGAGCCCTACCTCGACTACAAGGGCCTGTTCAACGCGCCGGCGATCATGCCCGCGCACGTCCTCGAGGCCAAGACCGGCATCGCCGACATCACCAAGCTGGCCCCGACCGGCGACCCGGCCCAGATCAAGGCCGCCGGTGACTTCTGGACGAACGAGTGGAAGGGCTTCAAGGCGGACATCATGCCGTCGTCGGGCCCGTACAAGATCACCGCGTTCGACGCCAACCAGAAGGCCGTCACCCTGGAGAAGAACCCGCTGTGGGCGGGCGGCAAGGGTGGCCCGTCGAAGATCGTCATCAAGGCCATGGAAGACACCAAGGCCATGGCGACCGCGCTGCAGAACGGTGAGATCGACGTCGCCGCGTCGACCCAGCCGGACGCCACCGCGGCCCAGACGATGAAGGGCCTCGCGGCCCAGGGCGTGGTCTACGGTTCGGCCCCGCAGCTGACCTACGAGCACCTCGACCTGAACTTCAAGCGCATGTTCGCCGACAAGGACCTCCGCAAGGCGTTCCTCGAGTCGATCAACCGCAAGGAGATCACGGACAAGCTGCTCAAGGAGGTCCAGGCGGACGCGGAGCCGCTGAACAGCGTCGTCTTCTTCCAGGGTGAAGAGGGCTACACCGACCTGTACAGCAGCAAGGCGGGCCTGGGCGCCCAGGCGGCGGCCAAGACGCTGACCGACGCCGGCTGGGCCAAGGGTGCCGACGGCATCTTCGCCAAGGGTGGCCAGCGCGCTTCGTTCAAGATCACGCACAACCAGAACGCGCGCCGCAGCCAGACCGTCGAGATCATCATCTCGCAGGCCAAGGCGGCCGGCATCGAGGTCAAGGACGAGACCGACGCCAACTTCCTCAAGGGTGGCCGCGTCTCGACCGGTGACTACGACGTCGCGCTGTTCGGCTGGTCGGCCCAGCCGTTCAAGGCGGAGTCCCGCTCGATCTACATCTGCCCGGACAAGGGCGGCGAGCAGAACTACCAGGCTCTGTGCGACCCGAAGATCGACGACGCCTACAACGCTGCGGTGAAGGCGACCGACGAGCAGGTCAAGCTGCAGAAGTACCAGGAGGCCGACAAGGCCATCGCCGACGACTACGCGACCCTGCCGCTGTTCCAGACGCCGAGCATGTGGGCGTTCAAGGGCATCGACCGCGTCTACATGCAGTCGTACGACGGTGTTCTGTGGAACGTCGGCGAGTGGGAGCAGAAGAAGTAGGGCTCGCCCCGCCTCTTCCATCCCCTCGCTCCAGATGACCTGGGAGGTACCGGGGTCCGGCCACGAGCCGGGCCCCGGTACCCACCGGAAGTAGCTGTTGACCGTAGGGTTACCGCCACTACGGTAGACAACCGGGTAGCGGTCCAGCGCACTTCTGACGACCAGGCCCGGATGAGGAGCAGTTCGTTGAACCTGGTGATCTACATCCTTCGCCGTCTGGCGATATCGATCCCCGTCCTGCTGGTCGGGACTTTTCTGTGTTTCGTCATGGTCGCCGGCACCGGCGACCCGCTGGGCGAGCTGCGCCAGAACCCGCAGATCAGCAAGGAAGCGCTGGCCGCGACGGCCGCCAAGCTCGGCCTCGACCAGGGCATCATCCCCCGCTACTTCACGTGGCTCGGTGACTTCCTGACCGGGAACTGGGGCATCTCCATCGCGCAGGGCAACGCCCTCGCCCCGGTCGCCCCCAAGGTGATGGCCGCGTTCGGCGTCACCCTGAAGCTGGTCGTCGGCGCCGAGATCCTCGCGCTGATCATCGGCATCATCGTCGGCGTCCTGGCCGCCGTGAAGCAGTACTCGATCATCGACTACATCGCGACCACCCTCGCTTTCCTGCTCTTCTCGATGCCGATCTTCTGCGTCGCGATCGTGCTGAAGCGCTACGCGATCGAGATCAACGGCTGGGTGCGCGACCTCGGCCTGTCCGACGTCCTCGGCAACCCGTGGCTGCGCACGACCAGCCCGGAGCAGCTGAAGACCGACGGCGTCGGCGACTTCATCACCAGCACCATCGGCGCGTACCTGCTGCCGACGCTGTCGATCATGGCGATCAGCTTCGCCGCGTACAGCCGCTTCCAGCGCGCTTCGATGCTCGAGGTGATGAACTCGGACTACGTGCGCACCGCGCGTGCCAAGGGCCTCGGCAACGGCCGGGTCATCTTCCGGCACGCGTTCCGCAACGCTCTGATCCCCGTGTCCACGCTGTTCTCGGTGAACTTCGGCTCGGTCCTCGCCGGCGCGATCATCACCGAGACGGTGTTCAACTGGCACGGTATGGGCACATTGCTGGTGGAAGCCGTCACGAAGAACGACACTCAGGTGATGATGGGTTGGCTCGTGGTGATCGCCAGCAGTGTCATCGTCGCCAACCTGATCGCCGACCTGATGTACGGCATCCTGGACCCGAGGATTCGCGTTGGCTGACTTGAACTCCCTTCTCGCGAGCGAAACCGCTGCCGCCGAAGGCACCCTGCCCCCGGACGCGCTGCCGGAACCGCGCAGCCAGGGCAAGCTGGTCCTGCGGAAGTTCCTGCACCACAAGCTGGCGATGGCGTCGACGGCCGTGCTGCTCCTGATCGTGCTGATCAGCATCCTGATGCCGATCTTCTGGAAGCACAGCTACCAGGACAGCTCGTTCCCGTCGTTCGCCAAGCCCAACGGCGAGTTCCCGCTCGGCACGACCCAGGTCGGCAAGGACATGGTGTCGCAGGTGCTGCGCGGCACGCAGTACTCGCTGCTCATCGCGCTCACGGTGTCGATCCTGGCCACCGTGGTCGGTGTCGTGTTCGGCGCGGTCGCCGGCTACCTGCGCGGGTTCTCCGACTCGGCGATCTCCCGGGTGACGGACCTGTTCCTGATCATCCCGCAGATCGCCGCGGCGGCCATCCTCGCCAAGGTGTTCGGCGGGGGTTCGTGGTACATCGTCGCGCTGGTGCTGGCGGCGTTCGGCTGGATGCAGATCGCCCGCATCACGCGCGCCGAAGCGATGTCGCTGTCCCAGCGCGAGTTCGTCGACGCCGCCCGTGCGTCGGGCGCCGGGACGTTCCGGATCATCTTCAAGCACCTGGTGCCGAACATGGTCGGCAGCATCACGGTCAACGCGACCCTCGCGGTCGCCCAGGCCGTGCTGGCGGAAGCCGCGCTGTCGTTCATCGGCCTGGGTGTCCAGCTGCCGGACACCTCGCTCGGCCGCGTCATCCTGGAGAACTACGCCCAGCTGCAGACCCGGCCGGCGCTGTTCTTCGGTCCGTTCGTCGTGCTCGTGCTGATTTCACTGACGATCAACTTCATCGGTGACGGTCTTCGCGACGCCTTCGACCCGCGGCAGCGGAGAATGAAGGCCTGAACGCGTGACGCGGGGGTGACCGGTTCCGGTCGCCCCCGCGTGGCGTTTCGCGCGCGGATCGCCGGACCTGGGGGTTTCGGATGAATCTCGTGCTCTACGTGCTCCGCCGGCTGGTGATCTCCATCCCGGTCCTGCTGGTCGGCACGTTCCTGTGCTTCGTCATGGTCGCCAACACCGGCGACCCGCTGGGCGAGCTCCGCAGCAAGCCGGGGATCAGCGCCTCGGCCATCGCCGAGACCGAGCACAAGCTGGGCCTGGACCAGAGCGTCGTCGCCCGCTACTTCAGCTGGCTGGGCCACTTCCTGACCGGCGACTGGGGCATCTCGATCGCGCAGGGCAACGCCTTCACCCCGGTCCAGCCGAAGGTGCTGGCCGCGTTCCGCGTGACGCTGGAACTGGTGCTGGCGGCGTCGGTGCTGGCGCTGGTCTTCGGGGTGCTGGTCGGGGTCCTCGCCGCCGTGAAGCAGTACTCGATCTGGGACTACCTGGCGACGACGCTGGCGTTCCTGATGTTCTCGATGCCGATCTTCTGTGTGGCGATCGTCCTCAAGGGCTACGCGATCCGCGCCAACATCTGGGTGCGCGACCTCGGCCTGTCCGACGTCCTCGGCGACCCGTGGCTGCGCACGACGAGCCCGGAGAGCCTCTCGGCGACCGGAGTGGGCGACGCGCTGGCGAAGTACGTCGGCGCGTTCCTGCTGCCGACGCTGTCGATCATGGCGATCACGTTCGCCGCGTACAGCCGCTTCCAGCGGGCGTCGATGCTGGAGGTCCTGGGCGCCGACTACGTCCGCACCGCGCGCGCCAAGGGCGTGTCGAACAGCCGCGTGATCTGGCGCCACGCGTTCCGCAACGCGCTGATCCCGGTGATGACGCTGTTCTCGGTCAACTTCGGCGCCACGGTGACGGGCGCGATCATCACCGAAACGGTATTCAACTGGCACGGCATGGGCACGCTCCTGGTGGAGGCGGTGAACAAGAACGACCCGCAGGTCCTGATGGGCTGGCTGGTGGTGATCGCGGCGAGCGTGGTGCTCGCCAACCTGGTCGCGGACCTGCTGTACGGCATCCTCGACCCCCGCATCCGCGTGGGCTGAAACCGGGTCGACCGCCGACCGGTGGCCGGGCACACTCGCCGGGTGAGCTGGGTGACGAACATGATGCTGTCCACCGCCATGGAGGACTGGCGGGCCGCCGAGGCGCTGAGCGAGTGGCTGCGCACCGAAGCGCCGCTCCGCCACGACTCCGCCGCGCTCGGCTGCGGCTACCTCCGCCGGACGACCGACGGCGAAGACCGGCCTTGGGGCGGCTGGAAGAACCCGGAGTGCGCGGTCTGGGCCGGTGCGCTGAACCACGCCGACCTGGGCGCGGTGCTGGACCGGGTGCGAACGCTCCCGTGGCTGGCCCCGCACGCCGTCCAGCTCTTCCTGATGGACCAGGAGCAGCTGTACTTCCGGGTCTGGATGTTCCGCGACGGCGAGCTGCGCCAGTACGCCCCGGAGAAGCCGGACGAGGAGGATCCCGCGTTCGGGCGGCCGTACCACCCGTGAAATGCCGGAAGGCCACCACCCTCAACGGGAGGCGCTTCGCGCCGCAGCGCTGATTCAGACGCACCCAATGTGGCCTTCGGTGCGTGAGACGCACCCAAGGCCGCCTTGGGGCGCGCTTGGGGCCGAAGACGCGGAAGGGCCCGCACCCAGCCGGATGCGGGCCCTTCTGTGCCTCAAGAACCTCAGTCGGCGACCGGGGCCAGCTTGCCGGCCTCCCAGGCCGCGCGGCGCTCGGCCTGCAGCACCGGGTCCGCGACCGGGGCCGCCGACAGCAGGCGCTTCGTGTACTCCTGCTGCGGCGAGTGCAGCACCTGGTCACGCGTGCCGACCTCGACCAGCTTGCCGTGCTGCATCACCGCGACGCGGTCGGCCAGCAGGTCGACCACCGCCAGGTCGTGGCTGATGAACAGGCAGGCGAACTGCAGCGACTGCTGCAGGTCCAGGAACAGGTCCAGCACGCGGGCCTGCACCGACACGTCCAGCGCCGACGTCGGCTCGTCCGCGATCAGCAGCGCCGGGTCGAGCGACAGCGCGCGGGCGATCGCCACGCGCTGGCGCTGGCCGCCCGAGAGCTCGTGCGGGTAGCGGTTCATGTAGTGCCCGCCCAGCTCGACCTTGTCGAGCAGCGACCGCACCCGCGCCGACAGCGCCTTGCCGGAGAGCACCTTGTGCAGCACCATCGGCTCGGCGATCGACTCGCCGATCGTCATCTTCGGGTCCAGCGTCGACGCCGGGTCCTGGAACACGATCGAGAAGAACCGGCGAAGCGGCCGGATCTCCTTCGCCGACATCGTCGTGATGTCCTTGCCCGCGATCGCGATCGTGCCCTGGGTCGCGCGCAGCAGGCCGACGGCGCAGCGGCCGACCGTCGACTTGCCCGAGCCGGACTCGCCGACCAGGCCGACGATCTCGCCCTTGGCGATGGTCAGCGAGACGTCGTCGACCGCGCGGTTCTTGGCCTGGCCGCGGCGGCCGGGGTACTCGAGCACGAGGTTCTTGATCTCGAGGGCCGGTGCGGCCTCCTCGATGACGGCCTCGAGCTCGGCGTCGGCCAGCCGGATCTCCTCGGCGATCCTGGCCGCCTCGGTGCTGTCGGTGGCGATCCCGGTGTCGTCGAGCAGGCGGCGACCCTCCGGGCGCTGGCCGAGCACCGGCACCGCGGCCAGCAGCCGCCGGGTGTAGTCCTCCTTCGGCGACGCGAACAGCTCGCGCACCGGCGCCTCTTCGACGATCTCGCCCTGGTACATCACGATGACGCGGTCGGCCATGTCGGCGACGACGCCCATGTCGTGGGTGATCAGCACGATCGCCGTGTCGAGCGTGTCGCGCAGCTTGCGCAGCAGGCCGAGGATCTCCGCCTGGACCGTGACGTCGAGCGCGGTGGTCGGCTCGTCGGCGATGATCACCTTCGGGTCGCAGGCGATCGCCATGGCGATGACGACGCGCTGGCGGAGGCCGCCCGAGAGCTGGTGTGGGTACTGCTTGAACCGCTGCTCGGGGTTCGGGATGCCGACCATGTCGAGCAGCTCGACCGCGCGCTTGTCGGCGGCGTCCTTGGCGATGTCGAGGTGGGACCGCAGGGCCTCGCGCAGCTGCCAGCCGACCGTGTAGACCGGGTTCAGCGCCGTCATCGGCTCCTGGAAGATCATCGCGACCTGGTTGCCGCGGATCTTCTGCATGTCCTTCTCTTTGAGATCCGCCAGGTTGCGCTCGCCGAGGCGGAGCTCGCCGGCGATCCGGCTGGTCTTGGGCAGCAGGCCCAGCACCGACATCGACGTGACGGACTTGCCGGACCCGGACTCCCCGACCACGGCGACGATCTCGCCGGGCTGCACGTCGAACCCGATGCCCTTGACGGCGTTCACGACGCCGTCCTCGGTCTGGAACGACACGCTGAGGTCGGAAATGGACAGGACGGATCCTGACACGCCGGCGACGTCCGCCGAAGTTGCTTCAGTGCTCACCAGATGCCCTTCGTGGGGGTACAGATTGTCACGACGCGGCGGTCGCGACTCGCGCGAGGATAACCGAGGGTGTCCCCGACGAAGGTCGGAGCACGGGAATTACGCTCAACCCGTGATCTCCCCGGTATCGCGAAGGCTGCTGTTCGTCCACGCCCATCCCGACGACGAAAGCATCACCACCGGCGCCTCGATCGCACGATACGCCGCCGAAGGCGCCGACGTGACCGTGGTGACCTGCACGCTGGGTGAAGAGGGTGAGGTCATGCCCGACCTGGCGGAGCTGGAGGGGCTGCGCGCCCACACCGCCGACCAGCTGGGCGGCTACCGGGTCACCGAGCTGACGGCCGCCTGCGCCGCACTCGGGCTGTCGCGGCACCGCTACCTGGGCGGGCTCGGCCGGTGGCGCGATTCCGGGATGGCGGGCACGCCCTCGGCGTCGCACCCCCGGGCGTTCACCGGCGGCAGCGCCGACGAGCAGGCAGCGCAGCTGGCCGAGATCCTCGACGAGGTCCGGCCGCAGGTCGTCGTCACCTACGACGCCTTCGGCGGCTACGGCCACCCCGACCACATCCGGGCCCACGAGATCACGATGGCGGCGGCGACCCGGGCCGGCTCGGTCGAGCGCGTCTTCCACACGGTGGCGTCGGAGAGCGCGGTGCGTGCCGGGCTGGCCGCGCTGCGGGCGGGCGGGCGCCGCTACCGCGTCCCGGCCGACGACGAGCTGCCCGCGACGCCCGACGAGGAGATCACCACGGTGCTCGACGTCGCCGCGTACGTCCCGGCGAAGCTGGCGGCACTGCGCGCGCACGCGACGCAGCTGGCCGTGGTCGACGGGGACGTCCCGTACTTCGCGCTGACCAACGAGATCGCCCAGCCGGTCCTGGCCCAGGACTTCTTCGTGCTCGCCCACGGCCCGGCCGAGGGCGCGGCGGACGACCTGTTCGGCGGGCTGTGACGGTGGAAGAGCGGCTGACCCTCGAGCAAGGGCTGCTGCTCGCGCTGCTCGTCGTCGACACGGTGCTGTTCGCGCTGCTGGAACTGTTCTTCCTGCCGTTGCGGATCGGGGTGGTCCCGGTACCGGTGACGGTCCTGGTGGGCGCCGTCACCACGCCGTGGCTGGTGTGGTCGGTGGCCAAGCTGGTGCGTCCCGCCCTTTCCTGGGTACCCCTGGCGGTGTGGGTGCTCGTCGTGTTCGGGGTCGGCCTGCTGGGCCCGGGCGGTGACGTGGTGCTGATCCAGGACTGGCGGGCGTTGCTGCTGCTCGGTGCGAGCGCGCTGCCGGGGGCGATGGTGCTCGGCGGCACGCCCCGCCGCCGGGCGACGGGAAGGGGACCGGGACGTGGGTGAGGCGATCTCCGATCGGCAGCTCGTGGCGGTGCTGCGGCCGTTCGTGCGCGCGTGCGGGCCGATGCTCGACGCGCTGCGCGAGTCCGATCCGTTCGGGCTGCAGGCGCGGGCTTCGGAGGACCTGGCCGGCGTCGAGTCCGGGCTGAAGGCGAAGCTGATCCACGGCGTCACGTCGGTGAAGGTGCCCGGCACGGCGGCGTGGACGCGGATGACGGGCTACGACCGGTCGAGCTGGTGGATGAACCGCGTCGGCCGCTTCACGGCGCTGCTGACGTCGATCCCCGGCCTGGGTGGCGCGCTGGCCGACCGCCTGCCGGTGCAGGACACGCTCGGCGCGGCGTCCCAGGGCCTGCTGCTCTGCGCGATCGCGGGCGAGTACGGGGTGACCGACGTCGGCACGCGGGTGCGGCTCATCGCGTGGGTGCTCTTCGAGCGTGAAATCGATCCGGACCTCGCGGCGGGCAGGCACGAGGAGCACGACGAAGCCGCGGAGGCCGACGAAGCGGCGAAGCTGACCGAGGAACTGACGGCGTCGGAGAAGAAGCACGGCAAGGCGACGGTGAAGGCGGCGGGCCGCACGCTGTGGCGGCTGGGCCGGGGCCTGCTCGGGATCACCGGGGAACTCGAGAAGCGCCCGCGGGGCAACTTCTTCCACCGGGCGCTCGGCATGCTGCCGGTCGTGGGCGCCGCGGGGGACTACCTCGGCGAGCGGTCGGGCTTGCGCGTGGTGTGGAAGCGGGCCCACGTCTGGCTGACCGAGCGCCGCTGATCTCGTAACACCGCCTCCTCCGGTGCCGACTCTGGCCAGGCCCGGCGCACCGGCGCCGGGCCTGGTGACCGGAAGGCGAGACCGTGACGATCTCCGACGGGCAAATCGTGGCCGTGCTGCGGCCGTTCGTGCGAGCGTGCGGGCCGGTGCTCGGCTCGCTGCGGGACGCCGATGCGTTCGGGCTGCAGACGCGGGCGCCGGAGGACCTGGCCGGCGTCGAGTCCGGACTGAAGGCGAAGCTCGTCAACGGTGTCACGTCGGTGAAGGTGCCGGGCACGGACGCGTGGGCGCGGATGTCCGCCCACGACCGGTCGAGCTGGTGGATGAACCGCGTCGGCCGGTTCGCCGCGCTGCTGACCGCGATCCCCGGCGTCGGCGGTGCGCTCACCGACCGCGTGCCCGTGCAGGACACCGTCGGTGCGGCGTCGCAAGGGCTGCTGCTGTGCGCGGTAGCGGGGGAGTACGGCGTGACGGACGTCGGCACCCGCGTCCGCCTGATCGCCTCGGTGCTGTTCGGCCGGGACATCGCGCCCGCGCTCGCGGCCGGCCGGGACGACGCCGCCGAGGCCGTGGCCGCCGCCCGGCTGACCGAGGACCTCGCCGCGTCGGAACGCGACCACGGCAACGCGACGGTCGGCGCGGCCGTGGGCACGCTCTGGCGGCTCGGCCGGAGCCTGCGTGAACTCACCGGAGAACTCGAGAAGCGTCCGCGCGGCCGGATGCTGCAACGCGCGATCGGCAAGGTGCCCGTCGTCGGGGTGGCGGGCAGCTACCTGAGTGAGCGGTCGGGGTTGCGGGAAGTGTGGCAGCGCGCGCACGGATGGCTGACCGAGCACGCGCCGCCTGCCACGGCACCGCGCTGATCATTCCCGCGCGGCGCCGGTCCCAAACCTCAGTTCCAGAACTGGAAGACGCTGAAGCCGATCTTCGCGCCGTCGACGTACCCGCCGAACGAGTCGAAGATGGCGTAGGCGCCGTCCCACAGCGCGTTGTTCGCCGGGCGGAAGAACCACAGGAGAGCGAACAGGATGATCGGCGCCCACGGGCGGACGCGCGCGCCGAGCTCGCGCGCCTGCGGCGGCAGGTACGGCTCGATCGCGCCCCAGCCGTCCAGGCCGGGGATCGGGAGGATGTTGAGGATGAACGTCACGACCTGCAGCAGCGCCAGGTAGGACATCGCGATCACCAGGCCGCCCGCCATCGGGACCAGCGCGACCACCAGCGCCAGCGCCGCCCCGACCGCGAGGTTGCTGAGCGGCCCGGCCAGCGAGACCCACGACGACGTCCCGCGCGAGCGCAGCGCCCCGCGGTTGATCCAGACCGCGCCGCCCGGCAGCGGGATGCCGCCGATGATGAGGAAGACCAGCGGCAGGATGATCGACAGGACGGGATCGGTGTACTTCCGCACGTCCAGGGTCAGATAACCCTTGTGGGCGACGCTGTAGTCACCGCCGCGGTAGGCGACCATCGCGTGCCCGAACTCGTGCAGCGACAGCGACGCCACCCAGCCGGCGGCGACGAAGATCACCACGCCCGCGATGAGCAGCGGGTCGCGGTCGCGGACGAAAACGGTGTTGATGTCACCGAACGCGGCCATGGCGCCACCGGCGACGGTGAGCGCGAGGATGCCGAGGAAGACCGGGCTGGGGCGCACTGCTGACTTCTGCACGTGCTCCAGTCTTCCGTATGCCCGGTGTGAAGTTACCGGCGTGTCCCCTTGCGCGATCGGGCCGGAACGTCCCCCGAACTCGCTACTCCGCTTGACCTGACCGCACTACACGGGTGTAATCACAGTTATGTCATTCGCCGCCGAGAGGGGACGGCGAGTGTCGTTTCACCACCGCCAGCCTGGGGAGTGCTAGGGAGCGAGGAGGCGGACGTGCGGTTGGAAGCCGATGGGAAGGAATGGGGGCACGTCATGAGTTGGGGCGAGATCCCGGAGCAGGCTCTGGGAGATCTCACCGAGCTCATCGATGCCACCGAAGAAGAGCAGGATTGGCAGGAACGCGCGCTGTGCGCGCAGACGGACCCGGAGGCGTTCTTCCCCGAGAAGGGCGGTTCCACCCGCGAAGCCAAGCGCATCTGCCTGGGCTGCGAGGTCAAGGACGAGTGCCTTGAGTACGCATTGGCCCACGACGAGCGCTTCGGCATCTGGGGCGGTCTGTCCGAGCGGGAGCGCCGCAAGCTCAAGAAGCGAGCGATCTGAAGCGGTCCGAGGGGCGAGGTGTGTTCGCGGAGAGCGCGAACCACGCTCGCGCTTCAGGTGTCTTCTGGGGGTGCAACCCCCAGACCCCGCCCGGGGCAAGCCCCCGGACCCCCGCGCGTGGTCGGGTTTGCCGGGGACGGCTCGGCTCTGGTCGCGTCCGCTCAGTGGAGCCTGCGGAATTCGCCGGTGATGCTTGCGTCACCGGCGAATTTCTCTTTTGGCGCGACCGGCGTGGGTTCACCATCGGGTGACGGGGCGGGGCCGTAGGGTGGCCGGACCGACTGCCGCCTGATCTGGAGCGTTCGTTGCCCCGCACCGCCGCGCCCGTCCCGCGCTCCGCGCCCGTTCTGGCCATTGTGGTCTGTCACGACGGCGAAAACTGGCTGCCGCTGGCGCTTTCCGCGTTGCGCCGCAGCACCGTCCGGCCCCGGCACGTGCTCGCCGTGGACACCGGATCCACCGACTCGACCCCGCGGCTGCTCGCCGAAGCCGCTGAGGATCCCGGGCCCGATTCTTCGCCCGTGCTCTCCGGCGTCATCACACTGCCGAGGGAAACCGGCTTCGCGGCCGCGGTCGCCGAAGCCGTCGCGCACGCCACGGAACGCTGGGGCGATCCCGGCTCCTGGCTGTGGCTCCTGCACGACGACTGCGCGCCCGAACCAGACTGCCTCGAGCAACTCCTGCACGTCGCCACGAAGGAGCCGTCGGCCACCGTGCTCGGCTCGCTCGGTCTCGACTGGACCGACCCGCGGCTGATCGTCGAAGCCGGCCTGTCCACCGACGCCTCCGGGCACCGCCAGCAGGTCGCCGCGACCGGCGAGGACCCGGTGGCGGTGCTCGCCGTGCCCAGCGCGGGCTCGCTCGTGCGCCGCGACGCCTGGGACTCCCTCGGCGGCTTCGACCCCGCTTTCCCGTTGCTGCGCGAGGATCTCGACTTCGGCTGGCGCGCGAACGCCGCCGGCGGCGTCGTCCTGTCCGTGCCGCTCGCCCGGGTCCGCCACGCCCGCGCCGTGACCACCGGGCGGCGCCCGGCGGCCGCGCTGACCGGCGCCCTGCCGGCCGCGAACCGCGCCCACGGCCTGCGCGTGTTCCTGGTGAACTGCTCGCCGTTTTCCTTCTGGCTCGGCATGATCCGGCTCCCGCTGCTGGCGGTGCTGCGCGCGCTGGCCTTCGTCCTGCTGCGCCGCACCGGCGAAGCGCGAGCCGAGCTGGCCGCGGTCGCGTACCTCCTCAGTGGACACGGCGGATTGCGCGCCGCGCGTGCCCGGCGGCGGCGGAATCCGCGGCCGGGTTCGGTTCGCGGGCTCTTCACCGGACGCTGGACGCGGTTGCGCAACGCCGTCCGCGCCGGGGTCGTCGGCCTGGTGCGCCGGGGCGTCGAGAACGACGTCGCGCTCGGGCGCGTGCCCGAGACCGTCGAAACGGAGTCGGCGTGGGTGACACCGGAAGCGCTCGACGCCCGCGAGAACCGGCCGGTCGGCCCCGACGCGCTGCCCGCGGGCGCGCTGCGCGGACTCAGCTCGCGCGGGTCCGGGCTGCGCCGCCCGGGCACGCTCGTGGCCGTCACGCTGCCGGAAACCCCGGCGCCGGTGACCGAAGACACGTCCGCAGACACGTCCGAAGCCACGTCCGAAGCCACCGCCGGAGAACCGGCCGAAAACGGCACCGATGCCGTCGAGCCGGAACCCGGGCTCGTCTTCGTCGAGGTGAACCGCCGCCGGGTGCTGGCGGCCACGGTCTTCGCGCCGCCGGTGGTCCTGTTCGTGGTGCTGACCGCCCTCGGCCTGTTCGTCAACCGCGCCCGGCTCGGCCTCGACCTCTTCGGCGGCAAGCTGCTCCCGGTCGGCGGACTGGGGGAGCTCTGGTCGTCGTACCTGACGCCGTGGCACGCGATCGCCGGCGGTACCGGCGCGCCCGCGTCGGCCTCGCTGCCGGTGCTCGGTGTGCTCGGCGCGGTGTTCGCGCCGATCGGCGGCCCGGCCGCGCTGGTGGCGATCCTGCTCCTCGGCGACATCCCGCTCGCGGCGCTGAGCGCGTACGCGGCGACGCGGCGCCTTCGGGTGCGCCGCTGGGTGCGCGCCGTCGTCGCGGCGACGTACGCGCTGCTGCCGGCCGCGACGGCGGGTGTGGCGCAGGGCCGGCTCGACGTCGTCGTGGTGCACCTGGCGCTGCCGCTGGTCGCCGCGGGCCTAGCCGGGCTGCTGGTCAACGCGGACACGCGCTGGCTGCACGTCTCGGCGCTCTCGGCGTTCGGCGTGGCGCTGCTGGGCGCGTTCTCGCCGCTGGCGCACGGGCTCGCGCTCGCCGGGCTGCTGATCGGGTTCGTGGTGCTGCCCGCGCCGACCGGGCTGGCGCGCCGGATCGCGTCGGTCGGGATCGTGGTGCTGCTGCCGCTGGCGCTGCTGCTGCCGTGGCCGACCGTGCTGCTGAAGCACCCGGAACTGCTCGTGCAGGGACTCGGCGGGGCGGCGGCGACGGTGTCCGGTACCGATCTGGCCGGGCTCGACCCCGGCGGGCCGGGCGCGTGGCCCCTCGGCGTCGCGGTGATCGCGGCGGCGCTGGTGGCGGTGGTCGTCCGGCCGACGAAGCTCGCCGCCGGCGGGTTCGCGCTCGCGGCGCTGGGCGTGGGCGGGCTGGTGGTGGTGCGGCTGGTGACGGCGGTCCCGATGCAGGGTGGCGTGGCGTCCCACGGCTACGCGGGCGTGCCGCTGCTGATCGTCGGCGCCGGGCTGCTGTGGGTCGTGCTCGGGTCGTGGCAGCGCGGCGGCACGGCCGGCGTGCCGGCGACGTGGCTGCCGAAGGTGATGGCGGTGGCCGGGGTGGCGGTGTTCCTGGCCCTGGCGGCGGGCGCGGTGGTGGCCGGCTCCCAGGGCCCGCTGCGGGCCGGCGAGCGGCCGTCGCTCGCTCCGGAGGTCGCGGCCGAGCTGGCGGCGTCCGGCCGGTCGGTGCTCGACGTGGCCCCGGAGGCGACCCGCCAGATCACCGGCCGCCTCCCGAACTACGGCGACGACGAGCTGGCGCCGACACCGGGCACCCCGGGCCGGCTGGCGGCCTGGCGCTGCGACCTCGGCCAGGGCGACGCGGCGGCGGTCCAGCGTTCCCTGGCGGCGGCCGCGGCGGCGGGCGTCCAGTTCGTGGTGCTCCCGCCGGGCGTGGACCCCCAGGCGTACGTACCGCTCGCGAAGGAAATGCTCGCGGTGGCGGCCCCGACGTCCGACGGCCGCGGGGTGCTCCGCCTGCTCCCGCCGGCGGGTCAGGTGATCCTGATCTCGCCGGAGCAGGCGAAAGCGGCGGTCACGGGCGGCGGCGCGCCGGGCAACGCCCCGGGCGTGGCCCCGGTCCGGGCGGACCTGCCGGAGGTACGCGTCCGGGTGTCCGACGGCCCGACCGGACGCCTGCTGGTGCTGGCGGCGGAGCAGGAAGCGGGCTGGAAGGCCACGGTGGGCGGCAAGGCGGTGCCGATCGTGCCGGCGTGGGGCCACCAGGTGGCGGTGTCGGTGCCACCGGCGTCATCGGAGGTGACGGTGGAGTACCCGGGGACGGAACGCAACCTGCTGCTGCTGGCCCAGCTGGCGGCGGTGCTGTTCACGCTGTTGACGGCGGTCCCGGCCCGGCGGCGCGCCTGAGGTTTGTGATCGGATGACCACCGCGCGGCCCCGCGGCGCGGGAAACTGTCGGTGGTGGCCGGTAGCGTTAAAACCGGGGGGCCCCGTTACGCGCGCGGGTTGTGCGCTTCGCAGCCTTCGGGCGGTCCGGCTGGGAGATTCTGCCGTGACCCCTGGGAGATTCTGCGGTGATCCTTCTGCCGGGGTAGACCGTGCATCCGCCGTAGAGCGGGTCCGACCTCCCCCGCCCCTCCGGTGGGATTTTCAGCCGCCGGTCGGGTTCGTCAAGGCGGGAAAGCGTGCCTTGACAAACCCGACCGCCGACTGAGGGCAGCTGGGATGAGGGGCGGGGGAGGTCTGGTGACGTCGTTTGTCGGCTTGCGTTGCCGGCCTGCGGTTCGCCGCGAGTCCCGCAAGGCCCGCGTCGGCCGTCGGGGGACTACTCGCCCTCGATGACGTCCGGCTCCACGCCCAGATACCCCGCCACCTGCTCCACCAGCACGTCGTGCACGAGCTCCGCCAGCTCTGACGGGTCCTTCGCCCGCGCCTCCAGCGGCCGCCGGTACAGCACGATCCTTGCCCGCGTCGGCAGGCCCGTGCGGTCCACCCCCGCCGGGACCAGGCGCGACAGCGGCACCGCGCCGTCGTGCAGGACCCCGTCGGCCGGGGAGTGGCCGTTCTCGCGGACCTCGGGCACGTCGTCGACCGCCACGTCGAGCTTCGTCAGCTCGTGGCGCCAGCGGGCCTCGATCGGCTCCAGTGCGTCCAGCACCAGCGCGTCGAAGCGTTCCGCGCGGCTCGCGGCGGCGGGCAGGGTCGCCGGGTACAGCGTCCCGCGCAGGCCCCGGCCGTGCCGGTCCCGCCGCGAGCGCCGCCGCTGTCGGTAGTCACGAGCCGTCGCCACGTCCCGAAGTCTATGCGGTCCGCGCGGTTCAGCGCGTGTCGCTCCTCCAGGCTTGCGGCGACGCGCTATCGTTTCGTTTCGTGCGGAGCGTACGGAAGTGTTCGCGTACTGGCTGTCTCGAGCCAGCTGTGGCCACGCTGACGTATGCGTACAGCGACTCCACCGCCGTCGTCGGCCCGCTGGCCACCGCCTCCGAGCCGCACTCCTATGACCTCTGCGAAGCCCACGCGCTCCGGCTGACCGTCCCCAAGGGCTGGGAAGTCGTCCGGCACGAAGGGGCCTTCGCCGCGCCGGACCCGTCGGCCGACGAACTGACCGCGCTGGCCGAGGCCGTGCGCGAGGCCGGCCGCTCCGACAAACCGGCTCCCGCACCCGAGCCGGAGGGCCCGTCCGGGCGCCGCGGCCACCTGCGGGTCCTCCCCGGTCGCGCCTGAACGCGTAACCCACTCACCTCGCCGGTAGGCTTTCCGCGCGGCGCAGCGGGCGCCGGGACGACTATTCGCGGGGAGACGGCGTGCCAGACCTTTCGGGCATCGTGAAGGCCTACGACATTCGCGGCGTGGTCGGCGAGCAGCTCGACGCGGACCTCGTCCGCAATTTCGGCGCCGCGTTCGCCCTGCTCATCAAGCCGGAAGCGCCCTCGGTGGTGATCGGCCACGACATGCGCGACTCTTCGCCGGGGCTCGCGGCCGCGTTCGCCGAGGGCGTCACCTCGCAGGGCCTCGACGTGGTGAGCATCGGGCTGGCCAGCACCGACCAGCTGTACTTCGCCTCCGGTTCGCTGAACCTGCCGGGCGCGATGTTCACCGCCAGCCACAACCCGGCCAAGTACAACGGCATCAAGATGTGCCGCGCGGGCGCGTCGCCGGTCGGCCAGGACACCGGGCTCGCCGAGATCCGCGACACCGTCGAGCAGGGCGTGCCGGAGTTCGAGGGCCAGCGCGGGACGATCACCGAGCGGGACGTCCTCGCCGACTACGCCGCCTACCTGCGCAACCTCGTCGACCTGTCGGGCAGCCGCCCGCTGAAGATCGTCGTCGACGCCGGCAACGGCATGGGCGGGCACACCGTCCCGACCGTCTTCGAGGGCCTGCCCATCGAGGTCGTGCCGATGTACTTCGAGCTCGACGGCACCTTCCCGAACCACGAGGCCAACCCGCTGGACCCGGCGAACATCGTCGACCTGCAGGCCAAGGTGCGCGAGGTCGGGGCGGACGCCGGGGTGGCCTTCGACGGCGACGCCGACCGCTGCTTCATCGTCGACGAACGCGGCGAGCCGGTTTCGCCGAGCGCGATCACCGCGCTGGTCGCCGTCCGCGAGCTGGCGAAGGACCCGGGCGGCACGGTCATCCACAACCTGATCACGTCCAAGGGCGTGCCGGAGATCGTCGCCGAGCACGGCGGCAAGCCGGTCCGCACCCGCGTCGGGCACTCGTTCATCAAGGCCGAGATGGCCCGCACCGGCGCGATCTTCGGCGGCGAGCACTCCGCGCACTACTACTTCCGCGACTTCTGGCGCGCCGACACCGGCATGCTGGCGGCGCTGCACGTCCTCGCCGCCCTCGGCGAGCAGAACGGCCCGCTCAGCGAGCTGACCAGCGCGTACTCGCGCTACGCCGCGTCCGGTGAGATCAACTCCACGGTCGACGACCAGGTCGCCAAGATGATGGCCGTGAAGGACGTTTTCGGCCCCCGCCCCGGGGTCGAGATCGACGAGCTGGACGGCCTGACCGTGCAGCTGCCGGGCGGCGCGTGGTTCAACCTGCGCCCGTCGAACACCGAACCGCTGCTCCGGCTCAACGTCGAAGCGGCGAACGCCGAGGCCGTGCAGGCGCTGGTGGACGACGTACTCGCGATCATCCGCAGCTGACCCGTCCACGGTGAAGGGCGGGCCGCGGGGCCGAACCGTGTCCTGAAGGTGCCCTTCATCACACCTTCTCGCGTGGTATGGAGGAACCATGGCCATCACACTCGACGCCCAGCTCCTCGAGATCCTGGCGTGCCCGTCGCCGGATCACGCCCCGTTGCGCCCCGGCGCGCCGGGCGACCCCGAGGCCGACGCGCTGACCTGCACGGAGTGCGGCCGGGTGTACCCGGTCCGCGACGGCATCCCGGTGCTGCTCCTGGACGAGGCGACCCAACCGGGTGACAACGGAAACTCCGATGCCGACAGTGCTTGACGACACGCTGCTCGACGACCCCGCGCGGCTGGCCGAGGCCGACAGCGCGGGGTTGCTCCGAGCCGCCGCGATGGCCGGCGCCCAGGTGCGGGCGACCGCCGAGCTGGCCGCGGAGCTGGAGCTGTCCGAGCGGCTCGACATGGGCCGCCCGCGCGCAGTCGTGCTGATCGACCGGCCGGGGGTCAGCCGCACGCTCACGCGGCTGCTGGCCGCCCTGCTGGCGCCGTCGTGCCCGGTCCCGGTCGTCGTCGCCGAAGTGGTGCCGAGCTGGATCGGCGCGCTCGACGTCGTCTTCGCGCACACCGACGACCCCGGTGACCGCGAACTCGCCGCGTCGCTGGAGCGCGCCGCGCGGTACGGCGCCTCGGTCGTGCTGTCCGCGCCGTCCGAAGGCCCGGTGGCGGCGGCCGTGGCGGGCAAGGGCCTGCTGCTGGCGCCGCGGATCCCGGTGCCGCCGGAGCTGGCGTTCCCGCGCGGCCTGGCCGCCGGGCTGCTCACCGCGAACGCGCTGGGCCTGCTGATCTCCGACGTCCAGCTGCTCGCCGACCAGCTGGACCTCGAAGCCGAGAAGGACTACCTGGCCCGGGAGTCGTTCGCGAACCCGGCCAAGGCGCTCGCCCTGCGGGTGGCCGACCGCGTGCCGCTCCTGTGGGGGCTGGACCCGGTCGCGGTCGCCGTCGGCGAACACGCTGCGCACGCGTTCGCCGCCCACGCGGCCACGGTGTGCGACGTCGAGGACTATCGTCAGGCCCTGGCGCGCCCCGCATTGCGGCGGGCGGCGCAATCAGGCGGCGGAGAGCGTGACATCTTCGCCGATCCGGACGATCCCTCTGGTGACATCCCCACCCGGGTGCTGCTGCTCTCGGTGCGGACCGGTCCGGCCACGGACGCGGCGCGCTACCAGGCCGAGGACCTGCTGCCGGGTGCGGACGTCATCGCGCCGGCCGAGGAGATCGAGGCCGACGAAATCGTGCGGGCCGCGGTGCTGGCGCTGCGGTTCGAACTGGCGGCGGTCTACCTCGGGCTGGCGGCGGGCAGCATCGGCGGCGCGGGCCGCTTCGCACCCGCGACGGCGTGAGACCCGCCGAGCCCCGGCCCCGGCCGGTGCCGAAGGAGTGGAGTTGAGGTGACAGTGGAGCTGCTGCGCAACGCGGTGCGGCCCTACGCCTGGGGATCGCGGACGGCGATCCCCGAGCTGCTGGGCCGTCCGGTACCCGCGCCGCACCCCGAGGCCGAGCTGTGGATGGGCGCCCACCCGGGTGACCCGTCGCACGTCATCGGCCCCGACGGGACCGAGCGGAGCCTGCTCGAACTGGTGGACGCCGACCCGCTCGGCCAGCTGGGCGAACGCTGCGCGAAGCGGTGGGGTGGACGGCTGCCGTTCCTGCTGAAGATCCTCGCCGCCGAGGAGCCGCTGTCGATGCAGGCGCACCCGTCGGCGGCGCAGGCCGCGGAGGGACATGCCCGCGAGGAGAAGCTGGGCATCCCGCGTGACGCGGCGAACCGCAACTACCCGGATCCGACGGCGAAGCCGGAGCTGGTGTGCGCGCTGACGGAGTTCCACGCGCTGGCCGGGTTCCGTGCCCCGGATCGCACGGTGAAGCTCCTGAAGGCGATCGAGACGCCCGGCCTGGCGAAGTACACGGGCCTGCTGGAGGCGCAGCCGGAGCCGGCCGGGCTGCGGGCGCTGTTCACGACGTGGATCACGCTGCCGCAGGCGTCGCTGGATTCGCTGCTGCCGGAGGTGCTCGACGCGTGCGTCCGGCACGTCCAGGAGCACGGCGAGTTCGCGGGGGAGTGCCGCACGATCCTCGAGCTCGGCGAGGCGCACCCGCGTGACGCGGGCGTGCTGGCGGCGCTGCTGCTGAACCGGTTGACGCTGCGCGCGGGCGAGGCGATCTACCTGCCGGCCGGCAACCTGCACCTGTACCTGCACGGCACGGCCGTGGAGATCCTGGCGAACTCGGACAACATCCTGCGGTGCGGCCTGACGCCGAAGCACGTGGACGTCCCGGAGCTGCTGCGGGTGGTCGACTTCGCGTGCGGCGAGATGCCGGTGCAGTGCGGCGACATCGGCGGCCGCATGGCGGTGTACCGGACGGACGCGCCGGAGTTCGAGCTCTCCCGCGTGGAGTGGGCGGCGGGTGAGGACGACGAGATTTCGGTCGACAGCGTCGGGCCCCAGATCCTGCTGTGCACGGCGGGCGACCTGCTGGTGACGGCGGACGACGGCGAGAAGGTGGAGCTGCGGAGGGGCCAGTCGGTGTGGCTGCCGGCGGCGGACCCACCGGTCCGGGTGCGCGCGCTCGGTGGCGAGCGGGCCCAGCTCTTCCGCGCGACGGCGGGTACCTGCGAGGACTGACCCCGCCCTTGGGGTGGGGCTTTCTGTCGGCTCCCGTCCCGGACCCGTGGATGTGGAGGGCCGGTTCGCGAACCTGGACGGTCGGTTTGCGGGGCTGGCTTGCGCGCGGCGAGGTCGGCCCGCTAATTGACGGTGCAGGTGCCCGACCAGCGGGGCACCACCTGACCTCTTGTGCACGCAAGCCGATCGTCCGGGACACGACCTGATCGTCCCGGTACGCCAGCCGACGGCCTGGGTAGGCGAGCCGACCCACTGGGAACGCCAGCCGATCACTTGAGTACGCCAGCCGGCCCTGCAGGTACGCGGGCCGACCGTCTGAAGGCGGGTCGGCCGCCCGGGTACGGGCGGCCGGGGTTTCTGTGTGCGTTCCGTGTGGCGGAGTCCGCCACGATCATCACCACGGGGGGACCTTGGTGCGCTGATGCGCGCCGCCGGGTCCGCTGGGGGTGGCGCCGGTCGGTTTTGCCCGGCGTCCGTGGGCTGCGGGTGGTGCCGCGAGGGGGCGGCACCACCACGGCACCCACACCCCGGCCGAGGCGAGACGGGGAGTGCGGCGAGGGGGCGGCACCACCCCGTCTCGCCCGGCAGGCGAGTTCGGTGCGCGAGGCACCTGAGTCGTCCCGGCGGGCGGCACCCGGCTGGCTGGTCGGTGCGGGGAGGCACTCAGCCGGCAGGCCGGAGGAGGGCCTTGGTCGGGTTGGTTGGTGCGGGGAGGCACTCAGCCGGCAGGCCGGAGGAGGCCTTGGCCGGGCTGGCCGGTGCGGGGAGGCACCTCAGCCCGGCCCGGTCGGCCCCCTCGCCGGGCTGGTCGGCAAGGTGCCCAACCAGCCAGACCGGTGCGCGGAGGTAGGTCGGTGGCGGGGTCGGAAGGCACCCGCTCAAGCCAGGCTGGTGCGCGAAGGGCAGGCGGGCCCGGCCGGGCCGGAAGGCGCCCGCCAAATCGGGTGCCTGAAGTCCCTCAGCCCGGCTCCGTGAGCGCCACCAACGCCCGGCGCAACGCGGCCGCGCTGGCGTCGCGTGGGTCCAGCCACTCCTCCGCCTCGGCCGCCGCCTCCACCTCCGCCGGATCTCCCGTCGCCAGGTACGCCCGGTGCAGCACCAGCCACGTCAGGCCCGTCGCCGCCCTTCCGCCCATCTCGCGGAACTCGTCGAGGCACGCCCGCAGCACCGGGATCGCCTGGGCCGCCCGGCCTTCGCCGATCCAGGACGCCGCCAGGGCTCGGGTGCACGACAACTCCCGCGGCCGCTCGTCCAGCTCGCGGGCCAGCTCGCGGGCCTCCTCGAACGCCGCCGTCGCTTCGGTGCGCGCGCCCGTTGCCGCCGAGATCGCGCCCGATGTACGCAATGACTTCGCCAGGGCCGAGCGCACTCCCGTGCCCCGGAGGAGCTCCACCGACTCCGCGATCGCCGCCGCCGCGCCCAGGTCGTCGCCCGTCAGCAACGATGACCACGCGTACCCGTGCAGTGCTTCGCCGATCATCCGGGCGTCGCCGCTCGAGCGGGCCGCCGCCAGTGCCTTGCGGTCGACCGCGCGGGCGTCGGCGATCCGGCCGAGCCGCAACAGCGCCGCCGACTCCGCCGCCCACACCCACCCCAGGCCGGCTGATCCGTCTTCGGTGAACAGTTCGCGGGCGTGGGCCGCCGTTCGGAGCGCCTCTTCCGCGCGGCCGAGGCCGATCAGGCAGTGCGCCAGGTTCGCCGAAACCCACGCGTGCGTGCGGCGGTCGCCGTGGGCTTCGAGCTCCTTGGCGCACGCGCGGTAGCGGACCGCCGCCTCCTCGTACTCGCCGCGCGCGTGCCGCAACAGCGTCAGCGTCGCCTCCGCCACCGTCGCCAGCGGCGGGTCCGCGGCCAGAACCGATTCGTAGGCCGCGCGCATGTCGGCGTACTGCCCGTGCAGGTACAGGTAGACGCCGAGCCGGTCGAGCAGCAGCAGCGCGTCCCGCGGGGCGAGCGTGCCGATCAGCAGCACGAGGTTCGCGCGCTCGGCCGCGAACCAGGCGTCCGGCCGCGCCAGCAGCCGCTCCACCAGCGCCCGCGGCAACGGCTGCGCGGGCGGCTCGTGGGCCGGGGACGGCATCGGCACCGTGCGCGGCAGCCGGGCCGCCGCCGCGTCGGCGAGCGCCAGCGTCGCCGCCAGCACCGTCCGGAGGCCCTCGCTGGGCACCGGGTCGTCCAGTTCCGCCGCGTACAGCCGGACGAGGTCGTGCATCCGGTACCGGCCTTCCCCGGTCCCGTCCGCGCCGCGGGCCTCCAGCAGGCTCGCCTCGACGAGCTCTTCGACGGCCTCGTCCGGGTCGTCGACCAGGGTGGTGACCGCCCACGCCGGCAGGTCGGCGAGGCGGCACCGGCCGAGCAACCGGAACGCGCGCTGCGCCGGCGGCCGCAGGCCTTCGTAGCTCAGCGCGATGCTGCTCCGGACGGCGAGGTCGCTGACGGTCAGCTCGTCGAGACGGCGGACCTCGTCCTCCAGGCGGTCGGCCAGCTCGCCGAGCCGCAGGTGCGGCCGGATGGCCAGCCTGCTGCCCGCGATCCGCAGGGCCAGCGGCAGCCGCGCGCACGCCGTGATGATCCGCTCGGCGTCCGCACCCTCCCGGGCCACCCGGGCCCCGGCGAGCCGGTTCAGCAGCTCGGCGGCGTCCGCGCCGGACAGCGGACCCAGGGCCAGCCGGTGCGCGCCGGCGAGCCCGCTCAGCCGGCGACGGCTCGTCACCAGCACCGCGCAGCCCGGCGTGCCCGGCAGCAGCGTGCGGACGTGCTCGGGGTCGACGGCGTCGTCGAGCACCACCAGCACCCGCCGGTCGGTGAGCCGTCCGCGGAACACCGCCGCCCGCGCCCGCACGTCGTCCGGCACCGCCGGGCCGGGAACGCCGAGCGCACGCAGCAGGTCGGCCAGCACCTCCCCGATTTCGCGGCCCGCCAGCGGCACGTACAGCTGACCGTCCGGAAACCGCGCGCGCAGCCGGTGCGCGGCGCGCACGGCGAGGGTGCTCTTGCCCGCCCCCGGTTCGCCGGCGAGCACCGCGACCGGGACGCCGGTGCCGGCGCCGAGCACGCCGGTCAGCTCCGCCAGTTCCGCGTCGCGGCCGGTGAAGTCGCCGATGTCCGGCGGCAGCTGGCAGACCGGCCACACCGACGGCGGCAGCCGCGGCACCGGGTCCTCACCGCGCAGCACGGCCGCGTGCACCCGCCGCGCCTCCGCCCCCGGCTCGACGCCGAGCTCCTCGATCAGCGTGGTCCGCAGCCGCCGGTAGACCTCCAGCGCGCTGCCCTGCTGCCCGGCCCGGTGCAGCGCGATCATCAGCTGCGCGGCCAGCCGTTCGCGCAGCGGGTGCTCGGTGATCATCGCCTGCAGCTCGCCGGTCAGCTCCCCGTGCCGCCCGGCGCTCAGCTCCGCGTCGACGCAGTCTTCGAACACGGCGAGCCGCTCGGACTCCAGCCGGGCGACGTCGGCGTCGAGCCGCGGCACGTGCAGCCCGGCCAGCACCGGCCCCCGCCACAGCGCCAGCGCCCGCCGGTAGTGCCCCGCCGCGGCCACCGGATCCGCCGCCTGCCGCCCTTCGGCGACGGCGGCGCGGAAGCCGAGCAGGTCGAGCTCCGCCGGTCCGGCCTGCAGCCGGTAGCCGAGCGGACCGTGCTCGACCCGCAGGCCGTCGATCCGTTCGCGCAGCCGCGAGAGGTAGGTGTGCAGGTTGGAGGTGGCCGACTTCGGCGGCCCGTCCGGCCAGAGCGCCTCCACCAGCACGTCGGCCGGGACGGGCCGCCCGGCGTTGAGCAGCAGCACGGCCAGCAGTGTGCGCTGCCGCTCGCCGCGCAACGCGACCCAGTGCCCGGGCGGCCCTTCGACGGCGAGCGGCCCGAGCACGCCGAAGTGAACCATGCCACCCTCCCCGTGCCGGAACGG
This sequence comes from Amycolatopsis sp. cmx-4-61, assembly GCF_046548775.1. Lineage (NCBI taxonomy): Bacteria > Bacillati > Actinomycetota > Actinomycetes > Pseudonocardiales > Pseudonocardiaceae > Amycolatopsis > Amycolatopsis sp. cmx-4-61. The sequence continues at coordinate 51,461 of NZ_JAEBEI010000014.1, read as the reverse complement.
TCACCGTAGCGAAGGGGTCCGACAAAACCCGGGCGGTGTGGGGCGGAGACCGAGGAGGTCCTCTAGGCTCCAAACCGGCAAATCGGGAACGTCAGCAGGGGAGCGGTCGTGTCAGCTGGAGGCGGAACCAAGGCGATCCTCGCGGCACTCGGGGCGAACGCGGGGATCGCGGCGGCGAAGTTCGTCGGCTTCCTCGTCACGGGGTCGTCGTCGATGCTGGCCGAATCGGTGCACTCGCTGGCCGACACGACGAACCAGGGGCTGCTCCTGCTCGGCCAGAAGACGTCGAAGCGGGCCGCGGACGAGGAGCACCCCTTCGGCTACGGCCGCGACCGGTACTTCTACTCCTTCATCGTCGCGCTGATGCTCTTCACCCTCGGTTCGGCGTTCGCGATCTACGAGGGCATCCACAAGATCGGCCACCCCGAGCCGCTGGAATCGCCGATCGTCGCCGTGGTCATCCTGCTCGTCGCGGTCTGCCTGGAGGGCTACAGCTTCTACACCGCCGTCGGCGAGTCCAAGAAGATCAAGGGCGACGTGACCTGGTGGGGGTTCATCCGCCAGGCGAAGGAGCCGGAACTGCCGGTGGTGCTGCTGGAGGACGCGGGCGCGCTGCTCGGCCTGGTCTTCGCGCTGCTGGGCGTCGGGCTGTCGGTGATCACCGGCGACCCGGTCTGGGACGGCGTCGGCACCTTGGCGATCGGCGCGCTGCTCGGTGTCATCGCCATCATCCTGATCGTCGAGATGAAGAGCCTGCTCATCGGCGAAGGGGCCAACGAAGGCGTCCTCGCGACGATCGTCGACGAGCTCGCGGCGGGCAAGGTCGAGCGAGTCATCCACATCCGCACCCAGTACCTGGGCCCGGACGAGCTGCTCGTCGCGGCGAAGCTGGCGCTGGTGCCCGGCCTCGACATCGCCGAGGTGGCGACGGCCATCGACGACGCCGAGGCCCGCGTCCGCGCCAAGGTGCCGGTGGCCCGGCTGATCTACCTCGAACCCGACCTCGACCGCAGCCCCGCGCGGTAGACCAAGATCCACTCCGCCGCTTCGGCGAGCCGCTCCGGACGTGACCCGATAGGGTGACCTACTGCGATACATGCAGGCCAGCCGCAGGAGGTCAACGGTGCCCGGTACGGGATTGTGGCGCACTAAATCGATCGAACAGTCCATTCAGGACACCGACGAGCCGGACACGAAGCTCAGACGGAACCTGAGCGCGTGGGACCTCACGGTGTTCGGGGTCGCGGTCGTCATCGGCGCGGGCATCTTCACGCTCACCGCGCGCACCGCCGGTGACTACGCCGGCCCGTCGGTCTCGCTGGCGTTCGTCTTCGCCGCGATCGCCTGCGCGCTGGCGGCGCTGTGCTACGCCGAGTTCGCCTCGACCGTGCCGGTCGCGGGCAGCGCGTACACGTTTTCCTACGCCACCTTCGGCGAGTTCATGGCGTGGATCATCGGCTGGGACCTGATCCTCGAGCTCGCCGTCGGCGCGGCGGCGGTGTCCAAGGGCTGGTCGGTGTACCTCGAGACGGTGCTCGGCTACCTCTTCGGCAAGGGCACCAAGACGACGTTCGACGTCGGGAGCGTGACCGTCGACTGGGGCGCGCTGCTGGTCGTGGCGATCCTGACGACGCTGCTGGCCGTCGGCACGAAGCTGTCGTCGCGGGTGTCGATGGTGATCACCGGTATCAAGGTCGCCGTCGTGCTGTTCGTGATCATCCTCGGGCTCTTCTACATCAAGGGCGCCAACTACTCGCCGTACATCCCGCCGGGTTCGACCGGCGGGGCCGGCCAGACGGGCGTCGACCAGTCGCTGTTCTCCCTGATCGCGGGCGGCGCGAGCAGCTCGTTCGGTGTCTTCGGCCTGCTGGCCGGTGCCTCGCTGGTGTTTTTCGCGTTCATCGGCTTCGACATCGTCGCGACCACCGCGGAGGAGACGAAGAACCCGCAGAAGGCCGTGCCCCGCGGGATCATGGGCTCGCTGGCGATCGTCACCGTGCTGTACGTCGCGGTGTCGCTCGTGGTCGTCGGCATGACGTCGTACAAGGACCTGGCCACCAAGGCGGGCGACGGCAGCCACAAGACCCTCGCCACGGCGTTCTCCGCGAACGGCGTCGACTGGGCGGCCAACATCATCTCCTTCGGCGCGCTGGCCGGCCTGACCACCGTCGTCATGGTCCTCATGCTGGGTCAGGTCCGGATCATCTTCGCCATGTCCCGCGACGGCCTGATGCCGCGTGGCCTGGCGAAGACCGGCGAACAAGGCACGCCGAAGCGCGCGACGCTCATCGTCGGCGGGCTGGTCGCGGTCGCGGCCGGGTTCTTCCCGGCGGACAAGCTCGAGGAAATGGTGAACGTCGGCACGCTGTTCGCGTTCGTGCTCGTCTCGGCCGGGGTGCTGATCCTGCGCCGGACGCGGCCGGACCTGCCCCGGGCGTTCAAGGTGCCGCTGGTGCCGCTGATCCCGATCCTGGCCATCCTCGCCTGCCTGTGGCTGATGCTGAACCTGACCGTGCTGACCTGGCTGCGGTTCCTCGTCTGGATGGTGGTCGGCGTGGTGCTGTACTTCGCCTACAGCCGCCGGCATTCGCTGCTCGGCAAGCGGCAGGCCGAAGGGATCGAGCAACCCGTGAAGTCGCCCGACGCCTGACTTGCGCCTAAAAAGCCCCGCCTCCTGGACGCCCAGGTCGGCGGGGCTTTTTGCGTTTGGTTGCTTTGTCCGAGGTCACGGCTTGATCAAGAGGATCTTGCGATTCGTTCGCAAAGGGGGACCCCCGGTAAGCGGCGGAGTGACGTGCGATACCTTTCGAGCCTCCGTGTGCCACTGACGGGTGAATTACAGCCGCGTGATTCCCACGTGCAGTGGCGTCGCGATCCCCCGAATTTGCCGTTCCTCCCCCGTTCGGTACAGGAGACACTCAATGCGCAGACGTACCTTCCGTGGTGCGGTGGCCGTCATGGCCCTCACCACCGCTGCCCTCATGGGAACCGCCGGTGCCGCGTTCGCGTGCGTGCCCGGTGACGACCGCGCGACGGGCACGGTGGGCAACGCCACCAAGTGCTCGGACATCGGTCTCGGCAAGGCCGTCGACGTGAGCGACCAGCTCACGGTCACCGGCGGCACGTCGAAGGACCAGTACCTGACGGTCACCGGCGTGGCCAAGGGCGTCACGGTCGCCGCCATCGTCGTCAAGGGCGGCAACGAGTTCAACACCTACGTGCCGGGCAAGAAGGGCCTCTCGGCCACCCCGCCGTGGGAGAAGCTGCACGCCCCGATGGTCGGCCGGGACTACAAGAACGTCCCGCAGATCAGCCACTGGTTCGCCTGCGGCGTCAAGAAGGACACCCCGCCGGAGACCACCACGACGGCGCCGACCAAGTCGTCGACGCCGACCACCACGGCCACGAAGCCGTCCGCTCCGGCGACCTCCGACACCTCGGTCGCGCCGACCAGCTTCACCACCGCTCCGGCCGCCGTCCCGGCGGGCAACGAGTCGGGCACCGGTGGCGGCCTGGCCAACACCGGCTTCGACAACAGCTGGCTGATCTGGGTCGGCGCGCTCCTGCTCGCCGCCGGTGGCGGCCTGCTCGCGCTGCTGAAGTTCCGCCGCAAGGCTTCCGAGTGAAGCTGAGCTAGTCCCCGGTCGAAGGCCCCTCGCTCCGCGCGCGAGGGGCCTTCACCGTTTCGGGGGGAAGTCCCCGAACAGCGAGCCCTGCTCGCCCCAGGACGGCTTGCCGAGGCCGGCGGCCATCGCGACGGCGTGGTCCCATTCGGCGTCGACCACGTAGTCCTGGTGCTTGAGCACCCCCGGCGCCCAGCGATGCCGCCCGGTCGGGCCGCGCAGCGGATCCGGCAGCCAGTGGTCGCCGCCGAGGATGAGGACGCCGTTGGCGTCGGCCGCCGCCGACACCGGACCGCAGCCACCCTCCGGCAGGAACCCGACGCCGTGCAGCCGCCGGTCGGCGACCGAGTGCCGCCAGGTCGTCACGCCGCCGCCGAAGATGTCGGTGCCGCGGCACAGGGCCCGCCAGCGGCCGTCGAGGTCGGCGAAGAGCCGTTCCAGCGCCTCCTGTGGCAGCAGCGCCGGGAAGGCCCGCTGGTAGCCCCACTGCAACGGGGAACCGGCGGTCAGCACGCCGACGCGCTCGAGCTCCGCTTCCGGCAGCTCGGCCGCCAGGCGGGCGGCGGCCATGATTGTCAGCAGGCTGCCGAGGTTGTAGCCGGACAGCACCACCCGCGTCCCGGGCTCGGCGAGGTGTTCGCGCGCCCGCGCGGCCAGCTCCGGGACGACCTTCAGCGCGTAGCACGGCGGGACCGTCGGGTGCGCCGCCCGCGGCCAGAAGCACACGAGGTCGGCCAGCGCCCCGAGGTGGCGGCTGCGCTGTGGCGTCCGCGCGGCCGTGTAGACGACCCGCAGCAGGCCCGCGGCCAGCCCGCCGAGTGCGACCACGCCGATCGCGGACAGCGGCCCGAACCAGCCGGGGACCAGCCCGAACCCGAAGCGCAGCACCAGCAGGGCCGCGCCGCCCGCGGACATGGCGCTCGCGACCGCCAGTGCCAGGTGGTGCAGGTGCCGCCGTTCCCACGCCGACCGGGCCCAGGCCGCCGCGGCCTGGGCCTCCTGGCGTTCGTCGTGCTCCATCAGCTCGACGATCGCGGGGATGCCCCGCCGCAGCCGCCGCAGCGGGACGGCGACCGCGAAACCCAGGACGCCGAGCACCGCGGCCAGCGCCAGCCCGGCGCCCCACAGGACGGTGACCAGCACGTACGTGTCCGGCACGTGCAGGAACTCCGCGCCGGAAAGGCGACGGAGGGCTTCGGCGAGGCCGGCCCCGAACCCGCCGCCGAGCAGGCCGGCCAGCGCGAGCACCGGCGCGGCCGCCCAACCGCCCAGCCACGGCCGCAGCCGCCGCGGCTTGTGCTGCCAGCCGGGCCGGGCCAGCAGCGCGGCCGGGGCGAGGAACAGCGCGAACAGCACCGTGACGACGACCAGGGCCGCGCCGAGACCTTCGACGACACCGTTGGTGCCCGGCAGCGGACCCGTGCCTGGCCGGAGCCGCACCGCGGCCGCGACGACCAGCAAGGTCGCGAAGGCGAGCACGCCGGGCCGGGCGAACCGGCCGGTGTCGACGCCGATCGCCGCGGCGACGACGGTGGCGAGCACCACGGCCAGGGTGCCGATCCAGACGACCAGTCCGAAGGTGTCGCCGGGCACGCGGAACGGCCCGCCGAGCAGCAGCAGCGCGACCGAGGCCAGCGCCGCGACGGTGTGCAGGCAGCGCAACGCCGGGGTCTCCGGGTCGGCACGCATCCGCAGCGGGCCGCCGGTGAGGTCGCCGTCGGCGTGCACCGCCCAGGTCGCGCTCGAGATCCGGTGCAGGACGAAGATCACGGCCAGCAGCGGCAGCACGCCGACGGCGATCCTCGCGGCCGTCGTGCGGACCGCGTCGGGGACCGCGGGCAGGCAGCCCGAGCCGGGCGCCAGGCACTGCGTGGCGAACATGTCCAGCGCGATCGCCGCGAGCTGGCCCATCAGCAGCATCGTCAGGAGCAGGGCGCCGACGCGCAGCAGCCCGCGGCAGACGGCGCCGAGCACGCGGGCGAGGCGGCAGTCCGGCGGGACCGGCGGCAGCATCCAGAAACAGACGTTGGCCAGGGAGAACGGGAACAGCAGCGCCCAGGTGGCCTTGGCGGCGCCGCCCGAGGTCATGCCGTGCCAGAGGTAGCCCTCGAGGGTCCGCGGGATCGACCGGCCCAGTGCGGGCAGCACCGGGCCGGGGGCCGGGCGGCGCAGCCGGTCCGCCGGGCGGACCACCCGGCCCAGGCCGTCGCCGGCGACGTCGACGGTCGAAACCGCGTCGAGCAGCGTTTCCCCGCTGGTGCCCACGAGCCCGGCGACACGGATTTCCACGACGCGGGTGTCCGGGCCGGGCATGGGCACGGTAAGGGGCTCCTAACAGTTCTAGGGACAGTCGAGCGGACAACGGTAGTGTTCGGGTGTCATCGAGTCTTGGAGGAATCGCCACTATGACCCCCGAAAGCGTTGCCAAGCGGCACGAGACCCGCAACGGCATCGAGTTCGCCGTCGCCGACCTCGAGGCCGCCGAGTTCGGCCGCAAGGAAATCCGCCTCGCCGAGCACGAGATGCCGGGACTGATGGCGCTGCGGCGCGAATACGCGGAGGTCTACCCGCTGCGCGGGGCGCGCGTTTCGGGCTCGCTGCACATGACGGTGCAGACGGCGGTGCTGATCGAGACGCTGGTCGCGCTGGGTGCCGAGGTGCGCTGGGCGTCGTGCAACATCTTCTCGACGCAGGACCACGCGGCCGCCGCGGTCGTCGTCGGCCCGCACGGCACCACCGAGGAACCCAAGGGTGTCCCGGTCTTCGCGTGGAAGGGCGAGTCGCTCGAGGAGTACTGGTGGTGCACCGAGCGGATGCTCACCTGGGAGGGCGAAGGCCCGAACATGATCCTCGACGACGGCGGTGACGCCACCATGCTGGTGCACAAGGGCACCGAGTTCGAGAAGGCGGGCGCCGTGCCGTCGCCGGACGACAACGACTCGGACGAGTGGAAGGTGTTCCTCGAGCTGCTCCGCACGTCGGTGGCGGCCGACACCGGCAAGTGGACGAAGATCGGCGAGGGCATCCGCGGCGTGACCGAGGAGACCACGACCGGCGTCCTGCGGCTGTACCAGCTGGCGGCGGCGGGCGAGCTGCTGTTCCCGGCGATCAACGTCAACGACGCGGTGACGAAGTCGAAGTTCGACAACCGCTACGGCATCCGCCACTCCCTGATCGACGGCATCAACCGCGGCACCGACGTGCTGATCGGCGGCAAGGTCGCGGTCGTGTGCGGCTACGGCGACGTCGGCAAGGGCGCGGCGGAGTCGCTGCGCGGCCAGGGCGCGCGCGTGATCGTGACCGAGATCGACCCGATCTGCGCCCTGCAGGCGGCGATGGACGGCTACCAGGTCCGCACGCTGGACAACGCGCTGCCCGAGGCCGACATCGTCATCACCACGACGGGCAACAAGGACGTCGTGCTGGTCGAGCACATGGCGAAGATGAAGCACCAGGCCATCCTGGGCAACATCGGCCACTTCGACAACGAGCTCGACATGGCGGGCCTGGCGCGCTACCCGGGCATCCGCAAGATCAACATCAAGCCGCAGGTCGACGAGTGGGTGTTCCCGAACGGCAACACGATCATCGTGCTGTCCGAGGGCCGGCTGCTCAACCTCGGCAACGCGACCGGGCACCCGTCCTTCGTGATGTCGAACAGCTTCTCGAACCAGGTGATCGCGCAGATCGAGCTGTTCACCAAGTACGAGGAGTACGACAAGGAGGTCTTCCGGCTGCCCAAGAAGCTGGACGAGAAGGTCGCGAAGATCCACCTCGAAGCCCTCGGCGGCGAGCTGACGAAGCTGACCAAGGAGCAGGCCGAGTACATCGACGTGGACGTCGAAGGGCCGTACAAGGCGGAGCACTACCGGTACTGAGGTTTCTGCGTTTTCGCAGGTGAGGGCCGCCCCGAACGTGTTCGGGGCGGCCCTTTGTCCTGGGCCGTGAACAGTGATAGCACGAATGGGTGACGTGTTATCATCGTGTCGTGAAGCAGTTGATCACGCGGATCGACGACGAGCTGCACGCCCGGCTGAAGGCGCTGGCCGAGGCGCAAGGGCGCAGCATGAACGACCTGGTCACGGAAGCGTTGAGGGGAATTGTGGCGAAGACGGAAACCGCGGTGGAACGGAGAAGCCGCCTGGTGGCGGAAGGCAAGCTGATCACCTTCGAGCCGGAGGGTGAAGCACCGGGCCACGACGCGTTGGAAGAACGCTCGCGTGGCTGGGGCACGGCTGTCAGTGAGGCACTCGACTGGACCCGGGGTGAATGGTGACCGTTCTCTACGCGGACACGAGTGCGGTGGTCGGCGCCTACCTCAGCGACGAGGCCGACCACGCCGAGTTGCGGAAGCTCCTGATCGACGGCGGGCACCTCGTGCTCACCAGCGAGCTGACCCGGCTGGAATGCGCGAGCGCGTTCACCGCGGCCAAGCGAACCGGGCGGATTCCCGATGCCCGCGAGTTCCTGGCCCAGTTCGACGTGGACTCGCGGACGATTCTGGGAGTGATCCCGCTGGCGCCGCACCGCATCTTCCCGGCGGCCCGGCGGCTGGTCACCGAGAATTACCCCGTGCGCACCCTGGACGCGATCCACATCGCGGTCGCGATGCACTCCACCGCCGAACTCACGGGCGGCGAGCCGGTCACCTTCGTCACCCGCGACGAGCGACAGGCCGACGCGGCCAAGGCCAACGGATTCGAGGTGCTCTGACGACGGCGTAGAATCCCGCTGTTCTTGGCTTCACGAACCTCACGGCCCGGTGGGTAGTCCGGGCGGTCCGCTCCGGGCTCGTTGTCCCGTCCAGGGAAACCGGTGACGCCAGGCTGATCCGTCACGCCTGGAGGTTCCCGATGAGCGGGGTGTTCACGCTGTACCACGACGGCCGGTTCTGGGTCGGCGTCTACGAGATCCACGAAGACGGCCTGGTCCGGGCCGCGCGGCACGTCTTCGGCAGCGAGCCCAACAATGCGGAGCTGGCCGCCTTCGCCGCCGGCCGCGACTTCGTGCGGCTGGCCGACGAGGCCCGGAAGGCCCCGCCGGTCCCGCTCGAGCAGCGCCCGACGGCCCGGCTCAACGCCAGGCGTCTCGCGAAGCTGGCCAAGAAAGCCCAGGACGACGACGGCATCGGCACGGCCGCCCAGCGCGCCCTGCGCGACGCGGTCACCCAGCACGCGGCGGAGAACAAAGCCGCCCGCAAGCGCCGGGCCGCCGCCGAGGCCGCCCGCCGCCGCACCCTGGCGAAGGCCAAGTCCCGAGCCAAGCACCGCGGCCACTGAGGGCCGTGTCGACCCCCCAATCACGGGTGTCGACTCCCCAATCACGGGTGTCGACTCCCCAATCACGGGTGTCGACCCCTCAATCACGCGTGTCGACCCTTCGGTGCGCGAGTTCGCCGGATCAACCGGTCGACACGCGTGATTCCCGGGTCGACACGTGTGACTGGAGGGTCGACACGGGTGATTGAGGGGTCGGCACGCGTGATTCCAGGGTCGACACGTGTGACTGGATGGTCGACACGCCTCAGTTCCACTCCACCGCGACCCCGGCCAGACCCGGCCCGGCGTCGCTGAAGAACGCGCTGCTCACGCCGCCCATGTCGCACGCCAGTTCCTCCGCCACCACCGGCAGGGCGTCGTCCCGCGCCCGGACCTGGCGGGTGCACCGGGCCGGCAGTGCGTTGCGGTCGAACCGCAGCTGGACCAGGTAGCTCGCGCACCGGTCGCGCAGCATCCGGTAGTACCCGGGGGACGCCGACCCCGAGTCGTCGCGGACCTCGAAGCAGAACACGTGGATGTCGCCCTCGGCGAGCTTGCGGTCGAACAGCAGCTCCGTCGCCATCGTGTCCGCGTCCGGGTTGCGGCGCATGCGCCCGACCCGGCAGCCCTCGTCGGTGATCAGCTCGACGTCGTCGATGCGGCAGCCCGGGTCGCCGTTGTACACCGTCAGGTACCGGTCCGGGCCGTGCCGCCGCGCCCGCGTGACCAGCCGCGTGCGCAGGCTGACCTGGCGGTGCTCCGCGTCGAACGTGATCGTGTCGTGGACCGACAGCAGCTCGAGGTCGGCGTTGTAGTGGTTCGACGACGGGTACGCGCCCAGCTCGGCCAGGAGGTCCTCCACGATCGACCCCATGTCACCGGAACGCAGGTCGTGGAACGACGCCGCCGGCTGGTGGCCGCGGCGGGCCAGGCGGGGCCCGATCAGCACCACCAGGGCGTCCGCGGGCAGCTGGAGGACCGATTCCAGGGCCCGGACCGCCGGGAGCGCCTTCGGGACCTCGGGCTGACGCAGCCCGCGTTGCCAGTAACTCAGCGTCGACTGTCCGATTTGGACGCCGCGCAGCGCGAGGTGGGCGCGCAGCCGGGCGAGCGACAGCCCGCGGTAGGCGATCGCCAGCCGCAGGGCGTGGTGGAACTCGCCGGTGCGGAGCGCCTCGGTCAGCTCTTTCGGCAGCTCGGCGACCGATGCCCGGGTCGTGCGGGCGCCATCGATGATCAGTGGGAGGTTCCCGTCTTGTGCCACCGCTCGTCCCTTCACCCGACCAGTGTGTGCGCTGGGCGTGAACACCGCGGAACGTTCACGTTAGCAGCGTAGAGTGCCCCCGCCGACCCCCGTTCAGGGTGGTTGGCCTCGTTGTGGTGACTGTTCCGCGTTCCGGCTGCGACCCGGAACGGTCCGTTCCGCCGGATGGCGTTCTTGCTCCTTGTGACCGCGTTGTTCACCGTTGTGACCACCGCTGGTTCGCCCACGTTCGAGCAGGAGGCCGTCCGTGCTGGTGAAGTCGAGCCGGGTCCACGCCGTACTGGCCGTGAGCCTGCTGTTGTGCCTGGTCGCCCCGGCCACCGCCGGAGCCGCGCCCGGAGTGCCGCCGACCTACCGGAACCAGATCTTCCTGCAGCTCCAGCAGAAGAACCAGTGGTGCTGGGCCGGTGCGGGCAACACCATCGCCGCCTACCACGGCGCGGTCGTCAGCCAGACGCGGTTCTGCCAGCTGGCGCACGGCGACACCGGCGCCGACTGCGCCAACCTCCCCGGCACCCTCGCCGACCCGCAGCGCGCCTTCGCCCGGCTGGGCTTCACCTCGCCCGGCCGCTACCTCGACCGGCCCATCTCCTACGCCGACGTCCGGACGCAGACGGCGGCGGACCGCCCGGTCGAGACCCGGGTCGGCTGGCGCTCCGGCGGCGGCCACGTGCACGTCCTCTACGGCTACGACACCCGCGGCGGCTGGGTGTTCTGGGGCGATCCCGGCCCGGCCAAGCGCTACAACTGGTCGACCTACGGGTACTACACGCAGAACTCGTCGTTCACCTGGACGCACACGCTCACCGGGATCGCCCGATGAGTCGGCGGGTACTGGTGCTCGCCGTGCTGACCGGCGCGGCGCTGCTGATGACGGCTCCGGTGTCAGGCGCGGCCCAGGCCGCCGGCATCAGCAGCGCCGATGCCTCGGCGGCGCACCGCGCGGCCGCGGCGTTCCAGGACGTCCTCGTCGGCTTCTTCGCCCAGGCGCCGGGCGCCCAGGGGCCGGTTTCGGTGCGGATCGCCTCCGACGCCTACCCGGTGTACGAGCTTTCGCCGGACTTCGTCGCGGGGAAGCCCGGCGCGACGCCGGGGGAGTTCGCTTACTTCGCGATCCCGGCGCGTGCTTCCGACGGCCGGACCGCGACGCTCTGGTCCGTCCGCGGCGCGGACGGCGCCTGGCAGGTCGGCAACATCGCCTCGGGTGACGTCGAAGGGCAGTACGCCCGGAAGCTGCCCGCGGGCGCCCAGCTGCTGCACGAACCGCAGGTCGACGCCTGGTACGCGGTCCGCGACGGCCGCGTCACACCGCTCTCGGAAGGCCACGCCCTCACCGTCGCCGGCTACCAGCAGACCGTCGAGGCGCGCTACGCCGACAAGCTCCCCGGCTCGGCCTACGCCCGCGACGGCGAGGCCGGCGGCTACGACGCCACCTCGCAGGTGATGCCCCGCGGCGACGGCGGCCCGGCGCCGTCCGGCCACGACACCGGCTGGGTGCCGCTGCTGATCCTCGTCGGCGTGCTCGCGGTCAGCGGCGCCGGTTACGTGCTCCACCTGCGGCGGCACGCCGCCTAGACGAACCGGCGGGCTCGGCGTCGATCCCCTTCCACCGAGCCCGCCGGTCCACCACCGTTAGGGTTGTCCCGTGGGTCGACTGGTGGTCATCGAAGGGCTCGACGGCGCGGGCAAGCGCACGCTGGCCAAGGGGCTGACGGCGGAGCTGGGCGCGAAGGGCGCGAGTGTCGCGTCGCTGGCGTTCCCGCGGTACGGCGAGAGCGTGCACGCCGACCTCGTCCGCGAGGCGCTGCACCGCGGGCACGGTGACCTCGCCGACTCCGTGTACGGCATGGCCATGCTCTACGCGCTGGACCGTAGCGGCGCGGCGGACGAGATCCGCGCGCTGGGGGAGACGCACGACGTCGTCCTGCTCGACCGGTACGTCGCTTCCAACGCCGCGTACGCGGCCGCGCGCCTGCGGCAGGACGCCTTCGGCGAAGTCGTGAAGTGGGTGTGGGAGCTGGAGGTCGACCGCTTCGGCCTGCCCCGCCCGGACGCGCACCTGCTGCTGCGCGTCGCCCCGGCGGTCGCGGCCGAGCGCGCCGAACGCCGTGCGGAGACCGACTCCGGCCGGGAGCGCGACGCCTTCGAGACCGACGACGGCCTGCAGCAGCGGTGCGCCGCCGTCTACGACGAACTCGCCGCGTCGGGCTGGCTGGCGCCGTGGCACGTCCTGGACGGTGTCGCGGGCGTCGACCTCGAGGCGCTGGCGGCGACGCTGCTAGGGCAGTAGCCGCGCCGGGTCGAACTGCGCGATCGGGTGCGCCGTGGCGCCGTCGACCACCAGATCGGCGAGGATTTCCCCGATCACCGGGGCGAACTTGAAGCCGTGCCCGGAGAACCCGCACGCGAGCACCACCCGGTCCTCGGCCGGGTGCGGCGCGAGCACGAAGCTTTCGTCGGCCGTGTCGGTGTACATGCACGTCGCCGCCCGGAGGAACGCTCCCGGCAGCGTCGGCAGGTGCCGCTTCACCACGGCCGCGATCTCGTGGACCTCGTCGCCCGACACCGCGCGGTCGATGCCGTCGGGCGTGCACGTCCGGCCGCCGCCGTGGAACGCGACCTTCACCCCGTCCGCGGGCGCGTTGTGCGCCGGGAAGCCGTAGAACGTGTAGCCGTCGCCTTCCCAGATGTAGACGGGGTGGTCCCGGAACGGCGCGATCCCGCCGGAGGGCGCGAACCAGTACTGCACCTGCCGCCGGACCGTGAAGGCGACGCCGAAGCCGCGCAGCAGTTCGGCCGCCCACGCGCCGGGGCACAGCACCAGGCGGTCGGCCGTGTAGTAGCTGTGCGACGTCCCGATGCGCACGCCACCGGTCGTGCTGCTCCAGGTGAACACCTTTTCTTCGTGGTGCAGTTCGGCGCCGCAGCGCGCGGCGAGCTGCAGGTGTGCGGCGACGCAGCCTTCGGGGGACACCAACCCGGCGCCCGGCTCGTACAGCGCGACTTCGTCCGGAGCCGCCGCCATCGTCGGGAACCGCCGCCGGATTTCCCGCGCGTCGAGCAGTTCGTGCGGGATGCCGAAGGCCCGGGCCGACGCCGTGCTGCCGGTGATCGTCCGCGAGTCCGCCGTGCCGACCATGATCCCGCCGCAGCGGGTGAACAGCCGCCGTCCGCTGTCGCGCTCGAGGCCCTCCCACAGTTCGTGGGCCCGCAGCAGCAGCGGCACGTACTCGGGGCCTTCGAGGTAGGCCTGGCGGGTGATCCGCGAACCGCCGTGGCTCGACCCGCGGTTGTGCACCGGCGCGAACTGGTCGACGCCGAGCACCCGCTGCCCGCGCTGCGCGAGCCGGTACGCCGCGGCGCTGCCCATCCCGCCGAGGCCGACGACGATCACGTCGTAGTGCGTCACCGGTGGGTGTCCGGTTCGGACAGTCGCCTCCGCTGCCGGGGCCGTGCTGCCATTCGCGGATCCCTCCGGGCGCGGTTGCGTCTTCAGCAACAACGTGCGTCATGCGAGACGCAGTGTCAAGCGCCCGAACCGGTGCCCTGCGGCCGGCTAGTCCCGGAAGTAGCCCAGTTGCGCGGAAAGTTCGTCCGCCGCCTCGGTCATCGGCTTCACGATCTGCTTCACCCGCTGCTTCGAAAGCCGGTACGACGGCCCGGAAGCGCTCATCGCGGCGACGACTTCCCCGCCGGGACCGTGGATCGGCACGGCGACGGCGTGCATGCCGAGTTCGAGTTCCTCGTAGCAGGCGGCGTAACCGTCTTCGACGACCCGGTGCAGCTCGGCCAGCAGCGCTTCGGGCTCGGTCGTCGTGCGCGGGGTGTACCGCTCCAGCTTCCGCTTCAGCACCCGCTTGCGCTCGGCTTCGCCCATGTGGGCCAGGAGGATCTTGCCGCTCGAGGTCGCGTGCAACGGCGTCCGCTGGCCCGTCCAGTTCTGCGTGGTGATCGCGGCCGAGCCGCGGGCCTGGCTGATGTTGATGGCGACGCCGTCGTCGGCGATCGCGATGTTCACCGTCTCGCCCAGCTCCTCGGCCAGCGCGAGGCAGCTGGCCCGGCCCAGCTTGGCGAGGTCCATGCGGCCGGTCGCGGCGCCGGCCAGCCGGACGACGCCGAAGCCGATGGCGTACTTCCCGCGTTCACCGAGCTGCTCGACCAGGCCCCGGGTCTCCAGGACGCTGAGCAGGCGCGACGCCGTCGACTTGTGGACGCCCAGTTCGCCCGCGATCTCGGTGATGCCGGTTTCGCCGTTGCGCGCGAGCAGTTCCAGCACGCTGATGGCCCGGTCGACCGATTGCACCTGGCTCTGAGTTGCGTTGCCCGGGTCCTGGTTCCGCATGGCGCAACAGTATCCGTTTCGCGGAGTTCCTATCGGCTGAGTGGGCGAATCTCTTGACGAGGACGGTGCCCGCACCGGATTGTTGCGCAACGGGCACGGAGTCGCGCAGAGCGCAACTTTCACGCACTGCCGCGGCAGCCGGCCAGCCGTTTTCCTGAACTCGCCTCGCAGGTCCGTGGAGGCCGCGCCGGGGTTCCCGCGCGGCCTCCACGGACCGTCCACCGGCACCCGGATGGAGCAGGACGGTCCGGCGATCTTGATCTTTCTGGTGGTCAAACACGCGGGTCGTGCGTGCGGGCGCCGGAACTAGTGCGAATATGTGGACATGAAGGCACGTGTTCTCGTCGTCGACGACGACCCCGCTCTCGCGGAGATGCTCACCATCGTGCTCCGTGGGGAGGGGTTCGACACGGCGGTGGTCGCCGACGGCTCACGCGCGCTGCCCGCGCTGCGCGAGCTGAAGCCGGACCTCGTCCTGCTCGACCTGATGCTGCCCGGGATGAACGGGATCGACGTCTGCAAGGCGATCCGCGCGGAGTCCGGGGTGCCGATCGTCATGCTCACCGCCAAGAGCGACACCGTCGACATCGTCCTCGGCCTGGAGTCCGGCGCCGACGACTACGTCGTCAAGCCGTTCAAGCCGAAGGAGCTGGTCGCGCGGGTGCGGGCCCGCATGCGCCGCACCGAGGCCGAGCCGGCGGAATCGCTCACCATCGGCGACCTGGCGATCGACGTGCCGGGCCACGAGGTCACGCGCGAAGGCAAGGCCATCCCGCTGACCCCGCTGGAGTTCGACCTGCTGGTGGCCCTGGCCCGCAAGCCGCGCCAGGTGTTCACCCGCGAGGTGCTGCTCGAGCAGGTGTGGGGCTACCGGCACGCGGCCGACACGCGGCTGGTGAACGTGCACGTCCAGCGCCTGCGCTCGAAGGTGGAGAAGGACCCGGAACACCCCGAGGTGGTGTTGACCGTTCGCGGCGTCGGGTACAAGGCCGGCCCGCCGTGATGCGGCAGCGACTTCGGTGACTTCCGAGACTTCGGTGAGTTCGGTGAGTTCGGTGACTTCCGAGACTTCCGCGACCGGCAGGCGGATCCCCGCGTTCGCGCGTTCGACGGCACGCCTGGTGCGGCGTGTCGTCGTTTTCGCGCGCCGTCGCGCGGTCGCGTTCAACGAGCTCTGGAAGCACTCGCTGCAGTTCCGCGTCACGGTGTCGACGCTCGCGCTGTCCTCGGCCGTGGTCTTCGTGCTGGGCATGGTGCTGCAGAACCAGATCACCGAACGGCTGCTGGACACCAAGCGCACCGCGGCGATCGCGCAGACCCGCGCGGCGGCGGAGACGGCCGCCGGTGAGCTCGTCGGGCTGGGCTCCGAGAACGACGAGGCGCTGCGGAACCGGCTCGAGAACGCGCTGAAGAAGATCGCGATCACGCCGACCAGCCAGGACGCGGCCGGCTCGGCGGCGGGCACGTTCGTCCCGGTGCTCGCCAGCGGCGGCCACGACCAGTCCGGCGCCGACCCGTCGTCCGCGGGTCCCTTCGAGAACGTGCCGCCGCGGCTGCGCCAGTTCGTCGAGGCCGACCGGACGAGCTGGCTCGAGCACACCGTCCCGGACGCGACGGGCGGGCGCACGACGTACCTGATCGTCGGCACCCCGCTCAACACCGTCGCCACCCCGCTGCAGCTGTACCTGCTGTTCCCGCTGACGACCGAGCAGACCACCGTCTCGACGGTGCAGAACACGCTGCTGGTCGGCGGGCTCGTGCTGCTGCTCCTGCTGGCGGGCATCACGAACCTGGTGACGCGGCAGGTGGTGCGGCCGGTCCGCTCGGCGGCCGCGGCGGCCGAGCAGTTCGCCGGCGGCGACCTCGACCAGCGGCTCGCCGTGCTCGGCGAGGACGACCTCGCGAAGCTCGCGGTGTCCTACAACGAGATGGCCGCGAGCATCCAGCGCCAGATCCGCCAGCTCGAGGAGTTCGGCGGGCTGCAGCGCCGGTTCACCTCCGACGTCTCGCACGAGCTGCGCACCCCGCTCACCACCGTCCGGATGGCCGCGGACGTGCTGCACGCCTCCCGCGAGCAGTTCCCGGCCGGGCTCGCGCGCTCGACCGAGCTGCTGGTCGACGAGCTCGACCGGTTCGAGGCGCTGCTCGGCGACCTGCTGGAGATCAGCAGGCTCGACGCCGGGGTGGAGGAGCTGGCCGCGGAGTACATCGACGTCCGCCCGATCGCCACCCGCGCGGTCGAGCAGGTGCGGGTGATCGCCGGCAACGCAGGCAGCTCGGTCGAGCTGGTGCTGCCCGAGGACGAGGTGATCGCCGAGGTCGACGCCCGGCGCGTCGAGCGGATCCTGCGCAACCTCCTGGCCAACGCGGTCGACCACAGCGAGGGCAAGCCGGTGGTGCTGACCGTCGGGGCGAACGAAACCGCCGTCGCGATCACGGTCCGCGACCACGGCGTCGGCCTGCGGCCCGGCGAGGCGGATCTGGTGTTCAACCGGTTCTGGCGCGCCGACCCCTCGCGCAACCGCCGCACCGGCGGCACCGGCCTCGGCCTGGCGATCAGCCAGGAGGACGCGCGGCTGCACGGCGGCGAGCTCGACGCGTGGGGCGAGCCCGGCCACGGTGCCTGTTTCCGGCTGGTGCTGCCGCGTCAGCAGGACGTGCCCGCCGGTGACCCGCCGCTGGTGCTGCCGCCGCCCGACCGCTTCGCCACCGCGGCGCCGCTCGGGGTCGTCGACGTCACGCCGGCGCCGGAGGCGATCTTCGCCGAACGTGAGGGAATCGGTCAGTGAAACGCTTCGTCCTGTCGGTTCTGTGCCTGGTGCTGCTCGCGGGCTGCGCGAACGTGCCGCTGGAGTCGCAGCCGGTGGTCGTGCCCGGCGAACGGCAGGGCCAGAGCTCCGGTGACGTCGTGCCGGAGCCACCGCCGGGGATCGACCCGCTGTCGCTGGTCCGCGCCTTCGTCGGGGCGACGCTCAAGCCGGGGCAGAACAACGCCGCCGCGCGCGCCTACCTGGACGAGCCGGGCCGGGCGAGCTGGCGGCCGAGCCGCAGCCTGACGATCATCCAGGACACCTTCGGCACGGTCTACGACACGGCCCCGCCGCCGGACCCGAACACGCAGGTCGTCAACGTGCGCGGGATCGACATCGGCACGCTGGACCAGAACAGCTCGTTCGTGCCGGACTACACCTCGGCGCTGTTGCAGGTGAAGGTGCGCAAGCAGGCGAACGGCCAGTGGCGGATCGTCGACCCGCCCGCCGACCTGTACGCGACCGAGTCCGACTTCAGCGAGAACTACACGCCGGTGCCGATCAGCTTCTACTCGGAGTCGGCGGCCACCTTCGTCCCCGACCGGCGGTACGTCGTCGCGAAGCCGCAGTCCGGGCTGCCGGGCCGGGTGATGGACCTGCTGGTCGGCGGGCCGTCACCGAGCCTGGCCGGGGCGGTGAAGAACCTGCTCGGCGAGCCCATCGAGATCGACACGAACGTCAAGAGCCTCGACGACGGGACGCTCGTGGTGCCGCTGACCGGGCTCACGGGGGTCCCGGACGACATCCGGAACCTGATCGCGGCGCAGATCGTGCTGTCCCTGCAGTACGTCACGTCCGCCCGGATCCGCATCCTCGCCGACGGCGCCCCGCTCGTGGCGAACCACTCGGACTGGCGGCTGAACGAACTGCCCGCGTACGGCGCTTCGCTGGCGATCAGCGTGGAGCTGCCGGGCCTGATGACGGTCGGCGGCCGCGTCCGGTCCCTCGGTGACGGTGCCCCGGTCCCCGGGCCGGCGGGCAACGGCGGGTACGACGTCGTGAGCGCGGCCCAGTCGATCGACGGCAAGCGCCTGGCGGTGGTGGAGCGCAGCGGCGGCGGCGTGCGCCTGCGGATCGGCGACCTCGGGCACGACCTGGCGTTGACGACCCTCGGCGGCAGTTCCCTGACCCGCCCGACGTGGCGTCCGGGCACCGGAGAGCTGTGGACGGTGGTCGACGGGCTGTCGGTGGGCCGGATGGTGCTCGACCAGAACGGCCACTGGACGGCGCTGAGCGTCAACGCGGCGGACCTGATCCAGCAGGGCGGCATCACGGAGCTGCGGTTCTCCCGCGACGGCGCCCGCATGGCGGCGGTGATCAAGGGCCAGCTGTGGGTGGCATCGGTGGTCGTCACCGGCGACTCGGTGTCCCTGCGCGAGCCGCGCCACCTCCAGCCGCACGACCTCGAAGACGTCGTCGACGTGGACTGGGTCGCCCAGGACGGCTTGGTGGCGGTGACGAAGTCCCCCTCCCAGCCGGTGGTCCGCGTGACGGTGGACGGCCAGCGCATCGACGCGTTCAACAGCAGCAACCTGACCCCGACGGTCCACGGCGTGACGGCGGCCCCCAACCGCCCGATCGTGGTGGCGGACGCGAACGGCCTGTGGACGGCCTCGGTGCTGGGCGAGGTGTGGCGGCCCCAGAGCCACACGATGAAGGACGCGGATCCCTTCTATCCGGGCTGATCTTTCACTCGGGTGAGTGACAGTCCGGGGCCGGAAACTGTCGGTGCCGGTCGTGACACTGTCCGTGTGCTGAAGAGACTGCTCGATCTGCTGATCCCCAGCCGCTGCGCCGCGTGCGGAGCGCGTGGGGAGCCGTGCTGCGTGAAGTGCGAAGGGGTGTGGGGCGCGGCCAGGGAAGTGGTGCGCGGCCCGACGGCGGGGCTGGTGCGGGTGTTCGCGCTGGCCCGGTACCGCGGGGTGGGGCGGAAGCTGCTGATCGCGTACAAGGAGCGGGGGAGGAGGGATCTGGCGCCTTCGCTGGGGAGGGCGCTGGCGGAGGCGTTGGTCGTGCTGCCGCTGGGGGCAGGCGGTGAGACGGGGGTTCCGGCTGGGTCGGGTGGCGTTGCGGCTCGGTCGGCCCGGGTCTCGACTGGGCGGGGCGGCGGCTCGGCTGGGCTCGGGGGCTTTTCGGCTCGGCCGGGCGAGACCTCGGGTGACCTGGGCGCAGCTCCGCCTGGGCTGGCCGGCGCCTCGACTGAGCGGGTTGGTGGCCCGGCTGGGCTGAGTGCCGCCCTGGCTCGGCGAGGCGAGATTTCAGGTGTCCTGAGCGCAGCTCGGCTTCAGCGGCCCAGCGCCTCGACTGAGCGGGTTGGCGACCTGACCGGGCCGAGTGCCGCCCTGGCCTGGCAAGGCGAGATCTCGAGTGTCCCGGGCGCAGCTCGGCCTCAGTCGCCCGCAGCCTCGACCGCCCCAACCAGCCCGCCGACCCAGCCCGGCGCACCCCTCTTGACCACCCCAAGGCCCGCCCCGGCTGCACCGCCGCCCCGCGCGTCGCCCGCAGCCCGAGCCATCTGCCTCGTCCCCGCCCCCAGCCGCCCGGCGGCCGCGCGTGTTCGCGGCGGCCCGCACGTCGAGCGGCTCGCCCACGCGGCGGCGAGCGTCCTCGCGGCCCGAGGCATCGAAGTCACGGTCGCCCCGGCGCTGGAACTCGCCGGCGCAGCCCGCGACGCCGTCGGACTCGGCCGCGAGCAGCGCATCGCCAACCTGGCGGGCCGCCTGAAGTTCCGGGAAGCCGGACGGCCCCCGCCCGGCCTCCCCATCGTCGTCCTCGACGACGTGATCACGACCGGCGCCACTGCGGCCGCCTGCACCCGAGCCCTGACGGCGGAGGGCTTTGCGGTCTCCGCCGTCCTGACCCTCCTGACCGCCGGCTGACCGGCCGGCCCTGCCCGCGAAAGGATCTTCTCCGGCAAGCGCGCAAAAACGGTGGTACCGGTTCCGTGCCCGCGCCACGAGCAACCAGCCACAATTCCGGCCCCAGCCAACACTTCCGCAGCTCAAACCCCGAAAACGCCAGTTCTCGCGCCCGGGTGAACCGAACGTCACCTGGACGAGTGACAACGAGCGGGAACGGGAACGGATCGGCGCCCGTTGTCCGGGCATGAGGGTGCCGATCACGATCACTCGGCTGCCGCGCCACTCCACCGAGGTGGCGGCTGTGGGAAACCGGGCTGTCACCCTCGGCGTCCACTGTCGATCGACGCTGCGCCTTCCGTGTGAAAGCACGGCGACCGGGGCGCGTCCGACCAGCGGGTGTTTTGCGGTGCCCGCTCCGCGATCACTGCGCGGGGTGACCGGGTCCCATCCCCTGACATCCCCCGGCTCGGGGGCTGTTGTAACGGGCGTGAGGAAGCTAACGTGCTCCGCAATCAGCAATCCCCGCAGGCAGGGAGGTGACGAGCCCATGTCCCTGGCGCCGGAGGTGCGCTGAGTCCGCGCTCGGTCACCGGAACGAGACGTCGTCCACCGTTCCCGAGTTCCTTCTCAGCCCGCGATCCGGGCTTACGTCCCCGCAATACCGGCGCCGTGTGTGAACACAACAGCTCGCAGTCATCTCAGCGAGGGAGGTCGTGTATGGACATCGTCGTTAAGGGCCGCAACGTGGAGGTGCCCGACCACTATCGGGCGCTCGTCAGCGAAAAGCTGGCCCGCCTCGAGCGCTATGACAGGAAAGTCATCCGGTACGACGTGGAACTGTTCCACGAACCCAACCGGCGCCAGGCCAAGAGCTGCCAGCGCGTCGAAATCACCGGAAAGGGGCGAGGCCCGGCCGTACGCGCTGAAGCGTGTGCCGCCGACTTCTACGCGGCGCTCGATTCCGCAGTCACCAAGCTGGAAAACCGGCTGCGGAGGACACACGACCGGAGGCGCGTGCACTACGGCCGCAGCCGCCCGGAATCGGTCGCCGAAGCGACCTCGGCACTGCCGGGTGGTGGATCCCCGGCCGCAGCCAGTCCCGCCGCGCGTACCGCGGTGTTGGACGCACCCGAAGCCGAGCCGCAGACGAACGGCTTCGCGAGTGCCGAAGAATTCCACCTGCCCCAGCAGCAGAGCTGGGCCGACGACGACCTGGGTCACCAGCCCGGCCGCGTCGTTCGCGAGAAGCAGCACACCGCGGAGCCCATGACGGTGGACCAGGCTCTCTACGAGATGGAGCTGGTCGGCCACGACTTCTACCTCTTCAACGACTCCGACGCGGGCCGGCCCAGCGTGGTCTACCGGCGGAAAGGCTTCGACTACGGCGTGATCCGGCTCGGCTGAGCCGGGCATCCGAGGAGGCCAGACGGAGGGTCCGCACGCGCTCGCGTGCGGGCCCTCCGCATGTCAGGACGTACGGCGTGTGCACACGACGGCCACCGTTCCCTACGATGGGGGTGGGAAGGTGGCGCCGAACACGGCCGCCACCTCGGGAGAACCTGCCTGGGACCGGCCTGGGCGCACTCATGATCAGCTAGTGAGGTCGACCGGATGGTGCTGAACCGCCTGCTCCGCGCGGGCGAGGGCAAGATGGTGAAGCGGCTGCGCAACATCGCCGATCACATCAACACCCTCGAAGACGACGTCAAGGACCTGACCGACGCCGAGCTGCGGGCCAAGACCGAAGAGTTCCGCAAGCGGAACGGCGAGGGCGAATCGCTCGACGACCTGCTGCCGGAGGCGTTCGCCGTCGTCCGGGAGGCGGCCAAGCGGGTGCTGGGCCAGCGCCACTTCGACGTCCAGCTGATGGGCGGCGCGGCGCTGCACCTCGGCCAGGTCGCCGAGATGAAGACCGGTGAGGGCAAGACGCTCACCTGCGTCCTCCCGGCCTACCTCAACGCCATCCCCGGCAAGGGCGTCCACGTCGTCACGACGAACGACTACCTCGCCAAGCGCGACTCGGAGTGGATGGGCCGCATCCACCGCTTCCTCGGCCTCGAGGTCGGCGTCATCCTCTCGGAGCAGCAGCCGGACGTGCGGCGCTCCCACTACAACGCCGACATCACCTACGGCACGAACAACGAGTTCGGCTTCGACTACCTGCGCGACAACATGGCGTGGAGCCTCGACGACTGCGTGCAGCGCGGGCACAACTTCGCCATCGTCGACGAGGTGGACTCGATCCTCATCGACGAGGCCCGGACGCCGCTGATCATCTCCGGCCCGGCCGACCAGTCCTCGCGCTGGTACGTCGAGTTCGCCCGGCTCGCGCCGCTGATGCAGGGCATCGACACCACCACGATGGGGTCGCGGGAGCGCGTCGAGAAGACGAACCTGATCAACTCGAAGTACCACTACGAGGTCGACGTCCGGAAGCGCACGGTCGCCGTCACGGAGAAGGGCGTCCGGTTCGTCGAGGACCAGCTCGGCATCGACAACCTGTACGAGGCCGCGAACACCCCGCTGGTCGGGTACCTGAACAACGCGCTCAAGGTGAAGGAACTCTTCCACCGCGACAAGGACTACATCGTCCGCAACGGCGAAGTCATGATCGTCGACGAGTTCACCGGGCGCATCCTGCACGGCCGCCGCTACAACGAGGGCATGCACCAGGCGATCGAGGCCAAGGAAAAGGTCGAGATCAAGGCCGAGAACCAGACCCTGGCGACGATCACGCTGCAGAACTACTTCCGCCTCTACGACAAGCTGGCCGGCATGACCGGTACGGCCGAGACCGAGGCCGCGGAGTTCCACCAGACCTACAAGCTGGGTGTGGTGCCGATCCCGACGAACCGGCCGATGATCCGCCAGGACCAGCCGGACCTGATCTACAAGACCGAGCAGGCCAAGTTCGAGGCCGTCGCCGAGGACATCGCCGAGCGGCACGAAAAGGGCCAGCCGGTGCTGGTCGGCACGACGAGCGTCGAGAAGTCCGAGCACCTGTCGAAGCTGCTGGTGAAGCTGAGCGTCCCGCACGAGGTGCTGAACGCGAAGCACCACGACCGCGAGGCGCTGATCGTCGCGCGCGCCGGCCAGAAGGGCGCCGTCACGGTCGCCACGAACATGGCCGGCCGCGGTACCGACATCGTGCTCGGCGGCAACCCCGACCTGATCGCCGACCAGGTGCTGCGCGAGCGCGGCCTGGACCCGGTCGAGCACTCCGAGGAGTACGAGGCCGCCTGGCCCGAGGTCCTCGAGCAGGTCAAGGCGGAGTCGAAGGCCGAGGGCGAGGAGGTCCGCGAAGCGGGCGGCCTGTACGTCCTGGGCACCGAGCGGCACGAGTCGCGCCGCATCGACAACCAGCTCCGCGGCCGGTCCGGCCGTCAGGGCGACCCGGGCGAGTCCCGCTTCTACCTGTCGCTCGGCGACGAGCTCATGCGCCGCTTCAACGCGACGATGGTCGAGCGCGTCATGACGACCATGCGCCTGCCCGACGACGTGCCGATCGAGCACAAGATGGTCTCCAAGGCCATCAAGAGCGCGCAGACCCAGGTCGAGCAGATCAACATGGAGCAGCGCAAGGACGTCCTCAAGTACGACGAGGTCATGAACGAGCAGCGCAAGGTGATCTACGCCGAGCGCCACCGCGTCCTGGCCGGGGAGAACCTGCGCGACCAGATCGAGGGCATGCTCGTCGACGTCGTCAACGCCTACGTGGACGGCGCGACGGCCAACGGCTACGCCGAGGACTGGGACCACGAGAAGCTGTGGTCGGCGCTGAAGCAGCTCTACCCGGTGAGCATCGAGTGGGACGACCTCATGGAGGACGGCGACCTCGACGAGAGCACGCTGCGCGAGGCGCTGGTCCAGGACGCCCGCAACGCCTACGACAAGCGCGAAGCGGAGATCAACGCGCTCGTCGGCCCGGAGGGCATGCGGACCCTGGAGCACCAGGTGATGCTGACGGTCCTCGACCGCAAGTGGCGCGAGCACCTGTACGAGATGGACTACCTCAAGCAGGGCATCGGCATGCGGGCGCTGGCGCAGCGCGACCCGCTGATCGAGTACCAGCGCGAGGGCTTCGACATGTTCCGCGCGATGCTCGACTCGCTGAAGGAGGAGGCCGTCGGCTTCCTGTTCAACCTGCAGGTCGAGCGCGCCGAAGCACCGCCCGCGGAGGGCGCGGCCGCCGTGCCGACGGGGGTGGCTTCGGGCAACGGCCAGCCCGCGGCGCCCGCGGAGGGCCGGCACGCGCGCCCGGCGCCGCCGCAGCCGCCGACCACCGACTCCGAGTCCGTCCCGGCCGCGCTGCGCGGCAAGGGCCTCGGCGCCGGTGGCCCGCAGTCGGGCATGATGCTGTCCGGTCCGGGCGAGGACGGCGAGGTCGAGGCGCACGTCGAGGGTGGGGCGCAGGCCGCGGGCGGCGGGGCCGGCGGTACCCGCCGCGACCGTCGTGCCGCGCAGCGCGACGCCGCCAAGAAGGGCAAGAAGGGCCCGCGTCGCTGACGCGGGTGTGACCGGGGCGCGCGGCTGGACCGCGCGCCCCGGTGTCATGAACGGGGGATGGTTTCAGTGACGTCGGTGGATCCGCAGGAGTTCTTCGCGCTGTTCGGCGCCGAGCGGCGGCCGGACCCGTACCCGCACTACCGGCGGTGGCGCGAGCGCTGGCCGGTGGCGGCCCTCGCGGAGCGGATGTTCGTGGTCAGCGGTCTGGCCGAGGCCACGCAGGTGCTGCGCGACCCGGCGTTCGGCCACCCGGAACCGGAGTACCTGGATCCGGCGGACCGCCTCCCGGACCAGCCGGTCGACGAATCGGGACGCGTGGTCCGGGCGTTCCTGTCGCTGAACCCGCCGGACCACACGCGGCTGCGGCGGCTGGTGTCGAAGGCGTTCACGCCGCGGATGGTCGAGCAGCTCGCGCCGCGCATCGAGGAGATCGCCGCCGCGCTCGTCGACCGCGCGCCGGACCGGTTCGATGTGATGACGGCGCTCGCGAAGCCGTTGCCGGTCGAGGTGATCGCCGAGCTCCTCGGCGTGCCGCTGGACGACCGCGAGCGCTTCGCGGAGTGGTCGCACGCGATGGCGCGGGCACTGGACCCGCCGTTCCTGCAGCACCCGGAGACGGTTGAACCGGCGATCCGGGCGCGGCAGTCGTTCGTGGCCTACTTCCGCGAGCTGGCGGCCCGGCGGCGCCGCGAGCCGGGTGACGACCTGTTGTCGGCGCTGGTCGCGGTGTCCGACGCGGGCGACGTGCTGAGCGAGGGCGAGCTGCTGGTGACGCTCACGCTCCTGCTCATCGCCGGCCACGAGACGACGACGAACCTGATCGGCAACGGCACCCTGGCGCTCCTGCGCGGCCCGGACGGCCTGAAGCCACTGGGCGCGGACGGCGAGAACGCGGCGCGGGTGGTGGAGGAGGTGCTGCGCTACGACTCACCGGTCCAGCTGACGGCCCGCACAGCCTTGCGCGACACGGCGCTGGGCGAGCTGGCGGTGCCGTCGGGCAGCCAGGTGATCGTGGTGCTCGGAGCGGCCAATCGCGACCCGGCGGCGGGCCCGGCCCCGGAGACGTTCGACCCGGCCCGTGAGCCGGGCCGCCACCTGGCGTTCGGCCAGGGCATCCACTTCTGCCTGGGCGCACCGCTGGCGAGGCTGGAGGCCCGGATCGCGTTCCGCGAACTGGCCCGCCGCCGCCCGGAGCTGGCCCTGGCGGGAACCCCGGAGTGGAACCCGACGACCACGCTGCGCGGCTTGTCGACGCTCCCGGTCGCCAGCGGCAGTTAGCCCCGGCGGCCTGCGGCGGGGGTACAGGGCGCGCCCAGGTCTTGGCTGCGGCCGTTGCCATGTCGCTCGGCCGCCGAGGGTCGCGCTGCGCGGTCCGCTTTGCCCGGCGCGGTCCCTTGATGGAGCGCCGATCCGGCGACCGGCGCTCAGGGGACCGCGCGTGCGCGGTCCCCTGAGCAGGGGGCGCGAGCCTCCCCGAGAACACCGGTGGGGCGCGGGACCCGCGTGCCCCCTTCACGCTGCCCGCCGGTTCGGGTTCGCCGGTTGCTGCGGTTTCAACAGCGCGAACCGCTCGCACCGCCACCCCGTCGGGGTGCGCGTGAACCGGGCGGCCAGGGCGAACGAGCGGCCGTCCGCTTCCACCCGGGCGCACGCCTCCACCACCTCCGGTGCCGGGGCGCACGTGTGGACCGTCTGCGTCCGGTGCCGGGGCCGTGGCCGGCGGGGGCCGGCGAGACCCGCGTACACCTCCGGGGCCACCAGCGCCCGGATCTGCGCCGCCGGGCGGCGGCCGTCGTACGCCTCCAGGAGCGTGTTCAGCAGGTGGCCCACCTCGTCCGCGTCGAGCTGCCGCGGCGCCGGGCCGCGCGACGCGCGGTGCTCGCGCGGTGTCACCACTTCCGGACGGTCCGCGAGGCGGGGTGTCTCCGCCTGGACCAGCGTCCGCAACCGATGTTCCTCGATCAATTTCCCTTCCCTCCCTGACTCGGCTTTCGCTTAGAGGCGGGACGGACCGAAAAGGACACCGGAATCGCACGATCCGGGCGAGAACCGGTGAATCCGTGGATTACGGCCCGCCGGTGCGGTACGCCGACCGGCATCTTTGCCCGCCGCGAAGACAGCGTGTTGCCGCCCCGCTATGGTGTGCCGGGTGCTGAAAGGGCTATTGGTCGATTTCGCCGGAGTTCTCACCGATCCCGACGCCGGCCGGTTCTACGACTACCTGGCGGCCGCGCGCGGGCGGGGCGTCCGCACCGCGCTGCTGTCCAACGCCCCCGGGGCGTCGGACGAGGTCAAGAAGACCATGTTCGACTATTTCGACGCCCTGGTGTTTTCCGGTGAGGTCGGCGTGGCCAAACCGGACCCGGCGGTCTACCTGATCGCCGCCGACCGGCTCGGGCTGCCCGCCACGGTCTGCGCGTTCGTCGACGACTCGGCGACGAACATCCGCGGCGCCGTCCAGGCGGGCATGGTCGGCGTGCAGCACCGGTCGGTCCCCCAAACCCTGGACGAGCTCGCCGTGCTGTTCCCGGCCGGGTGAGGGTCAGCGCCCGCGGCGGACCAGCTCGAACGACAGCACCGCGGCGGCGGCCGAGACGTTCAGCGATTCGGCGTCACCCGGCATCGGGATCGACAGCCACTCGGTGACGAGCTCGCCCACCTCCGGTCCGACGCCGTCGGTCTCGCCGCCGAGAACGAACGCCGCGCGCTGCGGCAGGTCGACGTCGAACAGCGTCGTGCGCGCCGACGCGCCCAGCGCGTAGAGCCCGTAGCCGGCTTCGGCGAGCATTTCCGCGGCCTCGCGCGCCGAGCCGCAGCGCAGCACCGGCGCGCGGAACGCCACCCCGGCCGACGCCTTGACCACCAGTGGATCCAGCGCCGCGACCCCGCGCCGGGGCACGATCACGCCGTCCAGCCCGGCCGCGGTCGCCGTCCGCAGGATCATGCCGACGTTCGCGGGCGTGGTGATGCCGTCCAGCAGCAGCACCCGCGCCGGCGGGCGCCGGTCGGCCAGCGCCGCGGAAAGCGCTCGCATCCGCGGGGCGACGACGTCGGCGAGCACACCCTGGTCCTGTTTGCCGTTGCCGGCGAGCACCTTGACCCGGTGCGCGCTGGCGCGCTGCACCGGCACGCCGGCGGCCTTCGCCGCGCGCTGGATCTCCGCCGCGCCCGGACCGCGGGCGGTGTCGGCGAGGATCACCTTGTCCACCCGCAGGCCGTCGTCCGCCAGTGCCTCGAGCACCGGCTTCCGGCCGTACACGGTCAGGAAGCGGTCCTTCGGCGAGATCGTCGACTCATCACCCACACCCAGCAGTCTCGCATTGTGTAAGGATCGCCCCATGCCCGACCGCCTTTCCGCGCTGGACGCCTCGTTCCTCTACCTCGAGGACCACGCGACCCCGATGCACGTCGGCGGGGTGGCGATCTTCGAGCGGCCGCGGTCCGGGTTCGGGTACGCGCAGCTGGTCGACCTGATCGGCGGGCGGCTGGCGTTCCTGCCGCGGTACCGGCAGCGCGTGCTGGAGGTGCCGGGGCACCTGGCGCGGCCGGTGTGGGTGGACGACGCCGACTTCGACCTCAACTACCACGTCCGGCGCTCGGCGCTGCCCCAGCCGGGCCGCGACGACCAGCTGTTCGACCTGGTCGCGCGGCTGATGTCGCGGCGGCTGGCGCCGGAACGCCCGCTCTGGGAGGCGTACTTCATCGAGGGGCTGTCCGGTGACCGCGTGGCGCTGGTGACGAAGACACACCAGTCCGTTGTGGACGGTGTTGGCACGATCGACCTCGGCCAGCTGATCCTCGACCCGGTGCCGGCCGAGCCGGAGCCCTTCGAGGACACCTGGACGCCACGCCGCGAGCCGAGCCGCGCGCAGCTGGTCATGGACGCGATCAGCGAGGGCGTCCAGCGGCCGGGCGAAGTCGTGGAGAACGTCCGGTCCGCGGCCAACGACGCGTTCGCGGCGGCGGGCAAGTTCGCCGAGACGGTCGGCGGGGTGGCCTCGACGCTGCGCACCCTGGTGAGCCCGGCGCCGCCGGGGCCGCTGAACGTCCGGGTGTCCGGCGGCCGCGTGTTCTCCGTAGTCCGCACGCGACTGGAGGACTTCCGGAAGATCCGCGCGGCGCACGGCGGCACGGTCAACGACGTCGTCCTCGCGGCCATCACCGGCGCGCTGCGCGAATGGCTGCTTTCGCGCGAGGTGCAGCTGACGCCGGTCACGACGATCCGCGCGCTGGTGCCGCTGGCGGTCGGCGACGCGGAGACGCCCGGGTACTCGACGCCGGGGCTGGTCGGCAACCAGGTGGCGGCGTACCTGGTGGACCTGCCGGTCGGCGAGCCGAACCCGGTCCTGCGGCTGCAGCACATCGGCCACGCGATGGCCGAGCACCTGGATTCGGGCCGGTCGGTGGCGGCGCGCGGGCTGCTCAAGGTCGGCGGCTTCGCCCCGGCTACCCTGCATTCCCTCGGCGCGCGAGCGGCGGGGTCGCTGTCCGGGCGCATCTTCAACGTCATGGTGACCAATTCACCGGGCCCCCAGGTGCCGATGTACGCGGGAGAGGCCAGACTGGTCGAGATGTTCCCGGTGATGCCGCTGATGCGCACCCAGGCGCTGGCGATCGGGGTGACGTCCTACCACGGCGGCGTCTACTTCGGACTCAACGGCGACCGCAAGGCCGCGTTCGACGTCGATCTGGTGGCCGGGATGATCGAAGAGTCCCTGGAAGAGCTGAAGGGTGCGCACTGGTGAGGGTCTATCTGCCTGCGACCATCGCGATGCTTCGCGACCTCGAATCATCGGGGGAGTTCCGCGCCCGCAGCGGAACGGCGTTCGCGCTGACGCCGGCGTTGCGCGAGGCGTACGTGAGCGGGTCCGACGAGGAGCTGGAGTACGCGGCGCTGCTGGACGCGGCCCGCGCCTCGCTGCGCCTGATCGCGGCGGAGGAGAAGGGCGAGCCGCGCCGGGTGGTGGTGTCGGCGGACGTGTCGGGCGTGACCCTGCGCCCGGACCTGGACGCCCCGGTGGTCCGCATCGGCGGCCCCATCCCGCTGTCGGCGGTAGCGGCGATCCACGTGGACGCCCCGGAGGCGGCCGAGGCGGTGGCGGCGGCAGCAGCGGTGATCGACGCGGCGGACCTGGGCGACCCGGACGCGGAGTTCACGCTGGGGGACGCCGAGGACCACGAGCTGGCCTGGTATGCGCCGCAGGAGCTGCCGTTCCTGCTGGAGCTGCTCTGACGGGCTGGCGCGCGGCACAGGAATTGGCGCTCTTGCTGGAGCTGCTCTGAGTTGTCCTCAATGGGGCTCGCCTGTGGACAACCGGCCTTGAGCAGCGGTTTTGTCGGGGGCGGCCGGTAGAATGGAATCGGGGACGCCCCCCAGGGATGGGCGGGGGTGTGACCGGCCGGCTGAGGCCTGACTGGCGCCTTACCCAGACCTCCCCGATACGAAGCCGAAAACACGGGCGGTGGTGCCGGGTCAAGGCACGCTTTCCCGCCTTGACGCGGTACCGCCGTCCGTAGTCACAATCAGGCTTCGGGGTGGTGGGCCAGTGAGCGCTTTGAGGCGCTGACGAAGACACGACTTCGCCGGAACTCCACCAGAGACGGCGGGCCGGCTATCCGACCTCACCGGCGGGCGGCGGTTGCACGTCGACCGGCACACCCCAATCGCTGTACCGGGTCGTGATCCGCGCCTCCCCCTGCAGGATCGGCGAAAGGTCCAGCACGATCTGCAGCGGCCGGTGCCCCTCGTCCAGCCACACTTCCACCGGGAACTTCCCGCCCACCCGGCCCGCCGCGTCCGCGGGCAGCCCGGCCGGCAGGTCCGTGCCCAGCCGCGGCAGATCGAGGTCGACCCGGTAGTGCTCCGCCGGTACGCCGTTCAGCCG
The DNA here is from genome assembly GCF_046548775.1 of Amycolatopsis sp. cmx-4-61. Taxonomy (NCBI): domain Bacteria; kingdom Bacillati; phylum Actinomycetota; class Actinomycetes; order Pseudonocardiales; family Pseudonocardiaceae; genus Amycolatopsis; species Amycolatopsis sp. cmx-4-61. Next base: position 20,912 of record NZ_JAEBEI010000014.1, on the reverse strand, counting down.
GCCCCGTTCCGCCGAGACGATCGTGCCCGCCGTGCGGATCTCGCCCAGCGTGTGCGCCGGGTCGTTCTGCGCGGCGAGCTGCGTCAAACTTCCGCCGAGGACCTGGGAAAACGGGTCCGTTCCGGCCGCCGAGACCACCACCCACGGCCTCCCGGCGCCGACCTCGTCGCGCGAACCTTCCGGCACCTTCGCGTACAGCTTCCCGGCCACCAGCCGCAGCTCCAGCGGCTCGCCGAGGAAGTCCGTCGTCATCACCTGGGCCGTCCCGCCGGGACCGAACCGCGCCTCGCCCCGGCCCTTCGACCGGACCGAGCCGACGGCGACGTCCGTGGCGAACTTCGCCGAGCCGCCGCTCGCCGTGGCGGCCGTGGCCGCGTCCGCCAGCGCGCGGGCGTCGTCGAACGCCGGTCGGGGCGGCGGGTCGGAGCAGGCGCCCGCGAGCAGGGCGAACAGCAGCACCACGACGGCTTTGCGCATGGTGCCAACAAAAACACAGCGGCTCCCCCGACCTCGTTCGGGGGAGCCGCTGCTACTCAGCGTCGTCCGGTCAGCGACCGGCCTTCTTCATCAGCTCGCCGAGGTCGACGACCTGGCCGGCCGGCGGGGCCGCCACGTCGACCTGGGTGCCCCAGTCGCTGTACTTCATCGTGAACTTCGCCTCGCCGGCCGGTGCGCCCAGCGCCTGCATCAGCGGACCCTGGTCCATCGTCATCTGCAGCGGCAGGTTGTCCTTGTCGAGCCACAGCTCGACCGGGATCTTGACGTCCTTGCCCTTGAGCTTGTCGGTGACCTGGGCGCGCGCCGCGGCCGGGATCTGACCGGTGAACTGGTCGATGGCCTTGGCGATGTCGAGTTCCAGCTTGTAGTGGTTGACCTTCTGGCCGTTCAGTTCGGTCTGGTCGGACGAGACGATCCGGCCCGCCTTGGAGATCTGGTCGAGCGACTTGCTCGGGTCACTCTGCTCCGCCGACTGCGACAGCGCGCCACCCAGCGCCTGCGACAGCGGGTCGGTGCCGTCGGCCGAGATCTTGGCCCACGCCTTGTCCGTGCCCATCTGCTTCTGCTCTTCGGCGGGCAGCTTGATGTACATGACCTTGTCGACCATGCGCATCTCGGTGGTCTGGCCGCCCGCGGTCATCGTCATCGAGAACTTGGTGGCCGCGCCGTCGAACGCCATCGCGCCGTTCGCGGTCATCGTCTGGCCGCCGGCGGCGCCGTCCATGGTGAACTTCGCCGACTTGGACTTCTCGGTGCCCTGCTTGGACGCCGACGCCAGCTGGATCGCGTCGGTGAAGGGCGAAGAGAGGCCGTCGGACTGGCTCTGCCCGCTCGCGGCGGCCGGTTCGGCGGTGCCGGTGGCGGAGTTGCCGCTGCACGCGGTCAACGTGAGCACCAGCGCGGCGCCCGCGGCGACCAGAGTGGTCTTGCGCATTGAGTTCCCCTCGGAGTCGGATCTTCCGCTCGGCATATCGCCTGATCGGGTGATTGGTTACCGATGTGACGGTGACGAACCGGGATCGGTTCCCGGTTGTCCTACGACTCTGTGACGCGGGTCACTTCGTGGCCGCCACGAGAGGCGAGCAGGCGCCGGAGGGACGCGAGTCGTTCGGCGCTCGCCCGGCCTTCGGTGACGACGTCGTCGAGCGCGCAGTCCGGGTCCTCGGGTGCGCCCAGGTGCCCGCAGCCCGACGGGCACTCTTCGGCGGCCGCGGCGAACTCCTCGAAGGCGTCGACGATGTTGTCCGCGGTGACGTGGGCCAGCCCGAACGAGCGCACGCCGGGCGTGTCGATCACCCAGCCGCCGCCCGGCAGCGGCAGCGCGACCGCCGCGACGGACGTGTGGCGGCCCTTGCCGACCGCGCTCACGACCCCGGTGGCGAGCGCGGCGTCCGGGACCAGCCGGTTGACCAATGTCGACTTGCCGACCCCGGAGTGGCCGACCAGCGCCGTCACGCGGTCCTTGAGCAGCTCGTCGAGGCCTTCGGGCTGTTCGTCGTAGCGGCTGACGATCACCGGGATGTCGAGGCCCGCGTAACCCGCCAGGAGCTCGTCCGGGCTGGCCAGGTCGGCCTTCGTGAGGCACAGGACCGGCTCGACGCCGCCGGCGTAGCAGGCGACCAGGCAGCGGTCGATGAAGCCGGTGCGCGGCGGCGGGTCGGCCAGCGCGGTGACGATCAGCAGGCGTTCGGCGTTGGCCACGACCAGGCGTTCGTACGGGTCGGTGTCGTCGGCCGTGCGCAGCAGGGAGCTGGTGCGGTCGTCGACCCGGACGATCCGGGCGAGGGTGTCCGGCTTGCCCGACACGTCGCCGACCACGGCGACGAGATCGCCGACCACCACCGGCGTCCGGCCCATTTCGCGGGCCCGCATGGCGGTGATCACCCGATCGGGGTCGGCGTCGATGGCGCAGGTCCAGCGGCCGCGGTCCTTGCCGATGACCATGGCGGTGACGGCGTCGGCGTGCTCGGGACGGCGCTTGCTGCGGGGCCGGGTGCCCTTGCCCGGACGCACGCGGACGTCGGACTCGTCCAGCTTGCTCCAGTCGTTGCGCGCCAAACCCTCGTCCTCTCGTGCGCCGGTGCCCACCCGAATGATCCCACGCCGCTCGCCAGGGCCCTGGCCTGCGTGTAACGATGACGTCCCCGGCACGAGGAGGTTGGCATGTGCGGCCGCTACGCCGCCACGAAGGACCCGGCGAAGCTGATCGAGGAGTTCGACGCGATCGACCTCACCGAGGGCCACGCGCGCGCCGACCACAACGTGGCGCCGACGAAGAACGTGGTCACGGTCGTGCAGCGGCACCCGCGTGACGAAGACGGCCAGGTCCTCGAGGACGAGCCCGCCGAGCGCTCGCTGCGGATGATGAAGTGGGGCCTGGTGCCGTTCTGGGCGAAGGACCCGTCGGTCGGCTCGCGGATGATCAACACGCGCGCCGAGACGGCCGCCGAGAAGCCCGCCTTCCGCCGCGCGCTCGTGTCGCGCCGCTGCCTGGTGCCCGCCGACGGCTGGTTCGAGTGGCGCCGCACCGGCAAGGAGAAGGAACCGTTCTACATGACCCCGCCCGACGGTTCGTCGATCGCGTTCGGCGGGATCTGGGAGAGCTGGCGGCCGAAGGACGACGACAAGGCGTCGCCGCTGATCACGTTCTCGATCATCACGACCGACGCGTCCGGGCAGCTCACCGACGTCCACCACCGGATGCCGCTGATCGTGCCCCGCTCGCACTGGGACGGCTGGCTCGACCCGGACCGCGAAGACGTCACCGACCTGCTGGTGCCGACGCCGGAGGACATCGTGGCGTCGCTGGAGCTGCGGCCGATCTCGACCCGGGTCAACAACGTCCGCAACAACGGGCCCGAGCTGCTGGAGCGCGTCGACCCGGCGCACGAGGGCACCCTCTTCTCATGACCGCGCTCGAGATCGACACCGCCTACGGCCCCGCGCGGGTGTACCTGCACTGCGCGGAGGAGGGCGCGGCGGTGCTCATGCTCGGCCACGGCGCGGGCGGCGGCCTCGGGGCGAAGGACCTGGTGGAGGTGACGCGCGCGGCGCGGGCGGCGGGCGTGCACGTGGCACTGGTGGAACAGCCGTACCGGGTGGCGGGCCGCCGCGCCCCGGCCCCGGCGAACCAGCTGGACACGGCGTGGCTGACGGTGGCGGACGAGCTGTCGGCGCGGTTCGACGGCCTGCCGTTCGTCTTCGGCGGCCGCTCATCGGGCGCCCGGGTGGCCTGCCGGACGGCGGCGGCCGGGCAGGCGGTGGCGGTGCTCTGCCTGGCGTTCCCGGAGCACCCACCGGGCAAGCCGGAGAAGACGCGCCAGCCTGAGTTCGACGCGGTGGAGGTGCCGGTGCTGGCGATCCAGGGCTCGCGTGACCCGTTCGGGCGACCTACGGCGGGACCGCACCACGAGGTGGTGGTGGTCGACGGCGACCACAACCTGTCGGCGGACCTGGAGTCGGTGTCCCGGGCGGCGACGGAGTGGCTGTCACGGGTGCTGCGGCCGCTGGCCTGAGTTGTCCACAATGGGGTCGGCTGTCCACAGATTTGCGCGAGGCCCTTTCTTGCACCCCTACCGCCGATAGACTGGACCAGGGGACGCCCCCCGGGACAGGGCGGGGCTGCGTGTTTGGGCGCTGTGTGGCCCTTTGAAAGTCCCTCCACCCCGAAGCCTGATTGTGACTACGGACGGTGGTGCCGGGTCAAGGCGGGAAAGCGTGCCTTGACCCGGCACCACCGTCCGTGTTTCCGGCTTCGTATCGGGGTGGCGGGGGAGGTCTGGGTGGGGCGCCGGTCGGGCGTCAGCGTGCCGGTCGCACTCGATGAGGTGCCGGTTTACCGAAACGCCGCGGTGGGGGCTCCTTGCGGAGCCGCTCGCCCGGCCGCTCATCTCGGTCGGCCCCGGTGCGGCGCTGGTGCGGAAACGCCACAACGGGACTCCCTGCGGAGCCCTGGGCCGCGTACGTGCCGTCGCGCGGGAGTACCGAGTCGTGATCCGGGCCATCAAGTAGCCGACTCCATGTGACTGGCGATCGGCCCGCGGCTCTGAAACAGCTCAGGCCGCGATCCCCGCCACCACAGCTCCGGTCAGCCGGATCAGCTCACCCGGGGCCAGCTCCACCTCCAGCCCGCGCCGTCCGGCCGAGCAGAACACCGTCTCGAACCCCTCCGCCGAGGCGTCGATCACCACCGGCAGCCGGCTGCGGTGGCCCAGTGGGGAGATCCCGCCCAGCACGTACCCCGTCGCCCGCTGGGCGGCCGCCGGGTCGGCCATCTTCGCCTTCTTGCCGCCCGCCGCGGCCGCCAGGGCCTTGAGGTCCAGCTGGCCCGTGACCGGGACCACCCCGACCACCAGGCGGCCGTCCACCTCCGCCACCAGCGTCTTGAACACGCGCGCCCGGTCCAGGCCCAGTGCCTCCACCGCCTCCAGGCCGTACGACTCCGCGCGCGGGTCGTGGTCGTACGCGTGCAGTTCGTGCGCCACCTTCTGCTTCACCAGCAACGCCGTCGCCGGGGTGCCTTTGCCAGCCATGGCGGAAGTCTAGGGAATGCCCGATGCCCCCATTCGGTTGTACGGGAAGTGACAACAACGCTCGCCACCACACGCTCACGCAGCCGCCGCCGTCCCGAGGCACCGGCGAACCGCGGCGTGCCCGGTCCCCGCGTAAACTCGGGTCCGCCGTATGCGCGCACGCGCATCGACGCCGAGCGGGAAGGGAACGGTTTGCCGAGCACGCAGAACTCAGCGCCGGAAGAAGCGACCGAGGCCGAGCGCGCCGAGCGCTTCGAGCGGGACGCGATGCCGCTGCTCGACCAGCTGTACTCGGCCGCGATGCGGATGACCCGCAATCCCGCCGATGCCGAGGACCTGGTCCAGGAGACCTACCTCAAGGCGTACGCCGCCTTCGCGTCCTTCAAGGCCGGCACGAACCTCAAGGCCTGGATGTACCGCATCCTGACCAACACCTACATCAACGGCTACCGCAAGCGCCAGCGGCAGCCGGTGCAGGCGCCCACCGAGGAGATCACCGACTGGCAGATCGCCAAGGCGGAGAGCCACACCTCCAGCGGGCTGCGGTCGGCCGAGGTCGAGGCGATGGACAACCTGCCCGACACCGACGTCAAGGCCGCCCTGCAGAAGCTGCCCGAGGAGTTCCGGCTGGCCGTCTACCTGGCCGACGTCGAGGGCTTCGCCTACAAGGAGATCGCCGAGATCATGGACACGCCCATCGGCACCGTGATGTCCCGTCTGCACCGCGGCCGCGCCCAGCTGCGCGACCTGCTCGCCGACGTGGCGCGGGAGCGCGGCTTCATCCGGGGCGCCCAGGAAGAGGTGGCGGGGCGATGAACGACATGTGCGAGGGCGCGTCGGACAAGGTCCGCTGCGAAGAGGCGCTGGCCGACATCTACCTGCTGCTCGACCGCGAGTGCAGCCCCGAGCGTGACGCCGCGTTGCGCGCCCACATCGAGGACTGCCCGCCGTGCCTCGAGGAGTACGGCATCGACGAGCACATCAAGCGGCTGCTGGCCCGCAAGTGCGGCGGTGACCACGCCCCGGCCGAGCTGAAGAGCCGGCTGCGCGCGTCGATCCGCCAGACCGTCGCCACGCGCGGCGGCGTCACGGTGGAACGCACCGAAATCACCCTCGAGCAGCGCTCCGAATAGCCCGAGCACTACGAAGGCCCCCTCACCGCGGTGTGGGGGCCTTCGTCATGCCGAACGCTCAGGCGTTGGGCTTCTTGCCGTGGTTCGCGCCGTTCTTCTTCCGGTCGCGACGCTTGCGGGCGCGCTTCGACATGTTCACTCCTCGTCGTCAAAGGTTCCTGGTCAAGTGTGTCATGACGGTCCGTTCTGGTTGGATGGGGTACGTGTCCACCCTCGCCGAACTGCTCGCCGACAACACCGGTCTGCCCGGTGAGGCCGCGGACCACCTGCAGACCGTCGTCGCCGAATGGCAGCTGCTGGCCGACCTGTCCTTCGCCGACTTCCTGCTCTGGGTCCCGGTGACCGAGGAACTGCAGCCGGACGGCGGCGACTTCGTCTGCGTCGCGCACGCGCGCCCGACGACGGCGCCCACCGCGCACCCCGAGGACGTCGTCGGCACGCGGTTCACGGTGGAGGAGCACCCGCAGCTGGCGAAGGCCATGCGCGAGGTGCGGATCTGCCGCGAGGAGGACCCGCACTGGTACCGCGACCTGCCGATGCGCCGCGAGGCCATCCCGGTGCGGTTCCACGACGAGGTCATCGCCGTGATGAGCCGCGAGACGAACCTGGCCGCGCCGCGGGTGCCGTCGCCGTTGGAGATCGCGTACCTGGGCAGCGCGGGCGACCTGTGCCAGATGATCGTGGACGGCACGTTCCCGCCGAGCGGCAGCAACGCGACCGACACGCACACGTCCCCGCGGGTCGGGGACGGGCTGATCCGGCTCGACTCGAGCGGCACGGTCGTGTTCGCCAGCCCGAACGGCCTGTCCGCCTACCACCGGATGGGGCACGAGTCCGACCTGGTCGGGACGCGGCTGGCGCCGCTGACCCGGTCGCTGATCCGCGACCCGTTCGACGCGACCGAGGTGTCGCACCGGATCATCGAGGCCCTCGACGGGAAGCCGTCGAGCCGCACGGAGGCCGATTCTCGGCGCGGCGCCGTGGTGCTGTTCCGCGCGTTGCCGCTCCGGCCGGCCGGTCAGGCCGCGGGCGCGCTGGTGCTGGTCCGCGACGTCACCGAGGTGAAGCGGCGGGACCGGGCGTTGCTGTCGAAGGACGCGACGATCCGGGAAATCCACCACCGGGTGAAGAACAACCTGCAGACGGTGGCTGCCCTGCTGCGGCTGCAGTCGCGGCGGACGACGTCGGAGGAGGCGCGGCTCGCCCTGGCGGAGTCCGTGCGCCGGGTGACGTCGATCGCGCTGGTGCACGAAGCGCTGTCGATTTCGGTGGACGAGCGCGTCGACCTCGACAAGCTGCTCGACAACGTGCTGCCGATGGTCGGCGAGGTCGCCACGGCGGAGTCGCAGGTCGGGCTGTCGCGGAAGGGCTCGTTCGGGGTGGTCGTCGCGGAAATCGCGACGCCGCTGGTGATGGTGCTGGCCGAGCTGGTGCAGAACGCGATCGAGCACGCTTTCCCGGCCGGCCGGTCGGGAAAGGTCGAGCTGGTCGTGGAGCGTTCGGCCCGGTGGCTGGACGTCGTGATCCGCGACAACGGGCGCGGCCTGCCGTCGGGCTTCTCGCTGGAGCGGTCGGACGGCCTGGGGCTGCAGATCGTGCGGACGCTGGTGGAGTCCGAGCTGCGGGGCTCGCTGTCGCTGCGGAAGGTGCGGGCGGAGACGTCCGCGACCCGCGCGTCGGGAACGGAAGCCGCGCTGCGCATCCCGCTGTCCCGCCGGCTCTGACCCGCGCGGCCGTACCTCGGCGGACGTCCGGCGTACCCGAAGGGTCGTTGGCGTGCGCGAGGGGGCATCTCGCGTGATTGGAGGGGCGACACGCGTGATTGGAGGGACGACACGCGTGATTGGAGGGGCGACACGGTGAAGGCCCGGCACCAGGTGCGTGGTGCCGGGCCGTTCAACGTTTCGCGGGAGGACTTGAAGTCCCCGTGAGGTTTCAGCGCACCCATTGCCGGGTGGTTTCGCCTCGGTTGTTAAGCTCAGACCGGGTAGGTATCACCCCAGACGGCGTGGGCACGACAAATGCCCGCCGGGTGAAATTCCTGCTCGGCCTGGGTGGATCTCGAGAAACTTAGGCGTTGGTACGCGTGCCGATGTGCGTACGGCGGCGCTTGAGCGCGCGTCGCTCGTCCTCGCTCATGCCGCCCCACACGCCCGCGTCCTGGCCGCTGGCCAGAGCCCAGGCCAGGCAGTCGGAAGCGACGGTGCAGCGGTGGCACACGGCCTTCGCCTGCGTAACCTGCGACAGAGCCGGACCGCTGGTTCCCACCGGGAAGAACAGCTCGGGGTCCTCGTCTCGGCAGGCCGCGTCGTGGCGCCAGTCCATGTTCGTGAGCTCCTTCATATGGCGCGGGAGGGCCGCGCCACAGTCGTCAATGGCGGTCGTGTTCTTGGGTGCTTGTGAATGCTTTCACGAAGCACCGCTTTCGACAAGGGTTTCCGGAAGATCGGTGAGTCAGGTCACCCGGCCGAGCGACGCCTCTGACCTGCGGTTTCTCTCCGAAACAGCCGCCGGCTGGGAAGCCCGATGCGCTGAGTGGAGCTTCTCCGTCGACGAACGGCACCTGGCACTTTGCCGCAGGCGATCAGCGGTCCCGGCGTCACGCGATTACGGTGAGTGCGTTCGGGACGCTGACGAATTCGACTCGGGTCCGCTGGCCGACGAGGTCGCCGTCCACCTGGAAGTTTACCGGTTCAGCTGCGTCGATGCGGATCATCGGCAGGTCATCGTGACGCACGAGACGTCGGCCTCGCTGGTTGCTCTTCGTAGCCAAAGCTTGGCGTACATGCTTGAACACGGTAGGCAACCCCAGACCGTTCAACGCGAACAAACCCAATCCCGTCTCGAACGAGCAACCCGGGTTGAGGTGGATCGCCCGCTCGCCCAGGTAGCTCCACGGATCGGTGTTCGACACGAAAGCGGTCAACGCCTCGACCGGGTCCTGGCCGGGAATGCGGATCGTCAGGGCCGGCCGGCCCAGCGGGGGCCGGAAGTAGGAGCGGACGGCGGCCCGCATGTACAAGCCGGCGGTCGTCTGCTTGCCGCGGCGCTTGGCGACCCGGCCGACGACGTCGGCGTCCCAGCCGAGGCCGGAGTTGAAGGTGAACCAGTGCCCGTCGGCCAGTCCGAGCCCGACGCGGCGCGAGCGGTCGTTCTCCAGCGCGTTGAGCAGCTGGTGGGTGGCCTCGAAGGAGTCGGCGGAGATGCCGAGGGCCCGCGCGAAGACGTTGGCCGAGCCGCCGGGCACGACGCCGAGGGAAGGAACGTGGCTGATTCGGGCGGGGTCGCCGTCGGCGTCGGCCAGCAGGCCGTTGACGACCTCGTTGACCGTGCCGTCGCCGCCGTGCGCCACGACCAGGTCGATGCCGTCCCGCGCGGCCGAGCGCGCGACGGCCATCGCGTGGCCGCGGTAGTCCGTCTCGACCACGTCCAGCTTGACCTGGCTGGCGAGCGCGTGCGCCAGCACGTCCCGGCCACCCGCGGTGGTCGAGGTGGCCTGGGGGTTCACGACGAGGATTGCGCGCATTACCGCAGGGTAAGTGACTTCCGGCGGCCCGAGAACCTTCCGGCGCCGCATGGTGACGGGCGCAACCCCGGGGAACAGCACCTTCGAGACCCTGTGCCGGGCGGTCCTCCTTCGTGCGCGAGTGTCCGCTCGTCGTGACAAGTGCACCCGGGCCGACCGCCCGCTCATCGACGACATCCCGATTTTCGACGCGCGGGCGGCCCGGGGAAAACGGCCGACCGGGTGGCATACGATCGAAAGAGCTCACGCACGGTGACTCGCCCAGGTGGAGTCCACTGTGCTCCCGCAAAGGACCCCGGAAGGCCGCCGCAGTGAAGCTCTCGCCCGCTCCCCGTGAGGTCCGGCTGGCCGGCGTGGTCACCGCGGTGCCGTCGCTCGCCCTGCTGGTGTTCGGGGTGATCGTGCTGGTGAACGGGCTGGGTGCGCCCGCGCAGCCGGGCAACAACATCTTCGTCGAGGCGGGCACGTTCATCGTGGTGGCGCTGGCGTTCCTGGCCGCGTCGGCCGGGCTGGTGCTGGGCCGGACGTGGGCGCGCTCGCCCGGCGTGGTGATCGCGCTGATCGTGATCGGCCTCGGCTGGTACCTGCTGGGCCCGTCCGGCGAGCCGGGGTGGGGTGTGCCGGTCGCGCTGCTGGGCGTCGCGGCGCTGGTGCTGCTGTTCCGGCGGCCGTCCCGGGCCTGGGCGCTGGACCTGCGCGAAGGCGAGACGGAGACGGAGGCCGCCGAACGCGGCGGCCTGGCGGGCCGCCGCGCCGAGCGCGAAGGCCACGAAGAAGGCTAGGCCTGGGCGGCCAGGGCCTTCAGGGGCTCGTCCGTCAGGCGGTTGACCGTCCACTCGTCCATCGGCTCCGCGCCCAGGGCCTTGTAGAACTCCGTGGCCGGGTTCCAGTCCAGGACCGACCACTCGAGCCGGGCGTAGCCGTTCGCGACGCACTCGGCCGCCAGGGCCGCCAGGAGGGCCTTGCCCAGGCCGGAGCCGCGGTGGGAGGCCCGCACGTACAGGTCCTCCAGGTAGATGCCGTGCACCCCGCGCCAGGTCGAGAAGTTCAGGAACCAGACCGCGAAGCCGACGATCTCGCCGTCCACTTCGGCCACGTGCCCGAACAGCTTCGGCGCCTCGCCGAACAGTGCCTCGTGCAGCTGCTCCGGGGTCAGGTGGCATTCGTCCGGCGCGCGCTCGTACTCGGCCAGGTCGTAGACCAGGCCGACGGCCGCCTCGACGTCTTCGGGGCGGATGCGGCGGATGCGGTCGTCGGGCACGTCAGTCCTCCGCGGGCAGCAGGTTGAGGTGTTCGATCTGGGGTTCGCCGCGCTCGTCGCCGAGCACCGCGATGCCCGCCGCGTCCAGTCCGAAGTGGACGCCGGCGGTGGCGGGCAGGCCGAGCCAGCGGGCCACCAGCACCCGGCTGAAGTGGCCGTGGCCGACCAGGATCACGTCACCCGTTTCGATGTCGCGGCGGGCCCGGTCCAGCACGCGGTCCGCGCGGGCGGAGACGTCCGCGGCGCTTTCGCCGCCGGGGCTCGGGTGGGTCCAGACCGTCCAGCCCGGCACGGTCTCGCGGATCTTCGGCGTGGTGACGCCTTCGTAGTCGCCGTAGTCCCACTCGGCGAGGTCCTCGGTGACTTCGTCGACGCGCAGCCCGGCCAGCGCGGCCGTGCGCAGCGCCCGGGCGCGCGGGCTCGAGAGCACCAGCGACGGGCCGCCCACCAGGCTGCGGAGGGTGCCGCCCGCGGCGCGGGCCTGGCCTTCGCCCGCCGGCGTCAGCGGGATGTCCGTGCGGCCGGTGTGCCGCCCGTTCAGCGACCATTCGGTCTGCCCGTGCCGGAGGAGGAAGAGACGGTTGGTCACGGGCCCGAATATATCCGGCGGTTTGCGCGGCGGCTGGCCGTCTGCTTAGCTACTGAACGGTAGCTTAGCTCGAGGAGAACCCATGTCCGTGACGCCGACCTTCGCGCTGTGGCAGAAGCTGGCCGGGAAGCCGGGCGGGAAACCGCTGTTCAGCGCCGCGATGTGCCTCCGGGTGCCGTACTTCCGCACGGTGCTGCCCGCGGTGCGCGAGCTGCGTCCGGGTCACTGCGAGGTGACCGCGCCGAAGTGGTGGGGTGTCCACAACCACATCGGCACGTTCCACGCGATCGCCGCCTGCAACCTCGCGGAAATCGCGATGGGCATGCTTGCCGAAGCCACCGTCCCCACGACACACCGCTGGCTGCCGAAGGGCATGAACGTCCAGTACGTAGCGAAGGCCGGGACGGGCCTGCGCGCGGTGGCCGCGCTGCCCGAACTGCCGGAATTCGGCGACGACGGCTTCGACCTCGAAGTCCCGGTGACCATTTCGGACACGCACGGCGAGCCCGTGGTCACCGGGGCCATCACCGTCTGGGTGACTCCGAAGAAGCGTTAGAGCTGCTTGTACTGCACGTACGTCGTCTGGTGGAACACGGACGGCGACGGCAGGCCGAGCCGGGAGTCCACGAGCTTGCCGAGTGGCCCGCACCCGTGCGTGGCCGGGAGCGCGAGCGCGGGGTCCACGACGCCGAAGTGGACGGTCGGCGGGTTCTTGGAGAGCACGGTCGGCGGCAGCGCCGGGTCGTCGTGGACGACGGTGTGCAGCGGCGCGGCCGCCGTGCCGATGCTGCATCCCTTGCGCAGCAACGGGTGCCGCAGCACCGCGTAGACGTCGAGCTCGCCGCGGCGGGTGTCGTTGCCCTGGAAGTCCGAGTAGCCGCCGTAGCGCAGCTGGAGCGTCGTCCCGGCGAGCCCCGGGACGGTCGCCGGCGCGTGCCGCAGCGCGCCGAACTCCTGCGCGTACCGGCCGTCCACCCGGCCCTCGCTGAAGGTCAGCCGCAGTTCCCCCAGCGGGATCACCCGGTCGCCGATGGTCAGCTTCCCTTGGGAGACGAACGCTTCACAGCGCCAGGTACCCGGGTCGGCGTTCGCGGGCGGCGCGGGGCAGTCGGTGAAGTCGAATGTCGGCAGCTCGTCGGCGGATGCGGTGCCCGGTGTCAGAGCCAGTGCGACCGCGGCCGCCCCCAGTGCGAGGAATTTCATGGCCGTGAGCCTGCTCGCGCGGGCACGCCCGGGCATCCGGGATCGCCCCCAGGGGAGCCCCGGGATTCGTCACGGGCCGAGCCGGGCCAGCGCGTCGACGAAGCCGTCGTCGGTCGCCGCGAAGAACTCGGCGTCCGCGGCCTCGACGTCCTTCAGCGCCTTCGCGACCAGTTCCAGGCCGGCCGGGGTGACTTCGAGGCGCTTCGCGCGGGCGTCGGCCGGGTCGTCGGTGCGCGCGAGCAGGCCGCGGTCGGCCAGCTTGCGGACGACCTGGCTGGTCATCATCGTGTCGGTGCCCGCCTGGTCGGCCAGCTGCCGCTGCGTGGGTGGCTCGCCCGCGCGGGTGAGCCACCACGTCGTCGTCAGCAGCACGAACTGGACGTGCGTGAGGTCGTGCGGGGCCAGTGCGGCCCGCATCGCCCGCTGCCAGGCCAGTGTCACGCGCCACAGCAGGAAGCCGGGGCTGCGCTCGGGGCCGGGCAGGCGGGACTCCGGGGCGGTCATACCCGCGATCCTGCCCTCCGGGGGTTCCGGGTGGTGGAGCCCCCGGCGCGGGGCGAAGCCCCGGATGTCTCAGCTTCGGCGAGCCGGGCGAGCGCGCGCATCGCGTCCGGGGTGTCCGAGGTGACCTGCGGCCCGAACCCCTCCGGGCCGTCGATGGTGACGCGGTAGGTGATCCGCGTGCCGCCGTCGATGTCGGTCAGCACGTGCTCGAACCGCAGGTGCGCGTCCGGGAGCCCGGTCTCGTCGGTGAAGCTCCGGCCCTCGTTGACCTCGGTGAGGGTGAACGGGATCGGCGGCATGCCGTCCATGGTCATCGTGCCGCTGGTTCCCACGGTGAACGGGCCTTCGATGACGACGGACCGGACGCCTTCGTCCCACTCCGGCCAGCGGGCGGTGTCGGCCCAGAGCGGCCAGATCGCGGCGGCGGGTGCGGTGGACGTCTCGCTGTGCTCGTACTCGTAAAGTGCCATGCGGACAGACTATATGCGCGCTTACTAAAAGCGCAAGCGGCCCGGCGGCCGGAGTGGGATCAGTTCGCCGAGCGCAGCTTGTCGTAGTAGGCGACGCAGTCCGCGTACACCGGGAGCAGGCCTTGCTCGCGGGCCTCGGCCAGGGTGGGCGCTTCGCGGTCCTTGTCGGACATGATCGGCTCGATGTCGGTGGGCCAGGGCAGGTCCAGCACGGGGTCGAGCGGCGTGATGCCGTGCTCGCCCGCGGGGTTGTACGGCTCGGAGCAGAAGTACGACATCACGGTGTCGTCCTCGAGGGCGACGAAACCGTGGCCGAGGCCCTCGGCGAGGTACATCGCGCGGAATTCCCGCGAGTCCAGCACGACCGAGTCCCACTGCCCGAAGGTCGGCGACCCGACCCGGAGGTCGACGACGACGTCGAGCAGCGACCCGCGCGGGCAGTAGATGTACTTGGCCTGGCCGGGCGGGGTGTCGGCGAAGTGGATGCCGCGGATCGCGCCGCGCCGGGACACGCTGTGGTTCGACTGGCCGAGCCGCAGGGGGTGGCCGACCGCCGCGTGGAAGACGTCCTCCTGGAAGGGGGCGACGAACAGGCCCCGGTCGTCGGGGAACGCCCGGGGGGAGAACTCGAAGGCGTCCGGGACGCTCAGCCGGCGGAATTGCATGGCGTCACCTTATCGGGCGCCCAACAAAACCGGACGGACGTCTTGGGAATTGCCGGGAAATCGCGGCCGGTGTGACATCAACCGCACCGAGGGGTCCCCGGCGGCCGGGGACCTGTCACAATGAACGAACCGCCGCGTCCGCGGCCATCGCCAGACCCAAGGCACCGATGGCCGTCGTGACGCCTCGCCGACAGGCCGGCGCTACCGCGCTGGGCTGCCGTGCCGGGATCCCCCACGGTTTCCCCTTGCCACCGTGGTCCCAGCCGCATGCCCAGGAGAAATTCCAGTGACCCAAGTCCGATCCGCGAGTTCCGTCATTCCCACTGGGGGAATGACGGAAACGACGACAGGAAACCCCATGACCGACCCCACCGGCACCGTCGCGCCGGTCACCGACGAAGAGATCTTCACCGGGCACGAGGGCGGCAAGCTCTCGGTGGCGGCCACCCGCCCGATTTCCAGCCCGCGTGACCTTTCGATCGCCTACACCCCCGGTGTGGCGAAGGTGAGCCGGGCGATCGCCGAGGACGCCGCGAAGGCCAAGCGCTTCACGTGGGCGGACCGGCTGGTCGTCGTGGTCAGCGACGGTACGGCGGTGCTCGGCCTCGGTGACATCGGGGCCAGCGCGTCGCTGCCGGTCATGGAGGGCAAGTCGGTGCTCTTCAAGACCTTCGGCGGCCTCGACTCGATCCCGCTGGTGCTCGACACGACCGACGTCGACGAGATCGTCGAGACGCTGGTGCGGCTGCGGCCGTCGTACGGGGCCGTCAACCTCGAGGACGTCTCCGCTCCGCGGTGCTTCGAGCTGGAGGACAAGCTCAAGGAAGCGCTGGACTGCCCGGTCATGCACGACGACCAGCACGGCACGGCGATCGTGACGCTGGCCGCGCTGCGCGGGGCGAACCTGGTGCTCGACCGGGCGATCGCCGACCAGCGCGTGGTCGTCTCCGGTGCCGGCGCGGCGGGCGTGGCCTGCGCGAAGATCCTCCAGGAAGCCGGCATCGGCGACGTCACGGTGCTCGACTCGCGCGGGATCATCCACGCCGGCCGCGAGGGCCTGAACCCGGTCAAGGAACGGCTGGCCGCGACGACGAACAAGGCCGGCCTGAAGGGCGGCCTGGCGGAGGCGCTGGAAGGCGCCGACGTGTTCCTCGGCCTGTCGGGCGCGACGATCGACGAGTCGCTGCTCGGGCGGATGGCGGGCGGCGGCATCGTGTTCGCACTGTCCAACCCGGACCCGGAAGTGCACCCGGCGGTGGCCGCGCGGTACGCGTCCATCGTGGCCACCGGGCGGAGCGACTTCCCGAACCAGATCAACAACGTCCTGGCGTTCCCGGGCGTCTTCCGCGGTGCGCTGGACTCCGGCGCGCGGGCGATCACCGAGAACATGAAGCTGGCGGCGGCCGAGGCGATCGTCTCGGTGGCGATGGACGACCTGGGCCCGGACCGGATCGTCCCGTCGCCGCTCGACCCGCGGGTGGCCCCGGAGGTCGCGGCCGCGGTGGCGAAGGCGGCGGAAGCCGACGGCGTCACGGCCTGAGTCTCAAGCGCCCCAATGTGGCCTTCGGTGCGTCAGACGCACCGAAGGCCACATTGGGGCGCTTTCAGGCCAGGAGTTCGGCCAGGCGGTGGCGGGGGACGTCGACCAGGCGGAGGTCCACCAGGTCTTCGGGGACGTCGAGGGCCACGTTCGCCAGGCGGGCGTGGGCGCGGGTGAGGACCTCGTCCTGGTGCTCCACCGCGTCCGCGACCACCACCGCGTGCCGGTTGTCCGGGGTGCTGCGCAGGTACCGCAGTGCGTACTTCCCCCGGACGAGTGACGCCAACGCCTCTTGCGAAGCCTGGTCCGCCAGGTCCGGGTGGGCATTCGGCACGAGCAGCGCCAGGCGCCGGGCGTTCGTGCCCAAGAGCGTCCGCAGCAGCCACGGGCCGGGGTCGGCCGAGAGGTCCATCGCGACCGCGTCGCCCTCGGGGCCGGAGATCGACCAGTCGACCGGCCGCGACTCCGGCGCGAGGCCGCCGGCCGCCGCGATCTCCCTGAGCTGCTCCAGCAGGGCCGGTTTCGTCCCCGCCGCCTCCACCGACTGCGGTCCGTGCGTGTAGATCGCCTTGCCGCTGCGCATCTTCTTGGCCTTCGCCGTCGGCTGGCAGACGTACAGGTCCGCCGCGCTGCCGATCGCCTGCGCCCCGAAGTACCGGTGGAAACCGGGCAGGATCGCCTCGAACGTCAGCCCGAGCGTCGCCAGCGACCGCTGCACCTGCGCGCCCAGCGCCGGGTGGCGCGGGCTGTAGCCGTACGCCAGCAGCAGCCGTCCCTCGCTCGGCTCCCGCAGCGCCTGCACCCCGCGCGCCGCGAACAGGCCCATGCCTTCGGGCGTGTACGGCGGATCGCTGAACACGAGGTCGAACCGGCCCGCGAGCGCCGGCGGCAGGCCGACGCGCAGGTCCGCGTGCGCGGTCCGGATCTCGCGGCCGCTGCGGTCGTCGAGGTGGGCGAGGACGCGCTCGTCGAGGTCGACGACGGTCAGCGCCGCCGACGGGCAGACCGCCCGCACCGCCAGGGACGTCAGGTCGTGGTCGCCGAGGAACAGCAGCCGCGCCGAGGTCAGGTCGTACTGCGCGGCCAGCCAGAGCGCGCGGCGCAGCACGGTCTCCGGCGTCGCCTGCACGTGGTCGAGCGCGGCCAGCGGCGGCGGCACCTCGGCCACCCACTCGGCGACCTTCGGCAGCAGTTCGTGCGTCGCGACGGCCTCGTCGAGCGGGTCGGGGTAGCGGGGCGCGCCGTACTGCAGGTACGACGCCGCGACGCCGGGGGCGATGCGCAGGCGGTCGCCGCTGCGGTCCAGGTCGTCGCCGAGGGCGGCGAGGACGGCCTCGACGCTCCGCCGCGGCGCCGTCGACAGCCGCACCAGCTCACCGAGATCGTGGTCGCCCGTGCGCAGCAGGTCCAGGACGCGGTACAGCGGGCGGACGCCGACGCCGTGCGCGGCGAGGACGTCGTCGAGGGCGGTCACGGCTCCACAGCGTAGTGGCCACCTGCCGGAACACCGTGCCAACCGCCGCCGACTCGGCTACGGTCGAACGGACCGGGACATGGGGAGTGGCAGTGACCATCGAATTCCGCGACGTGACCAAGCAGTATCCGGATGGGACGGTCGCCGTCGACAAGCTGAGCCTGACGGTCGAGGACGGCACGATCACCGTGTTCGTCGGCCCGTCCGGCTGCGGCAAGACGACGTCGCTGCGGATGATCAACCGGATGGTCGAGCCGACCGCCGGGCAGGTGCTGCTGGACGGCAAGGACGTCGCCGAGGGCGACCCGGCGCTGCTGCGCCGCGGCATCGGCTACGTCATCCAGCACGCCGGGCTCTTTCCACATCGGACGGTGCTGGACAACATCGCCACCGTGCCCCTGCTTTCCGGCTGGGACAAGGCGAAGGCGCGCAAGCGGGCCGCCGAGCTGCTGGAGATCATCGGCCTGCCGGTCGAGCTCGGCAAGCGGTACCCGGCCCAGCTCTCCGGCGGCCAGCAGCAGCGCGTCGGCGTCGCCCGCGCGCTCGCCGCGGACTCGCCGGTACTGCTGATGGACGAGCCGTTCTCCGCGGTCGACCCGATCGTGCGCGAGGACCTCCAGAACGAGCTGCTGCGGCTGCAGTCGCAGCTGGGTAAGACGATCGTGTTCGTCACGCACGACATCGACGAGGCCGTCCGGCTCGGCGACAAGGTCGCGGTGATGCGCGTCGGCGGCAAGCTCGCCCAGTACGGCACGCCCGCCGACGTCCTGCGTCACCCGGTGGACGACTTCGTGGCTTCGTTCGTCGGCCGGGACCGCGGCTACCGCGGCCTGTCGTTCCTCTCCGCCGAAGGCGTCGAGGTCAAGGAGCTCGAGCTGGTCGAGATCGGCTCCGCCGTCTCCCCGGGCGGCGGCTGGCGGCTCGCGGTCAACGCCGACAAGCAACCCCGCGGCTGGCTGCCGCCGGACTCCACTGTGGACGGACAGCTGAGCGAAGACGACCTCGTCGCCGGTGGCTCGCTCTGGGTGCGGGGGACGCCGATCCGGGGCGCGCTGGACGCGGCGCTGTCCTCGCCCGCCAGTCTCGGCGTGGTCGTCGACGATGAACACCGGGTACTGGGCGCCGTGGTCGCGCGCCAGGTGCTGGACGTCATCGAAGGCGCGCCCCAGGCGTCATGAGCTTCTTCGACGAGCTCGGGCGCTACCTCGGGAGCGCGAACAACCGCGGCCAGATCCTCGGTGACCTGGGCGACCACGTGTACCTGGCGCTGCTCCCGCTCGTGCTCGGCGTCGTGCTGGCGATCGCGGCGGGCTGGCTCGGCCACCGCTGGCGGCCCGCGCGGCAGGTGCTGATGGTGCTGGCGAACCTGCTGTACACGATCCCGTCGCTCGCGCTGTTCGTCGTCATCCCCGGCCTGATCGGGACGAAGATCCTGGACAGCGTCAACGTCGTCGTCGCGCTGACCATCTACACCACCGCGCTGCTGGTGCGGCCGGTGCTCGACGCCCTCGACGCGGTGCCGCCGCCGGTGATCGCCGCCGCGACCGCGGTCGGGTACAAGCCGGTGCGGCGCTTCTTGGCCGTCGAGCTGCCGCTTTCCGTGCCGGTGCTGGCGGCCGGCGTGCGCGTCGCGTCGGTCAGCAACATCAGCCTGGTCAGCGTGGGCGCGCTGATCGGCACCGGCGGCCTCGGGGTGCTGTTCACCGACGGCTTCCAGCGCGAGTACTTCTCGCCGATCGTGGTCGGCATCGTGCTGACGCTGCTGCTGGCGCTGGTCGTCGACCTCGTCCTGGTGGGCGCGCGAAACCTGCTGACACCGTGGACCCGGGTGGGGGCGTCGTGATCACCGATCTGTTCCGCTGGTTCGGCGACCCGGCGCACTGGTCCGGGCCCGACGGCATCCCGCAGCGGCTGCTGGAGCACCTCGGCTATACGGCGTTGTCTCTGGTGATCGCGCTGGTCATCGCGGTTCCGCTGGGTCTGTTCGTCGGCCACACCGGCCGCGGTGGCGTCGCGCTGGTGAGCGCCGGCAACGCCATCCGCGCGCTGCCGACGCTGGGGCTCGTCACGTTCCTGTTCCTGCTCTTCACCGAGAGCGTCACCTCGACGATCATCGGGCTCGTCGTGCTGGCCGTGCCGCCGATCCTGGCCGGCACCTACGCCGGGCTGCAGGCGACCGACCACGGCGTGGTCGACGCCGCCGAAGGGGTCGGCATGACCGGCTGGCAGCGGCTGTGGCAGGTGGAGGTGCCGATCTCCCTGCCGCTCGTGCTCGGCGGCATCCGCAACGCCGTCCTCCAGCTGGTCGCGACCGCCGCGGTGGCCGCGTACGTCGGACTCGGTGGCCTCGGCCGGTTCCTGCTGGACGGACTGGCCATTTTGGACTATTCCGAGGTGATTGCGGGTGCGCTGCTGACCACGTTGCTCGCCATCGTTCTGGACGTGGCCTTCGCCCTGCTGAACCGGGCGCTGGTACCCCGGGGTGTCCGGCTCGCGGCGGCCGTGAAGAAGGTGACGGCGTGAAGCGGCTGGTTTCGTTGGTCACCGTCCTGGTGCTGGCCGCCGGCTGCGGGAACCCGCTGGCGGGCGGCGGCGAGGGTGGCGCTTCGGGCGACATCATCATCGGCGCGTCCGACGTCGGGGAAAGCCTGCTGCTGGCCCAGATCTACGCCGGGGCGCTCCGGAACGCCGGCGCGGCGAACGTGACCGTCCGGCCGCCGGTCGGCAGCCGGGAGGTCGTCGTCAAGGCGCTGCAGGACAAATCGCTGTCGGTCGTGCCCGACTACAGCGGGAACCTGTTGCGGTACTTCGACAAGGACACGACCGCGACGACGTCCCCGGACGTCTACGCGCAGCTGAAGCGGAAGATCCCGCCCGGGTTCGAGGTGCTGGACCAGGCGCCGGCCGAGGACAAGGACCTGCTCGTCGTCGGCCCGCAGCTGGCGTCCTCGGGGGTGAAGACGTTCTCGGACCTGGGGAAGCGCTGCCGCGAGCTGGTGTTCGGCGGCCCGGGCCAGTGGAGCAGCCGCTGGAAGGACAAGATCAAGACGCTGTACGGCTGCGAGTTCAAGGAAATCCGCACGACGGACACGGGCGGGCCGGTGACGGTGGCCGCCCTGAAGTCCGGGGACGTGCAGGTGGCGGACCTGTTCAGCACGTCGTCGACGATCGCGGCGAACGGGTTCGTGCCGCTGGTCGACGACAAGAACATGTTCCCCGCCCAGAACATCGTGCCGCTGGTCGCGCGGGGGACGCTCTCCCCGGCCGAGGTGGCCGCGCTGAACCGCGTCTCGGCGGCGCTGACGACTTCGGCACTCACGCGGCTCAACGTCGAGTTCACCGAGGAGAAGCGGAACCCCCTGGACATCGCGGAGGAGTTCCTCGCGCGGGCCTAGGGCGTGTCTGACAAAAGTTCCGGCTGGCTGCTGGGATGCTGCTGGTCGTGTCGCGGTTTCAGTTGCTCTCCGATGATCAGTGGGCGTTGATCGAAGACTTGCTGCCGGTCCGGACCGGTAGG